>NZ_JBKGUA010000001.1:0-568970 GCF_046543485.1 Paraburkholderia sp. EG304 | reverse complement strand
GGCTCCAATACGCCGATCATCGAGTGGCCCGATTGCGCCGATCATGCACTGGCTCGATTGCGGCGATCATCCGGTGGCTCGATTACGCCGATCCCGGAATGGCTCGAATATGCCGGTCAGTGACACCCGCCCTGCGCTTTGCGCGGCCGGCTTTTCCCGACCGCCCCGCCTCGCGCTGGATTCCGCTGCCGGAGGTCCCCATGTCGCGCCCCGCCGCCGTCACCCCCGATGCGATCCGTACCACCGTCCTTGCCATGCTCGCGGAGGCCGGCGAGACCGCACCCGCGTCCGACGACCGCTTCCGCCGGATCGTGTCGGTCCGCAAGCTGCGCGCGCGGCTCGGCGCCGGTGACCCTGCCACCCTGTCGCGCCATCTGAACGCGATCGAGGCCGAACTCGTCCACGCAGGTCTCGCCGGCTTTGCCATCCCGGACGTGCCGCCCCCGATCGCCGCACAGATGCGCGCACTGTGGGAAGCCGCGGTCGCCACCCAGCTAGGAGACGTCGTGCGGCTGCGGCACGACGCGGAACAGGCCAGGGAGACCGCAGACGCCGCACGGCACGAAGCTGAACTGCGCACGGAGCTGCTTCGCACCGAACTCGCCGACCTGCACGCCCAGCTGGCCGCGCGCAACGAGGAACTGCTGGGGCTGCGCCTCGAAAGCCGCGCCCTTCAGGAGCGAACGCGCCTGCTCGAATCCGCCACCACCGAGCTCAAGTCGCAACTGGCCACTGCCGGGGAGTCGGCCGCGCAGGCTGCCGGTACGCATGCTGGCGAACTGGCTGCCGAACGCGCGCGCTACGACGGCCTGTCAAAACAGCTGCTGCGGGAAACCGCACACCAGCGCCAAACGTTCCAGACCGAACGCGTGCGCCTCGAAGCGGAACTCGCGCGCGCGGCCGAGCGCCTCGCGGCCTTTGAATCGCTGCGGGACCGGCTGCTCGCCGAACTCGCGGAGGAGCGAAATTCGCGGCAGCACGCCGCGGCGGAGGCGGCCGCACTCGGCACCGTGGTGGAGCAGCAGCGGCAGACGCTGGCGCTCGTCGGCACCGGGACGGCAAAGCAGGAAACTGCCGGCGGCCGGCGGTCGGCGCGCAGCGCGCCTCGAACGACAATTGCGGCCGCCAGCACGTCGCCGAGGAGAGCGCGATGAATCCGTCCGACTGGCTCGATACCGGCTGCCGTCCGCCACAGCGTCTGCCCGGTTCCGTCGACGCCGCGCTCGCGTACCTCGCGCACGCACTCGGCCACCCGCTCTATCTCCGCTGGACCCTCTCTGCACTCAAGCGGGGCTGCCCGTCGCTGGCCGACGCGAAGCGCGAGCACCCCGCCGTGTTCGCGCTGCTGCTCGAGCACGACACCGCGATCGAGTACTGGGAGCGCGGGCGCCTCAAGGTCGTGACCGAAGCCGCGGCGCCTTCCGCTACGGTGGTGCTCGAACGCATCCTGCGGCAGCACCGGCGGCGCTTCCGCCCGTCCGCGGCAGACGCGGCGCCGGACGGCGCGCGGCTCCCCGCTGTCATCACGCCGGACGCAGCACTGCTGCCCGGAGGCGTCGACGCGACGTGGCTGGCCCGCGCGGGCCGCTTCGCCAACCCGGTAGCGCTGACCAACACCCTCGGGGTAGCCGATGACGCGCAGGCGGTGCGGCTGTTTCTGCGCGAGCGGGCTTCGCACTCCCCGCACACGCTGCGCGCCTACGTGACGGAACTGCGGCGGCTCGCGGCCTGGTGCACATGCGAACGCCTGGGACCGTTTTCCGACCTGACGCGGCAGGACCTGATGGGATACCGCGATGCCGTGCAGGCGCCGCAGGCCGACGCAACCGGGAATGTGCGGCGCGCCGCCCCGGCCACCGTCTCCCGCGCCCTCGCCGCGGTCTCGAGCCTGTTCGCCTGGTGGCATCGCACAGGGTATCTCACCGTCAATCCGGCCGAAGGACTCGCGGCCGGACGCCGCGCGCGCATGACGTGGACCCCGGTGCGGTTCCTGCCCGCCGCCGCGCTCGCCCACTGCGACGCGGTCGCGGGCGGTGACGCGCCGACGGACATACCGTCCGCGGTCTGGGCCCGACGCCGCGCCATCTGGACGCTGTACCGCTTCGCCGGCGTGCGGCTCTCGGAACTGGAGTGGCATGAGGATCTGGCGCTGCCGCACATTGAAGTCGACGAGGCCCGGCAGTGGACCCTGCACGTGCTGGGCAAGGGCCACCGGCCCCGCGCCATCCCGCTGCCGGCCGCCTGTCTGCCCGCGCTGCGTGCCTATCGGAGCGCCGTGGGACTACCGGCCGACCCTGCCACGAACGAACGCCTGCCGCTGATCCACAGCGAGCGCGGTCGCGCACTCGGCGTGAGTGGGCTTTATGACGAGGTGCGCGCCGTGTTTGCACTGGCCGCGACGCGTGTGCCGTTGGAGGACAGCGCAATGCGCGCGGCCCTGGAGCGGGCCTCCACGCACTGGCTGCGCCATGGCTATGCCCGTACGCTTGTGGTGGATCACCGCGTGCCGCTACCGGTCGCGCAGGCGCTGCTCGGCCACGCGTCGGTGCAGACGACGGCGGCCTATGCGCGCACCGATATTTCCCAGCTCAGGGCGTTTGTCGAGGGGAGTTTTGAAGATGCGTGAAAAGCGCCTACAGTTCTCCTGCTGAACATCCTGGCGCTCAGCATCCGAGCCGCAGAAGCACTTTGCGATCGGACTTTACCCTCGCGTTGGAAACGGACGTATCGGAATCGGGCAACTTAGCAAGTGCGCTCTCAATCGGGCGCTGGCCGGTCTTCGACTTTTCGGTCACACGCGGTCGGCTTTAGCCTGCCCGGATGCCCGAGAGCTTGCATCGTCGCACGCAACCCGTCATCCTCTCCGAGCCGGCCACGTTTCGATACATCCGCCGCCGAGCCGTTTAGGCCTTCGGCTACCATCAACACGACACTTTCACCGACATGTTGGATTCCCTTGTCTGTTGCCCCATCCGGAAGTCGGCTAGATGGCGTCCACTCAAACCGTCAGATGGTCCGCATCCATCTGATTAACGATACGCCACGATCCGCCTCGATTAGTTCGATAGATTTTTGGGGCCTGTATCTCTCTGCAGGATGCTCGCCGCGCTCGATTTCGTCGAGCCATCCGTTCAAAGCGTCAGACATCAATTCGATCTCCCATTGCGCGGCGATGTTGAACAAACGTGACAGCGGGGACTCGGAATTCCATTCGCAAAAAGAAAGCGGACTCGGTGAAAAATATAGGTCTCCTTCCGGCGACAGTTCAGCATCACGCGTATAACGAATAAGATCGTTGTCGCGCATCACGCGAGATAGTCTGGTCATCAGTATTTCGTCTTGGAGCAACCTACGTCGCGACCGAAAGCTGGAAGCAACACCCCATTCTTCATCTATCTCGGAGAGCGCAAATGCGAACGGGCACATTTCCGTCTTCCGCACCAATTCTGGATCAGACACTCGGCGCCAAACGCTGTTCCACCCCCTATCAACGAATGCCCAGTGGCATCCACAGCTACCGTGTCGGCCAATAAGCTCATCTCTCGCTCTCTTCAGATTTGGCAAAAAGCCGACACCGCTGGCTTTGTAATCGCCAAGGTGTTTAAAAAATGCATACGCCCCGGCGAATCCAATGCTGGGATATAACGCATCAATGCTGTCTTTTACATCGATTCCGAAATCACACCTCTCGAAATCCCACAGATCCCATCTATCCAAAAAGAAAGGCTCAAGACGCTTGCCCGGAGGTACCATTCGGCGCAATTTTCCGAACAAGTCTCTATCGTCGTCAACGTCCTCCCCAGCGATGACCGACTTCCACACCTGACGCCGCCGCAGTTCAGTAGCTGCTCTACTGGCCGATACTAACCAGTCAAGAATCTTCGTCGCATCGTCGGTAACGGCGATACTGTAATCTTTTCCAAAGGCTGGCCAACCATCACACCTTTCCCGCACAAGATTACCTACCGCAACAGTTCTTTCGATAAACTTCACTCCACCGCCCAGCACTATCGTATGCTTTTCCAGCTCGCAGCCATGAAATGGACACCGATTGAGACATGTCAGCAAATGAAAATTACTTTGATAACCGCTTCTTGCGCAAACAGGGCAAAAGCGAATTGTATTGTCCGCGCCTCTGAAACGTACATCAAACAAGGGGGCGTTGGTCAGAGGCCGTAGAGAGGTATCAACAAGGTGCGGATCCTCATTTAAAACGGCAGCGATCTGTATGACCCCGTCTTCGCTGCGGCGCGCGATAGCCCTTTTCTTATACAGGAAATCGGCAGCCCGCTTCGCACTGATACCATTTATCTCACAGAATCGCGCCACGAAACATTCTCTTGTTTCGTAAGGTCTCAGACTACCCGGCCACCAATTTACTGTCGGACACTTCATTATCTAGCTTACTGACCCGATGATTCGCATATGATTTGAAAAATTGGTTTTTGCCAGTTCTTTTAGCAAATTTTTGTATGAAGTGACATCGTCCCAATCTGCACCATTCGCGAGTTGGCGTAGCATGCCTTCAACGGTTCTTGCGACATGCTGCATTGGGAATTCCCTGTGTTTTTTTGCGTCTGGCGGTGCTAACTCCAACAAGGCATCCCAAAGCAGAGGCGCGGATTTCACAAGTCTACGCCCATTATTAAAAGCACCTGGCGCAAAATACTTGAGATATGAGACTTGACTGCCTGCGGGCCATTCTGAATCCTCGTCATAGCCGTTCAACGCAAAAACAAGCTCCTCACAATTACGCAAGCCGTGGAATCGTGCACTCGCCGCCATAAACCGTGCCGAGATGTGAGCGTTTCCAGTTTCGGCAAGATAGTCGTACACATATCCAAGCTGATGGGACCCGATTGAAAATACGCTGAAAACATAGTGCTCGTAGTCAAGCTGGTTCTGCATTCCGACCAGCCACTCCCATTCCTTCAAGGTCATTTTCTGGGCCTCATCGATGAGCAATATTGCATAGTTGCCGCCGGAGTTCTCTGCGATAGAAATAAATCGATTTTTGCACTGATTGAAAACTTTGGAAGTCTTAGGCAGATGCTCCGGGTCGTGAAACTCAAATCCCGAAGACATCAATATACTATTCCAGAATTGTGCTTCACTTCTTTGACTGTCGGCGCGGCGATTCCATACCACCAGTGGCAAAATTGAATCGAAACGCTCTTCCAGAACTGCAACCAAATGCCATTGAACGCACCTCGATTTTCCGAGGCGCGACGCGCCGTAAATATACCCGCCCGGAAACCGCTGGTCTATCCAGTCGCCAAGCGTATTGATCATTTCATGCATGGGGTGCGTATACACAGCGTACTGTTGTGTACAAACGCAGTGCCTCGCATCGATATGTGCAGGCCAGGTCATCGCCATGCTTACTTTCCTGCCGCTATTCGACGCGGCGGTTGCGGATTTGCGTCCGAACCGACCGGACTTGTCCCAAGAGACCGCCCTTGCATCGGCCTCCCTGTTTCCGCGCCCAATTGATCAAGTGCAGCAATCTTTTCTAACGCTGAGTCAAGCAGGGTATCGCCGATGGGTTGACGCGCGGCAGCACCGAGGATTCGTCGCGCCTCAAGATACGCCGGATGGACCGGCAGCTTACCCTTGGGTTGACTTTCGACATAGTCAAGGAATTGCTCAATTGCGTCACCGCCGCCGATGAGCAAAAACCGCAACTTCGCCTTCGTTTGCATTATGGATGTTCGAACCATCAAACTGTGTGGCGAAAGATGCCATGGTGGCGCAGCCCGCAACACACCAAGCGATGCTCCATCGAGCGTGGAAGCAAGCGCCACACGCGCGTCATCTTCAAGATGAGAAATCACCCAAATATCCTTGCCAACCAAATCCTGTCTGCTTTGTAGCAGCTCGTTGGAATAGAGGGCATAAGCGAATTCGACGAAAGACATACGCCCGCTTGCCGCGCCACCTCGAACGCGGCATCGCTTCCTGACACTGAAGAAGGATTGAACTTGCGTCTGATCGGCCTTTCTAAATTCTATCGGTGTGTTTTCGTATAGAAACTTTGCGTACTCCAGAGGCGTCCGAAAACTGATTCCGCTGTGAGGCGTGCCGTTGTAGTTCGCAATCAAAACCTCCAAAAGCTCTTCGGCGTACTCGTATTGGAACCGACTCGTAATCGCTACGTCCTCGGGGTGCGATCCTGCCCTTCCTTTAGCGCTACTCCCGGTAGTATTGGAAAGTCGCTGAAATGCCCGGCTCGCCAATGTCCTGTAAAACGTTTCGATAAAAGGACGATCGTCCTTGCTGTGGCGCTTTGAAAAAGAACTCTTGGGATCCAAGACGACGGACCCTACTACGTGCGAGAGGGCCTCGCGAACATTCTCACATGTTTGAGACAATGCCCCGTCGACACTCGTTTCATCCCAGCACAATCCAACAAATTCTTCGCCCACGACCGAAGGAAATCCCGCTCCCGCCACAAATGGCGTTTCGCAGAATGTCACTGGTCGGGCAACCCATGTTCCAAGCGCACGTTTTATCGCCCTTAAAATGTCATCCTTGGAAACCTCTTTTTTCATGCTTAGTAGTATCCCAGTACCGCTCGAGAGACGACCTCGAGAATGACGATCACCCATAGTCGATGAATTATTTTCTCGCGGAAACCGCCAGCCAGAAGGGGGATAGAGACGCAAAACCGTCCATCAATTTTATGGGCGTCCATCTCGACTCGCTGCATAAAACGTGTGACTGGCCGATTTGTCCCGTCACCCGTTCTGAGCTTTTTCACAAGGTCCTGACCTCCTTCTGCATTCGCCAACGCTTTGGGAGACGCTTGAAGTATCTCAGCGACATAGCGGCGAACCGAGTAGTACGCCAAACTTTCCGTGTTAAACGGCCACTCCCCTCGCGCTTCGTAACCGAGCTTACGCAGTTCATCAAGAAACCACACACAGTGCCGTTGCAGTGACCGTCCAGTTTGAGACAGGCTGTTCCTTGGAGCGATCGTTTGGATGCGCTTTTCAAATGCGGCTCGTAGGGCGGGATGCGCATTTAGAACGTATTGCAACGCGCCAGCGCCTCCACGTCCCTGGTCGTCGACGCAAACCTTCGTCTTCCGGTGGTACGACTGAATTCGCTCGTATGGCACGAGCCCACGCCAGCCGAACTCTCTTCCATCGGGATGCGGCGCCAAACACCGCTCGCTAATGAGCCGATAGATATGCTTTGGCGAAAAAGGCGACTGACTTCTTATGGCTTCATACGATGCGCCAGACAGAAATAGGACCACAGCATTTTTACGAGCGAGATAGTCCTCCCGATTTTCGCCTTCGAGCGTCGCCTCGTCGAAGGTCGGCCACTGTGACAGATCGATCAGTTTTCCTTGCACCTGACGCTGCGAATATCCCGCCGGTACGGCCGGCGTCTCGATACATGTGCTGCTCGACATGAGCGACTCCCAAGTCGCGGTGAAGCACTGCTCCACAAAGCTGCGCTTTGAGCGTAGACGGCCTTCAGCAGAGGCAGTAGGAAAAGTTACAAATTCGTGCAAGCGCTCCTGAAAAGAACAAATTTCTGCAAAAATCTCGCGTTGTTTTTTGTAACCCACCGCCCGAAGACCCCCATGACGATTGGGAAGTGGCAGTTACAGAATTCTGCAAACTGACGCTGAGGTTCACAACGCCACTTCACCGGCCCGCGACCTGGAAAGTCCGGTGGGCTGAAGACTTGGTGTCAATGTGTAGTGGCCGCGCGCGCCCGAAACGGCAGCAGTCGCGCAGTCCAACGTCGGGAGCGTCGCCAAGGAAGCCGGCACGCGCGGCACGCTCACGCTGATTCCTGGCTAGGTCAAAAACTCCCGCGTCGGTTCGTGTTACGAATTGCCGGGCTCCGCGGACGGCACCAATCCGCTTTCCATTCCGTAACGCACCAGGTCCGCGTCTCGCTCGATACTCAGTTTGAGCATTGCCGAGCTTTTTTGCGTGCTGATCGTTTTTTTACTGCGACGCAATAGCTCGCCAATTTCCGTAACAGTCATCCCGGAAACAAACAGGCGTACGACCTCCAGTTCACATCGCGTCAATGGGGATCCCGCCGTGTTGCCGCGCCCACCCGGTTTGATCGTGTCCGAGATGGCCGCCATGCGCGGCGACAGATAGCGGCCATTCGCGTAGGCGGCATGTACCGCGATCGTCAGGTTACTGATCGGATCAGCCTTGCTGAAAATACAGCAGTGGCCTCCCTGCATCAGCAGGCGCACAACCGCCGGATTTTCCATCATGCTCAGCACAACCACCCGCACGCTCGCAGAGTGCTGGCGAATGGCAGCGAAAAGCGCCAGTCCGTCGCCATACCGTCCACCGGGCATCACGTAGTCCGAGACGACCACGTCGCAAGGCGAGTTGGTCAGCGCGGCCATCAGTTCGGTCGAATTTATCGCCGTGCCAACCACCGAGATCGTGCTGCTTCTTTCGAGTTCGTATCGCACGCCTTCGAGAATCACTGGATGATCGTCTGCGAGTATTACGCGAATCCTTGATGTGGTCATAATCGACTTCCGTCGCAATGTAATTAGAGGCGTTGGAGGCGCCATAAAACGTGAAGGGATCAAAAAAACAGGTTTCGAGAAGCGCGACGGGCATAAAGGTAAAACGTGAGCCCAATCACCCTGTGTTGCTCCGGCATCGACCTTGCTGCTCTCGCTAGCGCCAGCGACCAGGTCTGAACACCCTGTCTCGAGGCTTCAGCGACAGATGTTTCGTGCGCCCGGACCCGATGACCAAAGTGAGCCGCGAAGCACCGAGTCATCGGTCGCACGCAGGTGACGCCGGCCGCGTCGACTACCCTGCCCGGTTCGCTCAGCCATCTGAGCGATGGTTTCCTGCCATCAGCTTCTCTGCGGTACTGCCTTATGACAAATGCCATCAATGAGCACGTATGCAAAACGCGGCCGATCGCAGCGCACATCAAGCCGTGGCGGAATTTCCACGTCGCACTTCTCGTGTCGTGTCCTATTGACAATGAACGGGCTAGACTTTATCCACGCCGCATCGGATCAGTAATAGGCTCAGTCTTATAAATGAGCAATTTCAGAAAATAGGACGGGCGTACGTTCGCGGTCTTGAACAGTCTGCGTGCGGGCGACCGTGTTCCGACGCAGTGACGGCGACTCAATCCAGATGTTTCGTGGTTGAAGCGGGGCGACGGAATCCAGATCCGTAAGAATGCAAGCATCCCGTAAGAGCTTTACATTGTTATTTGCAAGGCTGCATCGCTCCCTGCATTTATTCTGTGGAGGAAGAACTGTCAGACGTCTTCTGCGACGAGGTCACCAGCCCATTTTCCATCGCATACCGAAACAGATCGACTTCTCGTTCAATGCCGAGTTTTTCCATCGCCTTCGATTTCTGCGTGCTGATGGTTTTCTTGCTGCGACTCAATTTCTCGGCAATCTCGTTCACAGTCAGCCCGGATGCAAAAAGACGCACAACTTCGGATTCGCGCTGGCTCAGCACGTCCGATGAGCCCCTGCCCCGACGGTTCCAGTCGATCGACTGGACGATCTGATTGATCGTTGGCGAATAGTATTTGCCGCCGCTATGGACGGCATGAACGGCGGGGATAAGGTGGGCGCCAGCATCGGATTTGCTGACGATGCACGTTACGCCTTGCGTAACGAGCGCACGTATCACCGCCGGGTTGTCCAGCATGGTCAGAACGACGATCTTGATCTCGGGATAGCGACGTTTGATCAGAGAGAACAGCGCGATTCCATCACCGTATTCGCCCGCAGGCATCGCGTAATCGGATACGAGAACGTCGCATTGTGTGCTCGTGAGAAGCGCGATCAGCTCAGTCGAATTCCTCGCTGTACCTACGACCTGGATTGTCTTCACCTCTGCAAACTCATGCGAGATACCGCTGAGCATGACGGGGTGGTCATCGGCAAGGATGACTCGAATTGCGAACGCATCCATATTGTCAATATCGTCGAGATAGGACCTTTGTATGATAGCCAGCGGCGGGACGTTTGCTCTGCGGGTTTACCTTCACGTTTTGCGATCCCTGGCTTCTTTTCAGCCAAACACCGTCGCAGATCGCCGGGGAGCAGGAAGCTTTGCATTGCAAGGTCGCACGACACGCAACCGCGCGACACGCGATAAAACAGATCGGCGCCCGGGCGGCGACACTCTGCCCGGCCATGTCACACAGCGCTTCGCGGCGCCTCAACCAGCGACCTGCCGCAGCGGCCAGGCAGCGCTTGCTGAATGAACTCCCCCTTGCAAAGTTGGCTTCGGCGATCGTTCGATCACCTACTCTCTTTAACTAACGAGGGGCAGTTCTCGTCCCGTCGACGGGCCGTGTGAAGGCTTGTAACCCGCGCGCGGCAATCGAACTCGCGAAACGCTTGCCGCGCTCATTGCGGCACACGAAGTAGTATTCTCCAGTGCACACGTTCCACCGATCATCTGACTCGAGGAGCCGGGCCCATGGAAAGCACACTCGTCGTGGCGGCATTCGCTTTTGTCGGTAGCCACTTTCTCCTGTCCCATCCGCTGCGGGCCGGTATGGTCCGGGCAATCGGCGAACGGGCCGCCATGGGCGTCTATTCGCTGATCGCGATACTGACGTTCGGCTGGATGGTCATGGCTTACGACCGGACGCCCGTCTCCGAGCCGCTCTGGCCGGCAGGTAACGTGCTGTGGGCGGTTGTGACCGTGGTCATGCTGATCGCATCGATCCTTCTGATGGGCTCGCTGATCCGCAACCCGGCGTTGCCCACCGCGGGCCGCCCCGCTGCTCTCCCCGACGCGGCGCACGGCGTGTACGCGGTGACACGTCACCCGATGATGTGGTCGTTCGCGCTGTGGGGGCTATGCCACATCGCCGTGTTGCCGGTCACCCGAAACATCGTGCTTGCCGGGGCGATCATCATCCTCGCGCTGGTCGGCGCCGCATTACAGGACCGCAAGAAGCGGCGTCTGCAACCCGATCTGTGGCCCGCATGGGAGTCGCAGACGAGCTATCTGCCGTTCGCGGCGATCGCCGCTGGACGCGCGCAGCTGGGCGGCTTCGGCATGCACGCGCTGGTTGGCGGCGTGGTTTTCTGGCTCGTGGCGACATGGGCGCATATCCCGCTCTCCGGTTGGCCCGCGGGGATCTGGCGCTGGCTCTAGCCGGCCGATTCCACGAGATTTGTTCTCGTGGCGCAAGACTCTTTGTCCACGGTGTGTGTTCGAATTCGCGGCTGATGCGCCTACAGTGCGCTGCATCGAGTCCATCGATTCGAACGGCCAGCAGGCCGAATCAATCACACTGTGAGAGAAACCATGAGCACTTCCAGGGTCGTCATCGTCACCGGCGCATCGCAAGGCATCGGCGCTGAAACCGTCAAAGCCTTCCGCGCGCAAGGTCATCGCGTCGTCGCCACGGCTCGTTCCATCGTACCGGCCGTCGAGGCCGACTATGTCGCCGTGGCCGGCGACCTCGGCGACGCAGCTACCGCCCGCCGCGTCGTCGACGCTGCCATCGAGCACTTTGGACGCGTCGATACGCTCGTCAACAACGCGGGCATCTTCATCGCAAAGCCTTTCACGCAGTACAGCGCCGAAGACTATTCGGCGATTCTCAACGTCAATCTGAACGGCTTCTTTTACATTACCCAGTACGCGATCGAAGCGATGCAGAAGCATGGCAGCGGCCACGTGGTCAGCGTGACCACGACGCTCGCGGAGAAAGCGAACAGCAAGGTGCCGTCGGTGCTCGCGTCGCTGACGAAAGGCGGTCTGAATGCCGCGACGCGTTCGCTCGCCATCGAATATGCGCACGCCGGTATCCGTGCCAACGCGGTGTCGCCCGGCATCATCAAGTCGCCGATGCATCCCGCCGAGTCGCACGCGACGCTCGCCGCAATGCATCCGGTCGGGCGCATGGGCGAGATGAGCGACATTGTGAATGCGATCCTCTATCTCGACTCGGCACCGTTTGTGACTGGCGAAATCCTGCATGTGGACGGCGGGCAGAGCGCAGGCCAGTAAATGGTCTAGCGCCGCCCGCGCTCGACACCACACTTGAGGAGCCCACCATGTCCGTCCAACAGAAACTCGCCGAACTCGGTCTCGAACTGCCCGCTCCGCCGCAACCGCTGGGCAGCTATACCGCTGTCAGTGAAGCCGGCAACCTGCTCTTTATCTCCGGGCAGGTGCCGCTGTCCGCCGGCAAAATGGTCTATACGGGGCGTCTCGGCGACACCCTGACGCTCGAACAGGGCCGCAAGGCGGCCCAACTCGCCGCGCTCAACGCGCTCGCGCAGATCTCCCGTCATCTCGGCGGCTTCGAGCGCCTGCATCACATCGTTCGCGTCGAGGGGCACGTCAGTTCCGCCGATGGTTTCCACGATCAGCCCGCCGTGGTCGACGGCGCTTCGGAGCTGTTCGCCGCCGTGCTCGGTGACAAGGCGGGACATGCGCGTTCGGCGTTCTCGCATAGCCAGGGTCCCGCCAACGCCGCTGTCGTGATTGTCGTCATTGCCGAGATCGTGCCCGCCTGACGACCCGAGCGACGCACGACGCATGCCCTGCCCGCCGGGCACATCCGCGCGAGCGTCGTTCGTGTCACCAATCCTTGATGGCCACGTCGTAGTCCTCGTCGTAGAACGCGACCAGAAACTCCTCGGGCATCAACCACGAGTCGACGCTCACGCTTTGCGTGCCAACGTCGACCGCGACTTTCGCGTCGGGATCCACCGACTTCATTGCATGCTCGATCGTCGAGACATCGTCTGCGCGGATTTCGGTTTTCATCGAGAACTTCACGTTTCCCCTCTCCAGTCAGCAACGTTGGATACCGAACGGGACGATGCCCGTCCAGCCATGGCGTGTCATCTACCAGCCGCTGACCGTCGCACCGATCGCACCGCCGAATGACGATGCAGATACTAGCGCCGCCTGCCGTTTCGTGCTCTGTCGCCGCAAGCTCTCCCTGAATCGGATCAACCTGCGTTCGCCTTGCGCTGATGCGTCGCCACGCGTTGCGGTTGCGGTTGCGCCGCCATCGCGCGCGAGACCATTTGGTTTTGCTTGATGATCTTGTCGATCTCGGCGTCGGCCTGAGCATCGTATTGTCCGAAAACATCGGTGCTGTAGCGCGTGTTCCGCGCTGCGCCCAGCTGCGAACCGGATTGGTCGCGCGTATCGGCATCGACCGTCATCGACAGGCCGATACGCAGCGGATGCGCGGCCAGCTCGGCCGGATCGAGCGCGATGCGCACCGGCAGACGCTGCACGATCTTGATCCAGTTGCCGGTGGCGTTCTGCGCCGGCAGCGTCGCGAACGCGCTGCCCGTGCCTGCTGAGAAGCCCTCGATACGCCCGTGATACCTGGCGCCTCTGCCGTAGACGTCCGAGCTCAGCGTGACCCGCTGGCCAATCCGCATGTGCTTGAGCTGCACTTCCTTGAAGTTCGCGTCGACCCACACGCCGTCGAGCGGCACGATCGCCATCAGCGGCGTGCCGGGCGCGACGCGCTGGCCAACCTGAACCCGGCGTTGCGCGACATAGCCGGTCACCGGCGCCGGCAAGGTATCGCGCGCATAGGCGAGCCACGCGGTCCGCACTTTCGCGGCGGCGGCCTGCACGTCCGGGTGCTGCTCGACCGTGGTGCGGTCGGTCAGCGCGTGATTGGCTTCGCCCTGCTGGCGCGCGGCGTCGAGCGCGGCCTGCGCGACGCTGACCGCGTCGCGGGCGTGCGCGATGTCTTCGGCGGACACGGCGCCCGTATCGGCGACGTTCTCGCGGCGGTGCAGGTCGTCGCGCGCGCGGCTCAGATCGGCTTCGCGCTGTGCGACGTTCGCAGCGTAGAAGTCGTTGTTGACATACAGGCCGCTCACGCGACGCACGGTCTGGCCGAGCTGCGCTTCGGCATCGGCGAGCGCGAGTTTGGCATCGGCCGGATCGAGCGTAACGACGGGGTCGCCTTGCTTCACGATTTCCGTGTCGTCGGTGTTGACGGCGATCACCGTGCCGGTGACCTGCGGCGTCAGTTGCACGAGATTGCCGCTGACGTACGCGTCGTCGGTCTCTTCGTGATAGCGGCCCTCGGTGAAGTAGTAAGCGCCGTAGGCCGCGCTCCCGAGCAGCACCGCGGCTCCGAGCAGCGCGATCAGGCGCTTGCGGCGTGCCGGCGGCGTGGCCTTGTTGTCGCCTTCGGGCGTGGCGGGCGCTTGCGCGCCGCTCTTGTGTTCGTCTTCCTGATCCGCCAGTTCGCGGTCGGTCGTGATCGAATCGCTCATTGCAGTTCTCCTGACAGGTTTCCCGACGTGCCGTTCAACGCGCGGCAACCGCGGATTTGACTTGACTGGTGGATGCGGCGGCGACATCCGCGTGAGGGTCGGTTTGCGCCGACGTATCGACATAGCCGCCGCCCAACGCCGACGCGAGCTGGATCTGCTGGTCGCGGCGGTTCATCTTCAGATTGGCGATCGCCTCGTCGGCGTTCAGCGCGGTGACGTCGGCATTGAGCACGGTCAGCTGATTGGTCAGGCCGGCCTTGTATTGCGTGGTCGCCAGACGATCCGCATCGCTCGCGGCCTGCTGCGCGGCCAGCGCATCGCCGAGCTGCGCGTCGCTCGAGCGGATCTGCGCGATCTGCGTGGCCACGCCGCTCAGCGCGCCGATCAGCG
The DNA here is from genome assembly GCF_046543485.1 of Paraburkholderia sp. EG304. NCBI lineage: Bacteria > Pseudomonadati > Pseudomonadota > Betaproteobacteria > Burkholderiales > Burkholderiaceae > Paraburkholderia > Paraburkholderia sp. EG304. The sequence goes on along the minus strand of NZ_JBKGUA010000001.1, from coordinate 554,320 downwards.
TCTGGTTGTAGGTCGCCACCGCATAGTCGAACTCGGCGTAGCGGCCCTTCAACTGCGCGCGCAGCTCGCCCGCATCGAAGATCGGCAGATGGATCGCCGGGCCCACCGACGCGGTGCGGCTCGCGGCGCTCAGGAAACGGCCGAAGCCGAACGCGTCGAGGCCGATCGCGGCGCTCAGGTTGATGTCGGGATAGAACTCGGCCTTCGCTTCCTTCACTTCGTGCGTGATCGCGTCGACGCGCCAGCGCGCCGCGATGATGTCGGGCCGCCGGCTCAGCAGATCGGCCGGCAGATTGTCCGGCAGACGCACGTCGTCGCCGACGCCGAGGGTCGGCCGCGTGATCGCGAGTCCGCGGTCGGGACCCTTGCCAAGCAGCGCCGCCAGTTGATAGCGGGTGCTCAGGATGCTGCCGTCGAGCGCGCTGACGCGAGCGCGGCTCGTCGACAGATTTGCCTCGGCGGTCTTGCGCTCCACTTCGGTATCGAGTCCGTTTGCGATACGGCCCGCGGTGATGCGCTCGATCTGCTCGCGCCGCGCGACTTCCTGCTGCGCGATGTCGCGCAATGCGTAGAGCCGCGCCAGCTCGTTGTAGGTGCGGGCGATCGAGGTGTCGAGCGTGAGCCGGACGACTTCCGCGTCGGCCTCGCTCGCGGCCGCCTCCGAGACAGCCGCGCGCAGCGCCTCGCGGTTCTTGCCCCACAGGTCGAGATCGTAGGAAGCGGTGAGCAGCCCCTTGTTCTCGGTCTGCCAGGAGCCGGCGTACGGCGGCGGAATCAACGCGGTGCTGCTGAATTGCTGGCGCGTCAGCGTGTACGACGCGTCGACGCGCGGCAGCGTGTTCGCCTTCGCCGTTTCGCTATAGGCTTGCGCCTGCGCGACTCGGGCGCGCGCCTGCTCGAGCGTCGGGCTGCCTTGCAGCGCCTCGGCGATCAAAGCCTTCAGTTGCGCGTCGCCGAACTGGTCGACCCAGTCGGCGGATGGCCAATGCCCCTGCTCTTGCGGCAGGCTCCGCGACGTTTCCAGCTGTTGGGGTTGATCGATCTGCTTGTCGCTGTGGATGCCCGCATAGTTTGCACATGCTGCCAGCACCGCGAAAGAGATCACCGAAACACCGAGCTTCAGCGAACGGGCGACGGTGTTTGCCTTCGAAGTCTGCGTTTTCATTTTCTGACAAATCAGATTAATGATTGAAAAAAAAGCGCGGCCCACGGCCGCGCCGCTCAATCGCCTGTGAACTTGCGAAGCAGGCGGTCCAGCTCCGCAAACTCGGCCTTCGTGAATTTGCGCAAGCGGGCGTTCAACACATGCGGTGCGACTTCCGGAATCCGCGCGGCGGTTTTCTGCCCTTCCGCGGTCAAGGTCAGATTGACTACGCGGCGATCTTGCGGGTCGCGCGAACGTTCCAGCAGCCCCTTCGATTCCAGCTTGTCCAGCATCCGCGTCATCAGGCCGGTGTCGATTCCGAGCAGCTTCGACAGCTCGAAAGGCGTGGTTGCCACACCCTGCTTCAGCGAAAGCAGGATGCCCATCTGCTGGCCGTTGATGTCGAGGTCCTTGAGCGCCGCATCCATTTCCGCGACGACGACGTTGCGCGCCTTGACGAGCCTGAAGCCAATACTCTCTGTAAGCATGAAGTTCTTCGTCGTGTAGTGGTCCATGGCGGCCTCCTCCTCGTTGATTTGAACAATATCTGCATTATCAGATAAGGTCAAGAAGAGGATGGTGTGTTTCATTTTCCGCTCCAACCGGGTTGCCCAATCGGGTTCAATGTCCGCCGGCGGCTGCCGCGCCCGCGGCACCGCCTTTGGTCGGCTTCGTCACCCAGATCAGCGGGATGATGACGATAAAGATCAGCGCCGAGATCCAGAAGATGTCGTTCAGGCCCAGCATCGTCGCCTGCGCGTTCAGCGAGGCTTCGTAAAACGCCGTGGCCTTGGGAATGCCCGCGTCCAGTGCCGCCTGCAGGTGCGCGATCGCGCCGGAAAAACCAGGGTCCTCCACGCTGCTGTGCTCGGCAAGTCGCGCATGGTGCAGGATCGTCCGGTCGCTCCATGCGTTGCTCATCAGCGAAGTGCCCACCGCTCCCGCAAAAATGCGCACGAAGTTGGACAGACCCGCCGCCGCCGGAATCTCCTCGGGCTTCAGCCCCGACAGGATGATCGCGGTGAGCGGCGTGAAGAACAGCGCGGTCGGAATGCCCTGCAGCAACGTGGGCAGCACGAGCGTCCACGCGTCGATGCCGGTCGTGTAGTTCGAGCGCATGAAGAACACCCCGGCGAATCCGACGAACGCGAGCGTGGCGAGCACCCGCATGTCCGAGCGCGGCATGATCTTGCCCATCACCGGCGCGAGGATCACGGCGAAAATGCCGAGCGGCGCGGTCACGAGCCCCGCGTCCACCGCCCGGTAACCGAGGAAGCCCTGAATCCACTGCGGCAGGATCACGAGATTGGCGAAGAAGATCGCGTAGGCGACCGAAATCGCAATCGTGCCGCCGAGGAAGTTGCGTCTGGCGAAAAGCCGCAGGTTGACGATCGGCTTTTCTTCGGTCAATTCCCAGATCAGGAAGAACAGGAAGCTGACCACGGCGAAGATCATCAGCGCCCAGATCACCGGCGAGCTGAACCAGTCGAGGTCGCGGCCCTTGTCGAGCATGATCTGCAGCGGTGCGACCCATGCGATCAGCGAGATCAGGCCGACCTTGTCGATCGGGAGTTTGCGGGCCGGCGTCTCGCGATCGCGGTAGATCGCCCAGATCGCGCCCGCGGCAAACAGGCCCACCGGCACGTTGATGTAGAAAATCCACGACCAGCTATAGCTGTCGGTGATCCAGCCGCCGAGCGCCGGACCCGCGATCGGCCCGACGGTCGCCGTCATCGCCCATAGCGCCAGCGCGTTCGAGCTTTTTTCCTTCGGAAACGACGCGAGCAGCATGGCCTGCGACAACGGCACTAACGGCCCTGCCACCGCGCCCTGCACGACGCGGGCAACCAGCAGCACCAGCAGGTTCGGAGCGAGTCCGCACGCCGCCGATGACAGCACGAACAGCAGGATCGCCCAGACGAACAGCTTGACCTGGCCGAGGCGCTGCGTGAGCCAACCCGTCAACGGAATCGACACCGCGTTGGCCGCGGCAAACAGCGTGATGACCCATGTGCCTTCGTCGATCGACACGCCGAGGTTGCCGGACAGCGTTGGAATCGCGACGTTGGCGATCGACGAATCGAGCACGTTCATAAAAGTGGCGAGCGCTACGGCAAACGTGCCTAACGCAAACTTCGCGCCGGTCAGTTGCGCTGGCGCGCCCGGGTTGGTCGATGGATTCATGTTGCGGCCTCGTCTCGGTTCGAAGCGCCCCTCAGTGCCGGGCGATTATCTGCAATGTCAGATAAATGATTAAAAAAATGCCGCCTTGGCGGTCGAGCAATCTTGAAAGAAGCAGGCTCAACGCGTCGAAGTCCGACTTCGAGAAACGCGAAAGCCGCTCGCTCCATTCGCGAGCCCTGCCCTGAGTTCGCTGGCAATCAGCTGACGCGCCTGCCCCAGCACGGACACCAGCTTCTGCGTCCGCTCGAACTCGTCGTTGATCGAATCGTCCATCGATCGCCTCCGCGATATCTGACTTCAATATATTTGACTTTGCAGATTCAGGCAAGCGGATTTCCTCGCCGTCTGTACTGCATGGTGTAAAACTGAATTGAGCTGCCGGCGACAATCGCTCCGATTTCCTCGGGGCTTTGTTTTCTCCGGCACGGATTCGCGCGCTGCCCGCGCGCTCTGAGGAGGACAGAACGATGGCTGACAAGCCGCTTACCCTGGGTATCGATCACGTCGGACTCACCGTCCGCGATCTGAACCTCACACGCGACTTCTTCGTGAAGTGTCTGGGCTGGAAGCAGGTGGGCGAAAGGCCGGCCTATCCGGCGGCATTTGTATCGGACGGACATGTAGTGTTGACGCTCTGGCAGGTCACTGACCCAAGCCGTCTCGTCGAATTCGATCGCAAGGTCAACGTCGGACTGCATCATCTTGCGTTGCGCGTGGGCAGCGAGGAAGCACTGAAGGATGTGTTCGCGCGCGTGTCCGCATGGCCGGGCGTCAAAGTCGAATTCACGCCCGAAGAACTCGGTGGCGGCCCCAAACGCCACACGATGTTGTACGAGCCGGGTGGCATCAGACTCGAGTTCGATCACGACCCGCGAACCCAGGCATCGTGAACGCGGGCGCGCGCTAGACCGAAGCGCGATCACTCACCGCTTGTTCCTGCGGCTCGCAACTGTCACGCGATCGGCGGCGTGCCTTCCGTGCTGGCCTCGCTGAGCAAGGGCGGCCTCGCCGCCGCGACCGGCTCGCTCGCACTCGAGTATGCGAAGCGCGGCATTCGCGCCAACGCGGTGTCGCCTAAGCCGGCCATGCGATGAAGGCGCACGCGCCACTCAGTGTGCGCGCGTGCGCGGCGCGGTCACGGGGGGTATCGTGGGTTTGGCCAACTGCTCGATCAGAAATTCGACGAACGCCCGCACGCGCGAAGTCAGATAGCGAGCGTGCGGATACAGCAGGATGAATGGCCGCGTGCGCCCGCCAACTTCGCGCAACACTTCCACCAGCCGACCTTCGCGCAGGTCGTCCGCCACGACGAAGCGATACGTCTGAAAGAGACCCGCGCCGGCACGCGCGAGCGTCACGCCGGCGAGCGCATCGCCCGAGGTTCCATAGCTTCCCCTCGTCAGCACGTCGCCATTTTCAGCGGAGCCCTCGAAGGTCCACGCGAGATGACGCCCGCTGCTCGGCATTTCGAACTGGATACACTCGTGGGTCTGCAGGTCCTCGACGGTTTTCGGCACCCCCGCGCGCTTCAGATAGGCCGGCGTCGCCACCACGACCATCTCCGCATCTTCGAGCTTGCGCGCGACCAGGTTCGAATCGGCCGGTGCGCGTCCGCGTATCGCGAGATCGAAACCTTCGTCCGCGAAGTCGATGTTGCGGTTGCTCAGGTGCGTCTCCACCTGAACTTGCGGATAGCGCTCGCGAAACGCCGGCAGCAACGGCAACACGCGATAGTGCCCATACGGCGTCGGCATGCTGATGCGCAGCACGCCGGCCGGCGTGGTCTGTTCGCCCGTCACTTCGCGCTCGGCGTCCGTCAGTTGCGACAACGCCTGACGGCACTGCTCGAAGTAGCGCCGCCCCGCGTCGGTCAGACGGATCTGGCGCGTCGTGCGCACGAACAGGCGCACACCGAGCCGTTCCTCGAGCCGCGCCACCGAGCGGCTCACGGCCGCCGGCGTCACACTCGCGGCGTTGGCCGCGAGCGTAAAGCTTCCGAGCTCCGCCGCGAGGCAGAAAAGCTCGATGCTGCCCAGCAGCAGATCGTCGAATTTGCGTTGCATGCCTGTCTCCGTTGGTATTTTTGTTTCGAGGGATGCGTGCCGATGTCTTCGATCGATGCGAGGCATGAAAACCAGACTGCTCAGCTCCACACCGATTGCAGCCGCTCGATACTTTCACGCGTTTCACGTTCGAGTTGCGCGATCAGTTCGCCGGCGGGCATCGAACGCGCAAGCGGCGCGGCCTGGCCCGCCCATTGCGCGCCGTAGCCGGACTCACCCTTGGCCTTGGCGGCTGCATTGAGCGCTTTGCCCGCGTCGTAGGTGATCGGATAGGAAGGCGTTTGCGGAGCTTTCGGGTCCTCGCCGAGCGCCGTGAAGCGATTGACGATGCTGCGCGCGAGGCGCCCCGAAATGGCAGACGTCAATGTAGTCGAGCGCGCCGCATCGCTGAGCAACGCGCTGCGATAAGCGTCGTCGATCGAGGTTTCCGGGCACGCGACGAAGGCCGTGCCCATTTGCGCCGCCTGCGCGCCCAGCGCGAGCGCGGCCGCGATGCCGGCGCCGTCCATGATGCCGCCCGCCGCGATCACGGGCAGGTCGAACTCGCTCGCCAGCAGACGCGTCAATGCGAACGTGCCGAGGCGCTCGTCACGCGAGGTCGTGTCGAATATGCCGCGATGACCGCCCGCCTCGATGCCCTGCGCGACGATCGCATCGACGCCTGCTTCGACGGCCGCCGCCGCTTCGTCGAGATTGGTCGCGCTCGCGAGCAAACGGATGCCCGCGTGCTTCAGTTGCGCGATCACCGCATCGGGCGGCAAGCCGAAATGGAAGCTGACGACGGCCGGCTTCTCCGCGAGCAGCATCGCCTGCATCGCGGTGTCGACGACGAAGCTCGTGTAGATCTCGGAGAGCGCTTGCGGCGGCGTCGCGCCGTATTGCCGGAACACCGGTTCGAGCCAGGCGAGCCATGCACGCTCGACGGCCGCATCGGGGGTGGCCGGGCGATGGCAGAACACGTTGATGTTGAACGGTTTCGTCGTTAGCTCGCGGGTCTGGTGGATCGCCCGGCGCGCGTTCTCGACGTTCATCGCGGCAACGCCGAGCGAGCCCAGACCGCCCGCGTTCGACACCGCGGCGGCGAGCGCCGGCGTGGTGACGCCGGCCATCGGCGCCTGAATGATCGGCTTGTGGATGCCAAGCGTGCGCAATAACGCGCGATTGTCCGTTTGAGTGCTCATGTTCCCTTTCCCACCGGATGCGTTAAAAGGTTCAATGTACCTGCCGGCTTGCCAGTCTGCCAGGTCCCAGCGTGGCCGTGCGCCGGCGCGCGAGGCCACCGCGGGCGATCGGACGCAGCGCGACCCGCTCGTCAACATTGTGCGCCACGCCGATCGACGGCATCGCCAGGACCATACCGATCGCCGGTGCAGACGACACCGTCGCGTTCATTTGGCGCTGCGCGCGGCGAACAGATCGACGGCGAGTGCGAACAGAAGCGCCACCGCGCCAATCGCGTAGAGCACCGGATAATTGCCGCCGCTCGAAGAGAACACGAACGAAAGACCGTAGGCCGCCAGCGCCTGCATCACCGCGAAGCTCGTCGTCGCGCGGCTCCAGGCGTCCTTGACGGCGGACGGATGGTGCACGAGCAACTCGTTCACGCGACCGAGCGCCAGCGGCACGATGCCCGGCGTGAACGCACCCACGATAAAGGCGGACACCATCAGCCCCGCCGGCCCGAATAAGCCCGCGGCCGGAATCGCGACCGCAACGGCCTGCACCAGAAACGCGACACGCAACGCGCGGCCGAACCCCGCGCGATCGGCGAGATGCCCCGCCGCGAGCGGCCCGACGATCGCGCCCAGGCCGTACAGCACCCAGAACTCGGCGCCCGCATCGACGCCCCGGCCGAGCCCGCGCGCGACGAAATCGACGAGGAACAGCATGTGCGGCACGAGTCCCACGGCGTTCAGGCCATATTCGGCATACAGCGCACGCAGGCCGGCACGAGGATACGCAGGCGCTTTTTCGAAGCGCGAATGCGCGGCGGCGTGCGCTGGCGCCGCCTGCTCGGGCCAGCCGTTCCACGCCACGGCGGTCAGCACGAGCGAAACGGCCGCGAGCCCGAGCCACGTCCACGTGAGCCCCTGGTGCAACAGAATCGGCACGATCGTGCCCGAAGCCGCGATGCCGAGTCCGATGCCCGTGAAGATGCCGCCGCTCGCGAAGCCCCGGCGCGCCGCCGGCACGTGCGCAAGGATCGTCGGCGCGGCGAGCACCATCAATGCGCCGCCCGCGACCCCCGAGGCCAGACGCCAGACGAAAAACCACAGGAACGACACGGGCGCCGCGCAGGCGACGAAGGCGATGGTCACGAGCAACATCATCGCGCGCAATACGGTGGCGGGTTTCGCCACTCGCACCATCGAGCCCGCCAGCAGCGCCCCGGCCAGGTAGCCGCCGAGGTTCGCCGCGCCGAGATAAGCGGCGCTCGAGGCGGGAAACCAGTGCGCGCCGATGATGGCCGGCAAAAGCGGCGTGTAGGCAAAACGCGCGAGACCAATGCCGATCAGGCTCGCGCTGGCTCCGGCGAGGGTGCCTCGCCAGACGTTGTAGCCGGCCGAAGCGGCCGGATTCGAGACGGCTTGCTGCATGACGACTCCCATGGATCGGTGTTGTTAAGCACCTGATGAATATGGAAGGCAGTCTAGATCGAGTCGCGTCCCGAGAGAATCACCGCGCTGCGGAAGTCATTCTTCCGCGTAGCGATCGAATCAGCGTCGATCGGCGTCGATGATTTGCTGGGCCCGCTCGAAATACTCGCGCAGCAGTGGCGCGGCGAAATCGACGAAACTGCGCACCTTCGGCACCGCAAGGCGCCCCTGCGGCGTCACCAGATTGACGGGCAGCGGACCATGCTCGTTGTCGCGCAGCACGATTTTCAGCGCACCTGCCTTGACCTGTTCGGCCACGTGATACGAGAAAAGCCGCGTGACGCCGTGCCCGTCCACGGCCGAAGCCCGCGCCGCGCGGATCGTGTTGACGATGAAGCGCGGCGTGAAGCGCACGACCTGCGGCAGCGCCGTTTGACGGGCGGCCGGAAAGCTCCACGAGTCGAGCCCGAAATGCGTCATCGAGATGATCGGATGGCTGGCGAGATCGGCGGGCATCGCGATGGCCGGATGCGTGGCGAGATAGTCGGGCGAAGCGACCACCACCCGCCTCACTTCGCCCACCGGAATGGCGACGAGCGTCGAGTCCTGCAGATGCGCGATGCGCAGCGCGACGTCGATGCCCTCGTCGACGATGCTCACGGGCCGGTCGTGCAGGTGCAGACGGATCGACGCCTGCGGGTGGCGATCGAGAAACGCATCGACGATCGGGCGCAGCACCTCTTCGCCCACCGCCACCGCCGCCGTCACGCCAAGCAGGCCGCGCGGCGCGGAGTGCTCGTCGGCGGCGAGCAGGTCCGCCTCCTCGAGATCCGCGAGGATGCGCCGGCACGCTTGCGCATAGCGCTCGCCCGCTTCGCTGAGCCGGATCGTGCGCGTGGTGCGATGTAGCAGCGGCGTGCCCGTGTGCGCTTCCAGAAACGCGATGGCCCGGCTCACCGCCGCGGGCGAGCGGCCCAGCCGGCGGCCTGCGCCCGCCAGACTTCCCTCGTCGAGCGTGGCGACGAATACCTTCATGGCGTCGATACGGTCCATTGCGTGTTGGTTTTGAGATTGGGCTTTGGGAGCGCCGCGGTCTTTTGGGTCGATGAATTCCGGCACGATCTTAGCGGAATACGGGAAGCGTCAGAGCGGCAGTTTGTTTCGCCACTTCGTCCTCGACCGTTTTCGGGCGAGCGCTGCGCAACCGATGATCCAGATCAAGAGTACGGCGCCCACATCCGTTGAAATGGTCCCATCCATCCGCGAGCAACGGAGGAATCATGAAGCTGACTTTTCTCGGTGCAAGCGAGACCGTCACCGGTTCGAAGTATCTGCTCGAAGAACCCGGCTTGCGCATCCTCGTCGATTGCGGGCTGTTTCAAGGCCTCAAGAACCTGCGGCTGCGCAACTGGGCCGCACTGCCGGTGCCCGCCGACTCGATCGACGCGGTGCTCCTGACTCACGCGCATCTCGACCACAGCGGCTATCTGCCATTGCTCGTGCGAAACGGCTTTCGCGGTCCCGTGTATTGCACGCCCGGCACCGCCGCGCTGTGCGAGATCATGCTGCGCGACAGCGCGAAGCTACAGGAAGAGGAAGCGGAATTCGCGAACCGCCACGGCTTCTCGAAGCATCGGCCGGCGCTGCCGCTCTACACGCAGGACGACGCGCAGCGCGCGCTGCATCTGCTTGCGCCCCACCGCTTCGATACGCCGGTCGACCTGCCGCATGGGCTGTGCTTCCGCTTTCTGCCGTCGGGGCACATCCTCGGGGCGGCGAGCGTCGTCATGTGCCGCAATCACAAGGTGCTGGCGTTTTCCGGCGACGTGGGCCGCCCCGACGACCCGATCATGCGTGCGCCCGCGCCGCTCGCGCATGCCGATTACCTCGTCGTCGAGTCGACCTACGGCGATCGCCTGCATCCGGACTCGAACCCGCGCGACGACCTCGAACGGATCTTCAGCCGGACCTTCGCCAAAGGCGGCGTGGTGGTGATGCCGTGCTTCGCGGTCGGCCGCGCGCAGGAAGTCCTTTACTACATCGCGAAGCTGAAAGAGACGGGGCGCATGGCGCACGTGCCCGTCTATCTGGACAGTCCGATGGCGACCAGCGTCACCGACGTGTATCGCAGGCATCTCGCCGAACATCGTTTGACGATCTCCGACGCGAATGCGATCGACAAGGCCGCGATCATGGTCCGAAGCGTCGAGCAATCGAAGGCCATCGCGTCGCATAACGGACCCATGGTGATCATCGCGGGCAGCGGCATGGCGACCGGCGGGCGCGTGCTGCATCACCTGCGTTTGTACGCGTCCGATCCGCGCAATACGATCGCGCTGGTCGGCTTCCAGGCGGCCGGCACGCGCGGCGCGGCGCTGGCGGCCCACGAACCGTCGATCAAACTGTTCGGTGAATACGTGCGGGTGGGCGCGAGCGTCGAATCGATCCCGTCGCTATCCGCGCATGCCGATTACCGCGAGTTGCTGAACTGGCTGTCGAGTCTGACCGACGCGCCCGCTCGCACCTTCGTCACGCATGGCGAGCCCGCCGCGGCCGATGCGATGCGGCGGCATATCGTCGAGACGCTCGGCTGGTCATGCGAGGTGCCGGTGTATGGGCAAAGCGTCGAGCTCGGGCAGTTTTAGGCCCGTGCAACGGTCGAACGGAATCGTCGGTCGCGAGTGGGAACGTGGCTGTTATCGTTCGGCTGCATCACCGATGGGTTCGCGTGGCGGGCTCGCATCGACGACGAGATCGTCGACCACCGCGCAGACGCCGGGCGCGCTCCACGCGACGCCGCGCACGACCTTGCGTTCCGCGTATGAGCCCACCTTGCCCGTCAGCGTGACCGTGCCGTCGTTCACGTCGACGCCGATGTGCCTGACTTCGCGCTCGGCGTGCCGCCGCATCGCTTCTTCGATCTTCTTGCTGATCTCGTCGGTCGCCACCTTGCGGCGCACCTCGATCGCGTTCGTCAGGCCGCGAATGCCGCGCATCTGGCCGACCGCGCGCGCGACGATGTGGCGCTGGTAGGCCCAGTCGACCATACCCGTCAGCGTGACCCAGCCTTTTTCCACCTGGATCTTGATCGCATCGTGGGGTACGGCGACGCTCCAGTACAGAATCGCGTGGACCGCGCCCGCCACGTCCTCGTCGCTGTGTTGGTCCGGCTTCGGCAGCCGGACCTGCATGTCCACCGCAACCGCCTTCACACCCGCCACGCGCTGCGCGGCTTTTTCGGCGGCCAGTTTTTCGGCGAAGCTCGGCGGATGGCCCGACAGCGTGACGACGCCGTTCGTCACCTCCACGCCGATATCCGTCGCGGTGACCGCGGGGTCCCATTCGAGTTCTTCCTCGACTTCCCGCTGCAGTTGTCTGTCGGTTTTCACCAGGTGTCTCCTCGCGACTAGCCCGTGCGACGGCGCGCCAGCCTGCCGTGTCAGTCGATGGTCAGCCGCTTGCGATCACCGGACGTCTTTTTCGGCAAGCTGAGCGACAGCACACCGTCCTTATACTCGGCTTTCGCGTTCGCCTCGTCGACCTCGCCGCCGAGCGAGAACGAGCGGCTGAAGGTCCCGGCGTAGCGCTCGCGGCGGATCACGCGCTCTCCTTCCTTTTCCTCCGTGTTGCGCTCGACCTTCGCGTTGATCGACACGACGCTCCCGTCGATCTGCACGTCAATGTCTTTCTTGTCCACGCCGGGCAGTTCAGCTTTCACCGAGTAAGCCGCGTCGCTTTCCGTCACGTCGATCTTCATCGACGCGAGTTCGGTCTCCTGGGTCGACAGCATCGACCGCATCGGCCGGAAGAAACCCTGGAACAGTTCCGACACAGGGTCCAGCGAAAGCGGATCAAAACGCGTCAGATTGCTCATTGCACTCTCCTTGGGATAAGCAGGCCACGACCGGGCCCAGTCGACCGAGCCGAGCTGGGCTCACCATGCCTTCAGCGTAGCGGGGCGCGCGGGCGCGTCGTTGATCCACGTCAAGCGCGTCCGCTCGACGGGTCACGCGGAGAACCTGAAGAACCCGCTATGCAGCAGCACGGGCTTGGCGCCAACCTCCTCGAGCAGTTGTCTGGCGGACTGTTCGATCTGATAGCGGTGCGCGAGGAACGCCTGGACCAGATCGTCTTCCCGCAGCGAGCGTGCGCCGAAATGATCTTCGAGCGCCTCGGCCGTGATCGCGCATTGCACGGGCCGATCGTCGACGAGCGCCGGAAACGCCAGCACCAGATCCCGGGCGCAGTATTCGGGCATGCAGGATGGAAAGGAAATGTGCATGGTGGGGCCCCCACGGGCATGAAGTGCCGCGACGTCTCCAGCTTAAACACGCAATCCACGGCGGATTTGACGTACGTCAAGGCGGCGTCCCGCTTGGTCAGCGGCGCCGTTGTTTGCCGCGGCCGGGTCGGCACGAGGAGTCATTCACCCGTGCGCGTCACGGAGTCCGCATCGGTGTCGCTGCGTCGCGCGGCGGCGTCGAGCGTCTGCCGCAACGCCTTCAGTTCGGCGTGCAGGCGTACGATTTCATCGTTCAGATGCTTGATATCCCGATGCATCTCACGCCGCAACGCCCTCTCTTCCTTGCCGATGAATGCGGCGGCGATGCTCGCGAAGACCAGAGACAACATGCCGTAGCCAAGCAGCACGACAAATGCAGCGAACACACGCGATGCGGGCGTCGTCGGCGCGATGTCGCCATAGCCGACCGTCGCGCTGCTTTCGAACGCAAGCCACAGCCCTTCGGAGTAGGAATGCACGTGCGGTTCGAGCCAGTAAAAGCCGGCACCGGCCATCGCGAGCACGAGCGCGCCGGCGAGTAGCAGCCACATCAGACGGTTCGGCGTGACGAACTCGCGCAATGACAGCACGATACGCAACGCGACGACGCCCATGAACGACAGCCGCAGCAGCCATTCGACCGGCTGCCACGGCGGCGTGCCGAAACCGGTGCTGAGCGCCGCGCCCAACGCGATGAGCAGGTCGAGCCAGTTGTTCGCGAGCAGCGTCTTTGGCCGTCTGCTCAGATGGGCCAGCCAGGCGAACGACAACGCAAAGCCAGCGAACATGCCCAGGTACAGGGTACGCGACAGGATCAGTGCAAACGGAGTGGGCACCGTCAGTTCGATGTAGAACGCGGGGATCGCGCAGAAGCTCAGCGCGCACAGCCCCCAGCGCAGGCGGCGCCATGCCCGCACGGCGCGCGGGCCGTCGTGCGCGCTTGCACCGCCCAATCCGTAGCCGCCGGGGCCGTGGTCGATCATGTGGTCCGTCATCGCGCGAATGGCTTGCGGCCTGTCGGGTTTCGCGCGATACCGTCCTAGTGCGGCAAACGCACAGAGGCCGCGCGATCATCGTTGCAGGCTAACCGACGCGTGGCTGTCAGCCTTGATGCAGATCAGTGCTTGTGAAAGCCGTGCGCGTTTAGCGCTGTCAAAGCGGGTGCCACACGGTTTGAGCAACGCCGGCCGCGACACACAGCACGACGACCGCAAGCGGCGGCACCTTCCAGCGCAGCAACAGCAAAAAGCCGATGCACGCGACGGCGAAATCCGTCGCCGACAACACCGCGCTAGTCCATACCGGCGAATAGAGCGCGGCGGCCAGCAGGCCGACCACCGCGGCATTGACGCCGGCAAGCGCCGCCGCCATCGCCGCACGCGCGCGCAGCGCCTGCCACCACGGCAATGCGGCGAGCACGAGCAGCAGACCCGGCAGAAAGATGCCCACTGTCGCGAGCAGTGCGCCGCTCCAGTGTCTGGGTGGCAGCGCCATCATCCAGCCGAGAAACGCCGCGAACGTGAACAGCGGTCCGGGTACCGCCTGGGCCGCGCCATAGCCAGCCAGGAAGTCGTTGGGCGCGACCCATCCGGTCGCGACGGTTTCGCGCTGCAACAGCGGCAGCACCACGTGCCCGCCGCCGAACACGAGCGCGCCCGAGCGATAGAACGCGTCAAATACGCGCAAGCCTTGCGAGGTTCCGCTTGCCGCCCACAGCGGCAACGCGAACAGCAATGCGAAAAACACCACCAGCGCGGCGATGCCTGCCGTGCGCGACACCTGGAAATCGCCGGTCCGCAGCGCAATGGCGTGCGGCGCTTGCGTCCCGGTGGTCCGGCACAGCGCGACACCGAGCACGGCTCCGGCGCCGATCACGATCAGTTGGGCGTAGACGGTGCCAAGCACACTCAGCAATGCGAGCGATGCGAGCGCGATCGCCGCGCGGCGGCGGTCGGGACACAGACGCCGCGCCATGTCCCAAACGGCCTGCGCGACGACGGCCACCGCGACGAGTTTCAGCCCGTGGATCACACCCGTGCCGAACGCGCCGCCGAGGTCCGGCGCGATCGCGGCAAAGGCCAGCATCACGAGCACCGACGGCAGCGTGAAGCCGCACCAGGCGGCTAGGCCCCCGGCCCACCCGACGCGCAGCAACCCGATCGAAAATCCCGCCTGGCTGCTCGCGGGGCCCGGCAGAAACTGGCACAGGCCGATCAGGTCGGTGAAGGCTTCGTCGTCGAGCCAGCGGCGCCGCTCGACGAACTCGCGCCGGAAGTAGCCGATATGAGCGATCGGGCCGCCGAAACTGGTCAGCCCGAGCTTCAGAAATGCGCTGAAAACCTCGATAACGCGGGTGAGCCGCGAGCGGCGCGGCGACGACAAATCAGTATCCATGGATGGGCGGGTCGAGCGATGCCGATTTAGCGAGGTGACGGAACCTCGGGTCGGCGACAGGGCCTCGTGTTTTGACGACGCACAGTATAGAGGTCTGCGGCGCGGCGCACGCGTGCCACGCACCATCGCCCCGGCTCGCCGCGCCCCGCCTACGACGCTTCGATCAACACCTTCAGCGCGCGCGTGCTCGACGCGCTGGAGAACGTGTCGTAAGCCGCAAGAATATCGTCGAGCCTGAACCGATGCGTGATCAGACGCGTCGGATCGATCCGCCCCGCCTTGACCGTCTTCATCAGCATCGGGGTACTGACGGTATCGACGAGACGCGTCGTGATCGCGATGTTGCGATCCCACAGCTGTTCCAGATGCAGATCGCACTTCACGCCGTGCACGCCGACGTTCGCGATCGTTCCGCCCGGCGCGACCAGTTGCTGGCAAAGCTCGAACGTCGGCGGAATGCCGACCGCTTCGATCACGCAGTCGGCGCCGACCGATTCGGTCAGCTTCAGCACTTGCGCGACCGCATCGGTATGCGCGTTGTCGACGCAAGCGGTCGCGCCGAAGCGGTGCGCGACCTCGAGCCGGTTGACATCGGGATCGATCATGATGATCTGCGCCGGCGAGTAGAACTGCGCGGTCAACAACGCCGCGAGCCCGATCGGCCCGGCGCCGACGATCGCCACCGTGCAGCCCGGCTGAACCTTGCCGTTGAGCACGCCGCATTCGAAGCCGGTCGGCAGAATGTCGGACAGCATCACGAGCGCCTCTTCGTCGAGGCCGGCCGGAATGCGGTACAAACTGCTTTGCGCATGCGGAATGCGCACGTATTCGGCCTGCGTGCCGTCGATCCGGTTACCGAGAACCCAGCCGCCCGTCGTGCAATGCGAATACATGCCGCGCCGGCAGTAGTCGCAACGGCCGCATGAGGTGATGCACGAGATAAGCACGTGATCGCCGGCCGCGAGCCCGCTCACCGCGTCGCCGACCTGATGCACGACACCGACGCCTTCGTGGCCGAGAATGCGGCCCGGCTCGCAGGTCGGCACGTCGCCTTTGAGAATGTGCAGATCGGTGCCGCAGATCGTCGTGCGGGTGACTTTGACGATTGCATCGGTGGGCGCCGCGAGTTCGGGGATCGGCCGTTCGTCGAGCGACTTTTTGCCCGGACCGTGATAGACGAGTGCTTTCATGACGGACTTCTCCTGTGGCCGGAATGAAACACGATGCGTGGCGGCGAAGGTGTTCGCCCGTCTGCCAGGTTCGTGTCATGCGTCGGCTAGCGGCGGCGGGTACGCCATGCGTCACGCGCTTACATCATGCGCCCCGGCGTCGCGGGCGGCTTGATCTGCGTCAAGCACCCGGGGTTCGACTGATTGCGGGCTGCTGCGTCCGAGCTACGAAAACAACGCCGACACGTCGATGTCGGCCATTTTTTCGAGTTCGTCGCGGCGCGTATCGCACGCTCGCCTGATCGTCGCGCCTGGGATGATCCACACGGCCAGCGAGATGAACGCGAGACTACCGAGCGCAATGAAGGCCGTCGGGTAACCGAAGCGGCTGGCGAGCCATCCGCCGAGCAATGGACTCAGGCAGCCGCCCGCCGCTTCCACGCTTTTCACCGCGCCCTGACCGAGGTTCACCCGCCCGCTGCCATGCAACAGGTGCACGACGAGAGCCGGTATCGCGACGCTTTGCAGCCCGGAGCCCAGACCGTCGAAGATCTGCACCGGCACGATCCCCCACTCGGCCGTGATCCACGCCGCGGTCAAGCCACGCAGCGGCAGCGTGACCAGCGTCGCGAGGATGACCCACCAGAAACCCCAGCGACGGATCGCGCGGCTCGCGTAGACAGCGGCGCACAGCATCACGAGCTGGGAAATGATGATATTGGCCGCCGTGATCGCGCTGGCGTCGCTGTGGTGGGCCGCCGCCTGCGCAAGGCTGTAAAGCGGCAGCAGCGTGGAATTGCCGAGGCTGAAGGCGGCCAGCGCGAGCGCGAGCAACAGCAACGGGCGGCAGCGGATCAGCGCGCGTACGCTGTCCGCGCGCACCTCCGAGCGATCCTTGTCGTCCTCGTGCGCGAGGCCGCGCGCATAGTGCCGATGCACCGCGCGCGCGGGAATCAGCAACACGGAGACAATGCACGCGATGCCGAACGCCGCCCCGAGCGCGAACACCCAGACGATGCCGAGCCACCAGCCGATCGCGCCGGATAAAGCCGCCGCCACGATGTTGCCGGCGTGGTTCGCCACCTGGTTGCGGCCGTACTGCCGGTCGAAGTTTCTGCGGCCGCTCATGCCGAGCGTCAGTCCCATCAGCGCGGTGCCCATGACCGAGCCCGCTACTGCCGTTGCGATCTGCGAGAGCGCGATCGGCCAGTAGCCGCGCGAGAGCCAGATCACGCACGCGGCGGCGACCGTCAGCGCGCTTGCGGCAACCACCACCGCGCGCCGATGGTAAATGGCATCGACCAGCGCGCCAGCCGGAGCCGTCACGAGCACGCTGACGATGGCCCCCAACGTCAGCACGGTGCCGATCATGTCGGGGCTCCATCCATGCGCTTGCAGATAGATGCCGAGAAAGGGTCCCGCGCCTGCCTGCACATCGGCCGCGAAGAAGCTGACTGCCAGTAAGGGGGTGGTCGGTTTCGTGTTGTGTTCTTCCAGTTTTTGGCGGGCGCGAACGATGGACTTCCATCGATCAGTCGTCCGTCCGGACATTGCGCAAGGCGATCAGCGCATATCTCGCCGGAGCATCGAGCGTGCCTGGGACTCAGTAGAAGCCCGTTGTCCATGGAGAGTGAGTGGCGTCGGATTGCTCAAGCTGACCGGCTCGGATGATCGCGCAAAAACCGAAGGCACTGCTATATCACGGCGCACGGTTTGCCGATATTGGAGGTTGCGGCAACGCATGCTTCGCAAGCAACTGCTGATGGCGCGCTTCGGTGGCCTCGTCGGCGGGGAACATGCATTCGATGCGAAGCTCCTGCGCGGCCACGTTTTGCGGTGTGCCCACGGTCGTGACCATCGAGAAGTAGCGCAGCACCTCGCCGTCGCTGATGAAGCCGAGTGGAATCATCGGCAGCGTAGCGGGCGTCGTGGAAGAGCCATGATGCGTCTTCCAGTCGCGCGGCACATCGGGATACGCAAGCAGTTTATCGAGTAGACGTTTCGTGTGGGTACCGACGACATGACCCACCGATTCACGATACACGCGTTGCAGCAGGCTTCGCGCGACCTGCTCCCAATCGGCCACGAACGGACGCATGCCGAGCGGATCGAAGATCAGATGCAGCATGTTGCGCGGGCCTTCGCGAGCGGCCATGTCGATGAAGCAGTCGAAAAAGCGCGGCGCCGCGTCGTTGCTCATCAGCACGTTCCAGTCGCGGTCCATCACGAGCGCCGGAAACGGTTCATGCTGACGCACGACCCGTTCTAGCGCGCGAACCACGCCGTTCATCTCCTGCGCATTCCACGGTGCTTCCGAATAGACCGGTGCGTAACCGGCGGCAAGCAGCAGCGCATTGCGTTCGCGCAGTGGCACGTCGAGAGTTTGCGCAAGGGTCAACAGCGTGTCGCGGCCCGGCACGCTGCGCCCGCTTTCGATGAAGCTGATCTGCCGCTGCGAGAAGCCGGCTTCGAGCGACAGATCGAGCTGACTC
The DNA here is from genome assembly GCF_046543485.1 of Paraburkholderia sp. EG304. NCBI lineage: Bacteria > Pseudomonadati > Pseudomonadota > Betaproteobacteria > Burkholderiales > Burkholderiaceae > Paraburkholderia > Paraburkholderia sp. EG304. The sequence continues at coordinate 535,995 of NZ_JBKGUA010000001.1, read as the reverse complement.
ACGCCGCGCACGTCACGCCAATAGCGCAACAGGCTACCGAGATCGCCCGGCTGCACTTTCGGATCGTGACTCGTGACGTTCATCGTATTGCCCTCCTGTTAATGGGGTGAAAAGAACTGCTTCAGCGCGTGGACGCGTGCCACGCGAATCCCGCCAACTGCGGTTCGAGCGGCGCGCCGTAGTGAAAGACTAGTGACGGCCGCGCGGCGCGCCAATTACATCGGATGTCATCGTCATCGGCCAATTGACGGCGGCTTCTTTCTGGCGACCCGCCTGGGCGCGGACTATGATGTTTGAGTTTGTTCCCCTCTTGTCCCGTTCACCACTGGAAAGGAAGAACATCATGCCCACGATGAAAGCAGTCGAAGTAAAGCAGGCCGGCGGCCCGCTCGAACTGGTCGAACGTGAAGTGCCCGAGGCGGGCGCCGGTCATGTGCGTATCAGGATTCAGGCTTGCGGCATCTGTCATAGCGATGTGATGACCAAGGACGGGCTGTGGCCGGGCCTCAATTATCCGCGCGTGCCCGGTCACGAGATCGCGGGCGTGATCGATTCGCTCGGTGCGGGTGTCGAGGGCTGGCAGCTCGGGCAGCGTGTCGGGGTCGGCTGGCACGGCGGCCATTGCGGCAAATGCGAACACTGCCGCCGGGGCGACTTCGTGCTGTGCAAGTTCGCGCTGATCCCCGGCATCAGCTACGACGGCGGCTACGCCGAATACATGGTAGCCCCGGTCGAAGCGCTCGCGCGCATTCCCGACGATCTGTCCGATGTCGATGCCGCGCCGCTGCTGTGCGCGGGCATCACGACCTTCAACGCGATACGCAATAGCGGCGCGCGCGCCGGCGACGTGGTAGCGATTCTCGGTATCGGCGGTCTCGGTCATCTCGGCGTGCAGTTCGCGCGCAAGATGGGCTTTCGCACGGTGGCGATCGCGCGCGGTCAGGACAAGGCCCCGCTCGCGCAGCAACTGGGCGCGCATCACTACATCGACAGCAAAACGGAAAACGTCGCCGAGAAGCTGCAGGCACTGGGCGGCGCGAAGCTGATCCTCGCCACGGTGACGAGCGGCAAAGCGATGACCGCCACGCTCGGCGGTCTCGGCCTGAACGGCAAGCTCGTGATGGTCGGCGTTTCCGAGGAGCCGATCGAAGTACCGATCGTGCAGTTCATCATGGGACGCAACTCGGTGCAAGGCTGGCCCTCCGGCACCTCGGCCGATTCGCAGGACACGCTCGCGTTCAGCGCGCTCACCGGCGTCAAGCCGATGATCGAGGAGTATCCGCTCGCCGAGGCGGCGCAGGCCTACGACCGGATGCTGAGCGGTCACGCGCGTTTCAGGGTGGTGTTGAAGATGGTCTGAGTGGATACCTGGGACGCAGACGAAGAAAAAACGCGATTGCCGGCATCCCGGCAATCGCGCTCGATGACTACTCAAAGCTACCTTCGAACACTGCGTCGGCGTGGCAATGAACCACGCGCCGCAATGGCTGGATCAAGCGAGATCGAAACGATCCAGATTCATCACCTTAACCCACGCGGCAATGAAGTCGCGCACGAACTTCTCCTTACCGTCCTCGCTCGCGTAGACCTCGCTCAAGGCGCGCAGCACCGAGTTCGAGCCGAACACCAGATCGACACGGGTACCCGTCCACTTGACCTCGCCGGTCTTCGCGTCGGCGCCTTCGAACGTTTCCGCGGCCTCCGACACCGGCGTCCATTCCGTACCCATATCGAGCAGGTTACGGAAGAAGTCGTTGGTCAGCGTTTCCGGTTTGTCCGTCAGCACGCCTTCCTTGCCACCGCCCACCTTCAGCACGCGCAGGCCGCCGATCAGCGCCGTCATCTCGGGCGCCGTCAACGTCAGCAGTTGCGCCTTGTCGATCAGCAGCTTCTCCGCCTCCACCGGGAATTTGCCGCCCAGATAGTTGCGGAAGCCGTCGTGGACCGGCTCGAGCGCGCCGACCGATTGGACGTCGGTCTGATCCTGCGACGCATCCATGCGACCCGGCGAGAACGGCACCGTCACCTGCTGCCCGGCGTTCTTCGCAGCCTGCTCGATGCCGGCACTCCCCGCCAGCACGATCAGGTCGGCGAGCGAAATCTTCTTGCCGCCGGACTGCGCACCGTTGAACTCGCTCTGGATGCCTTCGAGCACCTTCAGCACCTTCGCGAGCTCGGCAGGCTGGTTGACTGCCCAGTCCTTCTGCGGCGCGAGCCGGATGCGCGCGCCGTTGGCGCCGCCCCGCTTGTCCGAGCCGCGGAACGTCGAGGCCGAGGCCCACGCGGTCGTGACCAGTTGCGACACCGATAGTCCGGACGCGAGGATCTTCTGCTTCAGCGCCGCGACGTCCTTGTCATCGACGAGCGGGTGATCGACGGCCGGGATCGGGTCCTGCCACAGCAGTTCCTCGGCCGGCACTTCCGGGCCCAGATAGCGGGCGCGCGGACCCATGTCGCGGTGCGTGAGCTTGAACCATGCGCGCGCGAACGCGTCAGCGAACTCGTCCGGGTTGTCCATGAAGCGCCGCGAGATCTTTTCGTAGATCGGGTCGAGGCGGAGCGACAGGTCGGTCGTCAGCATCGTCGGCAGCAGTTTTTTCGACGGGTCGTGCGCGTGCGGGATCGTGGGCTCTGCGCCCTTCGCAACCCACTGATTCGCGCCGGCCGGGCTCTTGGTCAGCTCCCATTCGTGGCCGAACAGGTTTTGGAAATAGCCCATGCCCCACTGCGTCGGCGTCGAGGTCCACGTGACTTCGATACCGCTCGTGATCGTGTCGCCACCCTTGCCGGTGCCGAAGCTGTTGCGCCAGCCGAGCCCCATCTCTTCGAGACCGGCACCTTCCGGTTCCGGACCGACGTTCTCGGCGGGTCCCGCGCCGTGCGTCTTGCCGAATGTGTGGCCACCGGCGATCAGCGCGACCGTTTCCTCGTCGTTCATCGCCATGCGGGCGAACGTTTCGCGGATGTCGACCGCCGCCGCGAGCGGATCGGGATTGCCGTCCGGGCCTTCCGGGTTCACGTAGATCAGGCCCATCTGCACCGCGCCGAGCGGGTTTTCGAGGTTGCGTCCGGGCGGATCGGTGCGGCTCTTTTCGGTGCCGTGCAGTTCTTCGTCGGCGACCAGCACGCCTTCGTCGTCTTCCCTGCCGGCCGCGCCCTTGCCATAGCGCACATCGCCGCCGAGCCAGGTCTTTTCATTGCCCCAATAAACGTCCTGATCCGGTTCCCACGTGTCCTCGCGCCCGCCGCCGAAACCGAATGTCTTGAAACCCATCGTTTCGAGCGCGACGTTGCCGGTCAGGATCAGCAGATCGGCCCACGAAATTTTCTGGCCGTATTTCTGCTTGATCGGCCATAGCAGCCGGCGCGCCTTGTCGAGGCTCACGTTGTCCGGCCAGCTGTTGATCGGCGCGAAACGCTGCTGGCCGCGCCCTGCGCCGCCGCGGCCGTCGCCGATGCGGTAGGTGCCGGCGCTGTGCCATGCCATACGGATAAACAGCGGTCCGTAGTGGCCAAAGTCAGCGGGCCACCACGGCTGCGAATCGGTCATCAGCGCGGCGAGGTCTTTCTTGATCGCGTCGTAGTCGAGGCTCTTGAATGCCTCGGCATAGTTGAAGTCCTTGTCTAGCGGATTGGAGCGGTTCGAATGCTGGTTCAGCAGGTCGACGCGCAATTGCTTCGGCCACCAGTCTCGAATGGTTGTCCCGCCGCCGGCGGTGTGGATGAACGGGCACTTTGCTTCGTTTGACATGCGTTCTCTCCTTTGGAGGATGTCTCCGTTGTCGATCGGAGTCGGTGCAAAGCACTTTCTCCAATCCCATGCAAGGTACTTGTTATGCGTTTGTCATCCTGTCAGGCTTCCGTGGCAACTTGACGATCGAGGAACCCGACAGTCAGCCGAACGATTCGGCAGTGCACTCACGAAATCCAGGGTTGAAGGAAACGCAGCCGGAGTCCCTGACGGATAACTCCGCGGATGACTCCGGCCGACGCGCCACTCCTATTCGAATATAGGCGAGGGCAAACTTCAATAGAATTCGAATCCGGCAATGCCGGTAATAGATGACGACTATAGCGGGCAACAATCGCGCGGCGCGCTCCATTACTGTATGCCGATCGATCGTCGCTGCGTCGAAGCTTGAGCGCGCCCCGCTGTTTTGCGCCAGGCGCGGCCTACTGTGTGATAGGGTTTCGCGTTTCGTCCGCAACAAGATGGGCGCTGTTTTCTTTTCAGGCAAACGCTTCGGACAGCGCCTGAGCGGAGCAGAATGACGCCAACCGGCGTGCGCCCGAGGAGTCTCCCGAACCGTGTCCAAAGCCGTGCCGAAAGCTGCCCCGAACGCTGAGCTCGCCACCGTCCAGCCCGTCGAATCGCTCGTCGTGCCGGAACTGCTCGATGGCCGCGACGGCACCAACCGCGGCGCGGCGGAAAACTCCCAGCTATCGGCGCGCAACGACCTCGACGCCGTGCGCGCGTGGCTCTCCAATTACGCCGATACCAAGACTACCTTCGACAACTACCGCAAGGAAGCCGAGCGGCTGCTGCTATGGGCCGTCGTGCAGCTCGGCAAGCCGCTGTCGTCGCTCACGCACGAGGATCTGCTGCTGTTCAAGGCGTTCATCGCCGATCCGCAGCCGGCCGCGCGCTGGGTGTCGGCGAACGGCGGCAAGTACGCGCGCGGCGACGCGCGCTGGCGACCGTTCAATGGGCCGCTGTCGCCGGCCAGCCAGCGCCAGGCGCTGATCATCCTGAACGCGATGTTCACGTGGCTCGTCAACGCCGGCTATCTGCGCGGCAATCCGATGGCGCTGTTGCGACAGCGCGCGAAGCGCTCGGCGCCGCGCGTCACGCGCTATCTGTCGACGTCGCTGTGGGACGAAGTGAAGCTGTTCGTCGAGCAGCTGCCGCAAGATACCGATGCGCAGCGCGCGTACTACGCGCGCTGCCGCTGGCTGACCACGCTGTTCTATCTGCAAGGCATGCGCATTTCGGAGGTCGCCGGCGGGCAGATGGGCCAGTTTTTCAGAAGGCTCGGCGCCGACGGTCAGGACCAGTGGTGGCTCGAAACGCTCGGCAAGGGCGACAAGGAGCGGATCGTACCGGTGTCGGCCGAACTGGTTCAGGAACTGCGCAGCTACCGGACGCGAAATGGCCTCGCCGCGCTGCCGACCCGCGCCGAGGAAACCCCGCTCGTGCTGCCGTTCAAGGGTCGCAATCGCTGCCTGTCGCGCTCGGCGATTCACGACGCGATCAAAGGCATCTTCGCGGGCGCGGCGATGTGGTTACGCGCGCGCGGTCCCGAATTCGCCGATCGCGCCGACGAACTCGAGCGCGCGTCGGCGCACTGGCTGCGGCATACGGCGGGTTCGCATCAGGCGGACGGCGGCGTCGATCTGCGCACGATCCGCGACAATCTCGGCCACGTGTCGCTGAATACGACCAGCCTTTATCTGCACACCGAGGACGACGCGCGGCATACCGAGACCGTCAATCGGCACCGGATGAACTGGCACGACGCGAAGTCTGAAGAAGGCAATCCGGACGGCCATTAAGCGCGGATCGGGACCCCGGCTGCGCACGCGCAATGGCGCATGCGTTTTCGCCTGCGCGGTTCTCGCCTGCGCAATGACCAACGAATTTCCCCGATCGGCGATTCGCATCTCAAGATGCAAAATGCCCGGCCGTTAAAAGGGCGTCGCTCGACAATTAAACAAGACAAACCGGGGAATGAAGTTGAAAAAGATCACCAAGGCGCTGTTGGCGTCGGCTGCGTGCGCGAGCTTTCTCGCGGGCTGCGTGACCAGTGGGCAAGGCCAGCTCGTCAGCGCCCCGAACCGCCCTACCGAAGTGACCGCGACTGCGTATCAGCCGTTGCCCACCGATGTGTACGTCGCCAATGTGGTCGACCGCGACGTGGTATTTGTCGGCGGCGATACGTATATATGGGTCGCCGGACGGGACGGCGTCCGGCAGCGCCAGTTCTATGCGCATGGCGATCGTCGCGCGGAGGTTTTCCATCGCCGTGAGGAACTGCGTCGTGTGATGGCGAGCCATGACGGTCATCTGCCGGGGTATCCGGGTGACGCGCGTGCGCCGCTCGTGCGCCCAGCCGGTCCCGCGCCGGCGATGGCCGCGCACGGACAGCCGCCGCGCGCCCACAGGCACGCTCCCGGGCCGGTCAGGCCCCCGCACGTAACAGCCGCGCACCGACCGCCGCAACACGCCGACATACACACCGCCGGGCCGGTCAGGCCTGCGCGCTCGATGGCCGCGCACCAACCGCCGCGCCGAGCCGACATGAAAGTCGCTGGGCCGGTCAGGCCCGCGCCGGCACCATCGGGCAAGCGGGTGCCGAAAGAGCCGAGAAAGTCGTAACGTCGCCGCCATGCGCATGATCGCGTAAGCGGCAACACTGCGCGGGGAGAGACCGGCAGGCTGGCCTGCCTCCGCCCCGCGTCAGCGCCCGCCAAGCCAAAAGCCGCTCCCAAAGCACCTCCGCACACCGCCCGGTCCCCCCAACTCCCCGCCATTCCCACCCCATTGCCCGCTAGAATTGCCGGCTTTGCCCGCGTCGGGCGCGCCGCAAGGCAAAATACGGGTTTTGCGCGCGCCGCACGCGCGGCCGGCCCGGTCGCGAAGCGTCCCGGACCGTCTGGCGGCCCGGCGGTTGCATGATCATCGCCCAGGGCTCGCGCCCCCGGCCGCGCGCCGACCCGCAACATCACAGCCCCGCCCGGCCCGTCAGCTTCGCTGCCCGGCGCACGCGGCGCGGCGAGGACCGCTCGTCCTCAACAGAGCAGATCAGGAGCCTTTATGAGCGATTCGAACCCATCCTTCCTCGGCCGGATTTCGCTGGCCGTGGGCACGTTTTTCCGCATTCTCGGCAATGGCGAGTTCGCCGCCGACGTGCTGCGCCTGCGCAACGGCGAAAAAATCGGCGCGGCCGCAGCGCCCGCCCCCGCCGCCGCGGCAACCCCGGCACCCGCCCCCACCGAGCAACCGAAGCCGCAACCCGCGCCGGTGCTGAAGGAGGCCACCCCCGACGCCGCGCTGCAACTGCTCGGCCTGCTGCAACGCGACGCGCGCTTCATCGATTTCGTCGAGGAAGACATCAAGGCCTATAGCGACGCCGACATCGGCGCAGCCGCGCGCCTCGTGCACGAAGGCTGCCGCGCGACGCTGCGCGAGCACTTCACGATCCGCCCGGTGCGCGACGAAGCCGAAGGCAGCCGCGTGACGCTGCCCGCGGGCTTCGACGCGAGCTCGGTGCGTCTGACCGGCAACGTGGTCGGCAGCGCGCCGTTTAGCGGCAGCATCAGCCATCGCGGCTGGCGCGTCGACGAGGTGCGTCTGCCGAAGCTCGCGGACGGCCATAACGCGAAGGTCATCGCACCGGCGGAGGTGGAGCTATGAGCGACGCACGCTATTCCATCGGCATCGACCTCGGCACCACGCACTGCGCGCTGTCCTACGTGGACACGCACGCGAGCGACGGCGAAAAAACCACCCAGGAGGTGCTGTCGATCGCTCAGCTGACGGGCCCCGGCGCAATCGACAGCCTGCCGCTGCTGCCGTCGTTCCTGTACCTGCCGCATCCCGACGAGCTGGCCTCCGGCGACCTGTACCTGCCGTGGACCGGCCAGCGCGAATTCGCAGTCGGCGAATTCGCGCGCAATCGCGGCGCCGGCACGCCGATCCGGCTCGTGTCGAGCGCGAAAAGCTGGCTGTGCCATCCGGGCGTCGACCGTCGCGCGGGCATTCTGCCGAATGACGCGCCGCCCGAAGTCACACGCGTGTCGCCGCTCGAAAGCTCGGTGCGCTATCTGACGCACCTGCGCGAAGCATGGGACCACGCGCATCCGGACGCGCCGTTCGGCGAGCAGGACGTCACGGTGACGATCCCCGCGTCGTTCGACCCGGCCGCGCGCGAACTGACCGCGGAGGCGGCCGAGGCCGCCGGCTTCAAACGCATGACGCTGCTCGAAGAGCCCCAGGCCGCGCTCTATAGCTGGATCCAGAAGAGCAGCGGCCAGTGGCGCAAGCAGGTCAAGGTCGGCGACATCATTCTCGTCGTCGACGTCGGCGGCGGCACCACCGACCTGTCGCTGATCGCGGTGATCGAGCGCGACGGCAATCTCGAACTGCATCGCGTCGCGGTCGGCGATCACATCCTGCTCGGCGGCGACAACATGGACCTCGCACTTGCGCACGTGGTCGCGCGCAAGCTCGCCGCCCAGGGCACCCAGGCCGACGCGTGGCAGCTGCGCGCGCTGACCTATGCGTGCCGCGCTGCGAAGGAAACCCTGCTCAGCGACCCCGCCACCGACACCGTGCCGCTCGTCGTGCCGAGCCGCGGCTCTAAGCTGATCGGCGGCTCGATCCGCACCGAGCTGACGCGCGCCGAACTCACGCAGACGATCCTCGATGGCTTCTTCCCGCAGGTCGACAGCGCCGCGCGTCCGGTGAGCCGCGCGCGGGTGGGTCTGACGCAGCTCGGCCTGCCCTATGCGCAGGACGCGGGCATCACGCGGCATCTGGCGGCGTTTCTCGGCCGTCAGGTCGGCGCGCTCGCCGAACTCGAAGGGCTCGGTGAAGCCGCAGCGAACGCGGCCGCGCAGAATGCGAGCTTCCTGCATCCGACCGCGGTGCTGTTCAACGGCGGCGTGTTCAAGTCGACGCTGCTGGTCGAGCGCATCATGAGCACGCTGAATGGCTGGCTCGCGGCCGAAGGCGCGGCGAGCGCGCGTCTGCTCGAAGGCGCTGACCTCGATCTGGCGGTCGCGCGTGGCGCGGCTTACTACGGCTACGTGCGTCGCGGGCGCGGTGTGCGGATTCGCGGCGGCACCGCGCGCGCGTACTACATCGCGATCGAATCGGCGATGCCGGCCGTACCCGGCCTCGAGCCGCCGGTGCAGGCGCTGTGCGTCGCGCCGTTCGGCATGGAAGAAGGCACCGACGCCGAGCTGCCCGCGCAGGAGTTCGGGCTGGTCGTCGGCGAGCCCGTGCATTTCCGCTTCTTCGGCTCGTCGGTGCGTCGTCAGGATCAGGTCGGCACGCTGCTCGAATACTGGAGCCCCGAGGAGTTGCAGGAGCTCGAGGAAATCCAGGCGACGCTGCCGGCGGCCGGCCGTACCGCCGGTGAAGTCGTGCCGGTGAAGCTGCACGCGCGCGTGACCGAAGCGGGCACGCTCGAACTCGAGGCGATCCCGCGCGGCTCCGACGAGCGCTGGAAAGTCGAATTCGACGTGCGCGGCAACCCGAATGCGTGAATGACATGAAGCGGTACAGCGTCGGCATCGATCTCGGCACCAGCAACACGGTGCTCGCGTACGCGGAAGCCGGATCGCAGCAGATCCGCGTGTTCGAGATCGAGCAGCTGGTGAGCCCCGGCGAGGTCGCCGCGCGGCCGCTGTTGCCGTCGGTGCGCTATCAGGCGGCCGACGGCGAGCTGAGCGCGGCCGATCTGCAGTTGCCGTGGTCCGCCGGTGCTCGGGCAGCGTCGGACCACGGCAAGGACACCGGGCAACCGGCCGTGGTCGGCCGGCTCGCGCGGCTGCTCGGCGCGCAGGTGCCGGGGCGGCTCGTCGCGAGCGCGAAAAGCTGGCTGTCGCACGCGTCGGTCGATCGCGTCGCGCCGATCCTGCCGTGGGGCGCGCCCGACGACGTGCGCAAAATCTCCCCGCTCGATGCGAGCGCGAGCTACCTCGCGCACGTGCGCGCCGCGTGGAACCAGCACTTTCCGAAGGCGCCGCTCGAACAGCAGGACGTCGTGCTGACGGTGCCCGCATCGTTCGACGAAGGCGCGCGTGCGCTGACCGTCGAAGCGGCGCGGCTCGCGGGACTGCCGTCGCTGCGGCTGCTGGAAGAGCCGCAGGCCGCGTTTTACGACTGGCTGTTCCGGCATCGCGACACGCTTGCCGATGAGTTGTCCCAGACCCGGCTCGTGCTGATTTGCGACGTCGGCGGCGGCACCACGGACCTGACGCTGATCGAAGTCGGCCTGACCGACGACGGCGAGCCGCGCCTGACGCGCGTCGGTGTCGGCAATCACCTGATGCTCGGCGGCGACAACATGGACCTCGCGCTCGCGCATCTGGTCGAGGCGCGGCTGTTGGGTGGTACCGGTGGCAGCGCACAGCCACCGCAGCGGCTGTCGGCGGCGAGCCTGTCGCAGCTGGTCGAACGATGCCGCGTCGCGAAGGAGCAGTTGCTCGGCGCGCAGGCGCCCGAGTCGGCGCCGGTCACGTTGCTCGGCGCGGGCTCGAAGCTGATCGGCGGCGCGCGCACCACACAGGTCACGCGCGCCGAGGTCGAGCAGATCATCGTCGATGGATTCTTTCCGCGCGTGGCCGCCGATCAGCGACCGGGCCGCCCGCGCGGCGCGATCGTCGAATTCGGCCTGCCGTACGCGACCGATGCGGCGGTCACACGGCATATCGCGGCCTTTCTCGAGCGTTTCGCCGCGCAGTCGCGCAAGGCCCTGGGCGCGGATTCCGGCGCGCCGGACGCATCCGGCACAGCCGCCCTGCCCGTTCCCGACACGCTGCTGCTCAACGGCGGCGTGTTCCGCGCCGACGCGCTGTCGCGACGTCTCGCCGACACGCTCGGCGGCTGGCGCGGCGCGCCGCTCCATGTGCTGCACAACGACAACCCCGACGTCGCGGTCGCGCGCGGCGCGGTCGCCTATACGCTCGCGCGCGCGGGATTCGCGCCGAAAATCGGCGGCGGTTCGCCGCGCAGCTATTTTCTGTTGCTCGACGAAACGCCTGCCGGCAAAGACGTCACCGAGCCGGACGCAGCGCCCGCGCAACGCGGCATCTGTCTGCTGCCGCGCGGCACCGAGGAAGGTCACGAGATTCTGATCGAGGATCGCACGTTCGCGCTGCGGCTCGGGCATCCGGTGCGCTTTCACCTGGTGTCGTCGAGCGCGGACACCGCGTATCAGCCTGGCGAGCTGGTCGACCTCGCGGGCGGCGACTTCGTGCGCCTGCCGCCGATCGCGACGATCGTCCAGCCACGCGACGGCCAGCGCGCCCGCGAAACCGCGGTGCGCATCGCGACGTCGCTGACCGAGGTCGGCACGCTCGACGTCCATTGCATCGAGCTGGACGATCCGTCGCAACGCTGGCTGCTCGAATTCCAGCTGCGCCATGGCGACGCGCAAGTTGACCTATCCGCCGATGGCGCGCCGCAATGCCACCCCGCGCTCGATCGCGCGATCGAACTGATCGATCGTTGCTTCGGCGCCCGCGCGCATAACGTCGACCCGAAGGAAATCAAACGCCTGCGCGCGCAGCTCGAACATCTGCTCGGCCCGCGCGATGGCTGGAATAGCGCATTGCTGCGCGAACTGTTCGGCGCGCTGTGGGAACGCGCGCGGCGCCGGCGCCGCTCGGCCGATCACGAGCGGCTGTGGCTGAATCTGGCCGGCTATTGCGTGCGGCCCGGCTTCGGCTATCCGCTCGACGAATGGCGCGTCGAGCAACTGTGGACGCTGTTCGACGACGGCATTCAATACGTGACCGACAGCCAGGTGTGGTCCGAATGGTGGACGTTGTGGCGCCGCGCGGCCGGCGGTCTCGGCGAAGACGCGCAACTGCGTGTGCTCGACGCGATGGACTATCTGCAAAAGGCCGCGCAATCGCGCCACAAGCTGCCGTTCGATGTCGCGAAGACCGGCTTTGCCGATATGGTGCGCCTGTCCGCATCGCTCGAACGGATTCCGGCAGAACGCAAGATCGAACTCGGCGAGGCAGTGCTCACGCGCCTGAAAAAGCCCGCGGAAAACCATCAAAGCTGGTGGGCGGTCGGACGGATCGGCGCGCGCCAGCCGTTCTACGGCAGCGCGCACAGCGTCGTGCCGCCCGACGTCGCCGCGCAATGGCTCGACGCAATCCTCGCGCTCGACTGGAAGAAGGTCGACCCGGCCGCGTTCGCGGCCGTGCAGATCGCTCGCATGACCGGCGATCGCTCGCGCGACCTGGCCGACGAATTGCGCGCGAGCGTCGTGCGACGCCTCGAAGCGGCGAGCGCGCCGCGCGCCTGGATCACGATGGTCAGCGAAGTCGTCGCGCTCGATAACGCCGACGAAGGTCGCGTGTTCGGCGAATCGCTGCCGGTGGGGTTGAAGCTGATCGGCGGCTAGAGAGCGGCTAGAGCGTTTGGCATGACGCGAAGCTCAGCACCGCTCGCGCCGCGTCCGGATTGCCACGATCCTCGAGGCTTTCCGCGAGCAGCGCGCGAAAGACCGGCAGTTCGTCCTTGCCGTATTTGAGGCCAAAATCGCACAGTACTTCGGCGATCGCCGCTTGCTGGCTGTCGGCGCCCAGCGTGCTCGAAATGTGCGAGCTGCCGCGCGCCAATTCGAGCAGGTAGGTCGAGCGGTAACGGTTCTTTTCGGCCTGTCGGCCGGATCTGGGTCCACGGGGCATCGTAATTTTTGTCTGCCATTGTCGAACCCGCTATCTATCAGCCGAAGCTTAAGGAAATCTTACGGACGAATGGCGTATGGCTTACTTGCCACCCGTCACATCGAGCCAGGTGCCGGTGATGAACGACCCGCATCCTCTGTCCGGTCAAAGCCCCAGACATGCCGCTCCAGCCGCAACGACGAGGCACGCGAGCCAGCGCCCGCCATTGACCGCTTCTCCAAGAAACACCCGCCCGATCAGCACCGCGAACACCACGCTGGTCTCGCGCAACGCCGACACCGCACCCATCGCGCCCGCCTGCAGCGCCCAGATCACGATGCCATACGCCGCAATCGACACCAGGCCGCCGACGAGCGACGAGCCCACCGACAGCGGCTCGGCTCGTACCGGTGTCCATAGCGGCGCGAGGCCGCGCATTGCGACGAACAGCAACGGCATCAGCCAATAGAACATGAACATCCACGCGGTGTAGATCAGCGGCTGACCGTCGGACATTCTGACGCCGATGCCGTCGATCACGGTATAGAGCCCAATCGTCGCACCGGTCGTCAGCGCGCTCAACACACCCGCGCGCGACACGTGCCGCCCCTGCAACGCGATCGCGATGATGCCGCCCGAGATCATCGCGATCCCGAGCGCGTGCAACGGGCCGATCGCTTCACGCGCGAACAGCGCAGCGCCGAGCGTGACGAGCAGCGGCGACGAGCCACGCGCGATCGGATACGCGAGCGCCAGGTCGTTGCGTCGATACGACCGCACGAGGCTCACGTTGTAGAAGATATGCACGAGCCCCGATGCGACGAGGTAGGGCCAGCAGGCGCTGGCTGGCAATGGGTTGACCAGCACGACGAGCGTGGAGACCGCCGCGATAGCGATGCTCATCCACGTCATGGACATGAACCGGTCGCGGTTGCCGTGCAGCATCGCGTTCCAGCTCGCGTGAAGCATCGCGGCAAAAAGCACGATGCCACCGGTGTAACTAAGCATGGGGTTTTGGGGCCGAGAGTGAGCGGGAATGGCATTAGCGGTACAACAGGAAGGATATCTCTCTTGTCGTGGCCCCTCAAACCAGATAAATTGGCCGCCTGCGTTAGAAAAACTCTTGCAAATGAAACGGGTATTGCCTCCGCTCAATGCGTTACGGGCCTTCGAGGCTGCGGGCCGGCTCGGCAGCTTCAAGGAAGCCGCCGCGGAGCTGCACGTGACTCACGGCGCGGTGAGCCAGCAGGTGCGTCTGCTCGAGGAATGGCTCGGCGCCTCGTTGTTCAAACGGCATCATCGGCGGGTGACGCTGACGGCGGCAGCGAAAGCCTATCTGGAGGAAATCGGCCCGCTGTTCGAACAGCTGTCGCAGGCAACCGCGCGATACGGTGTGCCCGAAACGCTGTCGCGGACGCTGTCCGTCAACGCGCCCGCCACATTCACGTTGCGCTGGCTGGTGCCGAGACTGGCGACATTCCGCGCCGGGCATCCCGACGTGGAGGTGAAGGTGGAAACGTCGAACGGACCGCTGGAGAGTCTGAAAGAGAGTTACGACATCGTCATCCGGGGCGGCCCGGATACGTTCTACGGCTATTCGATGCGGCCATTCCTGTCGGAGGAGAGGCTGCCAGTCTGCAGTCCGGCGCTGTTGCAGCGAGTGCCGCTTCGATCTCCGGGCGACTTGCGGCAACACACGTTGCTGCACACGTCGAGTCTTCCGCGGCTTTGGCCCGACTGGCTGGCGAGCACGCAGCTTGCCGCGCTGAGGCCGGCCGCCACGTTGACCTTCGATCACTTCTATCTGACCTTGCAGGCCGCCATCGACGGCATCGGCGTCGCGATGGGACCGACCGCGCTGGTCTCCGACGATCTCGCCGCTGGCCGGCTCGTCGCACCGTTCGACGGTCCGCGTCTGCGGTCGCGCAGCTACTGCACTTACATTGCGGATGAGAAATCTGGCGATGAACTGGTCGTGCAGTTCCGTTCGTGGCTCGAGCGCGAGGGGATGAGTTCTTGAGCGTAGACGCAGGTCGTCTCACGGCAACGCGCACACAGGCGCTCGCCTGTGTGCACGCATTGCTTCAGCACGCGCCGCTCAATCCGGCACGTTCACCGCACCGTTCGTTGCCGAAATCGCATTGGCGCCCGGGCTCGCCGCGATCGCCGGCAGGTTGGCCGTGGTCAGCGCCGGTGCGGCTCCCGGCGTACCGCCGCGCGGTATCGTGTGAATCACCTGCGACGGCGGCAGCGGCGTGCCGCTCTTCAGATGAGCCCACATCAGGTTGAGCGCCTGAAGATTGTAGTAGTGCAACGGCACGAAACGCGTGTCGAAACCGGCGACGCCGAGGAACGCGTCAAAGTGCTGACCGTTCGTGACTTCGTAAAGCGCCAGCTTGCTCGCGCCGCCCTCGGCCACCTGGTTCAAGCCCAGATACGGCCGCGACGCATGGTTGATCGGCACCAGCGCATCCGCGCGTCCTTGCACGATGATGGTCGGCTTGCCATGCAGGTTCGCATTCACGCGGATCGCATCGACGCTGGCATTCAGGAAACCATCGATCCACCGCGCGCGCAGGCATGCGGCACCCGCGTAGCTCGCATTGGCGGTCGCAAGCCGATGATCGGCCGCGCCCGAGGTGCCCGCGTTGTAGACGAGGTTGATGCCGTTGGTCGGCGGCACGCCATTGCCGTTGCCGAACACCGTCAGCATCGGCGAGACCGCTGGCGTCACGCCGGCTGCGCCCGTCGGGCTGGTGGTGCCGAAGCTGAAGCCGCACAGGTTGTCGGACACACTGGCGCGGCCATACGCATTCACATAGGTCACCGCGACGGCCGGCACTGCCTGCGAGTCCCACATCGGCGCTTGCAGCAGGTCCGAGTCGGTCTGATAGCCGTGCTGATGCAGCAGCGCGAGCGCATTGGTGGCCTGCGTCACCGTATCCGCTCCCGCGATCACGCCAGCTGCCGCGAGCGACGCGCAACGCGCGGTGCGCAGCGCGGTAGTGGTTGCGGTCGGCAGCGCGGTCAGATACGGCGCGCCGGCCGCGGCCGGCGCGAGCGCGGCGCACGGCTGCAGCAGGTTCGCGAGCGTCATGTAATCGGCGAGCGGTTCGCCGAACGCGCCGACCGGCACGCCGCCCTGCGCGACCGACACCTGCGGCGTAAGCCGCATGTTGATCTGCGGCTCGCCGACGACCACTGCCGTGATCAGCCCCGACGTGTCCTGCTCGGCTGCCGCGAGCGACGCGCCGCCGCCGTTGCTGACCGACGCGGCGATCGTCGTGATGCTGCCGCTCGCATAGCGCACCGTGCGCGTCGTGCCATTCAACGCGCCGAACGAATCGTTGAGCGCCCAATATGCGAACTGGATCGCCTGCAACGTGTTCTTGCCCCAGTCCTGCTCAGGGTTCTGTTGCGAGTGCGCATGCTTGAACGCATAGCGGTTCGGGAACTGCCCGTTGAACGTTGCCAGCGTGGTGCCGCCGAATTTCGCGGTGAAGAGGCTCGCCTTGCCCGCTGAGCTCGCATCCTGCAACGTGCCGTCGATCAGCGTCACGCGATTCGTCGACAGTTCATGCGCGCCGTTGCCGCTGCCCTTGTCGGTGTAGGCCACGGCGCAGCCGCGCTTCAAGCCCCACTCGCCGGCCGCCGAAATCGCGCCGTACACGCCGCGCGAACCGGACGACGTCGCGGTGACGATGCACGGCTGGTCCGGATTGAAGCTGGTGGGAATCTGCACGAGCAGGCTCACGTTCTGCGCACCGCTGCCGTCATCGGCATAGGCGAGGTATTCCTTGCCCGCGATCTTGCCTTCGCCCAGCGTGTCGTTGCCGTTCAGGTCGACGTTGGGACCCCA
Organism: Paraburkholderia sp. EG304; assembly: GCF_046543485.1. Lineage (NCBI taxonomy): Bacteria > Pseudomonadati > Pseudomonadota > Betaproteobacteria > Burkholderiales > Burkholderiaceae > Paraburkholderia > Paraburkholderia sp. EG304. The sequence goes on along the minus strand of NZ_JBKGUA010000001.1, from coordinate 519,725 downwards.
GAAGCGTCCATAGCCGCCGTTCGCCGTCATGTCGACGAGCGCCCGGTAGTTCGACCAGATCGCGAGACGCCGCAATTCGGCGGCCGTAGGTTGTGCGGCATTCGCGATGGCCGGCGCGCTCGCCGACGCGAGGCCGGTCTTGCCGAGGCCCGCGGTCAGCAGATCGTCGCTGTTGCCGTCATAAGATTTCGTCGTTACCGCGCTTTTGATGAAGCCTGGCAGAACGTTGCTCGGCGGCGGTGGTTGCAGCCCGTCGTCGTTGCTGCTGCCGCAGCCGGCCAGTACGATCGCGGAGGCCATCAGGGTCGCCGCGGTAGTGAGCCTCCAAGTGTTGTGCATGGCCGCCGGGATCTTTTTCGGTGTTGTCATCTTTTCTGTCTCCGTCATTTATACGACGTTGTATTGGCAACGGCACCGAACTTATTACCGACCCCGCTTCATCAGGTTCGCTAGAAAGAGATGCTTCGGATGCCGATGCATCGCTAGCGTGCATTGAGCTTTCGCCGGAGTCAATACACGCTCCTACCGACACATAACGAGCATCAGGATTCGCGCGAAACAGCCGGCCGGCTAGTCGGAATCGGCCATGCGGGTGAACCCGTCGTCGCTCCAGTCTTCGGAGCCCACACCGTGACGAACGAAGAAAACTCCGTGCGGATCGTAACGTTTCTTGATCGAAAGCAGACGCGCATAGTTGGCCCCCCAATACGCGGCTTGCCAGTTTTGCTGAAAATAGCTGCTCTCAGCGACATATGCGCCGTCTGCAGGTGCAAGCTTCCTGAGTTCGTCGATGGCCAGAGCGATCAGCTTCGTATCTCGCTGTGCCTTCGCAACGTCGGGCTCGTGACCGGTCAGTCCGTCGAATGCCGGTGGCCCCTCGCTCGCGAGGATGGCCAAGGCGAACGATTCCGCCACGACTGGATTGACGGGCGTTTGCAGGCCGGCGGCAATCACGTCGGCAGGCGCGCCGGCGAGCCCTTTCTGAAAATGAAGTTCGACAGGCCAATAGCGCGTAGCGCCCATCAGCGCATCGACGAGTTCGGGTTGGCGCTCGCGCGTCAGCATTGCGGCGGGCAACCACAGCGAGTCGAAGCCGTGGATCACATGACCGGCCTCGGCGAGATTCTGGGTCCAGAAGAAATTGGCGTCTGGCGCGCCGGGCCGGTCATCGAAGCGGACCAGGCCGGGCACGTACCGCGCGAGCGCCTTGCCGTCCCAGCGTATCCTCCCCGGACCGGCGACGATCGATGGCGCCGCCGTCATGGTCAGGTCGTCCTGCAATGCAATCCAGTCCCAGAACGGCTGCCACAGCGCGGCGACCTCTTCTTTGCCGAGTCCCTGAAAGCTCATGGCGATGCGCAGGCGCTTGCCCGGCAGCAGCGTGACGAGTTCACCCCAGTGGCGATTGCATAGGCGATCGGCGTAAAGCGCGACGAACCGGCCTAGCAAGCGTTGGTACGCGATATCGGAGCGGGCCACGACTGCGCACGATACGAGGCCGAACACCTCCGGCAGTTCGTGCGTGCGCAACGTCAAACGGCTGACCACGCCGAAGGTGCCGCCGCCCCCGCCTTTCAAGGCCCAAAAAAGATCCGGTTCTCTTCGCGCGTTGACGACCCTGACCACACCGTCCGCAGTGACGACCTCCGCTTCGAGCAGTGAAGACGATGCAATGCCGAATTGTTTGGAGTGCGTTCCAAAACCTCCGCCTTGAATCAGTCCTGCGACGCCGACTGTTCCACAACCGCCGCCCTGTACATATCGACCCACACCGCCGGTAACGGCTTCGTAGGTATGCATCCAGATCGCCCCTGCCCCGACGCTTACCGCGGGTCCGGGTGGAATGATCCCGTCACAACCGCTCGGAACGAAAGCATCGTGATTCCTGATCTCGTTCATCGCGCGTGTCCATATCATCAAGGAATCCGGTGCGTTCGAAGTGCCAAGATAGGAATGTCCTGCGCCGCGCACAACGACGCGAAGCTTGCGTTCACGCGCGAAGTTGACGGCCGCCGCCACATGTTCGACCTTTGTCGCCGCGACGACGTAGGCACTCGGTTCGGCTTTCCACGCGCCAACCCACTCGCAGGTCTGCGTCAAGACGGGACTGTCGCCGATGAAGTACGGATTCTTGAGTTCACGGAAGAGCGCAAGGCACTCGGCGTTGTCGGGCGATTCACGACAGGGCTCGAGTGGTGACTCCGGTCGGATCAGGTAGCCATCCACCTGCTGTTTCAGTCGCGCCCAGTCCGAAGGCGTGGGCCATCCCGGTTCACCCGGACGTACGCGTCGCGGGTTCTGCGCGGCGTGAGCGGCATCGAGCCGAAGCAACGGCCAGACAGAGGGAAACAGCGGGACAGCCGCAAGCCACCGGATCAGATCACGCCGCTTCACCGTGGCGCTCCTTCACCGCCTCGCTCGATGCAAGCGCTCAGGCGTCTCGTGGAAGCAGTTCGATTTCACCCTCGATCTCCACGGGAATGTTGAAGGGAAGCTCGGCCATCCCCACCGCGCTGCGAGCGTGAGCGCCGCGCTCCTCGCCAAAGACAGCCAGTATCAGTTCCGAGAAGCCGTTGATCACGGCAGGCTGCCGGTTGAACCCGGGTGCCGAATTGACCATCCCGAACACTCGCGTCCAACACGCGATGCGCTCCAGACTTCCGAGCTCGCGCTTCAGGCTGCCAAGAATAGCGAGCGCGCTGAGGCGAGCCGCCACGAACGCTTGCTCCTGCGAGACCTGACTACCCACCTTGCCAAGTGGCTCGGCCAGCGAGCCGTCCGCGTTGGTCGGTCCATGGCCCGAGATGCAAGCCCTGTTGCCGACTACCCGCACCCATGGAAAAGGAAGCGCCAATCCCGGAGGAAGCTGCAATGGCTCCGGTAGGACGTAGCCAAGCGCGTGCAAGCGATCTTCAATGGTCGACATGTTCAGACTCCGCGTGAATGCCCAACGGCCTTATTCGGGCGCGCGCCTCGATGATCACGCAGCAGCGTCGCTGCGGTGACAGCGCTTTCAGACGAGTACTTCCCTTACGTTCCGCCCTGCTTGCGCATCTGCCCGATAGCGCGAGCACGTGCCGCCTCGGCCTCCCGGACGAGCCGGTACGCAACGTAATATTTGAAGACATTGCGCACGTACGTGGTGGGCTCGATGCCGATTTTCTCGGCGACCACGATTTCGACATTGTTGAACCACTTGTTCGGATCGAGACCGCGCGCCGCCGCCTCCTTGCGCATTTTGGCGATGTTTGCGGGTCCTGCGTTGTAGCTCGCGAATGCGAACAGCGAGCGGTCTCTTTCCGAGAAGTGGGCATCGGGAAAGTAACGGGCCATCAGCACGTCGAGATATTTTGCTCCCGCATGGACGTTGGACTCCGCCACCCTGATGTCGCCAACCGCAAGTTCCTTCCCCGTGGCTGGCATCAGCTGCATGATGCCGATGGCTCCCACGTGACTGCGCGCACTCTGGTTCAACTGCGATTCCTGATAGCCCTGAGCCGCAAGCAAGAGCGGATCGAAGCCGTATTGCGCGCCGTATTTTTCGAAGAGGCCAACCGTCTGTTTGAATCGCTTCAGCTCCGCTGACTCCGTATTGTTGGAGATCTGCTTGATGCGCTTCATTTCCTGCTGCAGACGGACTTCCGCGACACTCTGCTTTTTCACGTAATTCAGGTAGAAGTCGTTGATCGCGTCCTGCAGTTTGGGGCTTTTGAAGCGGACCGCCCAGCCGATGTAGCCTGCGTCGCGCACCGCCATGTCGTTGTGCACGACGATTCCCGGCAGTATCGGCGCCCATACCTTCGCCTTCCAGTCGTCCACGACGAGGATCTGGACCAGCCCGGCATTGAGCATCTCCATCGCGTCCTCGTCTTCGAGCGCGTCGGGCAGCGGTACGAGCTTCACGGGGGCTTTGCGTTCCCTGGCGAACCGTGCGTTCAACGCGTTCAGGCTCTCGTAATAGCTGCTGCTCGGTCGCACGTGGACCGTCTTGCCGCTCAGGTCGTCGAGCTTCGCGAGGGCTGGCGACTTCGGCCCGGTCACGACCACTTCGCGTACTGCTGTCCGGTCACGCGGCGACACGAAGTCGACCTGCTTCAGGCGGGCCTCCGTGACCGTCAGATTGCCTGCGGCGATGTCGCCCCGGCCCGCTATCAGCCCTGGGAGCAACTGGTCACGCGTCGTCGGAATGATCACCAGCGTGAGTGGACGTTTGCCGAGCGTCGCCTGGTACTTCCTGTTCAGATAACGCTCGAAGTCCCGCATCAGGCCGGCGGTCAGCCCACGCTCGTGGCCTTGCTCATTCACATAGAGCGTTCGACTGTAGGGAACCAGTACGCGGATCAGACGCCGGTCGAGCATGGCGTCGAAATCGCCGGTGAACGGTTGATTGCCGAGATCGATACGACGCGCGGCGGGAGTCGAGGCCGGGGCAACCGGGGCTGCCAGAACGGGAACGGCCGACGAGGCGGCCGGCTGCGCGGCTGCAGTTTGGGCGGCGACGCACGTCGCAGCGCCGACGGTCATGCCTGAGCAGAACGCCGCGATGAACAGCAACGTTTGAATGATGCGCATCGTAAAAAGCCCTGCTGCCGCACCCGGCGACTGCGTCGACGTTCACTACGCGCTTCGATATTGCCACGATGGCAACGGTTGGAAATGGGACGTTGGTCCTATAAGCCGTGCCGCCGCCACGACTGAAGATAGAGCTACGCCATCGTCACACGATTTCGCCCATTATGCTTCGAGCGATACAACGCCCGGTCCGCGCTCGCGAAACCGTCCCGGTGCGCGGGCCGCGACAGCTCGCTGATGCGCGTAAGCGACGCGCCAATGCTGACCGTCACCACCCCGAGCGGCGACGCGCGATGTTCGATCGCGAGATCCGCCACGCCCTGGCGCAGCGTTTCGAGCGTGTCTTCGAGCTTCGAGCTCTGCGCTTCGAGCACCAGCAGTCCGAACTCCTCGCCGCCCATGCGCCCGACCACGAACTGCTCGCTGTCGGCGGCGGCCTGCATCACCGAGGCGACCAGCCGCAGACAATGATCGCCGGCCTGATGGCCGTAGGTGTCGTTGTACTGCTTGAACCAGTCGACGTCGACGACCACCGAGCCCATCACGTCGCCGTCGCGCGCCTCCTTCCAGCGTCGCGCGATGGTTTCGAGCAGAAAGCGCCGGTTGTACAACTGCGTGAGCGGATCGATCGCGGTGGCTGTGCGCATTTTCAGATCGTTTTCGATCATCGCGCGCAGGTGGTGGAACACGCCGCGCTGGCCCGCATCGAGCTGGCCCGGTGCCGGGTCCATCGCGCACAGCGCGCCGACGATCTCGCCGTTCGGCGCGCGTAGCGCGATCGCTGCGTAAAAGCGCACGAACGGATGACGCTTGACCAGCATGCATTCGCCAAAGCGGCTGTCGTTGTGCGCATCCTCGATCACGAACAGATCGGCGTCGCGCACCGCGTAGTCGGCGAGCGAACGCGCGCGCGTGACGAGCGGCATCGCCATGCCGACCTCGGCGCGATAGTGCTGATACTCCTCGTCGAGCAGCACGATCGCGGTAATCGCCGCGCCGGTCACGCTCTTCAGAATCTCCGCCGCGTGCGTGAAGCACTCGCGCATCACCTGGTCGTCGTGCAACAGCCACTCGATGACCGAAGACTCCACCTCGGGTTCGCCGCCGGCGGTCGAGTCGACTGGCATCCGGCTGGCGAGGCGGTCGATACTGTGAGCGAGTTGCACGGAAGGGTTCCAGAATGGGCTTAGCTTATGTCAACGGCATAGGCAGGCCAAACTTGAGCACAGAATGTGGGACCGCGCGCACGCGCCGGGGCGCATCCGGCGGCCCCAAAGAAAATGGGCCGGCTCTCGCGAGCCGGCCCATCGATCGATGCGACGTTCAGGTAGTCAGATGCGCCGCTTTATTCCTTGTCGCCCTTCACCTGCGGCAGCGCCGACGTCTCGCTCGACGACAGCAGACCCGCCTGCGAGTAAATGCGCAGCTTGTCGCGCGTGTCCTTGATGTCGAGGTTGCGCATCGTCAGCTGGCCGATGCGGTCGCGCGGCGAGAACGTCGAAGCGACCTTCTCCATCGACAGACGCTCGGGCTGATAAGTGAGGTTCGGCGACTTCGTGCTGAGGATCGAGTAGTCGTTGCCGCGGCGCAGCTCGACGGTCACTTCGCCGGTGATCGCGCGCGCGACCCAGCGCTGCGCGGTTTCACGCAGCATGATCGCCTGCGGATCGAACCAGCGGCCCTGGTACAGCAGACGGCCGAGGCGGCGGCCGTTCTCGCGGAATTGCTCGATCGTGTCTTCGTTGTGGATACCGGTGACGAGACGCTCGTAAGCGATATTGAGCAGCGCGAGGCCCGGAGCTTCGTAGATGCCGCGGCTCTTCGCCTCGATGATGCGGTTCTCGATCTGGTCGCTCATGCCGAGACCATGACGGCCGCCGATACGGTTCGCTTCGAGCAGCAGTTCGACTGCGTTCGGGAACGTCTGGCCGTTCAGCGCGACCGGCTGGCCTTCCTCGAAGCGGATCGTCACTTCTTCCCTGGCGATCTGCACGTCGTCGCGCCAGAACGCGACGCCCATGATCGGGTTGACGATCTTGATGCCGGACTCGAGGCTTTCGAGATCTTTTGCTTCATGCGTCGCGCCGAGCAGGTTCGAGTCGGTCGAATAGGCCTTTTCAGCGGACATCTTGTAGTCGAAGCCCGACTGGCGCATGAACTCGGACATTTCCGCGCGGCCGCCGAGTTCGTCGATGAACAGCTGGTCGAGCCACGGCTTGTAGATCTGCAGGTTCGGATTGACGAGCAGACCGTAGCGGTAGAAACGCTCGATGTCGTTGCCCTTGTACGTGCTGCCGTCACCCCAGATGTTGACGCCGTCTTCCTTCATCGCGGCAACCAGCATCGTGCCGGTCACGGCGCGGCCGATCGGCGTGGTGTTGAAGTAGGTGACGCCCGCCGTCGAGATATGGAACGCGCCGCACTGCAGCGCCGCGATGCCTTCCGCGACAAGTTGCGCGCGGCAGTCGATCAGGCGCGCGCCTTCGGCGCCATATTGCGTGGCGCGACGCGGGATCGAATCGTAATCGTCTTCGTCGGGCTGACCGAGGTTGGCCGTGTAGGCATACGGCACGGCGCCCTTCTTGCGCATCCAGTGCAGCGCGGCGCTGGTGTCGAGGCCGCCGGAAAACGCGATACCGACCTTCTGGCCGATCGGAAGACTTTCAAGGATTGTACTCATAAGCAGTAGCGTTAAACTCGACGTACGGGGAGAGTTGGGGGTAACAGCTAGGTATCGGGCAAGCCTGGCGATCAGGCAAGTTACGCGGGAGTATACCGCGAACCGCCGTCCGGCCTTGGATTTTGCCGGTCGGCGCGGCCCTCCGCCGCGATCTCGGCGCGTCGAATTCCCGGATCAATTCACGCGTTATCAGCCGTAACGGGGACCGATTTATGATCGTCTCGGGGTAGCATCGCGGGTTGCGTCAACGCACCGGCCGCTTGTCCCTTGCACCCCGTGCACCCGGTTCACTCCCCTTGCCTACCGCTCATGACCACGACCACGCCACGCCCCACGACGAACGCCTTGCTGATCACCAACGTGCGTCTCGCCGACGGCAAGCGCGTCGAGGTGTCGATGGTCGATGGCCGGATCGCCGCGCTCGGCGCCGCTCTGCCGCGCGAGCCCGGTGTGCCCGTCGAGGACGGCGGCGACGCGCTGCTGCTGCCAGGTTTCGTCGAAGGGCATACGCATCTGGACAAGACCAACTGGGGCTTGCGCTGGTATCGCAACGAAGTCGGACCGAAGCTGACCGACCGGATCGAAAACGAGCGCCGCTGGCGCGCCGAAAGCGGCCACGACGCGGGCGCGCAATCGCTCGCGCTCGCTCGCGCGTTCCTGGCGGCCGGCACGACGCGGGTGCGCACGCACGTCGATATCGACACCGACGCGGGCCTGCGCCATCTCGACGGCGTGCTGGCCACGCGCGACACGCTGCGCGACGTGCTCGACCTGCAGATCGTCGCGTTTCCGCAATCGGGTCTGCTCGGCCGGCCCGGCACCGACGCGCTGCTCGATCGCGCGCTGGCCGCGGGCGCCGACGTGCTCGGCGCGCTCGATCCCGCGCTGATCGACGGCGATCCGGTGAAGTCGCTCGATCTGACCTTCGCGCTCGCCGAGCGTCACCGCAAGCCGATCGACATTCATCTGCACGAGCCCGGCGAAATCGGCGCGTTCACGTTCGGTTTGCTGCTCGATCGCGTCGCCGCGCACGGCATGCAGGGGCAAGTAGTGGTCAGCCACGCGTTCTGTCTCGGCGCGCTGCCCGAGCGCGAACGCGATGCGCTGCTCGCGCGTATCGCCGAGCTGCGCGTCGCGCTGCTGACCACCGCGCCGCCGTCGGTGCCGGTGCCGCCGCTCACCGCTTGCCGCGCGCACGGCGTCGCGCTGTTCGGCGGCAACGACGGGATTCGCGACACGTGGACGCCGTACGGCTCGCCCGACATGCTGGAACGGGCGATGCTGATCGCGATGCGCTACGGCCTGCGCCGCGACGACGATCTCGCGCTCGCGTTCGATTGCGTCAGCGGCGTCGCCGCGCGCGCCTGCGGATTCGAGGCTTACGGTTTGCAGCCGGGCGCGCGCGCCGATCTCGTGCTGGTCGACGCCGACACGCTCGCGCATGCGCTCGTCGCGCGGCCGGTGCGCAAGCTGGTGGTCGCCAACGGCCGCATCGTCGCGCGCGATGGCGCGCTGGTCGCGCGCTAGTTCAGGATGGGCGCGAACGCGGCCCCGCCGTGCGCAACAACAAAGACGTTTCTTGCACTCAGATGATCAATCTTTTTCAGGCCATGCAGGCCTTCGTCAAGGTCGCCGATGTCGGCAGCTTCGCGCAGGCCGCCGCGCAACTGAACGTGTCGACGTCGGTCGTCACGCGCCATGTGTCGAGCCTCGAACAGCATCTCGGCATTCGGCTGTTTCAACGCACCACGCGCAAGGTCGTGCTCACCGAGGCCGGGGCGCAATACGCGGACGGTTGCCGCGTGCTGCTGGCGGAACTGGAGGAAGTGGAATCGCGCGCGACCACGGCGTCGCGCGAAGTGGCCGGCGACCTGCGCATCGTCGCGCTCGGCAGTTTTTCGCTGTTCCGGCTGACGCCGCTTTTCGCCGAATATCAGGCGCGCTTTCCGCAGGTGAACCTGCGCGTCACGCTGACGGAAAAGCGCGTCGATCTGCTCGAAGGCGGCTTTGATGTCGGCATCGTGACCGAGCATATGATCCGCTCGGAGTCGCTGGTGGTACGGCGTCTGATCAACTCGCACGCGGTGCCGGTGGCCGCGGCCGCGTATCTGGCGCAGGCCGGTCATCCGCAAACGCCCGGCGAGCTGGGGAGGCATCGGCTGATCGCCGCGCCGTTCGACACGACCGGCACGATGTGGATTTTCCGCAAGGATGACGGCGACGCCGAAAGCGCGAGCGGGGGCGGCGACGACAGTGGCGAGAGCATCGCGATCGATGCGTCGTTCACGGTCAACAGCATGATCATGCAAAAGCAGGCCGCGCTCGGCGCGATGGGCATCGCGCTGCTGCCGCTCGAAATGGTCGAGGACGAATTGCGCGCCGGCACGCTGGTGCGCGTGCTCGACGGCTATGCGGTGCTCAATGGCGACGTGGCCGTGTCGCTGGTGTACCCGAGCCGCGAGTTCGTGCCGCGCAAGGTGCGCGAGTTCATCGATCTCGCGGTCGGCTTCTTCAAGTGACGTTATCGGGTTGACGCTTCAAGGCCGCTCGCCGCGCGCGAGCCGCGCGTCGATGTCGTAGACGACCGGCATCAGATCCGCGACGCTGTCGATCACGTAATGCGCGCCCGCCGCCTTCAACCTATCGATCGCGGCGGTGCGGCGCGCGGCGAATTCGTCGGCCGGCAGCGCCTTCACCTCGGCCTCGCTCATGCCGAACGCGTTGCCGCTCACCGCGACGCCGACCGCCCACGTGCCGCCGTTGATGCCCTCTTCGATGCCGACCTCGGTGTCGTCGACCTTGATCGCCTCTTTCGCGCGCCATACGCCGAGTTGCGGCAGCGTCCGGTAGATCATATACGGGGACGGCCGCCCTTCCGGCGTATCGCCGGTGCACACGATGCTGTCCGGCGAGAAGCCCTGCGCGGCCGCGCCCGGCACGATTTCGTCGATGATCTCGCGGGTATAGCCGGTGGTCGTGCCGATGCGGATATCGTCGTGACGCAGTGCGCTCGCGACCTCGGCGACGCCAGGGATCACCGCGCTATAGCTCGCTGCGACCGCGATGTTTTTCGGCACGAACACGTCGTACACGGCGTCGATATCGGCGTCGGTCGGTGTATGGCCGTGACGCTCGGCCCAAGCCTGCGCGACGCGCGGCAGCGCCATCAGCGCCGCGATATGCGGCCGCTTCGCCATACCCATCGGGCCGCGTGCTTCGTCGATCGTGATCGGCACGCCGAACTGCTCGAAGGTCTCGACGAAGGCGCCCATCGGCGCGCGTGAACCGTAGTCGACCACCGTGCCGGCCCAATCGAAAATCACTGCCTTCACGTATTTCATCTGCTTGAATCCCCGGGAATCCTAAAATATTGGGTTTGCCGTCGCGGCTCAGGCCGCCTGCGCGAGCGCCTTGCGTTCGTCGAGCGCGGCGGGCGGCGGCGCCGCATGCGTGACGCCCATCATGCGCAGCGCTTGCGCGCAGGCTTCGACCACGCGACGCATCACGTGCTCGTCGACCAGACCGATGCAGCCGATGCGGAAACTGTCGACCACCGTCAGCTTGCCTGGATAGATGATGAAGCCCTGCTCCTTCATCAGTTCATAGAAGCGCACGAATTCGAACGACGGATGCGCGGGCGAGAAAAACGTCACGATGATCGGAGAGCGCCAGTGCGCGCTGAGCAATGGCTCGAAGCCGAGCTCGTACATACCGGCGACCAGCACGTCGCGATTGTTCGCATAGCGCGCGAGCCGCGCCGGCTGGCCGCCCTCGAGCCTGAAAAGCCGCAGTGCCTCGAGGAACGCGGCCACCGTATGCGTGGGTGGCGTGAAGCGCCACTGGCCGGTGCGATTCATCAGGTCCCATTGATCGTAGAGATCGAGCGCGAGCGAATGGCTGCGGCCCTTCGCTTCGCAGAGCGCGCTCTTGCGCGCGATCACGAAGCCGAAACCCGGCACGCCCTCGATGCACTTGTTCGCCGAGGACACGAACGCCTCGCACGCGATCTGCCGCACGTCGAGCGGCACCGCGCCGAAGGCGCTCATCGAATCGATCAGCAGCTTGCGGCCGTGCTTCGCGACCGCGGCGGCAATCTCTTCGAGCGGATTGAGGATGCCGGAGCTCGTTTCGCAATGGATCGCGACCACGTGCGTGATCGACGGATCGGCGGCCAGCATGCGCTCCACTTCGACACCGCGCGGCGGCAGGTAGTCGCCCTTGTCGAGCAGCGTGCAGGCGCGGCCGAGGTAGCCGAGCGTGGTCGCCGCGCGCTTGCCATAAGCGCCGTTCGCGAGCACGAGCGCATGGCCGTCGCGCGGAATCAGGCTGCCGAGCATCGCTTCGACGCAGTAGCTGCCGCTGCCCTGCAGCGGCACGCAGTCGTAGTCGCCGGCGGTGTCGCCGGCGATTTCGAGCAGGCTCGCGCGCAACTGAGCGGTCATCGCGCGGAAGTCGCCGTCCCATGAGCCCCAGTCGCGCAGCATCGCCTGTTTCGTCGAGAGTGCCGTGGTCAGCGGACCCGGTGTCAGCAGGTAAGGCTCGCCGCCAGCCGGGGCCGCACAGGATGTCGTGCCACGGGTGACCGATGTTGCCGCGGCCGCAACGCTCAATGCCGCCGCCGAACCGCCGATCGCGCTTTCCATGTCGGGTACTCCGATATCGCTATGTCGATACCTCACACGATATCGAAACGCCGTTCATCGGTAAAATCGATATAATCGATGCAGGTATCGCAAAAACTTATCGGCGAGGCACACGTGCAGTACGCGCAATTGCGGGCGTTTCATGCGGTCGCTGAGCATGGCGGCTTTTCGAAAGCGGCACAGGCGTTGTCGTTGACGCAGCCAGCCGTGTCGGATCATGTGCGGCGGCTCGAACAGGATTACGGCGTCAAGCTGTTCGAGCGCGGGCCGCGCGGCGTGGAGACGACCGAACTCGGGCTGCGCCTGTTCAGCGTGACGCGGCATATGCTCAGCTGCGAGCGCGACGCGCGCGAGCTGCTCGAATCGGCGGGCGGACTGGAGTCGGGTTCGCTATCGCTCGCGGCCGATGCGCCCGATCTCGCCGTCGCGCTGATCGGCGCGTTTCGCCAGCGGCATCCGGGCATCGTCGTCACGCTGTCGATCGCCAATGCGGCCGAGTGCATGCAACGTGTGCTGTCGAGCGCGGTCGACGCGGCGATTACGGCCGCGCCGCAGGTGCATAGCCGTTTGCAATCGCGCGTGTTGCGGCGCGATCCGCTGGTCGCGATGGTGCCGGCCAGCTATCCGGCCGCGAAGAAGCGCCGCCTCAGCTACGCGGAGCTCGTCGAACAGCCGATGATCTTCCGCGAGCCGCAATCGGTCACCCAACAACTGCTCGAAATCGAGCTCGTGCGCGAGTCGTTGCAGGTCGAACCGGTCATGTACGTGGATGGCCGCGAGGCGCTCGAGGAAGCGGTCGCGCAGGGAATCGGGGTCGGCGTGATCGCGCGCGCCGAGTTCAACGAGTCGCGGCGCATCCGGATGGTGCCGCTGGTCGACTGCCGAGTGCAGATGATCGAATCGCTGACGCGGCTCGCCGAGCGGCCGGGTTCGAATCTGCTCGACGCGTTTTTCGCGGTGGAATTGCCGGGAGCGGAAACCGAGTTCTCGGTCGGCGAGGTTCAACGCCCGTAGCTCGCGCGCCGTCGCTGCAACGAGCGGCGCGGCCATCGTGCTACCGGCCGCGCCATCCGTTATCGCGCTCAATTTGAAAAGCGGGTTGCCAGAAGCGTTGGCAACCCGTCGGACTCAGCGCGAGCCGCCGCTCGCGATCAGGCTCTCGCCCGTCAACCAGCGCGAGTCGTCCGAAGCCAGGAACGTGACGACATCGGCGATATCGTCGGGCTGGCCGATACGGCCGAGCGGCGTCGTGCTGATCGCCCACGTTTCGAAGTCCGAGCCGATCACCCCGGCGGTGTGCGTACCTTCGGTCTCGACCATGCCCGGATTCACCGAATTCACGCGGATCTTGCGCGGACCGAGTTCCTTCGCGAGCACGCCGGTGATCGCATCGACCGCGCCCTTGGTCCCCGAATAGACCGCGGTGGTCGCCGGTGTGATGCGGGTCACGACCGAGCTCACGTTGACGATGCTGCCGCCTTCGCCCAGATGTTTGGCCGCCGCCTGCGTCACCAGCAGCAGACCCAGCACGTTCACATCGAAGTGCTTATGAAAATGCGCTTCGGTGATTTCTTCGAGCGTCGCGAATTCATAGACCCCCGAGTTGTTGACGAGAACGTCGAGCCGGCCATAGGTTTCGATCGCCGTATCGATGATGCCCTTCGCGTCCGCGGCCTTCGACACGTCGCCGCCAACCGCGACCGCCTTGCCGCCCGCCGCGGTGATATCGGCGACGACCTTGTCGGCGCCCGCGCGGCTCGACGCATAGTTCACCACGACCGACGCGCCTTGCGCCGCCAATGCCTTCGCAATCGCCGCACCGATGCCTTTCGATGCACCCGTTACAACCGCTACCTTGCCTGTGAGCTTGCTCATCATAGTGTCCTTTCAATGGTTCGCGCCGGCATGCCTCGCGAGAAGTCGCGAGGTCCACGCCGCTAAAAGCTGGAATGCAGTGGCGCTGTCACAAGTCGTAAATTTAGGCATCGCGCGAGATCGGATAAAGCGGCTCGAGGCGAATTGACACGCCGCTTCCGACGAACAATCGATTCGAAGCGGATTTGGTTGAATCTGTTTACGGGGGGCTTACGAAGATTTCGGGCGATACGCGATTTATTCGCTGCGCCTTTATTTCAATGCTTGCGCAGCAGCGCGATCTGCGCCGCCACGCTCGCAAGCACCCCGAGCGCACCGAGCGTATCGAGAATAATGGGCCACATGATCCCCCTCCTCCGCTATCCGCTGCCCTGACGTCATTTAAACGAACGCGCGCGCCGTTGATTGAACGGCGACGCCAGGCGGACAGATAAAGAACCCGCGACGAAAAGTCGTCGAGCCCCTACAGATAGAGTACTGCCGGCACGACGAACACGCCTGTGCCGCGCGGGCACCGGCAGGCGCAACGGCGCGCATAACGGTAGGACGAACGAAGAGATCATCGGCACGGCATCCATTGAAACGATGCCGGCAATTTTGCTGCGTCGCTGATCTGCATGCGCGAGCTGAATGTGTTGCCGCGCGCGGAAAGGGCGCTCGTGCGCCATCTGGCCGGAATCTGACGGTGCTGTTGCTATCATTCGTTGCCTTCGCGGAGCGCTCGTGCGGGAGCACAGAGCAGTAAACGGACACTCAGCCCGCGGCATTCCAACACCAATCCGATCGCCGACGCATCACACCTCTGAGGCATGCATGGAATTTCGCCAACTTCGCTACTTCATCGCGGTCGCCGAGGAGATGAACATCACGCGGGCGGCCAATCGTCTGCATATGACGCAGCCGCCGCTGTCGCGGCAGATCCAGCAAATCGAGGAAGACGTCGGCCTGCCGCTGTTCGAGCGCGGCTCGCGGCCGTTGCGGCTCACCGAAGCCGGCCGCATTTTCTACACTCAGGCGAAACGTCTGATCGATGAGGCCGACGAGCTCGCGCCGCTCACGCGCCGGCTCGCGCAACTCGCGGAGCGCATCGTGATCGGCTTCGTGCCGTCTACGCTATATGGCGCGCTGCCCGCGGTCATCCGCTCGTTTCGCGAGGCCGCGCCGCATATCGAGCTATCGCTGATAGAGATGTTCACGATCGAGCAGTTGGCCGCGCTCAAAGGCGGCCGCATCGACGTCGGCTTCGGCCGGCTGCGCTTCGACGATGCGCAACTCGCGCGCGAAGTGCTGGTCGAGGAACGGATGATCGCCGCGTTGCCGCAGGACCATCCGCTCGCGCGGCAGAAGAAGCCGCTGACGCTCGCCGCGCTCGCCGAGGAAACGCTGATCGTCTATCCGAGCACGCCGCGGCCGAGCTATGCGGACCAGCAGATCTCGGCGATGCACGATCAGGCGCTGGAGCCGAAGGCGATTCACGAAGTTCGCGAGTTGCAAACCGCGCTCGGTCTGGTCGCCGCGCAGGTCGGCGTATGTCTGGTGCCGGAAAGCGTCGAGGGCTTGCGCGCGCATGGCGTCGCGTACCGGCCGATTCCGTCGGCAAGCGCCGCGTCGCCGATCATCATGAGCCGGCGCCTGCAGGACGAATCGCCCGCGACGATGCTGATGTGCTCGCTCGCGCGGCAGTTGTTCAAGCGGGTTTGAGCGCCGCTTGCGCGAGCACGGCGCATCGTGCCGCCCTACTTCACATCGAAGCCATAGTCCCCATGCGTTCGATGCCCGTCCGGCGCCACCGCGATCCAATGCACGGTGTAGTGTCCGGCCGCGAGCGTCGGCAGCGGCAGCGTCATCACCGCGGGCTGCTGCGCATCCACCGATGACTTCCGTGTGCCGACCTGCTTGCCGCTCGCATCGGTCACGCTCAGCGAGCTGAACGCCGGTTCGAGCGGCCCGTCGAAGGTCAACTTGACCTGCGCGGGCGCGGCCACCGATGCGCCCGCGCCCGGCTCCTGCTTTTGCGGAAACACATGCGCGAGCGCCGCGCTCGCGAGCGTCAAGCCGGCGATCAGTGCCGCCACGCGCATCGCGTGATATTCGAAGCTGGTCATCATCGTTTTTCTCCTGTGCTGCTCATGGAAACAGTGGCTTGCCGAGCGTAGTCGGCGCAATGTCGTCGAAGAACAGATGCGCCTGCACCAGAATGCCGACGTGCGAGCCGCTCGCGCGGTTGATCGGAAGCTGCGCCTCGACGCCGAACTGTCCATAGCGATTGATCCAGATAAAGCCCGGATTGACCGTGCCGGTCGTCTGCCCCTGGCTGCGCGACAGTGGAATCTCGACGAGCGGGATCAGGTTCGCGAACGGCTGCGGCAGACCCGCGTCGTGCACGTGCTGCTGCAGATACGGCAGGCTGTACTGGACGGTGAAGCCGTAGTTGAACGCGTTCGGCTGACCCGCGCCGGTGTTGAGCGCGGGGGCCGCCTCGGCCGTAATCGCGACCGGGCGCAGATACGCGAGCGA
Source organism: Paraburkholderia sp. EG304 (assembly GCF_046543485.1). Lineage (NCBI taxonomy): Bacteria > Pseudomonadati > Pseudomonadota > Betaproteobacteria > Burkholderiales > Burkholderiaceae > Paraburkholderia > Paraburkholderia sp. EG304. The sequence continues at coordinate 503,438 of NZ_JBKGUA010000001.1, read as the reverse complement.
ATCGGGCAGATCGCCCATGCCCTTGCCGATGTAGACGGTCGGCGAGATCGTCGAGAAGTTGTCGGCGATCGCTCGACTGCCGGTGCCGCCGAGCTCCGCTGTGACGCCGATCGACGTCATCAGTTCGTGCGGCTCGTTCACGTACAGCAGGTACTTGAGGCCGACGCCGAAGTTGTTGAAGCCGGCCGCGCGCGGGTTGTTCTGGAGCACGTACGCGCCGTCGATCGACACCGCCAGGCGCGGCGTGATCAGCTTGTCGTATTCGAAGCTGAACGTGTTGATGCTCTGGTCGCCGTTGTCGCCGGGCACGCGCTGATGGCCGTACTCGAAATTGGCTTCGTCGCCGACGCCGGGGTCGTCGACCGCGAGCGTCGACGGGAAGACGCGGTTGCCGGCGATCGCGTGCGCCTGCGCGATGGACGGCGCGGTGATCAGGCCTACGACGCCGCACGCGGCGTAAGCGGTGTAGGCGACATAGGTGGCAGCCGCGATGAGCGGCGCCGCGCGCGGCGGACGGCCGTCGCGCGTTGCTGATGTGTGCATGAGTGCATCCTGTCTGATCGGTGATGACGAGGCCGGCGCGCGCCGTCGGACGGACGCGCGCGAGCAAGCGCGATGCACGTCGGCGCATCGCGTCGTAAGGGATTCGGATCAGGAAGCGGAAGGTGGTGCGCGGGGCTGCGCGAAGGTCAGCGGTTCGACATGGCGCACGCTGTCAAAGCGCGTCGCGGCCGTGTGCTGGCGCGCGCGCACTGCGGCGACGAACAGCATGCCGACGCTCGGCATCACCGGAAGATGCGCGAGCAGGCTGCAATAGCCGCAGGCATCGCCGGACATCTGCGCGTGCTTGTCCGTGGGATTACCGGCGTCGGCGCTGTCGTCGGCATTGTCGGGCGGGTTGGCGGTCGTCTGGGTGGCCTCGGGCGTGCCGTCCTGCATGCGCATGCCCGGCATCGACACCATGTCGTCCATCGACGCCATCCGGCAATGCTCGCCCGTCATCGCGTCGGCGTGGCGGTGGGCGGCTAGCGTCTGCGAGATCGTCGGCGCGAGCGTCGTCAGCAGGATCGCGAGCAATCCCAGCCAGCTGCCGATCTTCCGATGCCGACGATTCAACATGCGCCCTGCGCCACGCCGCGAGTTGTGTTGTCCACTACTGCCAGACCGCGATTTGCGGCAAATTATGCCATGTACGTCATTATTCTTCGGCCGCGGCCGGCGGGCTCCGTCGAGCGCCGCGCGCCCGGTCAATAGAACGAACCGTCACGGCAAAGCCGCCCCGCACGGGCGACAATGCCTGCTCCCGGCTTCAGGCACGGAGTCTTCATGAAAGCGCACCGTCCGCGTCCTCCGCACTTTCCCGCCGAACTGACGCGCGCGGAATGGCGCGAGCACCTGCTGCCCTACTTCATCACGGCGCTGCTGGTCGCATTCGCGATCGTGCTGATCGTATGGATCGCCAATCCGGCGCCGCCGCGCACGATCACGATCAGCGCCGGTCCGCGCGACAGCTCGTTCGTCGTCACCGCGAACCAGTACCGCAAGATCCTCGCGCGCAACGGCATCCGCCTGAACGTGCTCGAATCCGATGGTTCCGTGCAGAACCTGCAGCGGCTGCTGGACCCGAAGCAGCACGTCGATATCGCGTTCGTGCAAGGCGGAGTGGCCCAAGGGCTGGATACGTCGTCGCTGGTGTCGCTCGGCAGCGTGTTCTATGTGCCGATCGTCGTGTTCTATCGTGGCGCGGCGCTCACGCAACTGGCGCAGCTCGAAGGCAAGCGGATCGCGATTGGCCGCGAAGGCAGCGGCACGCGGCTGCTCGCGCTGCAACTGCTCGCGGCGAACGGCATCGAGCCCGGCGGCGCGACGACGCTGGTGCCGAGCGACGGCCTGCAGGCCGCCACTCAGCTGGTCTCCGGCGAGGTCGACGCGGCGCTGCTGAGCGGCGATTCGGCAACGCGCGGCCTGATGCTGCGACTGTTGCGCGTACCCGGCATTTCGGTGATGAATTTCGACGAAGCCAGCGCCTATACGCGCGTGTTTCCGTTTCTCGACCAGATCGACCTGCCGCCCGGCGTGCTCGATCTGAAGCGGCGCATTCCGCCCGAGACCGTCCACCTGATCAGCCCGACGGTCGAACTCGTCGCGCGCAGCACGCTGCATCCGGCGATTTCGGATCTGCTGATCGAAGCGGCGCAGGAAGTGCATGGCGCCGCGGGCCTGTTGCAGCACGCCGGCCAGTTCCCGACGCCGGTCGAGCACGAATACCGGATCAGCGAAGATGCGCAGCGCTATTACCGGACCGGCAAGGGCTTTTTGTATCGGACGCTGCCGTTCTGGCTCGCGAGCATCGGCGATCGCACGCTGGTTCTGCTGTTGCCGGTCGCCGTGCTGCTGCTGCCCGCGATGCGGGTGATTCCGGCGCTGTACCGGTGGCGGGTGCGCTCACGCATCTATCGCTATTACGGTTCGCTGATCGCGATCGAGCGGCACGCGCTCGCCGGCGCAACCGACGAGGAGCGCACACAGCTACTGGGGCAACTGGACGAGATCGAGGCGGCGCTGAACCACCTGCGCATGCCGCTAGCGTATGCGGATGCGTTTTATGTGCTGCGGGAGCATGTGGGATTCGTGCGCAGCCGGCTGACGGCTGCGCCACCCGTCATGGCCTCGTGAGCGAGGCCGCGACGGGCGATGCCAGAGTTAGGCCTGGGAGGGAGTGGAAGCTTGGGATTCGGATTGTGCGCTGGTTTGCGTCGGGGTGTCCGCGCTGCCGGCGGCATTCGCCGCTACGGCTTCCGGTGCTGCGGCAGCGGCATCCGCTTGCGGAACCGCCTGTTGCGCGACTGGCGCTACCGCTGCTTCGGCCTGCGGCTCGTCGGCGGTCGCCGTCTCGGACGGTGACGATGTACCGGCACCCGTCTGTGCATTCGCGCTTGCCGTCGCCGCGGCGGCCTTCTGCGCGCCCTTCGCCGCGCGATGCGCGAGCAGGCGCTGCGCACCGGCCGCTTCTTGCGCCGTCACCTTGCCGGCTTCGACACCCGCCAGATCGACGCGCGCGGCGCCTTCGACGAGGCTCTTCCAGTAGCGCCCGCCACGGCACCACGTCTTGATCGCGTCGCGCAGTTCGGCTTCGGTCAGCGACAGCTCCTTCGCGTGCTCGACGAGGTCTTCGAAAACGCCGATCTTCAGCGGCAGCTTCGGCGCCGGATTCTTCGGGAAAGCGATCGGGAAGCGCTTTTGCAGACGACCGATCGAGCGCACCACCGGGTCCACCGGCTTGGCGTCCGCCGCCGCAGTCCTGGCGGGCCCGGCGCCCTCGGGTGCGGCGTGATGGGCGGGCTGCGGGCGACCGGGCCGCGTGCCCGGCTTGCCGTCCGGCCGACCACCGGCCTTCGCGCCCGGCTTCCCACCGGGCCGGCCACCGGGTTTCGTGCCCGGATTGGCGCCACGCTCGGCGTTAGATCCAGGATGTGCCCCAGGATTTGAAGCGGGCTTGCCGGCGGACTTCGAAGCGGGGCGCGCAGCCGATTTGCGATCGGGCTTGCCGGCGCCCTCGGCGGCGGCTCGCGCCGCGGCCAGTTGCTTCTTCAGTTCAGCGAGTTGTTCGAAACCCATAGTGCACAACCAATCTGTCGATCTGTAAAAATGAGATTGTAGCAGCGTGCGCCTATATGCTTGTGACAACCGCTAGCCGCAATGACGATCGTTAATTCGCGGCCGTGACGGGCGCATCGGCGGCGGGCGCGTGCAGCCCGGTGACCGACACCCGCAAGCCCGGCGCGCCGACGTTGTTGCGCAGCGACAACCCTAGCTGATGCCGCTCGGCGATCCGCGCGACGATCGCGAGACCGAGCCCGCTGCCCTCGCCCTTCGACTCCTCGCCGCGATAGAAACGGTCAAACACGCGTTCGAGCTCCGCCTCCGGAATTCCTGAGCCGCTGTCGACGACCTCGAAGCCAACCTGCTCGCCCGTGCGCCGCAGCACCACGTCGACACGGCCGCCCCGCGGCGTATGACGAATCGCGTTGTTGATCAGATTCCCCAACAACACGCTGATACTGTGCGGCTCGGCGAGCACGGTGTAGGCGTCGTTCGGCGTGCGCGCCTGTTCGCATTCGAGGCCGAGATCGATCTCGCGCAGCTCCGCGAGCACCGAACAATCGCTGACTGCCTGCTCGCCGATGCGGCGCAAGCTCACCGGCACCGTCGAGGTGACCGGCTGTGCATCTTCGCGCGCGAGCGTCAGTAGCTGCTGCACGAGGTGGATGATCCGGTTCACCCGATTTTCGACACGCTCGAGCGTCTGCCCCTCGCCCTTCAGCGAGCCATCGCGCGACGCCGCCTGCAGTTGCAGCTTCAGCGCCGCGAGCGGCGAGCGCAGCTCGTGCGCGGCATCGGCGATGAACGTGCGCTGCGCCTGCGACGCCGTATGCAGCCGTTGCAGCAGATCGTTCAGCGCTTCGACGAGCGGCCGGATTTCGACCGGCACGTTGCCGTCGAGGCGCAGCGGTTCGAGCGAATCGATCGAACGCGTCGCGAGCGCGCGCGACAGCGCGCCGATCGGCGCGAGCCCGCGCGCGACTACCAGCAGCACGAGCGCGATCGTCACCGGCAGCAGCACGCCGAGCGGCCACAGCGTGTGCAGCGCCAGATGCAACGCGAGGTCCTCGCGCACCGAGACGGGCTGCGCGACCTGCACGTAGCGGTCTGGCTGCGCGACGCCGAAGATGCGCCAGTGGTACTCACCGCGCGGCACCGTGTGGAAGCCCGGCGCCAGACGCTCGAACATCGGCGCCTGCGCGGAGTGATAGATGAGCGTGCCGCTCTTGTCCCAGATCTCGATGACGATGCGGTCGTCGGCGAGATCGCCGAGGTCGGGGGGGCGACGCTCGCGCAGGCCCGCGCCGCTCAGCGACGACGGCAGCGACAGCGCGACGGTGCGCAGTTCGTAGTCGAACAGCTCGCTCGCCTCGCGCCGCGCGGTATGGAAGATCGCGAAAGCCGCGACCATCGACGCCGCCGCCATGCCGAAGATCAGCCAGCCGAGCAGCCAGCGGCGAATCGACCTCATCCGCACCTCTTCAGGCGGTAGCCGACCCCGCGCACGGTCACGATCTGGTCCGCGCCGATCTTGCGCCGCAGACTGTGCACATGCACTTCGATCGTGTTGCTGCCGACTTCCTCGCCCCAGCCGTACAGCTTTTCTTCGAGCTCGGCCTTCGTGAACACGCGGGTCGGCTCTTCGATCAGCGCCTGCAGCAGCGCGAATTCGCGCGGCACCAGCGCCAGCGGCACGCCTTCCTTGGTGACTTCATGCGCGGCGGGGTCGAGCGTCAGTTCGCCGTGGCTGTAGACCGGCTGCTTCTGGCCGGTGCGCCGACGCAGCAGCGCGCGAATGCGCGCGGCCAGTTCGTCGAGATCGAACGGCTTGATCAGGTAGTCGTCGGCGCCGGCGTCGAGACCGCGGATGCGTTCGTCGATCGCGTCGCGCGCGGTCAGGATGATGACCGGCGCCGCGCCGCCGTTGCGGCGATATGCGTTCAGCACGTCGATGCCGTCTTTTTTCGGCAGGCCGAGGTCGAGCAGCACGAGGTCGTATACGCCGTTATCGAGCGACAGTTCCGCCGCACGGCCGTCCTCGGCCCAGTCGATCGCGTAGCCGGCGCGGCGCATCGCGCCCAGCACCGATTCCGCGATCATGTCGTCGTCTTCGACCAGTAGCAGGCGCATGGCCTCTCCCCTCGTTCGTGCGGTTTTGGCCTCGGTATTATCGGCCGCGGCAGCTTAACGAACGCTTACGGGTTCTGGGGACGCGTCGAGCGGTTATCGGGCATTGTGCGTTTCGCGAAGCGCGACGTTACGCAAGCACATCCGCGAACCCGCCGACTCGCGCGCCGAGCGCGCGGATCGCGGCGGCCACCTTTGGCGACAACAGCGCCTGCAACTCGTCGGCATGCCGGTAGTCGTGCATGCCCTCGCTCAGCGCGTCGCCGGCCAGCGCCGGATGACAGTAGATCTCGCCGACGCCATGCGGCAGATTCGCGAGTGCGGCGAGCCAGGTCGCCTCGTCCATCCGTCCGCTCGCCGCGATGCCGACCACGTAGTCGTTGTGCGCGATCCCCGCGCGCTCGAGCCGCGTCTTCACGTGCGCGAGCCACGGCCGCAGCCACAGCGGCGCGTTCGCTTCGAACGGCAGACGCATCGCCGTCATGCCGTAGTCGCGGCCGATGTCGAGGATCAGGCCGAGCACGGTCGGATGCAGATGAAAATGCTTGTGCGTGTTCACGTGGTCGAGCGTGAGGCCGGTCGCGGCGAAGGCTTCGAACTGCGCGCGGATTTCGTAGGCGAGTTGCCGGCGCACGTGCGGCAGAAAGAAGAAGCGCACACCGTCGCGCACCATGTTGCTGCCGAAGCGGCCGTTCTCGTTGAGCAGCGCGGCCACCTGCTCGCGCGGCGCCAGCGCGGCGCCGTCGGCCAGCACCAGATGCAGGCCCACCCGTAGTTCCGGGAGCGTATGCGCGCGCGCGACCGCGTCTTTGGCGGCAGGCGCGCCGACCATCAGACTCGTCGCGCGCAGCACGCCGTTGCGGTGCGCGCGCTCGACCGCGAGATTGACGCGCTGATGCAGGCCAAAATCGTCGGCGGTGATGATCAGTCCGCGCGGCTGGGCCGGCTTGCCGCGCGCTATCACGTGAGGCTGTCCAGCCGACCGCTGCGCTCGGCGGACGGCGTGCCGAGATGCATGCGCTCGCCGCGCCACACGACGTGCGAACCGAACGCGCTGACGAGCCACTGGAGCGCGAGCAGCGTATCGCGCAACGGCACCAGCGGCAGATCGCGCCAGAACGTGCGCGAACGGCGCGCCGCACGCCAATGCAGCAGCAGGCGCGCGCCAACGCAAAGCGCGGTGGCCGACGCGCTCGCGACCACCGCCGCGAACGGCGCGTGAGCACACGATGCGAACGACACGGTCAGCCCGGCGCCCGTCAACATCCACGGCGTGGGGAAGGTGATCAGCAGCGACACGAAACCCGGCGGATTGACCGAGCGGATCGTGCGCAGCCAGCGCGTTTCGCGCTGCCACAGCGCCGCGAAGGTCGGCTCGATCACGTCGGTGGCGACCATCACGCGCGACAGCACCGTTTGCAGACCGAGTGCGCGCACGTGCTCGGCGAGCCAGTAGTCGTCGGCGAGGCAGTTTTTCAGCGCCTCGAAGCCGCCGATGCGCTCCAGCGTCGCGCGCCGCAACGCGAGGGTCGCGCCGAAACCGAAGCGCCGCGAGCCCATCGCGTGCGCGACTCGCACCGACGGCGCGAACCACTCGTTGATGAACAGCGCACCGACGCGCGGCCAGAAGCCGCCGACGCCGCGCGCGACGTACAGGCACGTAACCACGCCGACGCTCGGGTCCGCGAGCGGCGCGGCGACGCTGTCGAGATAGTCGGAGTCGACCGCGATGTCGCTGTCGGCGATCACGATCACGTCGTGGCGAGCACGTGCGGCCATGTTGATCAGGTTGCTGACTTTCAGATTGCTGCCGTGTACGCGCGTGTCGATCGCGAGCTCGATGTCGCACTTCGGATAGGCGGCCTGCAAACGGCGCACCACCGCGATGGCGGGATCGTGCGGCGACGACACGCCGAGCACCAGCTGAAAATGCTGATGCCGCTGCTCGCAGAAGGTTCGCAGATTCTCGTACAGACGCGGCTCGGCGCCGCACAACGGCTTCAGCACGCTGACACCGACCTGCGCGAACGGCCCGCATGGGTCATCGGGTGAACCCATTAGCGAACGGCTGAGCGCGCGATTGACTGCCCTGCCGCCATGATGGTTCGATTTATGCCGCGCGGTGAAAAACGGCATGGCGAGCGCGGCGGCTACCGTGTAGATCGAAGCGCTAACGCAGCCGGCTAACAGAAGCCATTGACATGCAATCAACGCGTGGGCCGCCATTGTGTGTCGTCCGTATCCGTCAGTGCTCGGCCAGCACGAACGGTTGCCCCGTTAGCCGCAGATGAAGCACGACGAGCCACCGGCGTGGACAGTTGGCTGAGATCACGGCCGGCCATGCGCCGTGAGCAGCGCGAATCGCGTAGTCGCGCCGCACCGCGAACTCGAACGCGACCTCGGAGAATTCGCGCGCGATCACGACGCCGCCGATGATCAGCGCGAGCGCGAACAGCCTGAACGATGCCGAGGCGAAAAAAGCGTCGGAGACCGGCAGTACAGGCAGCGCGATGCACAGCAGCGCTTCGGTGCCTGCGGCGGTCAGAGACGCGACTAGCAAATGGGCTCGTAGCATGTCGATGGTGACTCGCTTCATAACGTGCCTCGTGCGGGGCCTTGCAGCCTGACCAGATGCTGGCATTGGGCGGGACTCGTCGATACGTCCATTGACGCTATCGACCAGCATAAAGAATGCCTCGCGCGTCACTCCATCGAAGTCCTTACGATCAGATTGCGATGGTCTGACGACAACTTGGTCTCGCACATGCATCACGATCTGCGACGACCATTTTATAGCGCGTCGATGGTATCGATTCAAGCTGAAGGAAACCTTAAGCATCCGCATGGCATAAAGCGGCTAACGAACGGCGTGGTTACACTTCGGAACACCGCGGATTGTTCGTATAGACGGATCAATGTCGCTTGCATAAAAATGCAGGACCTTATGCAATAAATCCACACCTTGGAATATTTGCCTCATGCGCTTACTCCTCGTAGAAGACGACGAGCTCATCGGCTGCGGTGTCGAAGCGGGCCTTCGCCAGGCCGGCTTCACGGTCGACTGGGCCCGCGACGGCCACAAGGCCGGCCTCGCGCTCGACACGACTCAATATGCATTGGTGGTACTCGACCTCGGCCTGCCGCGCGTGAGCGGCACCGAGTTGCTCAAACGCATGCGCGACGCCGGCAATGACGTGCCGGTGCTGGTGTTGACCGCGAAAGGCACGGTCGTCGACCGCGTCGGCGGTCTCGAAGCGGGCGCCGACGACTATCTCGGCAAGCCGTTCGATCTCACCGAGCTGATCGCGCGGTGCCGTGCGCTGTTGCGCCGCGCACAAGGCCGCAGTATCGATCTGATTCGTTACCAGAATCTGACAGTGAATCCGGCCGCGCAAACGGTGCAGATCGACGAGGCGCGCGTGCCGCTGACATCGCGGGAATGGGCGATTCTGCTGCAACTGCTGACCAATCTCGGCATTCCGCAGTCGCGCTCGCGGCTCGAAGAAAGCCTGTACGGCTGGCAGGAGGAAATCGAAAGCAATGCGATCGAGGTGCATGTGTCGAACCTGCGCAAGAAGCTCGGCGCAAATCTGATCAAGACCGTGCGCAATATCGGCTACGTGATGGAGAAAGAATGATCGGTCCGTCGATCCGGCGGCGCCTCGTGCTGCTGGTGCTCGCGAGCATCGCGCTCGTCTGGGGCGGCGCGCTCGTGTCGAGCTACCGGCAGGCGACGCGCGAAGTCGGCCTATGGGAGGAAGCGCGCCTCGCCGAACTCGCGCAAGTGCTCGCGCTGCTCGATCCGGCCAATCTTATGACGCTCGCGAATGCGCGCATCGACGTGCGCGAAGAAGAGAAAAGCGCCGAAGCCGGCGCGAACAACTCCGATGACGACGACACGCTGCCGCGCGATGCGCTTTTCCAGGTGCGCACGGCCGACGGCGTCGTGCTGGCAGGCAGCCCGCAACTGCACGCGCTCGCCGCGTGGGATTTGCCGTTGCCGCCCGCGAGCGGCGCGCAAGACGTGATGCTCGTCGGCGAGCTGTATCACTCGTTCACGTTGCGCGAGACCGCACTCGGTCACAGCGTGCGCGTGTTCGAGCCGGCCAATACCCGCAGCGACCTGGTGAGCGAAATCGCGAGCCGCATCGCGCGGCCCACGCTGATCGCGCTGCCGGTGCTCGCGCTGCTCGTATGGTTCAGCATTGGCTGGAGCCTCGCACCGCTAAAAGTGCTTTCGGCCGCGCTCAGTTCTCGCGACATCAACCGCATGGAACCGGTCGGGATCGGCCGCACGCCGATCGAGGTGCGCCCGCTCGTCGATGCGATCAACCAGATGCTGGCGCGTCTGCAGCATGCTCTCGAACTCGAGCGCGCCTTCACCGCCGATGCCGCGCACGAACTGAAGTCGCCGCTCGCCGCGATCAAGGTGCAGGCGCAGGTCGCGCTCGCGGAGCCCGACATCGGGCTGCAGCGGCTCGCGATGGAGCGCGTCGTGCAAGGCGTCGATCGCAGCGCACGGCTCGCCGAGCAGTTGCTGCTGCTCGCGCGGCTGGACGTGCAGGAGAAGCTGCCCACCGAGCCGCTGAAGCCGGCCGCGATCGCGAAAGATGCGCTGCTCGCGAACCGGCGTAATGCGCAGCAGAAACACATCAACGTGATGCTGGTCGGCGACATGCTCGCCGAGATCGATGCGGAGCCGGTGCTGATCGGCATCCTGCTCGACAATCTGCTCGATAACGCGATCAAGTATGGGCGTGCGGGGGGCAACGTCGAAGTCGCGGTGCGCCATGCCGACGGGCACGTGCAACTGAGCGTGCGCGATGACGGCCCCGGCGTCGCGCCGGACGATCTCGCGCGCCTGACGAACCGCTTTTTCCGCGCGACCGGCAATCAGGCGACCGGCAGCGGGCTCGGTTTGTCGATCGTTGCGCGGATCGCCGAGCATTTCGGCGCGAATCTGCAGCTGGGAGCGGGAATCGGGGGCCAGGGGCTGGCGGTGCAGTTGTCGTTTCCGGCCTATCGCGCGCCGCGCTGACGGCGCGCGGCGTGCGCGTCAAAGACGCGAGCGGGAAGCGGGGAACCGCGAGCCGATCGCTCAGCGCCGCTCGCCGCCGCGGTTCGCATCAGCGACGCCCGAACGCTGTTTGGCCAGCCCGGCGCCCACGCCGGGTGGCTTGGCATGCGGCCGCGCGTTGCCGGACGCCTCGAACAACTGCCACGCGATCAGGCCCGGCACGAACATCAGCAGGTCGCGAATGCGCCGCGCGGCGGCGAGCGCGAGACAGGTCGCGGGATCGAGTCCGAGTGCGCCGCCAATCAGTACGAAAGCGCCCTCCTGCACGCCAAGACCGCCCGGCACGAAGAACGCGGCGCTGCTGACCGCCTGGATCAGCGATTCGATCACGATCGCCTCGACGAGCGTCACGCGCGCGCCGAGGAAATACAGCGCGAGCCAGATTTCGAGCGAAGTCAGCACGCATTGCAGCGGCTGCCAGAAGAACAGATAGCGCAGCACGACCGCGCGGCGTCGCCAGATCACCTTGATCGACTGATCGATCTGCGCGGACTGGCCGACCAGCGCGGTCAGCTTGCCGCTCGTCATCCGGTTCGCCACGCGTGTGATGCGCTCGAACGGATTCGCATGCTGCACGAGCCCGAACAGCAACAGCAGCGGCGTCAACGCGACCACGCCCCACGCGAGCTGCCCGGCGAGCCGCAGCGCGCCCGATTGCGCATTGGCGAACAGAAAGCCGATGCCGACCATCGTGAACATCAGCTGACTGATCAGCGTCAATTGCATGTCGACGATGGTGCTGGCGACCGCTGTCGATGGCCGGACGCCCCAGCGCTTGAACATGCGGAACGCCACGAGTTCGCCGCCGATCCGCGCGACCGGCAGCATGGAGTTGACCGATTCGCGCACCCATACCAGATGCATCATCCTGCCGAAGCTGGGGCGGTTCGCGCCGCGAATCAGCGAGCGCCAGTCGCACGCGTTGGCGACCATCGGCAGCACGTGCGCCAACGCGGCCAGCACGAGGCCCGCGCCGGCCGCGCGCAACGCGCTGAGCACCGCGCGCGGATCTTCGCGCCAGACCAGCCACAAAGAGATCAGCAAACCCGCAAGCGCGGCCCCGCGGCCCAGATGCTTCATCATGCGCGCACCTCGCAGGCGACCTCGATTGACCTGATGCGCCGCACGCCGCGTGCCGCGGCATGGGTGGCCGTATGGGTTGCCGAGTGCGCCGCCGCCTGAGGCGCCTGTGCCGCCTGTGCCGCCGGGCCGCTGCCGTGCGTCTCCAGGGCGGCGCCGTTTCGCCTGCTCGATACTTCTTCGCTCATTGCCCGCCCAATCTGCCGTTCGTTCGTCATTCGTCCTGTGCCGCCGACAGCAGCCCGTCGCCGTCGACCTTGAAGCTGAAGCCCCGCCAGGTCACCCGCGACGAGCGGAAGCTCGCGACGAAAATCGCAAACGATACGATATCCCATAACGGCAGTAGCCACAGATCGCGGCAGCGCTGACGCAACGCCCGATCCGCGCGCCACTTCAGCGCGACACGCGCGACCACCGTCATTGCCGCGAGCAGCCACGCCCACGGCGCGCCGCCCGAGCACGCGAGCGCGAGCAGCGCGAACGGCAACGGATGCACGAGCGCGGTGCCGAGGTGTCCGAGCGGATCGATGCGGCGGATCGTGCGGCTCCAGCGCAGTTCGTGCGTCACCAGTTGCGCGGCGCTCGCTTCGACACAGGCATGCGCGATCGCGAACGGCGGAATCGTGACCTGCTCGCCCGCCGCGCGCACCGCCGCGCCGATTTCGTAGTCTTCGGCCAGATGCCGCACGAACGGCTTGAAGCCGCCGATCCGCTCATAGGTATCGCGCCGCATCGCGATGGTCTGGCCGAAGCACGGCCGCGCGAGCCCGAGCGCGAGTCCGGTGACGACGCCCGGCAAGAACTGGTAGTTGGTGGCGATCGCCGACAGCCGAGGCCAGAAACCCGGATCGGGCTGGCCGCGATACGCGCAGGTGACGAGCCCGACGCCCGGCTTCTGCAATTCGCCGATCACGTTGCGCAGATAGTCGGGGCCGACGCACACGTCGCTATCGGCGAACACGAGCACGTCGTGGCGCGCCTGCGGCAGCATGTTGAGGATGTTGCTGATCTTGCGGTTCGGTCCGTACAGACGCGCATCGGTGACAACGGTGATGTCCGCCTGCGGATGCAGGCGCCGCAGTTCGTCGACGGTTTGCAGCGCGGGGTCGGCGGAGTCGTGCACGCCGAACAGGAATTGCACGGGCCCCGGATAATCCTGGGCGCAGAAGCTCGACAGATTATCGAGCAGCGCCCACTCGTTGCCGTGCAACGGTTTGATAACCGTAATGGGTGGAAAGCTGGAGGGAACGGCCACCGCCCTCGCGAAGAAGCGCCCGATCAGCGCGCTCGCGAGCACGGTGTAGCCGATGCCGACAACAGTCGCCGCCGCGCACGCGTACGCGAGCGTGACGGCGGCGATGTGTACGGCGCTCACGCCTCGTGCGCGCGCAGGAAGCGGAAAAATTCGACGCCTTCGCGCAGGCGCCGTTTCATCATGTCCCAGCTCGTCAGCATTTCGCGCAGGATCTCCCAGATCTTCGACGGCCGGAAATAAAAGCGCTTATAGAAGTTCTCGAGCTGGTGGTACATCTCGTCGCGCGACAGATGCGGGTAGCCGATCGCCGCCAGCTGCACGCCCTGCTTGCTGACGAGATTGATCACCTTGTTCTCCGCGAGCCAGCCGCTCTCGACCGCCTGGTTATAGAGCCGGGTGCCCGGATAAGGCGCGGCGAGCGACACCTGGATGGTCAGCGGATTGATCTCTTTCGCGTACTCGATGGTCTTCTGGATCGTTTCCTGCGTCTCGCCCGGCAAGCCGATAATGAAGGTGCCGTGCACCTTGATGCCGAGCGTGCGGCAGTCCTGCGCGAAGCGTCGCGCGATGTCCGTACGCAGGCCCTTCTTGACGTTCAGCAGGATCTGGTCGTCGCCGGACTCGTAGCCGACCAGCAGCAGGCGCAGGCCGTTTTCCTTCATGATCTTCAGCGTCGAGTAAGGCACGTTGGCCTTCGCGTTGCACGACCACGTGACGCCCAGCTTGCCCATGCCTCGCGCAATTTCTTCGGCGCGCGGCTTGAAGTCGGTGAACGTGTCGTCGTCGAACATGATCTCCTTGACTTCGGGCATGTTGTCGCGAATCCACTTCACTTCCTCGAGCACGTTCTCGACCGAACGCACCCGATAGCGATGGCCGCCGACCGTTTGCGGCCACAGGCAGAACGTGCACTTCGAGCGGCAGCCGCGGCCGGTGTACAGCGACACGTACGGATGCTTCAGATAGCCGTTGAAGTAGTTCTTGATGGTCAGATCGCGCTTGTAGATCGGCGCGACGAAGGGCAGCTCGTCCATGTTCTCGAGGATCGGGCGCGCTTCGTTGTGTTCGATCGAGCCGTCGGGGGCGCGGTAGCTCAGGCCCAGGATCTGCGAGAACGGCTTGCCCTCGGAGATTTCCTTGCAGGTGTAGTCGAATTCCTCGCGGCAAACGAAGTCGATGGCCTCGGTCGCGATCAGCGAATTATGCGGATCGACCGCGACCTTCGCGCCGACCATGCCGATCAGCAGCGACGGCTTGCGCTTCTTGAGGTCCTGGGCGAACAGTGCGTCGGTCGGGAAGGATGGCGTGCTGGTGTGGATCACCACCAGCTCGTATTGCGAAGCGATGTCGAGCACGGCTTCGACGGACAGGCCGTCTGCCGTTGCGTCGAGCACGCGGCTGTCGGGAACGAGTGCGGCGGGTTGTGCGAGCCACGTCGGATACCAGAACGAGCGAACTTCACGCTTGGCCTGATAGCGCGAACCCGCACCACCATCGAAGCCGTCGTACGACGGCGCCTGCAAGAACAGAGTTTTCATGGATGCTCCAGCAAGCCTTTATAGGCGCTTTCAGTTTTCAGTCAGGAATCTATCTGTTCCATTGCCCGAATGCAGGTCGTGAAAGCCTGTGCTCGACCCGCACGTAGCGGCGGCCGCGGTCCGGAAAGGCCACGGGCAGTGGCGCAAATAGTACGGAGCAAAGCTGAAGGAAACCTGAAGAATAATACTGCGTTCGGACCGCCCGCGGCATGCTCCGATAGGTCGATTTGTGCAATCGACGCGCTCGTGTAACCGTGTCGCATGGATGTCGTTTCGGTGTGGTAAATGCATAGGTTATCGCGTGGTTTGCGCGCTAGCCCACCGGCGCCTCCGATTCACATCACATTCACGCGCGCGGACGTTCGGCCAGACGCGTCGCTTATCGCGCAAGATGCCTTGCCCATTCGAGCCAGCCGAGATTGAGGGCCGCGTTTACCACTACGCCCGTCGCCGACGCGAGCGCGGCGATCATGGTCCAGAAGGCCGAGCGCCGCGCCGCGCGCGCCGAAGTGTGCGCGGCGGCTGCCGCGTCACGCGACGCGCTCGCCGCCGCCTGCGCGATATGCGACGACGCTTCCATGCGCGCGAGCGACCTCAGCGCAAAACCGCGCTCGTCGTCGTGCGTGGCCGCGGCCGCGTCGTGCTCGGCTTCATCGCGCTGCGCCCGTTCGAACAGATAGCGATGAGAGAACGGTGTAAGCGGTTCGTCGGGATAGCGCGCGGCGAAGGTTTTCGCATAGGCGGCGCCGCCATTGCGCTCGATCTCCGCGTAGGCGGCGTCCTTATCCATCGTTACCTCGCATGCGGATGAGCCGCGAGGCCGGCGTCACACGGGCTTTATATCTGCCGCCTGCTTGCCTTTCGGCCCCTGCTTGATTTCGAAGCTGACTTTCTGATTTTCTTGCAACGACTTGAAACCTTCGGATCGAATCTCCGAAAAATGCGCGAACAGATCTTCGCCGCCGTCATCGGGGGTAATGAAGCCGAAGCCCTTCGCGTCGTTGAACCATTTCACTGTTCCGGTTGGCATGGCGATGTCCTCGTGATGCGCTGTAGTAGCGGTTGAATGGGATTCACGCAGCGCTGACGCCGCGCCCCGGCGAGACCCGCAAAGTCGCTCCGGTGCCAAGCCTCAGCAAGCCGCATGCCACGAGCAGCGCCCGAGAGCCGCGTCCGGTGCGATTGCCCGCAATCAGATAAGATAAATGGTATCGGCAATTCATTCATGGCCGCGTAGGTGTGTCGCCTCGTGCCGCACAACCGCGCGGCCTGTTGTTTTCCCTCTCACAGGAACCCAGCATGGCCATCTCGAGCTATACCGATACCCGTCTTCTGATCAACGGCGAATGGTGCGACGCCGCCAGCGGCAAGACCCTCGACGTGATCAACCCCGCGACCGGCCAGGCCATCGGCAAGGTCGCGCATGCCGGCATCCCCGATCTGGACCGCGCGCTCGAAGCCGCGCAGCGCGGCTTCGAAGCCTGGCGCAAGGTGCCGGCCAACGAACGCGCCACCATCATGCGCAAGGCTGCGGCTCTCGTGCGCGAGCGCGCCGCCGACATCGGCCGCCTGATGACGCAGGAACAGGGCAAGCCGTTCGCCGAGGCGCGCGTCGAAGTGCTGGCCGCCGCTGACATCATCGAATGGTTCGCGGATGAAGGCCGCCGCGTGTATGGCCGCATCGTGCCGTCGCGCAACCTCGCCGCGCAGTCGCAAGTGCTGAAGGAGCCGATCGGCCCGGTCGCCGCGTTCACGCCGTGGAATTTCCCGGTCAACCAGGTCGTGCGCAAGCTGTCGGCGTCGCTCGCCTGCGGCTGCTCGTTCCTCGTGAAGGCGCCGGAAGAAACCCCGGCGTCGCCGGCGGCCCTGCTGCAGGCGTTCGTCGAAGCCGGCGTGCCGCCCGGTACGGTCGGCCTCGTGTTCGGCGATCCGGCCGAAATCTCGAGCTACCTGATCCCGCATCCGGTGATCCGCAAGGTCACGTTCACCGGCTCGACGCCGGTCGGCAAGCAGCTCGCGGCGCTGGCCGGTTCGCACATGAAGCGCGCGACGATGGAACTCGGCGGCCACGCGCCGGTGATCGTCGCGGAAGACGCCGACGTCGCGCTCGCGGTCAAGGCAGCCGGCGCCGCGAAGTTCCGCAACGCGGGTCAGGTGTGCATCTCGCCGACGCGCTTCCTCGTGCACAACAGCATCCGCGAAGAGTTCGCCAACGCGCTCGTCAAGCACGCTGAAAGCCTGAAGCTCGGCGACGGTCTCGCCGAAGGCACGACGCTCGGGCCGCTCGCCAACGCGCGCCGTCTGAGCGCGATGGCCAAGGTCGTCGACGACGCCCGCAAGACCGGCGCGAAGGTCGCGACGGGCGGCGAGCGCGTCGGTACCGAAGGCAACTTCTTCGCGGCCACCGTGCTGACCGACGTGCCGCTCGAAGCCGACGTGTTCAACAACGAGCCGTTCGGCCCGGTCGCCGCGATCCGCGGCTTCGACAAGCTCGAAGAAGCGATCGCCGAAGCGAACCGTCTGCCGTACGGCCTCGCCGGTTACGCGTATACGAAGTCGTTCGCCAACGTGCATCTGCTGTCGCAGCGCATGGAAGTGGGCATGCTGTGGATCAACCAGCCTGCCACGCCGACGCCGGAAATGCCGTTCGGCGGCGTCAAGGATTCCGGCTACGGCTCGGAAGGCGGCCCGGAGGCGATGGAAGCCTACCTCGTCACCAAGGCTGTCACGGTGATGTCGGTTTAATCAAGCTAATCACGCGCTAGAGGAACGGCGCCGCGGGTTCGCCGGTCGCGTCGTTCCCTAGCCTGGATCAACCGATCTGCCAGGTCCACGAGTGTTCCGCTCGCGGACCTTTTTTATTGCCATGAACGATATCTCCGCCGAATCGATGCAACCCACGCTGAGCGGCTCGTTCGTCGAGCTGCGGCCGCTGCGCGAGGACCACGCGCAGGCGCTCGTCGACGCCGCCGCCGACGGGCAACTGTGGGACATGAAGCTGACCGTCGTGCCGGGCCCGGCGACGATCGATGCCTATATTGCCAGGGCGCTCGCCGGCCGCGCTGCGGCCAAGGTGATGCCGTTCGTGATCGTGCGGCGTGACGAGGAAGACGGGAATGACGGCGCCGGCCGCATCGTCGGCAGCACGCGGTTCTGGAAGATCGATCGCGCGAACCGCAAGTTGGAGATCGGCCATACGTGGCTCGCCGCCTCGGCGCAGCGCTCGGTCGTGAACACCGAGGCGAAGTATCTGCTGCTGTGCCACGCATTCGACGTGATGCGCTGCGTGCGCGTGCAATTCACGACCGACGAGCTCAACGACAGATCGCGCGCGGCGATCCTGCGCATCGGCGCGAAACAGGAAGGCATCGTGCGGCACGAGCGGATCATGCCCGATGGACGCAAGCGCAACTCGGTGCGCTTTAGCATCATCGACGACGAATGGCCCGAGGTGAAAGCGATGCTCGAAACGAAGCTGGCGCGCTGAGGGGCGCGCCAGCTTCCTGCTACTGACTCATTCACACAGCTGCATCGCGCTACTCGTTGAGCGGCGCCGCCTGCGTCACCGTGGCGAACTCCTCGCGCAGTGTGCCACGCGGTTGATGCCGGCGCACCCACAGCGCCGTGAGGATCGGCACCAGAATCGCGGTGACGAGGCAAGCGGTGGCGACCATCGCGGTTGCGGCCGGCACCAGCGGTTTGAAGCTCGGAATCATGTCGGCGATGATCGCCGGATTCGCGACCGCGGCCCCCGCCGTCGACGACGCGGCGAGCCCCGCCGCCCCATTGCCGCCGGCGATCCAGCGATCGGCGAGAATCAGCGGCACGCCGGTTACGACGATCACGCCGAGCCCCAGCACGATACCCGGCAAACCGCTCGTGACGATCACGTTCAGATCGATGCCGTTGCCGAGCGCAAAGCCGAAAAACGGAATCAGCGGATGCACGCAGCGGCCGAACAGCTCGCGCAGCTCGCTATCGAAGTTGCCGAGCGCAAAGCCGATCAGAAACGGCAGCACCGCGCCGACGAACAGCCGCGGCTCGAAGAACGCCACGCCCGTGGCGCCCAGAATGATCATGCTGATCAGCGGCCCCGATTCGACCGACATCAGCACGAACGCGCCCGCCTCTTCCTTCGTGCCGTACTGTTGCATCACGGCAGCGTAGAGACCGCCGTTGGTCATGTCCATCGAGGTCGTGATCGCGAGCAACGACAGCCCCGCGAAGAGCCCGGTCTTGATGCCGTCGATCGGAATGAAGCGCGCCGCGATCAACGTGACGATCCACGCGACCAGCATCTTGGTTGCGAGCAGCGTGCCCGACTTGCGCAGCACGGTGCCGGTTGCGCGCAGGTCGATCGTTGCGCCCATGCAGAAGAACCATACCGCCAGAATCGGCACGGTACCGGTAATCAGGCCGTTGGTGAAAGAGCCGAAATATTTGCCCGCGCCGGGCGCGAACGTGTGCACACAGGCGCCGAGCAGCAGCGGCACCAGCATCAGACCGCCTGGAATGCGGTCGATGGCCTTCTTGATTTTCATGCCTCCTCCATGGACGGTGACGTCCCGTTATCGGATCGATGACCCGTGTTGGTGTCCCGGTCTATGCCGGGCTCTCCCTGTCCGGCGCAATATAGCACCACGAAAGGAACGCCGTTCCGGTTTATTTAATAAGGCCGACTATCGTTTACCCGGCCGTTCGCGCCGCGCGTTTTCAGTTGCGATCGCTCGGCGAAAAAATTTCGGACCAGCGTTCCGAAATCGCGATTCTGCGTTACAGTCTCGGCACGAGGCGGCACCGCACCCCGCATACCGACAGGAGAACAATTCAATGGACGTGAGACAGGCCATCAACAGCGAATACGCGAAAACGCTCGACACTACCGGGCTGCGGCGCGAGTTTCTGGTCGAGCAGATCTTCGAGCGCGATGCGTTGAAGCTCACGTATAGCCACATCGACCGGATCATCGTCGGCGGCGTGTGGCCGGTCGAGCGCGCGGTTGAAGTACCGGGCTCGCTCGGCAAGGCGATCGGCGTCAACTATCTGCTCGAGCGGCGTGAACTCGGCGCGATCAACATCGGCGGCGACGGCTGGGTCGACGTCGACGGCACGCGTTACACAGTGCGCCGCGAAGAGGCGATCTATATCGGCAAAGGCGCGCAGGCGGTCGCATTCGGCAGCGCCGACGCCAGCCAGCCGGCTAAGTTCTACCTGAACTGCGCGCCCGCGCACACCAGCTATCCGACCCGCACGATCTCGCTCGATCAGGCCTCGCCCGAAACCCTGGGCGACGCGGCCACGAGCAACCGCCGCACCATCTACAAGTTCATCGTGCCCGACGTGCTGCCGACCTGTCAGCTGTCGATGGGCATGACGAAGCTCGAACCGGGCAGCCTGTGGAACACGATGCCCTGCCACACGCACGAGCGCCGCATGGAGGTGTATTTCTACTTCAACGTCGCCGACGACGCCGCCGTCTTCCACATGATGGGCGAGCCGCACGAAACACGGCATATCGTCGTGCGCAACGAGCAGGCGGTGATCTCGCCGAGCTGGTCGATTCATTCGGGTGTCGGCACGCGCGCGTCCACGTTCATCTGGGGCATGGTCGGCGAGAACCAGATGTTCGGCGACATGGACCATCTCGCGGTTCGCGAACTGCGCTGAGCGAACATGAGCCCGACCACAATGAATACTTTCGATCTGAGCGGCAAGGTCGCCATCGTGACCGGCAGCAACACCGGCCTCGGCGCCGGCATGGCCGTCGCGCTCGCCGCGGCCGGCTGCGACATCGTCGGCGTCAGTCGCGCGGACGCGGGCACGACCGCCGCGCGCGTCGAGGCGCTCGGACGCCGCTTCGCCGACGTGCGCGCCGATCTCGCGTCGAGCTCATCGGTCGACGACATCGTGCGTGCCGCGGTGGAGGCGTTCGGCCGCCTCGACGTGCTCGTCAACAACGCGGGCATCATCCGCCGCGAAGATGCGCTCGAGTTCGGCGAAGACGACTGGGACGCGGTGATGGACGTGAACCTGAAGAGCCTGTTCTTTCTGTCGCAGGCCGCGGCGCGTCAGTTCGTGCGGCAGCAACGCGGCGGCAAGATCATCAACGTCGCGTCGATGCTGTCGTTCCAGGGCGGCATCCGCGTCGCGTCGTACACCGCGTCGAAAAGCGGTGTGCTCGGTCTCACCCGGCTGCTCGCCAACGAATGGGCCGCGCGTGGCATCAACGTGAACGCGATCGCGCCCGGCTATATGGCGACCGCGAACACCGCCGCGTTGCGCGACGACGCGCAGCGCAACGAAGAAGTTCTCGGGCGCATTCCGGCCGGCCGCTGGGGCGTGCCCGAGGATCTCGCGGGGCCCGTGGTTTTTCTCGCCTCGTCGGCGTCGGACTACGTGCATGGGCATACACTGGCGGTGGATGGCGGCTGGCTCGCGCGCTAGCGACAGCACAAGCTCGCCACCAGCGCATGCGACGCGCTATGCTCTCGCGCCGGGTGAGCATCGGCTCGATGCGGCAGCGGCGCGGCTTGGCACAGACAGGGAATGACGGACATGGCGGCAACGGGAATACACAAAAGCACTGCGCGCGACAAAGCGCTCGACAAGGCGCTCGACGCGGACAGCGGTGAGCGAGGCGAATCGGCATCGTCGATTGGGCGCGTGTTCGCGATTCTCGGCGCGATCGGCGACACCCGGCAGATCGGCATCAGCGAGCTTTCGCAACGGCTCGGCATGTCGAAGACGACCGTGCATCGCGTGATTCAAACGCTGAAGGCGCTCGGCTACGTGACCCAGGAAGTCGAAACCGAGCGCTATCGGCTGACGATCCGCCTGTTCGAGCTCGGCGCGAAAGCGCTCGAAAGCGTCGATCTGGTACGCGAGGCCGACGTCGAAATGCGCCGTATCGGCCAGATGACGCGCGAAGCGGTACACCTCGGCGCATTCGACGACGACGCGATCATCTACATCCACAAGATCGATGCCGACTACGGGCTGCGCATGCAGTCGCGAATCGGCCGGCGCAATCCGTTGCATAGCACGGCGATCGGCAAGGTGCTGCTCGCATGGATGGACCCGGCCGATGCGCGTGAGGTGCTCTCGCACATCGAATTTCGCAAGTCGACGCAAAAAACCTTGACCTGTGCCGAAGCGGTGCTGAGCATCCTGCCGCACGTACGCGAGCAGGGCTACGGCGAGGACAACGAGGAGCAGGAAGAAGGCCTGCAATGCATCGCGGTGCCGGTCTTCGACCGCTTCGGCCGCGTGATCGCCGGTCTGTCGATTTCCTTTCCGACGATGCGTTGCGGCGCCGATACGAAGCAGCATTACGTCGCGCTGCTCAAGGAAGCCGGCCTCGCGATTTCGACGCGGCTCGGCTATCGCGAAGCGACCGCCCAGGAGCCCGCGGCCGCGCAATAAGTTGCGCACGCGCGCGCTGCGTGCGCGATGCTTTTTATCCACTCCACAGCAGCATAAGACAGGCTGATGACGCTACCGGTGTAGCGTCATTTCATCGTGCTCGCACGAATGCATGGCGAGCCCGATGACCAGTCTGCAACCGAATGTATCTGCGCGGCATAGATAAGGCGAAATTGCATTCGCTTCTTTTTTCAGCAATCGATGCGCCGAACCTTCGCTTCACATCCATGCATCGCCTGCCATTGAATGCGGTTTTTTTTATAGCCTCTTCAAGGGTTTGCCCGCACGCCTGACCATCGCGAGGCGTTTCGACATCTAACCGCAGGCGCTTCCCCTCCCCGTTCATCGCACTCGCATGCCCATGTCAATGCGACCTCCAATCGACACGTCCTGTTACACACAAACACATCGGTAATCGCGCCGCTCAGTAGAGTTCGGTTCAAACGAAAGCGATTCAGATAGAACGCTTCGCACGACAGGCACTCGCAGCACAGATTTCAGGGAGCAACATCATGAAAAAAATCCTCGCACTGGTCATTCTTGCCGCCACGCTCGGCGGCGCGTTGAGCGGCTGCATCGTCGTCCCTGGCGGCGATCATCCGCATCACGACCACTACTACGAACGCTATTGATCGGGCCATCACGCGCAGTAGGTGCGCGTCCGGCTCGCCACTCCACTACAGACATCCACACAACAGAGAACAATCATGAGTCTTTCACGCAACCGCTGGGTATCGTTGAGCGTCGTCGCGGGTCTTGCGATCGGCGCATCGACGGCCGCTTTCGCGCACGTCGACGTCGGCGTGAATATCGGGGTGCCGGGCATCGCAGTCGCGCCCGCCGTCGTTGAGGCTCCGCCGCCCCCGCCGGTCTATGTGCAGCCCGCGCCCGTGTATGCGCCTCCGCCGCCTGCGGTCGTGATCGCGCCGGGCTGGTACGGTGATCGTTACTACGATGGTCGTCGCTATTGGGAGCGTCGCGAGTGGGAACGTCACCACGACGAATGGCGCGATGCACGCGGCCCGCATCGCGACTGGCACGACAACGACTGGCACGACAACGGCTGGCACGGTCACGGGCATGACCATTGATGGAAGCCAGGTGGCGTTAATCGCGCCACCATGCCGCGCTTGCATTCGCGCCACCCCTTTGACAGGAGCGACGACGTGCTACGCAATGATCCGAGACGAGTAAGCGCACAGGTCGACGGTGCGCACATCTGCGCCGAATACAGCGAGCTGACCGGCCAGCTGTGCCTGCGCCAGGACGGCACGCTGGTGCGCGAATGGTTTCCACCGCATTCGTGGATAGCGATCGCGTCGGTGGCCGGCGCGCGCCACTGGGGCACGCGGCCGACCGACGACGAATTGCTCGCGCTACTGCACAACGAAATGGCGTTGCTGCGCGCGACCTAAGGTCTGCGGGTTGTTCGAGCATAGCGGCACGCCCGCCGCCGCACTTCACTCGATCGCTATGGCGCCGACGTTGTCATCGACCGATGCGCGATCGAGCGGCTCGCGCCGCATCATCAGCACCACCCCGCCCGCCGCGATCACGGCCGGCACCGCGAGCAGGCTGAACACCGCGCCGAACTGCCAGCCGAGCCCCATCAACGCCGCGCCGACGAGCGCGCCCGCCACGCCGCCGACCCGGCCGATTCCCAGCATCCACGCCACGCCCGTCGCACGCGCCCGGGTCGGGTAGAAGCTCGCCGCGAGCGCCGACATCGACGTGACCGCGCTGGTCGCGACCGTGCCGGTCAGGAAGATCAGCGTGCCGAGCCAGACCTGATGGCCGACGCCCCGCCCGACCAGCAGCACGAGCGCGCCAACGAGCAGATACGTGAACGCGATCACCCGATGCCCGGCGAAGCGATCCATCACCCAGCCGACGCACAGATTGCCGAGGATGCCGCCGAGCGGAAACAGCGACGTCATCAACGCCGCCTTTTCACCGGAGAAGCCCGTGTCCTTGAACAGCGTCGGCAGCCAGTTGGTCAGCAGGTAGTAAATCAGCAGCCCCATGAAATAGGCGAGCCACAGCATCAGCGTGCCGAAACGGTAGCGCGCCGACAGGATGATCGCGAGCGCCCACTGCGAGCGCGACTCGCCGCTATTGCGGCGCACGTCGACCGCGAAGAAGCGGCATCCGTCGAAGCGGTCGTGAGGCGCGATGCGTTGCAGGATTCGCGCGATCCGTTGATGGGCCCGCTTGCGCACCGCGAGGAATTGCGCCGATTCCGGCAAGAGCAGGATCAGCAGCACGCTCAGCACGATCGGGCCGATGCCGCCCGCGACCAGCACGCTCGGCCAGCCGAAATGCGGAATCAGCCAGGCGGATGCGAAGCCACCGAGCGCGAGCCCGCCCGAAAAACCGCAGAACATCGCATTGACCGCGACCGCTCGGATCCTCGCGGGTGCGTACTCGGACATCAGCGTGACTGCGTTGGGCATCGCCGCGCCGAGTCCGAGGCCGGTGAAAAAGCGCAGCACGGTCAACGATTCGATCGACGTGGCGCGGGCTGCCGCAAGACTCCACAGCCCGAAGAAGAACACCGACAGCACCAGCACCGTCTTGCGTCCGATCCGGTCCGCGAACGGGCCGGCCGCGAGCGCGCCGATGCCGAGTCCCACCAGCGCCGCGCTCATCACCGGCCCGAGCGCACTGCGCGCGATGCCCCACTGCTGCACGAGCGACGGCGCGATAAAGCCGATCGCCGCGGTGTCGAAACCATCGGCTGCGACGACCAGAAAGCACAGCACCAGAATCGTCCACTGGAACGGCGAAAAGCGCTGTCCGTCGATAAAGGACTGCACATCTACACTGCGTTCGGAGCGGCTCATGTGCGGACTCCTTTCTGCCTGGTCATTGCTATGTCTCCTTGAGATGAAGAGGTGTTTTCTTGTTGTTCGAATTGCCTGATCGCCATCGACGCTCAGCACCGTGCCCGTGACATGGCTGGCTGCGTCCGACGCGAGAAAGGCGATCGCGTTGGCGATTACTTCGGAATGCGCAAGGCGCGTCATCGGCGTGCGCTTCTCGGGATCGGCATCGCGAGCCGGTCCAAGACGTCGATGAACTCGGCCATGCCGCGCGGACGGCATTCGGTCGCGTCTTCGATGGAAAAAAGTATAGCCACGCGCTTCGGGACGAAATTGGACAAAGGCAGCGCATCGCAGGACAATTCGAACATAGGAGACGACACTGCATGAGACATATCCCTAACTACGATCTGTACGGAGAGTCCGCGCGGCCGCCGTGGTACGACGCGTTCAATTTCGAATGGATCGTCGAGCGCAGCCGTCCCAACGACTGGCATATCTCCGCGCACCGGCACGACGCGCTGCTGCAGATTCTCTATATCCGCAGCGGTTCGGGCTACGTGCTGATCGAAAGCGAAAAGCTCACGATCGAAGCGCCATGCCTGATCCTGCTTCCAGCGCAAACGGTGCATGGTTTCGTGTTTTCGCCGGAGATCGACGGGCTCGTGATCACCGCCGCGCAGCGCGCGTTGGAGTCGATTTCGAAAGCGGTGTCGCCGGGCCTCATGCCGGTGCTGCAACGGCCCGCGCTGATTCCCGTGCGGCCCGCCATCGGCGAGCGCACGTTGATGCCGTTGTTCGGTTTGCTGGAGCAGGAATTTCGCGGCAGCGCGCGTGGCCATATCGCCGCGGGCATGTCGCTGATGATTGCACTTTTTGTGCAGGTCGCACGTTTGACCGATGCCGCGTTAAGCGCGGGTGCGAGCGTCAATGACCGGCGCGCCGCGCAGATTAAACGGCTACGCGAACTGATCGCCGCCCATGTGCGCGAGCATCTGCCAATCGATTTTTACGCGGGGAAATTGGGGGTGACCGCGGCGCAACTGGGCCGTATCTGTCGTGAGGAACTTGGCCATTCGCCGCTGTCGCTCGTCAACGACCAGTTGATACGCGAGGCGCAACGCGATCTGGTGTACTCGGGTTCGAGTATCAAACAGATCGCGCATGCGCTCGGTTTCGAAGATGCGGCCTATTTCAGCCGCTATTTCCGCAAGCAGACCGGTGTCACGCCCAAGGAGTTTCAGGCGGCCGCGCATCGGGATCTGTCGATCAATTAGCGATCCCGATGACCGCGCGGTGCTTGCAGTGGCATTTACAGATGCGCCTGCATCTGCGCGCCGGCGGCGCCGACGTAGTTCTCCGCCAGTACCGTCGCGGCCGTGCGCGACGTCGTCACGTACTCCAACTCGGCAATCTGCAACTGCTGCTCGAACGCCGAAGCGCCTTCGATACGATGCAGCATGCTGGTCATCCAGTACGAGAAGTGCTCGGCGCGCCAGATGCGCTTAAGCGCGGTTTCGCTATAACGGTCGAGCAAATCCGTGCGGTTTTCCTTGTAGAACGCGTCGAGCGCCTTGCTGAGCACGTTCACGTCGGCGACCGCGAGGTTCAGGCCCTTCGCGCCGGTCGGCGGCACGATATGCGCGGCGTCGCCAGCGAGGAACAGGCGGCCGTACTGCATCGTCGTCGATACGAAGCTGCGCATACCGACGATATTCTTCTGGAAGATCTTGCCGTTGATGATCTTGTGGCCTTCATCCGAATCGGCGCGTGCATGCAGTTCCGCCCAGATGCGATCGTCGGACCAATTGTCGACCGAGTCCTTCGGATCGCACTGGAAATACATGCGCTGCACGTTCGGCGAGCGCGTGCTGATCAGCGCAAAGCCGCGCTCGTGGCGCGCGTAGATCAGTTCGTCCGACGACGGCGGGCCTTCGCACAGAATACCGAACCAGCCGAACGGATAGACGCGCTCGAAATCCTTGCGCAGCGCCTGCGGAATCGCCTGACGCGACACGCCTTGCGAGCCGTCGCAGCCGATCACGAAGTCGCATTGCAGTTCGTGCTCCGCGCCTTCGTGGCGATAGCGGATCGACGGCTTATCGGTATCGATGCCGTGCACCGACGTATCCGACACGCCGAAACGCAGTTCGGCGCCCGCGGCGACGCGCGCCGCGACGAGATCCTTGATCACTTCGTGCTGGGCATAAACCGTGATCGCCTGACCGGTGAGGTCGGTCAGATCGATGCGGCGGCGCTTGCCGTCGAACGCGAGTTCGAAACCGTGATGCAGCGCGCCTTCGGCTTTCATGCGTTCGCCGACACCGGTCTGCGTCAGCAGGTCCATCGTGCCCTGCTCGAGCACGCCGGCGCGAATCGTCGATTCGATCTGATCGCGGGTGCGCGTTTCGAGCACGACCGAGTCGATACCGCGCAGATGAAGCAGATGGGAAAGAAACAGACCAGCAGGGCCAGCACCGATGATGCCAACTTGGGTGCGCATAGATGTCTCCTGAATGCGGGGATGAAATTTGCGCCCAGTGTGACGATCGTGACGCCTATCCCGCAATGCGATATGGCGGATAGGCCGTATCGCGTTAGGCGATAGAAGGTGTGAGAGAGGAGCCGGTGCAGCGTCGCTGTATCGGCCGAAAACGCAAGACTGGTGGGGCTTTCCGGCGATTTGGACGACACCCGGCTCGTTTTGCCGGCGTGGCGTCCACTCAGGTAAACCCCGATCCGCTAAATGAGCTTCGACTAGCCGAGAAACAGTCGGTAGACAGGATTTTTCGTTTCTTCCCAGCACGGATAGCCGAGCGTTTCGATGAAGCGCTCGAACGCTGCATGGTCGCTCTCGGGTACCTGAATGCCGACCAGAATCGAGCTGTAGTCCGCGCCCTGGTTGCGATAGTGGAACAGGCTGATGTTCCAGTTCGGCGCCATCGACGACAGGAATTTCATCAGCGCACCCGGACGCTCGGGAAACTCGAAGCGGAACAGACGTTCGTCGCGCGCGAGCGGCGAACGGCCGCCAACCATATAGCGGATGTGCTGCTTAGACAGTTCGTCGAAGGTCAGATCGACCGTCGCGAAGCCGTGCGCTTCGAATGCGCCGGCGATCTGCGCCGGTTCGCTGCGATTGCGGATCTGCACGCCGACGAAGATATGCGCCGAGTTCGCGTCGGCGATCCGGTAGTTGAATTCGGTGACGCTGCGCGTGCCGACCAGCTCGCAGAAGCGCTTGAAGCTGCCGCGCTCTTCGGGGATCGTCACCGCGAAAACGGCTTCACGTGCTTCGCCCACTTCAGCGCGTTCAGCGACGAAGCGCATGCGGTCGAAGTTCATGTTCGCGCCCGACGTGATCGCGATCAGCGTCTGGTTCTCGATGCCTTCCCGTTCGGCGTACTGCTTCGCGCCCGCCACCGCCAATGAGCCCGCCGGTTCGAGCACGCTGCGCGTGTCCTGGAACACGTCCTTGATCGCCGCGCACAGCGCATCGGTGTTCACGAGCAGCACTTCGTCGAGATATTCGCTGCACAGACGGAAGGTTTCCTCGCCGACGAGCTTCACCGCGGTGCCGTCGGAGAACAGTCCCACTTCGTTCAGCGTCACGCGCTCGCCCGCCTTCAACGAAGCGGCCATCGCGCACGAATCATCGGTCTGCACGCCGATCACCTTGATCTCCGGGCGCACCGATTTCACGTATGCCGCGACACCGGCCGCGAGACCGCCGCCGCCGATCGGCACGAAGATCGCGTGAATCGGCCCCTGGTGCTGGCTCAAAATTTCCATCGCGACGGTGCCCTGGCCGGCGATCACGTATGGATCATCGAACGGATGCACGAAGGTGAGGCCGCGTTCTTCCTGCAGCTTGACCGCGTGACCATAGGCATCGCTATACGATTCGCCGAACTGCACGACCTCGACGGTCGGCCCGCCATGCGTGCGGATCGCGTCGACCTTGACCTGCGGGGTCGTCACCGGCACGACGATGATCGCCTTCACGCCCATGCGTGCGGCCGACAACGCGACGCCCTGCGCATGATTGCCCGCCGATGCGGTGATCACGCCGCGACCGAGCGCTTCGGCCGGAATATGCGCCATCTTGTTGTACGCGCCGCGCAGCTTGAACGAGAACACCGGCTGGTTGTCCTCGCGCTTCAGATAGACCGGATTGCGCAGCCGTGCCGACAGGATCGGCGCGCGTTCGAGTTCGGTCTCGCGCGCCACGTCGTAGACGCGCGCGGTCAGGGTCTTTTTCAGGTAGTCGTGAGACGGCGCGACGCGCGCGGCTGCTGCGGCGGCCTGTTCGAGTTCGGTTAACAGCACGGCAAGCTCCTGGGTGGCAATATCGATGCAACAACGAATCGACCGAGATCGACATCAAACGATGGCGACCGCAGCATGTTCACCAGGAGGCAGGTAGAAAATGAACCTGAAAGCGGACATAAAAAAACCCGCCTCGTTTGGCGGGTTATGTGTCACTGCAAGTCGACGCGCGCTAACCCACCATTCGATGAATGATGCTAATAATCAGCGCAATACGGATGTCGAGGCAGTTCATGCGGGCGATCTTCGTCGACTTGGCAGGCTTTGTCAATCTCCGCGGACCACGGTTCCGGCCAGAACGGACCCAAAAAAAGGGGCGCGCCGTCAAGCGCGCTCCGCTGATACGCCCACCGCAGCAATCAATCGCGCACGCCGCTCTGCTTCTTGAATGCCACGAGAATGCGTCGCTCCAGCACGTTGTAATCGCCGCCGAAGTGATGATCGCCGGAGGTGCGGATGACTTCGACACCGCTCTTGTCGAGCGCCGGACACAGCGTGTCGGTCTCGCTCTCGCCATAGAAGCATTGAACGATCGACGGCGGCACATGCGTCAACTCGGGTCGCACGTTCAGCGCCTTGTCGCTCGCGGGCATGCCGAGCCAGCCGCCGACGCGGATCTGGAAGTCGGCGTCGGGCGCGAAGCCGAGCAGCGACATCAGCGACACCTTATCGCGCTGCGCCTGCGGCAGACGGTTATACGCGAACGGCATCACGTCGGCGCCAAACGAATAGCCGATCAGCGCAATGTGCTGCGCGTGCCAGCGCTCGCCATAGGTTTGCATCACGCGCGCGAGATCGCGGCTCGTTTGCGCGGGCGGCTTCTCGCTCCAGAAATAACGCAGGCTGTCCCAGCCGACCACCGACACGCCATCTTTCTGCAGCGCCTGCGCGATCGTCTTGTCGAGATCGCGCCAGCCGCCATCGCCGGAAATTACGATCGCCATCAGGCCGTTCGGATGCGCGGCCGGCAACTCGATCAGCGGCAGGTCGGACACGTCGTCGGCACTCGTCGAGACCGGCTGTAGATGCGGGGTCAGCAAAGCGACGAGACGCGCGCGATCGGCGTTGCCCGTGCTCGCCTTTTCGACGAAGCCCGGCACCTTGTCGCGGATCACGGTCGGGTCGGGCGGACACGGTTGAAAGCGCGCGTCGAGTGTGCGGTCGGCGTCGACCGACACCGCGCCCGCGATCGTATTGGACGGCGCCTGCTCGAGCACGTGCATCGCCAGCGTTGCGCCCTGCCCCGTACCCGCGACGATCGGCGCGAAGTAGCGGCTCGACTGCGATTGCCGTTCGAGTTGATGGCTGAGCGCCTCGGCATCGCCCACCAGTTGATGGCAGGTTTCCTTTTTCGCGGCAAGGTTGGCCTCGTAGCGCGCGATATCGACGCCAACCGTCATCGCGCCCGCTTTCGCGAGCGCATCGGCGCTCTGCTGATCGGCCGCGCTCCAGCCGCTCGCCTGCGAATACAGCACGACGAAGCCGCGCAGCGGCCCCTCGGGCTGCGTGACGCGCACGTCGCCATAGCGGCCGCCCGGCACGGTGGTGGTGGCCGCGTGCGCGAGCGCGCCGCAGCTCAGAACGCTCGCCGCGACGGCGAGCCGGAACAACGGATGCAATGTCATGAACGCCGGCCTCCTGCCAGCAGCGACAGGTCCGCGAGTGTGAAGAACACGCCCGAACCGGATGCCGCGAGATAGCGCGGCTCCCAGTGCGGCTGGAACTTGCTCTTGAAAGCACGCAGTCCGCGGAAGTTATAGAAGCGGCCGCCGAAGCGCCACACGATGCCGGCCAGCCGATGCCAGCGCGACGCGAGCGGAGTCGGCTGCACGCCGGAGAGCGGCGCAATGCCGAGACTGAGCGAGCGGAAGCCCGCCTGCTTCAGATGCAGCGCAAGCTGCGTGAACAGATATTCCATCGCGTACGGCGACGCGCTTTCGACGTGACGCATCACGCCGACTGTCGCCTCGGTGTTCATATCGGTCGTCATGAAGGTCACGAACGCGACCGGTTCCCCGTTCTGGCGCACCAGCATCACCGACTGCGCGGCGAGGTATTCGTCGTGGAATGCGGCGACCGAGAAACTCTTCTCGCGCGCATCGTGGCTGCCGAGCCAGCCGTCGGAAATGCCGCGCAGCGTTTCGAGCGACGCCGGCACACGCGCCTGATCGATCACTTCGACGCTAAAGCCGTCGCGCTCGCCGCGCTTGAGCGCATAGCGCAGATGCGCGCGGTGCGAGCCCTTCAGATCGAAGTCGTCGAGCACGACGTGCGCTTCCTCGCCGAGCTTCATCAACGTGAGGCCGGCGTCGAGATACAGCGGCAGTGCATTCGCACGCACCTGGTAGAACGCGGCGCGACCGCCGTGCGCATGCGCAAGCGCGACGAACTTCTTGATGAGGCCCGCCCACTCTTCGCGCGGCCCCACCGGATCATGCAACGCGGCCCACGTGCGGCCGTATTTCGCGTACATCAGGAACGCCTCTCGCGATTCCGAAAACAGGAAGCTCTTGTCGCCCATCAACGCGAGACCGGCATCGCTGCGTTCCTGCGCGCGCACGATGCGCGCGGCGTCGAGCAGATCTTCGGGCGCCGGCTTCACGAAGCGGCCCGGCGCCGGACGCAGCAATTGCCAGAACGAGAAGGTCGCGGCGAACACGCTCGCGGCGAGCGTCGCGCGCAGCGCGCGCGGCGCGCGCTCGTCGAACGCGAATTGCCACCACAGGTCGCGCGTGTACGGCACGTCACGGAAAGCGAACAGCATGACCCACGTCGCGAACATCAGCACCATCGCGATCGACACAAGCCAGCCGGCCGTGAAACGCTCGGCGAACAGCGACGAATGACGGTTGAAGCGCTTGCGCGTCGCGAGCAGCAGCACGATCAGCATGCCGAGCACACCGGCTTCGACGAATGCGAGACCCTTGGTCAGCGACAGCGCAAGGCTCAGCAACGCGAGCGCGAGCGTCATCCACCATGCCGCATCGAGCCGCCGCAGCAGCCCACGCGCGACGAACAGCAGCAGCACGCCGACCACGCTGCACAACATCGCCGAGCTTTCGAGCACCCACAGCGGCACCACGTTGCGCAGCATATGAATGCGCTGCCAGAACGCCGGCGTCGCACTCGAGATGACCAGCATGCCGCCGACCACGAACGTGACGAGGCTCAGAAACAGCGGCGCGAGTTCCGACACGCGCTCCGCCTGCAGCATCGACAGACGGTTCTTCAGCGCGCGCCCCTCGAAGCCCGCGAGCAGCGCCGCGGAGACGATCAGCGGCACGCCGAAATAGATCGCGCGATACGCGAGCAGCGCGGCGACCATCTGATGCATCGGCACGCTGCCGCTCAGCGTGAACACCATCGCCGCCTCGAACACGCCGACCCCGCCAGGCGTATGGCCGATCAGGCCGAGCAGCATCGCGGCCGCATAGACGGTGATGAAGCCGATGAAGCTCACGTTCGCATGCGGCAGCAAGGCCCACAGCGCGAGACCCGCGGCGACCACGTCGAGCACCGCCAGCGCGACCTGCGCGAGCAGATCACGGCGCGCGGGAAAATCGAACGAGAGCCACTGCCAGCGCGTGCGGATCGGCCGGGTTTCGCGGCGGCACGCGGCGGCGGCGAGCGCCAGCGCGATCAGTAGCGCAGCGCCGCTCCAGCGCAGCGCGACTGGCGACAGATGCAGCATCGGCGCGAGCTGTCCGGCCATACCGACCATGCCCAGTGCGGTCATCAATACCAGGGCGAGTGCGAGCGACACGCTCGTGAACACCGTCATGCGGCCGATCTGCGCGGGCGTGATGTTCGCGACGCCGTACACGCGCGCGCGCACCGCTCCGCCCGTCAGCGCGCCGAAACCGGTCGCATTGCCGAGCGCCGAGCCGGCCGTCGCGCCGACCCACAGCGCCGCGCGCGGCACGCTCGCGCCGAGATAGCGCAGGCCGACCGCGTCGCGCCCGACCAGCGCGACGTAGCTAAGCGCGGTCGCGCCGAGCGCGCCGATCCACTCGCGCGGCGACAGCTCGCGCAATTCGCGTATCACCGAACGGTAATTCACCGCCTCCGACAGATGCTGCAGCACGACCAGCAGCAGCCCGCAAATAACGAGCGCGAGCACGGGCGACAGAAGTCCCCGGCTGCCAAGCACTTTCGCTGCACGGTCGAGCAGCGCGCGCAGGCGCTCGAAGCTGTGTTGAAGTCGGTGGAACATGGTCAATGCGGGCCTTGCGAGAGCAGTCGCGGCGACGGGTGCGTCACGCGCGGTATCGCCTGTGGCGACGATTACAAAGTGATAACGGCAAAACGTGCAAAAGGTTGACAGCAATAGCAATTTTGCTGTCGGTTGACCTGCGCGGCGCGCGGCAAAAGCGCGCGAGCGATATCTGGAAGGGAAACGGCGATGGCGGGCCGGAACTGGCCCCAAGCGGAGGTTTCTGGAGGGACTGATGGCGGGATCACGACCCGAACGCCACCCGCCTGCCGGGGCCAGAAAGCACAATGCCCGCTACTTGAGCGGGCATCGACACGGTTGGCAGGGCTTGCGCGGCCCGTGCGCAATACGCGCTTATTGCGGGCGACGATACGCTTCGGCGATCACCGCGCAGTTTTGCAGATGCAGGTTCAGCGCATGCAGCGCCAGCGCACGCAGCTTGCCGAAGAACGTAGTGGCGGCGGGGGTGGAACGGACAGCAGTCGATGCGGTGTTCATGGCGGCTCCTTATTAGGGTTTCTACCTAAGCAATAACCCGATTATAACCATCTCGTGCCGCAGCGCAACAAAAATCAATATTTATTGGCGGCATCGCAACGCCGCCGTCGCGTGTTGGATACAGAAAGGGTAAAGGGGCAGCATCGGCCGCGCAGGTATTAACAATCCGCACCGTACAGGTGCAATAATGCCCCCTTTGCCTGCGACGCTTCGCCGCAGCCTCGCCGTCATGACCGTCGCCCAGACTCAGAAAGCTCTGATTGCGCCCCTTATCGTCGCGTGCGCGATGTTCATGGAAAGCGTCGACGCCAATGTGATCGTCACCGCGTTGCCGGCCATGGCGCGCGATTTCGCCCGCGATCCGGTCACGCTGAAAATCGCGGTCACGAGCTACGTGCTCGGGCTCGGCGTGTTCATCCCGGTATGCGGCTGGCTCGCCGACAAGTTCGGCGCCCGCATGGTGTTCCGCACGGCGATCGGCATCTTCGTCACGGGCTCGCTGTTGTGCGCGGCGTCGAACTCGCTTGCCACTTTCACGGTTGCGCGTTTCATTCAGGGCGTCGGCGGCGCGATGATGGTGCCGGTCGGGCGGATCATCATCTTTCGCGTGGTGAAAAAAGCCGACTTCATCCGCGCGATGAACTATCTGAGCGTGCCCGCGATGCTCGGCCCTGCCGCCGGTCCGCTGCTCGGCGGCTTCATCACCACGTATCTGCACTGGCGTCTGATCTTCTTCATCAACGTGCCGATCGGCATTCTCGGCATCTATCTGACCAATCGCTATATCGCCAACACGCGCGAACCGGACCCCGGCCCGCTCGACTGGATCGGCTTCCTGTTGTCGGCGGCGGGCGCGGTGCTGCTGCTGCTCGGTTTGTCGCTGGTCGGCGGCGAACTGATTTCGAATACCGACGCGTTCGGCATGTGCGCGCTCGGCGCGGTACTGCTCGCGATCTACGTCGCGTACGCGCAGCGCGTCGCGCTGCCGCTGCTCGACTTGCGCTTTTTCAAGGTGCCGACTTTCCAGGCGAGCGTGCTCGGCGGCTCGCTGTTTCGCATCGGCCTCGGCGCGCTGCCGTTCCTGCTGCCGCTGCTGCTGCAGGAAGGCCACGGTATGAGCGCGTTCCAATCGGGGCTGATCACCTGCGCGTCGGCGTTCGGCGGCATGTTCATGCGCACGATCGCCTCCACCGTGTTGCGCCGCTTCGGCTTTCGCCAGGTGCTCGTGTTCAACGCGGCGCTATCGGGCATTTCGATCGCCGCGTGCGGACTCTTTTTCCCGCACACGCCGACATGGATCATCTGGGTCGTCGTGCTGCTCGGCGGCTTCTTCCCCGCGTTGCAGTTCACCAGCCTCAATTCGCTGACCTACGCGGAGATTGCGAGCCGCGACGTCGGCCGCGCGACGAGCCTCGGCAGCGTCGTGCAGCAGATGTCGCTCGGTCTCGGCGTGACGGTCGGCGGGATCGTGCTGCAGATTTCGCGCGCACTGAATGGGCATCCGAGCATCACGTGGTCGGATTTCTGGCCCGCGTTTCTGGTGGTCGGGCTGTGCTCGTTCGCGTCGATTCCGGTCACGCTGCGCTTGCCGCGCGGCGCGGGCTCGGAGATTTCGCGAGGCGGGCGCGGCTGAATCCGGCCGAGCGCCCCGCCCTTCACCCATGCGGGCGCTCACTCGCGCTTGCGTATCACGCTCACCTCGCCATTGCGTTCGAGGATCGCGGCGGCCACGTTGTCCATCGAGCGCGAGCCGATTTTCTGCCGCACGCTTTCCTCGATGTCGGTGCGCGTGATGAGCGCCGCGTGCATTTCGTTCGCGTGGAACTTGCCGTCGCTGAACACCTCGCGCTCGACGCCACACACCAACAGCTCGAAGCGGCGCGAACGTATAAACGCCCACGCGAGCACCCGGTGACATACGACGATCACCAGCGACGCGACCACGGTCGCGATGAACGGCGACGCCCCGACAATCGCGCGGCTCAGCATCGCGCCGAGCAGAATCACGACGACCAGATCGAACGGCGTGCGCTGACCGAACGAGCGCCGCCCCGATACGCGAATCAGCACGATCGCGATCACGAACACGACGATCGAGCGCAGCCCCATCTGCAACGGGTCGAGCTCCCTGCCCTGGCCGAATAGAACGAAAAACGCGTCCATCATGTTCGTCCTCCCCGCGGCTTATTGCCGTGCCGATGTTCCGGTATCCGGATCGTTGCGAGCGAGACCCGCTCGCGACGCAGCGCCGTCGCTCAGGCCAGCGCGCGATCCGTCGCCCATCCGATGAGCGTATCGCCGAAACCGCCGCGCGCGCGGGCCGCGGTGCGCGCGCTCGTGGTCACGCGCGGCGCGGCGCTCCACGCGATGCGCGCGCCCGTCGCGATCAGGCGATCGACGAGCGCGACATCCTCGCTGCACCTGAGCGGCGGAAAGCCGCCCGCGCGCCGATAGGCTTGCGCGGAAACGCCGAGGTTCGCGCCGTGCACGTGACGATGTCCGTCGGCGTCGACATAGGTCTTGCGAAAATATTCGCGCACGCTGTGCGGATGCGCGCTCCAGTCGTCGACGGCGATCGAACCGCACACCGCATCGGCGCCGAGCGCTAATTGCGCGGCGAGCCAATCCGGCGACACGCGGCTGTCGGCATCGGTAAACGCGAGCCAGCGCGAGCCGAGCGCGAGCAGCAGCGACGCGCCCAGCGCCCGCGCGATCCCGACGTTGCGCGCCTTCAGCGTCAGCGTCTGCACGCCGTAGGCGCGCGCAATCGCCCCGCTGAAATCGCTGCACGCGTCGAGCGCGACGACGATCCGCACCTCTTCGCCGGCGAGCGCCTGGTGTCGCGACGCTTCGAGCAAGGCCGCGAGGCACCCCGCGATCAACGCCTCTTCGTTATGCGCCGGGACGATCACGCCGATCATAGAAGCCCCTCTCGCTGCGCGACCGAACGTGCGTCGCGCGACCACACGTCGATCAGCAAGTCGGCTTCGTCGTGATGCGCGAGACGCGCGAGGCCGCAGCGCGCATCGAATAGCGCGTGCGCGCGGTCGGCCGATTCGCGCGCTTCGGCGAACGGCCGGCGCCAGTGGCAGGCGAGCAGCGTGCCATCGGTCGTCAGCGAGCCGGCGATGCGCGCGGCCAGCGTTTCGAGCTCGGCCGCGTCGAGATAGTACGCAAACTCGCTGATCACGATCAGATCGAACGGCCCGTGCTCGGTGGGCCATTCGCACGGCACGCTGCGCTGTTCGATCCGCACGTTCGATGCGCCCGCCACGCGTTCGCGCGCGAGCGCGACCGCGCGCGGGTGCAAATCGGCGGCGAGCAGCGCGTCGCAGCGCGTCGCGAGCCCGGCCGTCAACTCGCCGTTCGCGCAGCCCGGTTCGAAGCCGTTGCGATAGCGCGGCCGCGGCAGCAGCGCGAGTGTCAGCGAACGCTTGCGGCGTTCGTACCAGCCTTCGCGCAAACGCCACGGATCATCGCTGCGTCGGTAAAGTTCATCGAAGTACCGCATCGGCGAGCTCATCTCAGCGATCCTCCGAAGGCTGGGGAACAAAGGTCATAGCGTCCACGACGTGAGTGTTTGCGACGACGCGTGATCCGATGCCGGCGCGGCGCTCGTGTCGGCGGACGCGACGAGCCGCTCGCCAAGCGCGGCGAGATCGCGTTGCGCGTGGCTTTGGCGCAGAAACACCGGCAGGTCGGCGAGCGCTCGCGCGAAGCGCGCGTCGCGGCACAACGGGCCCGCGCCGAGCGCGCGCGTCGCCTGATCGATGACGGCGCTCGCGGCCTGCTCGACGGCAAGACGCGCGCGCAGCACGCGCGTCTGCGCATCATCCGAAGGGCGCGCGTCGATCCACGCGGCGGTTTCGCGCAGTACCGCGGCGGCCGACTGCAATGCGACATCGGTCGCACCGAGATGAGCCAGCCGATGCGCATCCGCGCGCCGGGCGCACGCGTCGCGCAGCGTGCGGCCGATCTGCGCGGCCGCACCGTACCAGCACGCGGCGATACCGGCGCCGCCATGCCAGAAGCCCGCGCGCCGCAGATATTCATGCGGCGCGCCGACGAGCGTCGCCACGGTGTCGTTGAACGTCACATCGGCGCTCGCGGTCGCCCACATGCCGACGGCCTGCCACTTCGATGTGTCGATCGAGATCGAGCTCTGGTCCAGCGCGACGGCCGCGAGCACCGGCTCATCATTGCGCCAAGCGGTCACGAGCGCATGGGTGAGCGCCTGCGCGCCGGAGCACCAGGCTTTGGTGCCGGACAGGCGCACCTGAGCGCCCTCGCCGGAAACGTTCTGGATTCCTTGATTGACCGCGCGCACTCGCGCGTCCGGCGCTTCGGCGGCCCACACGCCCCAGCGGCTTGCCGGCGGCGGCAGCGGACCGTTCAGCTCGGCGAGAATCGCGAGCGCATCGGTATGGCCTTCGAACAGTTTGACGAGACCGAGGTCGCGCGCGGCAACGGCGGCGAGCGCGCGCCAGCGCACCAGCGTCTCGCCATGCCCCGGCAACGGCAAGCTCGGCGCGCGATCGTAGCCGCGCTCGATCAGATCAGCGAGCAGTGCTCCGAGAGCAGCGGGATCGTTCGCATCGAAACGCGCGTCGCGCAGGAAATCGTCGAGCGACGGTGCGCGGCCGCCGTGTTGATTAGAAATCTGCCGTGACTGGGCCTTGAAGCTGGCCGCGTGGTCGCGCGTATCGAGCATCGTGCCTCCCTGCACCGTTTCGATCCGCGGCCCGCCGCGCGGCGGCGGACCGGAACGTATGCAGAGTCGCAGCAAACATCGTGCCCCAGCTGACGACGCAGCCGCGCAGCAAAAAAGCGCCTACGTCCCCCCGCTTCCGCTCAGTCGTCCATCCGCCTTCGTGAGCAATGCGTCGAGGACCGCCATTTCGACCGGCTTCACCAGGTGCGCATGGAAACCCGCTTTGCGCGTGCGATCGAGATCGCTTGCATGACCGAAGCCCGTCATCGCCGCGTACATCGTGCGAGCCATCTCGGGCAGCGCGCGCAACGCCGCGAGCGTCGCATAGCCATCCATCTTCGGCATCGCGAGATCGATCAACGCGAGATGCGGCGAGAAGCGCGGCGCGATCTGCAGCGCCTGCTCGCCCTCGTAGGCGATACGCACCTCATGGCCCTTCAGTTCGAGCAGCATCGCGAGGCTGTCGGCCGAATCGCGATTGTCGTCGATCAGCAGAACCCGCAGCGGCTGCACGTGGGGCGCGGCACTGATCGCGCCGCTCTCCGCGGTGTCGGACTGCGCCGAGAGCGGCAGACTCAGCGTGAACGTGCTGCCAAGTCCCGGTCCTTCGCTGCTCGCGACGATGCTGCCACCATGCATCTCGACGAGCGACTTGCACAGCGTCAGGCCGATCCCAAGACCGCCTTCGCCGAAGCTTTGCCCTTCCTTCTCCTGCGCGAACAGCTCGAAGATCTTGTCGAGCGAGCGCACCGGAATACCGCAGCCGACGTCGCGCACTTCGAGCACCGCCATGCGAAAGTCGACCCGTCCACGCATCTCGATCACGCTGCCGTGCGGCGAAAATTTCGACGCGTTGTGCAGCAGGTTTTGCAGCACCTGCACGAGCCGCGTCATGTCGCCGCGAATGCTCACGGGGGCGTCGGTGACCTGGGCGACCACGCGCTGCTCGCGCGAGTCGGTAAACGGCCGCGCCGCTTCGATCGCGCGCGTGACGAGCTCGGTGAGATCGACGCGCGCAATCCGCAGTTCGACC
The DNA here is from genome assembly GCF_046543485.1 of Paraburkholderia sp. EG304. Classification (NCBI taxonomy): domain Bacteria; kingdom Pseudomonadati; phylum Pseudomonadota; class Betaproteobacteria; order Burkholderiales; family Burkholderiaceae; genus Paraburkholderia; species Paraburkholderia sp. EG304. The sequence continues at coordinate 463,730 of NZ_JBKGUA010000001.1, read as the reverse complement.
TTGTCGGACATGATGCGGCCGATATCGAGCAGATCGTCGACGAGTCGCGTCAGGTGCGTGACCTGGCGATCGATCAGATCGCGCGCGCGCGCGACCACCGGGCTCAGATTGGCTTCCATCTGCATCGTGCCGACCGCGTTGCGCACCGGCGCGAGCGGATTGCGCAGTTCGTGCGCGAGCGTCGCGAGAAATTCGCGCATGCGCTCACCGGAGCGCTCGAGCTCCTCGCGCCGGCGCCGCTCGGTGAGATCGCGCGTGACCTTGGCGAAGCCGCGCAAGCGTCGCGATTCGTCATAGACGGCCGTGATGATCACGTTGGCCCAGAACGTCGAGCCGTCCTTGCGCACGCGCCAGCCTTCGTCTTCGACGGTGCCGATCTGCCGCGCAATCGCGAGCTCGCGCGCGGGCTTGCCGGCCGCGGCCTCCTCGGGCACATAGAACTGCGAGAAGTGCCGGCCGACGATTTCGTCATGCGTATAGCCCTTGATGCGCGCGGCGCCCGAATTCCAGCTGACGACGAAGCCTTGCGGATCGAGCATGAAAATTGCGTAGTCCTTCACGCTATCGACGAGCAGACGGAAGCGCTCCTCGCTCTGGCGCAGCGCTTCGAGATATTCGCGCTGCGCGGTCAGGTCGCGCGTGATCTTCGCGAAGCCGGTGACCTCGCCCTGCTCGTTGCGTATCGCGGTGATCACGACGTTCGACCAGAACGTCGTGCCGTCCTTGCGCACGCGCCAGTCCTCGTTCTCGAAGCGGCCGGTGTGCGCCGCCTGTTCCAGCTCGTAGCCTGGGCAGCCGCGGGCGACGGCTTCCTCGGTATAGAAGCGCGAGAAATGCTGGCCGACGATCTCGTTTTCCGTGTAGCCCTTCAGCTTCTGCGCGCCGGCGTTCCAACTCACGACGTGGCCTTTCGCGTCGAGCAGAAAGATCGCGTAGTCCGAGATCGCCTGCACGAGCGACCAGTAATCGACGCTAACGGGCGCCGACGGCGCGGCCTCGGCCTGCACTCGAGCGGGCTCGCCGTGGACGCGGAGAGTAGAAGCATCAAGCTGGGTCATGGCGGACACGTAGTTGGAATTGTTGTGTTTAGCAAATCTCGCGCCTGGCCGGCGCCGAAGCCTTCGCGCAAACGCTTGCGCGGCCCACGCATGGGCCGGGATACCTCGCGAAGGGCGCCCGCGCGCCGGCTCATAAGGCGCACAGCTTATAACGGCGGGCCCCGCGCTTGCTAGCCGGTCATCACTGAAAGCGTCGCCGCGCGGCGGTTTCGGCTTTCGGGTTTTACCCTTCGACAGCAAAAACAGGAGTGTCAATTGAAAAAGGTATTCACGACTATCGCCATGAACTTCGCGGCCCCGTGCGCCCTCGCCGCGGCATTGAGCTTCGTATCCACCGTCGCGCAGGCGGAAGGCTGCGCCAAAGGCGCGGTCGTGGGCGGGGTGACCGGCCACGTTGCCGGACATCATGGGACGGCGGGTGCGGCCGCGGGCTGCGCGATCGGCCACCATGAGGCGAAGAAGAAAGACAAGGCCGCGAGCGCCGCGGCCGCCGCGAGTCAACCCACTGGAAAATGATGCCAATGGCCGGTCCGGCTCGACGTTGCAGCGCTTGCGCGCACGCCGTCAGCCGGCCGCGCCGATCTTTTCCGCGAGCTTCGTGTCGTAGCTCGAATGGACATGCACGCGTTTCTTGTCGGGATACGCGTAAGCGTACGCCTTGCGCAGCGCGAGCGACGCCTCGTGAAAGCCTGACAGGATCAGCTTCTGCTTGTTCGGATAGTTCGCGATGTCGCCGACGGCGAAGATGCCCGGCCGCGAGCTTTCGTAGTTCGAGGTATCGACATCGATACGCCCGCCGTGAATCTTCAGTCCCCACTGCGCGATCGGGCCGAGATCCGCGACGAGTCCATACAAGGCGATCAGGTGTTCGGCTTCGAGCTGGGTCTCGCCATGGATCTGCTTCAGCGTCAGGGAACGCAGCGCGCCGTCTTCCACCTCGAGCGCCGCGATCGCGCCGATGACGAAGTCCATCTCCCCCGCCTCGACCGCGCGCCGCATCAGCTCGACGCTCGAATCGGCCGCGCTGAAGCCGGCGCGCCGATGCACGAGGGTCACGCGCCGCGCGACCTTGCGCAATGCCAGCGCCCAGTCGAGCGCCGAATCGCCGCCGCCGGCGACGACCACGTTCTTGTCGGCGAAATCGGCGAGGCGCGCCACGCTGTAGTGCACGTTGCGCTTTTCCAGCGGCACGGCCTCGGGGAGCCCGAGCTTTTGCGGGACGAACGCGCCATTGCCGGCGGCGAGCAGGATCGCCGCGACGTCGAACACGAGGCCGCGCTGCGTGCGCACGGTCCAGCGGCCGTCGTCGCGTTGCTCGACCGTGTCGACGCGCTGTTCGAGGTGAATCGGCACATCGAACGGCTTGCATTGCGCGACCAGTCGCTCGACCAGTTCGCGCGAGGTGCATGACGGGATCGCCGGGATATCGTAGATCGGCTTGTCGGGATACAGTTCGATGCACTGCCCGCCGACCCTTCCGAGTATGTCGACGATCTGGCAGGTCAGGCCGATCACACCGGCCTCGAATGCCGCGAACAGACCCACGGGACCGGCGCCGACGATCAGGACATCGGTGCGGATCGGCGAGGTGGGCGCAGAGGACAGGTCGGCGGCAACGGTCATCAGGCAGGTCTCCGGATCACGGTGAAAGGCGCAAAGCAAGCGTCGATGACTCACCTTACCGAATCGGCCCGCACGCGGCAACGATGCCATCGTCGGCGGTAAGGATGCTATGCGGGGCCGCTCAACGCCCGAAAGTGGCTACCTGAAAATATCTGGAATCGGCCATTTTGATGATCCAGATGGCGGACTAAGCTAACGCCTGTCCGATTCATCGCAGCGTCCTACCCGCCCAGGAGCCCATCATGGAACAACGTCTCGACTTCTACAAAGCCAACCCCGCCGCGATCAAGTCGCTGCTCGGCGTCGAAGAGCGCATCGGCAAGTCGGCGCTCGAAAAATCGCTGACCGAACTGGTGCGGCTGCGCGCTTCGCAGATCAACGGCTGCGCCTATTGCGTCGACATGCATACGAGCGACGCGCGCAAGGGCGGCGAAACCGAGCGGCGTCTCGCGACCGTCGTCGTGTGGCGCGAAACGCCGTTCTTTACCGACCGCGAACGCGCGGCGCTCGAGTGGACCGAAGCGCTCACGCTGGTGTCGCACGATCACGTGCCGGACGCAGTATGGCAGGCGGTGCGCCCGCACTTCAGCGACGAAGAGCTGGTCGACCTGACGCTGCTCGTCTCGGCGATCAATGCCTGGAACCGCTTCGCGATTTCGTTCCGGAAGATGCCGGCCTGAACGGTGAATGAATGGCGGCATAAGCAGCGGCATGAGGCACGGTACTGCCCGCCTCACTCGCCAATCCACGACCCGCGCAGATCGCTGTCATGCAGCAACTGCAGCAGCGTGCCCGCCGGGCGGCTCAAGCGCTTCGCCGCCAGCGCGATGAATTCCACCGACGGCAACGTCGGCAAGCCGGCCGCATTCAACGGCGGCGCCAGCCCGCGCGCGGCCAGATACTGCGGCCGCACGGTGATGCCAAGTCCGCCGCGCGCAGCCGCGATACAGCCGGAATGACTGCTGCTCGTGCAGACGATCTGCCAGCTCGCGCCGGCTTCGGCGAGCGCATCGAGCACGACCGCGCGCGTCACGCTCGGCTCGGCGACCAGAATCAGCGGCAGCGGCTGGCTCAGATCGACGAGCGTGCCGGTCTGCGCGAGCCATTCCAGCCGCCCGGTGAAAAGCGGCACGCCGCGCCGGTCACCGAGCCGGCGCTTGCCGACCAGCAGATCGATCGCGCCGGCGTCGAGCAGTTCGTAGAGCCTGCCGGTCATGCCGATCGTGATTTCCAGCTCAACGTCGGGGTGCGCGTTGCGAAACGCCGCGAGCACGGTGGGCAGCGGGCCGAGCGCGATGTCGTCTGACGAGCCGAGCCGCACGCGCCCCTTCAGACGCGGCGCGCGAAACTGCGACTCCGCGCGCGATAAGGCCTGCAGGATCACGCTCGCATGCGCGAGCATCGCTTCGCCGTCGGGCGTCATCGCGAGCGAATGGGTGTCGCGCACGAACAGGCGCCGGCCCACGCTCTGTTCGAGGCGGCGGATATGTTCGCTGACGCTCGACTGCGTCAGGTCGAGCCGCCGCCCCGCCTCGGTGAAGCTATGGCAGGCCGCGACGGTCGAGAAGGTCTTCAGCCAGATCGGATTGAGCATGCGTGAATTGTCGCGCTGCTTATCGGCATTGTCGATAACAGTCAGCGAGCTTAGTGGGGTTCCCGATTGACGGGGATGTCAATAAGATGACGGAATTCCGCATGGCCCCGCTCCGGTGGCGCTTTTCCGCCACGCCCGCTGTCGAAAACATGACCAAGGATTCGTCTCAAACCGCCCTACTGTGGATCGTCGCCGCCGGCTTCTTCATGCAGTCGCTCGACACGACGATCGTCAACACCGCGCTGCCGTCGATCGCGAACAGCCTGCAAGTCGCGCCGCTCGCGATGCAACCGGTCGTCGTCGCCTACACGCTGACGATGGCGATGCTCACGCCCGCCTCCGGCTGGCTTGCCGACCGCTTCGGCACCCGCCGCGTCTATTTCGCCGCGATTCTCGTGTTCGTGCTCGGCTCGATCTGCTGCGCGAGCGCGCACACGCTCGGCGAGCTCGTGATGGCGCGGGTGCTGCAAGGCATCGGCGGCTCGATGCTGCTGCCGATCGGACGTCTCGCGGTGCTGCGCAGCGTGTCGGGCGAGCACTACGTGGCGGCGCTCGCGTTCATTTCGATCGCGGGGCAGCTCGGGCCGATCGCCGGGCCGACGCTCGGCGGCTGGTTCGTGCAGGCGATCACGTGGCACTGGATCTTTCTGATCAACGTTCCGATCGGCGCGCTTGGCCTGTACGCGGTGCACCGCTTTCTGCCGCCGCATGACGCGACGCAGGCGCCGCCGTTCGATGTGATCGGCTGCGCGCTGCTATCGCTGTGCATGATCGCGTTTTCGCTCGCGATCGACGCGCCGGTCCCGTCGCATCGCGCGGCGTGGTCGGCGGGTCTGTTCACGCTGGCGGTCGCCAGCGCGCTCGCCTACGTTCCGTACGCGAGAAACCGCCGCAATCCGCTGTTCAAGCTGTCGCTGTTCGGCGAGCCGAACTTCAGCGTCGGCCTGATCGGCAACCTGGTATGCCGGATCGGTTCGAGCGCGGTGCCGTTCCTCGTGCCGCTCCTGCTGCAATTGCAGCTCGGCTACTCGCCGCTGCACTCCGGTCTGATGATGCTGCCCGCGGCGCTCGCCGGCACGCTCGCGAAACGCTGGATCGCGCCGCTCGTGCGCCGCTACGGCTACGACACGTTCCTGCTGGTCAACACGATCATCGTCGGCTCGGCGATCGTCGCGTTCTCGCTGATTTCGCGCGGCACACCGCTCGTGATCGAAGTCGCGATCCTCGCCGTTTTCGGCGCGGCCAACTCGATGCAGTACGCGGCGATGAACAGCGTCACGCTGAAGGACCTGTCGCACGAAGACGCGGGCATGGGCAACAGCCTTTTCTCGATGGTGCAGATGCTCGCGATCGGGCTCGGCGTGTCGATCGGCGGCGGGCTCGTCAATCTGTTCGCGGATCAATGGGGCTCGGCGGCACTCGGCTTCCGGCTCGCGTTCGTGTGCGTCGGCGTGATCACGCTCGTGTCCGCGTGGATCTTCCGCCACCTCGACGATCCGTCGGGCACCCGCGTGATTCGCGGCCAGGCTGCGCAGAGCGCGGGGCGTTGACACGCGACGCGTTTCAACGCGTGTCAGCGCATGAATTCGAAAGCTCTCCGCGTTAGCATGTCTGGCATCCATGGCTACCCGGCAGGTACCCCCGATGCCATTCGATGAGCGCGTGCTGAACGGCATGGGCGTGCTGACGGCGATCGTCGATTGCGGCAGTTTCGCGGCCGCGGGCGAAGCGCTCGACATGTCGCAATCGGGCGTAAGCCGTTCGGTTGCCCGGCTCGAAGCGCGCCTCGGCATTCGCCTGTTCGACCGCACCACGCGCTCGGTTACGCTGACCGACGAAGGCCGGCGTTTCTACGAGCAGATCGTGCCGCTGCTCGGCGGACTCGAGGAGGCGGCGGCCTCCGCCGCGCAGGGCGCGACCGCGGTGCGCGGGCGTCTGCGCGTCAACATGGACCCGTTCTTTTCACGGCTCGTGCTCGGGCCGCGCCTTGGCGGCTTCATCGACGAACATCCGGACCTGCAGCTCGAACTGATCACGCGCGACCAGTTGGGCGACATGATCGCGGACGGCTTCGATGTCGCGATCCGCTTCGGCGAGCCGCCGGTGTCGACACTCGTCGCTCGCAAGCTGCTCGATACGCGCATCCTGACCGTGGCGGCGCCGTCGTATCTGAAGAAGCATGGCAAGCCGGAGAATCCGGCCGAGCTCGAAGACGGCCGGCATATTTGCATCAAGTTTCGCGATCCGCTCACCGGTTATCCGTTCACCTGGGAATTCCATCGAGGCCGCAAGAAGTTCTCGCTGACGCCGCAGGGCCGGCTGACCGTCAACGACGTCGGCACGCTGCATAGCGTATGCGTCGCAGGCCAGGGGATCGCGCAGATTCTCGCGCTCGGCGCGGAGTCGCTGCTCGCGAGCGGCAAGCTGATCGAGGTCTTTCCGGATTGGGGCGACGAGGTCTATCCGCTGTATGCGCTGTATCCGTCGCGGCACCATCCGCCGGCCAAGGTGCGCGCGTTTCTCGACTTCATCCTGTCGCTGACCGGCGCCAGGCCGCGCCACCCGGCCGCCTAGCGCAGACCTTCTGTTTGCCGCCCGCCGCGGTCCGCGTCTTGCTGTCGGACCCTTGTCTTCCCTCCAGGAGAGCAGCGATGAGCAAGACGACGGAAAAATCCCAAGGCGAAGCAAAAAGCGCGGACAAAGACGAATCAAAACCCGAGGCCGGCACCCAGACCGAGGATTTAGCGCATCCGCACCACGCCGTGCATAGCGACAACGCAAAGAGCAAGATGCCCGAGCGCCAGAGCGAGGGCCACAAGCAGTCCCCGGCGGACCGTCCCGGCAAACAACGCGGTGACGGCGAACCGTCGGTCGGTTGAAAAAACCCGTACCGGAGCGGCCTGAACTGCTTCATGCATTCAGGCCGCATCGCTTTTCCCTTCGAGCGCCTTTCTGTAAGCAAACATTTCTTCCTTGTTTTTACCGAATATTTTTTCGGCGCCTTGGACTATTTTGCTGCTAGCAGCGAAGTGTGCGCCCTCCGAACCGGCCGCTCCGCTTTGCGCCGGTTTATGCCGCTTCCGATCGTTAAAAGGCGTCATCCATGTCCAACGCGTCAAGTTCTCCCCACGCCCGCGCGGCCATCGCGCAGGTGTCCATCTGCGTGCCGACCTGCAATCGTCCGGAACTGCTCGTCGAGTGCGTCGACTCGTGCCTCGCGCAAAGCTATCCGCATGTGGAAATCGTGATTGGCGACGATTCGACGGACGCGCGCTCAGGGCAACTGATCTTGCAGCGTTACCGTGACGAGCCGCGCGTGCGCTACCAGAAGCACGAATCGCCGCTTGGCCAGGCGCGCAATGTGTCGACCCTGTTCGAGCGGGCTCGCGGCGAAAAGATCCTGTTGATCCACGACGACGATTTGCTGACGAGCGACGCCGTCGAAAAACTCGTGTCGCTCTGGCAATGCTATCCGGGGCTCGATGCAGCATTCGGCGCGCAGTACGAAGCGGATCACGACGGCACGATCGATCTCGCCGCGAGCGAGCGCCTGAACGCGGCGTTCCGGCGCACCCGGGCCAACGAGGGTCTGCAGCCGCTCGCGGGCCGCACCGGCCTGATCCAGATGTTTCCGAACAATGGCTGGATGGCCGACGCGCGGCTCGTCAAGCGGATCGGCTACGACGCGCGGTATGGCGTCTGCTGCGACTACGTGTTCGGCACCGAGCTATGCCTTGCCGCGCGTGAGGTGTTTTATCTGCACGACTATGTGTCGGTGTATCGGAAGACCGCGACGTCGATCTCGCACAGCACGCGGGGCACGAGCACGGCCGCCCCGTTGAGCGCGTATGGGTTCGTGAAGTCGCTGCGTCTGCCGGCGCGGCTCGAAGCGTCGCGGCGGCAGGCGCTGCGGCGACTGGTACCGATCGTGGTGTCGATACACGCGAGAAACGGCGACGCGCGCGCGGGCTGGCGGATCGCGCGCGCGCATCTGTTCGCCTACAACTACGGCTTTAGCGCGCGGCTTTACTTCCATCTGCTGATGCTGGCGTGCGCAGCCTGGCGCGGACGTCTGCCGACGGCGAGCGCCTCGGCCGATGCTGCCGCGCGCGCGCCGTCGATCGCGACGGTCGCGGCGAATGAGGCCGCGCGGGTCGAGGAGTTCGTCGACAAGCTGGTCGACGAGTTCGTCGGCGACCGGTCGAAGCCGGTATGAACTGCGACAAGTCCGTGCGCAAGCCGATTTTCTGCTAAGCATTGCCTGCTTAGCAAACGCGTATTCGTTACTTGGTCCCGAGCGCGCCGCTGATTACGATGGGCACGACCCGTCATCGCAGAGGTGCTTCGCCATGTCAGACAATGCGTGTTTCAGACCGCGCGTGATCGAGCCGGTCGTCGAGGATCAACCCGAAGGACTCGGCCTCGCGGTCGAGTTGTGGTTTGCTCAACCGATCGACGGCATCGCGGGGCGCGCGGTGCAGATTCATCTGCGCAGCGGCGCGAGGATGGAACAGGCCGAGAGCTTGCGCGACCTGCTGCATGCGTGGGGGACACGGATCGTCGTCAGTTGAGCGAAGCGCCGATGCCATGAAAAACGGCGGTCCGGTTGCCCCGGACCGCCGCCTGAATGCTTCATCGCGGCACGACGTTTCGCCGTGCCGGGTTAGCGGCTCACGGCTCGTGCCGCAGATACCCTTCCGTCGACGGATCGCGCATGCGCAGCGAAACGATACCCGCGAGTGCGCACAGCGCCGTCACGTACCAGAAGAACATTGTCTCGACGCCGGCCGACTTCAGCCACAGCGCGACATATTCCGCCGACCCGCCGAAGATCGCATTCGCCACCGCATACGACAGCCCCACGCCGAGCGCACGCACTTGCGGCGGGAACATTTCCGCCTTGATCAGGCCGCTGATCGACGTGTAGAAGCTGACGATCGCGAGCGCGACGACGACGAGCGCGAACGCCGCGACCGGACTCGTCACGTCCTTCAGCGCATGCAGCAGCGGCACCGTGCCGAGCGTCGCGAACAAACCGAAGCACAGCATCGAATTGCGTCGGCCGATCCTGTCGGACAGCGCGCCGAACGCCGGCTGCATCAGCATGTAGACGAACAGCGCGGCGGTCATCACCGAGCTCGCGGTTTTGGCGTGCATGCCGGCCGTGTTGACCAGGTATTTCTGCATATACGTCGTGAACGTATAGAAGATCAGCGAGCCGCCGGCCGTGAAGCCGAGCACCGTCATGAACGCGGCCTTGTGCTCCCACAAGCCGCGCAGCGTGCCCGCTTCCTTGCGCTGACGCGTCGCGGCGGTGGTGGTTTCGTCGAGCGATTTACGCAGATAGAGCGAGACCAGCGCAGAGATCGCACCGATTGCAAACGGCACGCGCCAGCCCCATGCCTTCAGTTCGTCGGTCGTCAGCAACTGTTGCAGGACCACCAGTACGAGCAGCGCGAACAGTTGACCGCCGATCAGCGTTACATACTGGAACGACGCGAAAAAGCCGCGCCGGCCTTTCAACGCCACTTCGCTCATATAGGTCGCGCTGGTGCCATATTCGCCGCCCACCGACAGGCCCTGGAACAGCCGCGCGATCAGCAGCAGCGCCGGCGCGAGCGCGCCGATCTGCGCGTAGGTGGGCAACATCGCGATCACGAGCGAGCCGCCGCACATCATGAATACCGACACCATCATCGCGGTGCGGCGGCCGCGCTTGTCGGCGAGCCGGCCGAAGAACCAGCCGCCGATCGGGCGCATCAGGAAGCCGGCGGCGAACACACCGGCCGTGTTGAGCAACTGCGTGGTGGTGTTGCCGCTAGGAAAGAACGACGGCGCGAAATACAGTGCCGTGAACGAATACACGTAGAAGTCGAACCATTCGACAAGATTGCCCGATGAAGCGCCGACGATCGCGAAGATGCGGCGCCGGGTGTCGTCGGCTTGTGCGACGACGGGTTGGTCGGTTAAATCGTTCATGCTGATGTCGGTCCTTTTTTCTCTAAACGAGGATGACGCTCGTGACGTCGCCTTCATGCGCGTCACGGACAACCGCACACGCGCGCGCGGCGAATTTTACATAAGTGAAAAGTTCAGATGGGGTTTTGTCTGCGGAACTGCAGGAAAGCCCTGGGTACGGGCCCGCGGCGAAGTTAGAACTGCAACCAAAACGAAGCCCCCGCCAGGCGCGAGGCTGCGGGGGCTTCGGGGAATCGGCGCGGACCGCCCGGGCAACGTTGCGATGCGCTGCCGCGCCCGGATGGAGACGTCAGATTCTCACGGACGGCGGCACGTACCGGCACTCGTAGCGCTTTCTGACGGTACCGTTTTCGTCGACGCTTTCGAGGTACACGTCGAATTGCCACAAGCGCGCCATGTGCTTGAGCACCTCGTCGCTATCCGACGACAGGTGCCGGTTGTCGCTCATGAAATGCCGCAACGTCAGGCTGCGATCGCCGCGCGTATTGACGGCCCATACCTGAATGTTCGGCTCGCGGTGATGCATGTCGTACTGCCGCGACAGCGCCTGGCGCACGTACTGGTAGCCGCTGTCGTCGTGAATCGCCGACACTTCGAGCGCGTCGCGCATGTCATCGTCGAGCACCGAGAACAGGCGCATCTCGCGGATCAGATGCGGCGACAGGTACTGCGCGACGAAGCTTTCGTCCTTGAAGTTGCGCATCGCGTAGTGCATCGCGGGCAGCCACGGACTGCCGGCCAGATCCGGAAACCACTTGCGGTCTTCGTCGGTCGGCGCTTCGCAGATGCGGCGGATGTCGCTCATCATCGAAAAACCGAGCGCATACGGATTGATGCCGCTGTAATACGGCTTCGTGACCGGCGGCTGATAGACGACGTTGCTGTGCGAATGGAGAAACTCCATCATGAAGCCGTCTTCCAGCTTGCCCTGGTTGTACATCGTGTTGAGCAGCGTGTAGTGCCAGAACGTCGCCCAGCCTTCGTTCATCACCTGGGTCTGCCGCTGCGGATAGAAATACTGACCGATCTTGCGCACGATGCGGATCACCTCGCGCTCCCACGGTTCGAGCAGCGGCGCGTTTTTCTCCGCGAAATACAGCAGGTTTTCCTGTGGCTCGGGCGGATAGCGCTCTTCGACCTCTTCGGGCAGCGGCGTATGGCGCGTGGGCAGCGTGCGCCACAACTCGTTGACCTGCGACTGCAGATACGCCTCGCGCTCGCGCCGCGCGGCGAACTCTTTCTCGAGCGACAGCTTCTGCGGCCGCTTGTAGCGGTCCACGCCGTAATTCATCAGCGCGTGGCACGAATCGAGCAATTCCTCGACGCGATCGAGCCCATAGCGCTCCTCGCATTCCGCGATGTAGTTCTTCGCGTAGACGAGGTAGTCGATGATCGCGTGTGCATCCGTCCACAAGCGGAACAGATAGTTGCCCTTGAAGAACGAGTTGTGGCCATACGCCGCATGGGCAATGACGAGCGCCTGCATCGTCATCGTGTTCTCTTCCATCAGATACGCGATGCAGGGATTCGAATTGATGACGATTTCGTACGCGAGCCCCATCTGGCCGCGACGATAGCTTTTTTCGGTAGAGAGAAAATGTTTGCCGAACGACCAGTGACGGTAGTTCACCGGCATGCCGACGGACGCGTAGGCGTCCATCATTTGTTCAGCGCTGATGAGTTCGAGCTGGATCGGATACACGTCGAGCTCGTATTGCTCCGCAACACGGGCAATATGCGAGTCGTACTCTTCGATCAATTCGAAGGTCCAGTCGGACGGGCACGGCAGAGGCCGTCTATCGGCTACGTTCATACGGACTTCCCTTTGCCCCTCGGTGGGCGTTCCGGTGTGTCCCGTGCTGCAGCATTGCGGACTGCTCCGGCGCAAGCGGCTGCCGTGCTAGCTGCTCGTGCCTCGGCATGCCCCGACAGTTGCTGCGGCACGCCTTTGTTGCGCTGCGGCGCAGTCATACGACGGCTTGCCTCAAGTCGTACGATTCATCGCCGCACGCGTCGTGATCCAGATGCCTGGTGCGCAATCAGCGTTCCATCACGAAGTCGCCGCCTGCTTCTCGAACAGCTCGCGAAATACCGGATAGATATCGGCCGCGGTTTCGACTTTCTTCATCGCCATATGCGGTTGCGATAGCGCCAGTTGCGCGTATTCGAGCCACAGATTCTGCTCTTCGGGCGTCACCTGAATATACGCAAAATACCGCACCTTCTCCAGGATGTCATCCGACAGAATCTTGCGGCACTTCGGCGAATCGTCGGTCCAATTGTCGCCGTCCGAAGCCTGCGCCCCGTAAATGTTCCATTCAGTTGGCGAGTAGCGTTCCTCCATCACCTTGCGCATCAGTTCGAGCGCGCTCGACACCACCGTGCCGCCGCTTTCGGTCGAATGGAAGAACGTGTCTTCGTCGACCTCCTCCGCGCGCGTGTGGTGGCGAATGAACACCACTTCGATGCGCTCGTAGTTACGCTTCAGGAACAGATACAGCAGGATGAAAAAGCGCTTCGCGAGATCCTTGCGCTGCTCGTCCATCGAGCCGGACACGTCCATCAGGCAGAACATCACCGCCTGGCTCGACGGCGTGGGCTGTTTCACGCGATTCACGTAGCGCAGATCGAACGGATCGATGAACGGAATCCGCCAGATGCGTCCTTTCAGATGGTGGATGTCGTCTTCGAGCAGCTTGATCTCTTCGCGGCGATCGGCGGGGTCGGCCTTCAGCTCTTCGAGTTGCCGCTCCATTTCGTGCAACTGGTTGACGAGCGGCGCGCCGAGCGCGATGCGCCGGCCGAGCGCGCTGCGCAGCGAGCGCACCACGTCGATGTTGTTCGGCGTGCCCTCCGCGGCCCAGCCCGCGCGGATGCTTTTCCACGTCGGCACGGCCATCAGATGGGTTTTGACGAGCCGCGGCAGTTCGAGGTCGTCGAAGAAATACTGCATGAACTCTTCGCGGCTCAGCTCGAACACGAAGTCGTCCTGACCCTCGCCCTCGTTGCTGGCCTGACTGCCTCCGCCGCCGCCACCGCCGCCTTGCGGGCGCTGGATCTTGTCGCCGCGGATGTAATCCGAGTTGCCCGGATGCACCATCTCGCGCCGGCCGCCCGGTCCGTGACGGAACGACGGCTCCGCGATGTCCTTGCGCGGAATGGTGATGCTCTGGGTGTTCTGGATGTCTTTGATGCTGCGGTCGCGCACCGCCTCCGAAACGGCGCGACGGATATAGTTTTTGACGCGGCGCAAAAAACGCTCGCGATTCGCAATACTCTTGTTCTTGCCTGCCAACCTGCGGTCGATGATTTGATGAAGCACGCCCGGTCTCCCGTCCGTGCAACCGCGTTTCCGCTGCGGCCGCACTAATATTTCCGGTGCGCGAGACGCCCACCGCGCAGTGCATGCTATGCGGCTTGCGCCTCGCCGGTTGCCCGTACGGTCGAACCGTACGGGCGGCACATCATGAGTATCATGCGCGCATCACGATGACTTGCGCACGCGCAGATACCAGTCGCACAGCAAGCGCACCTGTTTCGGCGTATAGCCCTTCGCCACCATGCGATTGACGAAGTCTTCGTGCTTGCGCTGCTCTTCGGCCGAGCCCTTCGCGTTGAAGGAGATCACCGGCAACAGTTCCTCCGTATTCGAGAACATCTTCTTTTCGATCACGACGCGCAGCTTCTCGTAGCTGATCCATGCGGGGTTCTTGCCTGCATTCGCAGCCCGCGCGCGCAGCACGAAGTTCACGATCTCGTTGCGGAAGTCCTTCGGGTTGCTGATGCCCGCCGGCTTCTCGATCTTCTCCAGCTCCGCGTTCAACGCGGCACGGTCGAAGCTCTCGCCGGTGTCGTGATCGCGGAACTCCTGATCCTGAATCCAGAAGTCCGCATACGTGACGTAGCGGTCGAAGATGTTTTGACCATACTCGGAGTACGACTCCAGATACGCGGTCTGAATCTCCTTGCCGATGAACTCCGCATAGCGCGACGCCAGCACGTCCTTGATGAAGGACAGATACTTCTGCTCGGTTTCCGGCGGGAACTGCTCGCGTTCGATCTGCTGTTCGAGCACGTACATCAGATGCACCGGATTGGCCGCGACCTCCGTCGAGTCGAAGTTGAACACGCGCGACAGAATCTTGAACGCGAAGCGGGTCGACACCCCGGTCATGCCCTCGTCGACGCCCGCGAAGTCGCGGTACTCCTGGTACGACTTCGCCTTCGGGTCCGTATCCTTCAGATTCTCGCCGTCGTAGACCTGCATCTTCGAGAACAGGCTCGAATTTTCCGGCTCCTGCAAACGCGTGAGCACGGACATCTGCGCCATCATCTTCAGCGTGCCCGGCGCGCAGACCGCGTTGGCCAGCGACGAGTTGCGCAGCAGCTTCTCGTAGATCTTGACCTCTTCGCTATAGCGCAGGCAGTACGGCACCTTGACGACGAAGATCCGGTCGAGCAGCGCTTCGTTGTTCCGGTTGTTGCGGAACGCCTTCCACTCCGACTCGTTCGAGTGAGCGAGGATGATGCCGTCGAACGGGATCGCGCCGAAGCCTTCCGTACCCTTGAAGTTGCCCTCCTGGGTCGCGGTGAGCAGCGGGTGCAACACCTTGATCGGCGCCTTGAACATTTCGACGAACTCGAGCAGGCCCTGATTGGCGAGGCACAGGCCGCCCGAGTAGCTGTACGCGTCGGCGTCGTCCTGCGCATACTGTTCGAGCTTGCGGATGTCGACCTTGCCGACCAGCGACGAAATGTCCTGATTGTTCTCGTCGCCCGGTTCGGTCTTGGAGATAGCGATCTGACGAAGGATCGACGGATAGCGGCGCACCACGCGGAACTTGCGGATGTCGCCGTTGTACTCGTGCAGGCGCTTGACCGCCCACGGACTCAGGATGCCTCGCAGGTAGCGGCGAGGAATGCCATATTGCTCTTCGAGGATCGGACCGTCTTCCTCGTAGTCGAACAGGCCGAGCGGCGATTCATTGACAGGCGAGCCCTTGATCGCATAGAAGGGTACGCGTTCCATCAGTTGCTTGAGCCGTTCCGCGATCGACGACTTGCCGCCGCCGACCGGTCCTAACAGATACAGTATCTGCTTCTTTTCTTCGAGCCCCTGGGCCGAATGCCGGAAGTAGGCGACCACCTGCTCGATCACCTCTTCCATTCCGTAGAACTCACGGAATGCGGGGTATACCTTGATGACCTTGTTCGCGAAGATACGCGATAAACGCGGATCGTTACGAGTGTCGATCTGTTCCGGTTCTCCGATTGCCGTCAACATGCGTTCGCCTGCAGTGGCGTACGCGGCGGGATTGTCTTTGCAGAGCGCGAGATACTCCTCGAGCGAGAGTTCATCCTCCCGGGTTTTCTCGAAGCGGGTCGCGAAACTGCTGTAGATATCCATGCTACCTCCTCGCCGAAGTCTGGGGCGATGTCGTGCGCGGCGCGCTATTCGGAAACGACATCGCTCGAATTCATCCTAAACCCTTTTAAATTTTTTTTCACGGACTACGTTGCGAAAATCGCTCCGTAACCGCGAAGCTACAATCCTCACTTGGAAACAAAGAATCGACCACCTACAATTTTTCACTCACGCCGCAACGAATCAAATCATCCGCTGCTCCGCTGTACCGTTACTTTCTTCAGTACCGCATCGCTATTCAGTGCTCCTGCACGACTTCGCGTTACCGCTGCATCGCGCCATGACATCGCGTTGCTATTGCACATCCCGTACCTGCACCGTCGGCCCTTCACAAAAATGCGGCTGTCTGCGCACGCACACTTCGTCACAAAAAGCACGCACGTGGTGACGTTTCCGACGCGTGGCGCCCAACGCGTCAGGCGATTCGTCCGCGCGTGGCGAGCGTGGTTCCGCCCCATTCACCTCATGGCCCCTCGCTGTTGGACCCCTGATCCGTATGACTGGATGACGGCAGCCGCTCGCGTCGCTCTCATAGGTGTATACGGAAAGAAGCGGCAAAGTTGCAACAAATGGATTCGAACAGGCTAACGATTCAAAGCCTGCCACCGTTTCAAAATCGCCAAAATAAAAACGGCTGCACGAAGGCAGCCGTTTGGAATGAATGAAGCGTTGTAATTTGCGGTTACAAGCGCCGCAGCATCGATCAGGTCAGTTCGATTTCCACTTCACCCAATCCATCGATATGTCCGCGCACGATGCCGGGCTCGTCGATCTTGTGCGCGCCGACGTATGAGCCGGTGGTCAGGGTCCAGTCGCGCTCGATCGTGATCCCCATCGCCGCGCAATGGTTGACGAACCAGACGAGCAGTTCGCGCGGATCGCCGGCCGGATTGCCGGTCACTTCCGGAATCAGCGAGCGGCCGTTGAAGCTCAGCTCCAGTTCCGGTGACACGAAGTCGAAGCCGCGCGCGAGGCTCGCATAGACGGCCGGATGGCCGGTGATCAGCGCGCCGTTGTTCTGCGCGTCGGCTAGCTGCGCGAGCGGCGCGACGTTCGGCCACTCGGCGAAGCGGCTGTCGACGATCTCGATGGCCGGCAGCACAGCGCCGAGCCTCGCCAGCACCTCGTCGCGCGCATACGCCTGGGCGCGCGGCTCGATCGTCACGTCGAAGCGAAATGCGACCTCCAGTTCGACCAGCACGCGAAAGAATCCGTCATGCGCGAGCCGCGCGGGCGACGGCACCACCAGCGAGGCCGGAATCGGCGCGCCCGAGGTGGCGCCGCCCGGGGACTTCGCGCCGATCTTCCACGCACCGGTCGACTCGCCTAGCCCCGCGATCACCGCCTGCTGGATCGCGTAAGCGGTCGCCGCGTCGGGCGGCAGGCTGTCGGGTGCGGGGGCGTCGATCGGCAGGTGCTGCCGGCGTGCCTCGACGAGGTGTTGCGCAAGATCGTAACGCGTCATGTCGGTTCTTTGTGGCTGGCGCATGGCAGGGTTCGCAGGACGTAGCAATAAGTGGGAACCACCTGTGGAAGGTGCGGGCAGCCGCGCGCCGCGCAGCGGATCGGGGCCGTGCCCGTCAATGTACCGGATCGCGACACGCGCCGGTGAAAGCCGCGCGGCGCGCAAACGTTATTTCTTGCGCGAGCCGAAAAAAAGCCGCGCCTGGGGAGCCAGGCGCGGCTTTTCGCGAAGCTATCGTCCTTCGTGCGGCGCGGATGCCGGACAGCCGGCGAGCGGACGGGAACGGATGTTGCAACGAACGGCGCGCGTCCAGTCACCTAACGCGCGACAGCGCCGCCGTCCATGTACACGTGAACCCGAGCCCGCTCAGAAGGTTTCCCAATCCTGATCGCCGCCGGCCGTCGCCGCGGACCTGGCCGGCGCGCGGGTAGGCGCGGGTGCGGCGGCAACCTGCGGCGCGACAGCGGCCGCCGTGGGCGCCTTTGCCGGCATCGCCGCCTGCGCCGCGGCCGGCGTGTGCTTGTGTGCGCGCTTGGCGACCGGGCTCACCGGGCGCTTCGGCGCCGCGAGCGCGGACGCCCCGTCGTGACCGCCACGGCCGCTGTCGTCGACCTGGAACACCGCGACCACGTTGAGCAACCGGGCTGCCTGCTCTTCGAGCGACGCCGCCGCGGCGGCCGCTTCCTCGACGAGGGCCGCGTTCTGCTGCGTGACCTCGTCCATCTGCGTGACCGCGCGCGCGACCTGGTCGATGCCGCCGCTCTGCTCTTCCGACGCCGACGCGATCTCGCCCATGATGTCGGTCACGCGCTGCACCGCGCCGATGATTTCGCTCATCGTGCGGCCCGCCTCGTCGACCAGCGCCGAGCCCGACTGCACGCGCTCGACCGACGTATCGATCAGCTCCTTGATCTCCTTGGCGGCCGCCGACGAACGCTGCGCGAGACTGCGCACCTCGCCCGCGACGACCGCGAAGCCGCGCCCTTCCTCGCCGGCGCGCGCCGCCTCGACGGCTGCGTTCAGCGCGAGGATGTTGGTCTGGAAGGCAATGCCCTCGATGATCGAGATGATGTCGGCGATCTTCGCCGAACTCTGGTTGATGTCGCCCATCGTGCCGACCACCTGGCCGACCACCGCGCTGCCCTTATTGGCGATCTCCGACGCGTTGGCGGCAAGCGCGCTCGCCTGACGGGCGTTATCGGCGTTCTGGCGCACGGTGCCGGTCAGCTGCTCCATGCTCGACGCGGTTTCCTGCAGCGCGGACGCCTGCTCCTCGGTCCGCGACGACAGGTCGACGTTGCCCGCCGCGATCTGCCGCGTCGCGGTCGCGATCGACTCGCTGCCGCCGCGCACGCTGCGCACCGTTTCGGTGAGGCTGCGCTGCATTCTGGCGATTCCTTCGAGCAGTTGCCCCATTTCGTCGCGCGAAGTCACGACCACCGGACGACGCAGATCGCCGGCTGCGATCGCCTCGAAGTGGCCGAGCGCTTCGTCGAGCGGACGCGCGATCGCACGGCTCAGCGTCAGATACGACAGCGCCGCCGCCAGCACGCCGAGCACCAGCGCGCCGATGCTGACCATCCGGAACAGATGGAAACTGTTCTGCGCGGAGTCGAAGCCCTGCTTCGCCGAATCGAACTGGTATTTGCGCAGTGCGTCGTCGGCGCCGACGAGGTCGTTGAAGACGGCCTGCAGATTCTTCGCGTGCTCGACCAGCTTGCTCTGATCGTTCGCCTCGATTGCCGTCGCGAAGCTTTCGAGTTGCTGATGCAGCGCGTTGCGCTTCGCGGCGACGTCCTGCGCGAGCCGGTCTTCGTCCGCGTCGCGCGGCAGATCGAGATATTTTTTCCACCACATGTCGGACGTAGTGCCGAGCATGCGCGCGCGCTCGATCGTCGATGCCGCTTCCGGCGTGCCGACGAGGAACGCGGCGCGGTCGAGCGCGAGTCGTTCGCGGGCCGCGAAGATTTCCGCGTTGCCGATGTCCACGGCACCCGGCATCGCGTTGGTGAAGGTGTCCTCATAGGCGTCGTTCGAACGGCCCATGCCGAACAGACCGAAAACGCCGATCGCAACCAGCAACGCGGCAAGGAATGCCATCGTGAGTCCAATTCGCGCCTTGATCGTGATGCCTTTATTCAACATGCTTGTTCCTGTGTGCTGTACTCGATGAGAGGCTGCTGCTTGCGCAGCGTGGGGGCGGCGTGAGTTTTGGGTCCGGCGCTTTTTTCGAATCAGCGCTCTAATTCCCGTTTACGGCAGCGCGTTCATAGACTTGAAGCATTTAAAAGGTATGAACAAAGACGATGTAAGACGTTGAAAGCGAATTGACTGGGAACGTGTGGGTTCGCGTCGCGTGGAAGAAACGCGACGGTTTTCGTCAGAGCACGGCTTTTGACGTTTGAGCGGCGGGGAAATGGGTGGAATACGAGCCGTTCGGAGTCGCCCGAAGCGATCGCAGCACAGCGCCGTCAGGCGGCTCGCGAGGTCGCTAACGCCGCGATGGCATCAGCCCAATGCGTCGACTTCGGCGCGCGTCGGGATCGACGGCTGTGCGCCCGCGCGCGTCACCGACAACGCAGCGGCGCGTTGCCCGAAGCGGATCGCCGCTTCGACGCTCGCACCCTGAGCGAGCTGCGCCGCGAAGCCGCCGATGAAGGTGTCGCCGGCGGCGGTCGTATCGACCGCCTCGACGCGGGGCGCGTCGTACAGCGTCGCGGCAGCGCCCTCGAGCGCCGCGTGCACGCCGCGCGCACCGAGCGTGACCAGCACGTTGCGCGCGCCGGCCGCGCGCAATGCGGCGGCGGCTCGCGCGGCGTCCACCGGCGAGTCGACGACGACACCGCTCAGCGCGGCGGCTTCGAGTTCGTTTGGAATCAGATAGTCGATCAGCGGCAGCCAGGCGGCCGGCAACGGGCCGGTCGCGGGCGCCGGATTCAGGATCACGATCTTGCCGAGGCGCCGCGCCGCGGCCAGCGCCGCATGCACCGATTCGGGCGGGGTTTCGAGCTGGCAGATCACGACATCGGCGGCGGCGAGCGTCGCTTCGTGTCGCGCGATGGTGGCCGGCGTCACCTCGCCGTTGCTGCCCGCGACGATCACGATCGTGTTCTGGCTCGCATCGTCGACGACGATCAGCGCCACGCCGCTCGGTTCGCTGCCGGTTTCCAGCGCCGCGCAGTCGATGCGCTCCGCTTCGAGCCCCGCGCGCAGCTGCGCGCCGTTCGCATCGGCGCCGACGCAGCCGAGCATCGACACCTGCGCGCCGAGCCGCGCGGCGGCGACCGCCTGATTGCCGCCCTTGCCGCCCGCGACCTGCGCGAAGCCGCGGCCGGCCAGCGTCTCGCCCGGCTGCGGCAGGCGCGGCGAGCGCACCACGAGGTCCATGTTCAAACTACCGACCACCGTGACGCGTGAACGCGTTGGGTTGCTTGCCACTCGTGTGCCCTCCATTACGCGACGCGTCGCGTTGCTATCGCGAACGCGTCAGGCCGCCAGATTCCGCCGTGCGTCGCCCGCCCATGTCGCGGTGGACTCGCGCACGATCAACCGCGGCGACACCACGCGTCGGCGCGCCGGGGTGCGCGCCGCGCTGTTCGACGCCGCCTCGGCGATCCGGTCGATCAGCGTCTGCGCGGCCGTGTCGCCAAGCGCGCGCACCGACTGCCCGACCGTCGACAGCGACGGGAACGTGAAGCGGCCCAGTTCGATATCGTCGAAACCGATGATCGAGCAATCGCGCGGCACGCTGATATTGCGCTCCGCCGCCGCACGCAACGCGCCGATGCCCATCATGTCGTTGACCGCGAAAATCGCCGACGGCCTGACCGTGTCGAACAGCTGCGCGGCCGCGCGGTGACCGCCCGTCCCCGAAAAATCGCTTTCGACGATTGCATCGGCCGGAATCTCGATGCCGCGCTCGGCCATCGCGCGAATGAAGCCGTGCACGCGCATCGCGCTGACCGCGGTCTCCACCGGCCCGGTGATGCAGCCGATCCGCACATGTCCGAGCTCGAGCAGATGACGGGTGGCCAGATACGCGCCCTTCTCGTGATCGATCTGCACGAGGTCCGCGGTGAGCCCCTCGATGTTGCGGTCCACCACGACGAGCGGCTCACGCGAGTCGGCGAGCGTCTGCGCGAGCACGGCGTCGTCGCCGGCCGACGCGACGATCAGCCCATCGATGCGCTTTTCCTGCAACACGCGCAGATAGTTGCGCTGCTTCGCGGGGTCATCGTCGGAATTGCAGAAGAACACGCAGTAGCCGTTGCGCGCGCAGCCGTCCTCGATGCCGCGCGCGAGCTCCGCGAAATACGGGTTGGTGCTGTTCGGCACCACCAGTCCGATCGTCGCGGTCGCGCGCGCCTTCAGCGAGCGTGCCACCGCCGACGGCACATAGTGCAGTTGACGGATCGCGTGCTCGACTTTCGCGCGCACATCGGCCGACACCGGACGCGAGTTGTTCACGACGTGCGATACCGTCGTGAACGACACGCCCGCCACGGCCGCTACATCCTTGATCGTCGCCATAACCTGTTGCTCTCCTACTGCCTGTTGTTCCCGCCGGATGCGCCGCCTGGCGACCCGCGGACGTCTTCATCGAAGACACACCACACTCGTTGATCGTTGCGCCGCGGCGCACCCCTCAGCCGCGCTTGCGGTGGCTGCGGTAGGTATCGAGCACCACCGCCACCACGATCACCGCGCCGGTGATCATGCGCTTG
The DNA here is from genome assembly GCF_046543485.1 of Paraburkholderia sp. EG304. Taxonomy (NCBI): domain Bacteria; kingdom Pseudomonadati; phylum Pseudomonadota; class Betaproteobacteria; order Burkholderiales; family Burkholderiaceae; genus Paraburkholderia; species Paraburkholderia sp. EG304. The sequence continues at coordinate 441,862 of NZ_JBKGUA010000001.1, read as the reverse complement.
GTCGGCTCGTTCGCGCCGATCTGCGCGAGGCCCGCCGCCAGCACCGAAATGATCAGCACGCCAAAGAACGTGCTGATCACCGAACCACGCCCGCCCATCAGACTCGTGCCGCCGATCACGACCGCCGCGATCACCTGCAGTTCGAGGCCGACGCCCGCATTCGGATCGGCCGCCTCGAGCCGCGAGATCTGGAACAGCGCCGCGAGTCCCGACAGCGCGCCCATCAGCGCGAACACGATCACCTTGTACGGCCGCGGATTGACGCCCGCGAGCCGCACCGCTTCCTCGTTGGTGCCGATCCCGACCAGATAGCGCCCGAACACCGTGCGCGTGAGCACCAACTGAGCGATCACCATCACCGCGACCGCGACCAGAAAGGCCGGCGAGATGCCGAGCGCGATCGGGTTCGACAGAAAGTCGAACGCGTCGCCGATGTACGCGGTGCGCGAATTGGTCATCTGATACGCCATGCCGCGCGCGGCCTCGAGAACCCCGAGCGACACGATGAACGACGGAATCCGCCAGCCCACCGTCACCGCGCCGGTCACGGTGCCGGTCAGCGCCGCGACCGCGACACCCAGCAGCGCCCCCGCGGCCGGCCCCCAGCCCCACTTCAGCGTCACCACGCTGACCACCGACGCCCCGAGCGCGAGCACCGAGCCGACCGACAGATCGATCCCCGCGATGATCAGCACGAAGGTCATGCCGACCGACATCACGACGAGATCCGGAATCTGGTTCGCGATCGTGCTGAACGTGTCGTAGGTCAGAAAGTGCGAACTCAGCAGCGAGAACAGCACGATCATCGCGAGCAGCGCGCCGGCGAGGCCCAGGTAGTTCGAAAAGCCGAGCCGCGTGCCGGCCGGCTTGCCGCTCGCGAGCGGCGCCGACGGATCGGCCGGCGGCGTCACGACGGGCGCGTCCGGCGCGCCGGCCTGCTTTTCGCCCTGCTTGCCGCCCTGCGGGTCGCCCGGTTTGACACCCGCCGCCTCGCGCCACGATTGATCGGTCATCACAGACTCCCTGCTTCGTTGACGGCATGCGTGTGCAGCAGCGCCTCGCGGCCGCGGTAACCGGCGAACGCGGCCGCGAGCAGCGCATCCTGGCTCCAGCTCGCGCGCTCGAACACGCCCGTCATGCTGCCCGCCGACATCACGCCGATCCGGTCGCAGATCAGCATCAGCTCACGCAGATCGCTCGACACCACCACGAGCGCGCGGCCTTCACGCGCGAGCGCGCCCATCAGGGCGTAAATATCGAACTTCGCGCCGACGTCGATGCCGCGCGTCGGTTCGTCGAACAACAGCACGCGGCACTCGCGCGCGAGCCAGCGGCCGATCACGACCTTCTGCTGGTTGCCGCCCGACAGCTCGCCGACGATCTGCGCGGGCCCCGAGCTGCGAATCCGCATCGCGGCGATCTGCCTGTTCGCCAGCGCGTTCTCGCGCTTCGCGTCGACCACGCCATGCCGCGCGACGCTGCCGAGATTGCCGAGCGACAGGTTGGCCGCGATCGGTTGCGGCAGCAGCAGGCCTTCGCCTTTGCGGTCCTCGGTGATCAGCGCGATTCCCGCGCGCACCGCGTCCGCCGGCGAGTCGATCTGCACCGGGGTGGGCGGCGCGCCCGGCGTCGGGGCGAGCGACACCCTGCCGCCGTCCTTGCGGTCAGCGCCGTAGATGAGCCGCATCAGCTCGGTGCGGCCCGCGCCGATCAGCCCGCTGATACCGAAAATCTCGCCCGCGCGCACTTCGAACGACACGTCGCGCACCACCTTGCCGCGCGCGAGCCGCTCCACCTTCAACAACGGCGCGCCGATGTTGCGCTCGCCAAGATCGATATGTTCGCCGAGCTCGCGGCCGACCATCCACGTGACGATCTGCTCGCTCGTGATGTCCGCCATCGCGTCGACATGCACGAGGCGGCCGTCGCGCAGCACCGCGACCCGTTCGGCGACCCGCGCCAGCTCTTCGAGCCGGTGCGAGATATAGACGAGCGCGACGCCGCGCGCCTTCAGCCGGCCGATCTGCTCGAACAGCAGATCGACCTCGCGCGCGGTCAGCATCGCGGTCGGCTCGTCGAGGATCAGCACGCGGCAGTCGCCGATCAGGTTGCGGGCGATCTCGACCATCTGCTGATGACCGATACCGAGTTCGCCGACCAGCGTGTCGGGATCGATCGCGTCGAGCCCGACCTGCGCCATTGCCTCGCGCGCGTTCTCGCGCAGCTTGCCGCGATCGATCCAGCCGAAGCTGAACGCGCCCGCGCGCGGCAGCCGGTTCAGGAACAGGTTCTCGGCGACCGACAAGGTCGGCAGCAGATTCAACTCCTGCATCACCATGCGCACGCCGAGCGCCTCGGCCTCGGTGCGGCTCGCGGGCGCGTACGGCGCGCCGGCGAGCTGCATCGTGCCTGCGCTCGGCTCGACCAGCCCGCCGACGATCTTCGACAGCGTGCTCTTGCCCGCGCCGTTCTCGCCGGTCAACGCCAATACCTCGCCTGCTCGCAGCGACAGCGATACGTCGGCGAGCACCGGTTCGGCATAGGTCTTGCCGATACCGCTGACGGTCAGCACGACAGGCAAGGCGTCGTGGTCGGTCGAATCCATCGCGCTCCTGATTGCATGGCGCTTCTGGCGCCTTCGTGACACCCTGGCGGTCCGCCGCGCTTGCCGCACGGCACATCGCTCCTGGCTGCCACGAGTCATGCCGGCCCACTGCGCGGAATGCGCAGGCGCTCACGGCCGCGCTTCTCTCATCGCGCGAGCCGCCGTCATGACGCTTATCTCTGGAATTAACGGCGGCCCCGCGGAATTCTTGAGCGTTCGTTGAATAAAAGCGGATCGGCAGGTTGCCGCAGTGCCGCTCAAGCGTGCGGTGCGCGCTTCGCGGCGGCACGGGCGGTTTCCCGCGGGCCGGTCCGGCCGCGCCCGGCTCGCGCTCGACGCCGGGCGCGCCGCGCTTACTTCAGCGTGTCTTTGGTCACCAGAACGACCGGCGTTTCGACGACGCCCGACAGCTCCGACTGCTTCCTGTGTTCGCTCAACGCCTTCAGCGCGGTATCGATGCCGAACACGGCCTGCTTCGCCGCGAACTGGTCGGCGGTGGCGAGCACGCGGCCGTCCTTCAGCATCGGATGGATCGCGTTGATGTTGTCGTAGCCGACCACCAGCACCTTGCCCTGCTTGCCGGCCGCGCGCACCGCCGACACCGCGCCGATCGCCATGTTGTCGTTGCCGGCGAGCAGCGCCTTCAGGTTCGGATATTCGTTGAGCATCGCCGACGCGACCGCGTTGCCCTTGTCGATTTCCCACTCGCCCGACTGCACCGACACGATCTTCGCGCCGACCGCCTGCATCGCGTCCTTGAAGCCGGCGGTACGCTGCTGCGCGTTGGTGGTGGTCGACACGCCTTCGAGGATGCCGACTTCGTCGCCGGCCTTCAGCCGCTTCGCGAGGTAGTCGCCGACGAGCCGCGCGCCCTTGCGGTTGTCGGGGCCGACGAACGGCACGTTCAGCTCTTTGGACTTCAGCACGTCCTGATCGAGCCGGTTGTCGATGTTGACGACGATGATGCCCGCGTCGACCGCCTTCTTGACGACCGGCACGAGCGCTTTCGAATCAGCCGGCGCGAGCACGATCGCATCGACCTTCGACACGATCATCTGCTCGACGATGCGGATCTGGTTGGCGGTGTCGGTTTCGTCCTTGATGCCGTTGGTGATCAGGTCGAACTTGGCCGGGTTCTGCTTCTGATAGTCCTTCGCGCCGGTCTCCATGGTCAGGAAGAACTCGTTGGCGAGCGACTTCATCACGAGCGCGACCTTGGGTTTATGAGCCGGGGCGTTCTGTGCGTGGGCGACGGAAAAAGGCAGGACGGCGGAGGCGGTGGCGAGAACTGCGGCGGCAAGAATGCGACGACGGGTTCGATGGCTCATGCGTATCTCCAAGGTTGTCAGGCTCGCGGGCGAGCCGTATTTTTTTTGATGCGCAAACGTTTGCGAGGCCTATTCTCAGCGCAAGCTTTTCGGAATGTCAACGATTCGCGGTGTTGCAACGCACCGGCGCGCAGCATGTACGGCGCCGCGATGCGCTCGATCGATCCGGGCAGCGTGTGGCAAGGTCCCCTCGCTCAGTCCGTGCAGTCGAGAACGCCGATGCGTCGCATGCGGTGCGACACACCGGCCGCTTATGCTGGCCTGGTATCGCGCGCGCTGCAAGCGAAACCGCGAGGATATCGAAAGGCGCGCCGGCTACAGCCAGCCGGCCTTGCGAAAACGCCTGTACAGCACGAAGTCGATCGCCAGCATCACGATCAGCACGACCGGATAGCCGAACTTGAAATGCAGCTCGGGAATGCGCTCGAAGTTCATCCCGTAGATACCGGCGATCATCGTCGGCACCGCGAACAGCGCCGCGAACGAGCCGAGCCGCTTGGTGATCTCGCTCTCGGCGAGCGAGATCATGCCGAGGTTCACCTGCACCGCCGTGACGACGATTTCGCGGCGTCCCTCGATGGTTCTGACGATCCGGTCGAGGTGGTCGTAGACATCGCGGAAGTACGCCTGCATGCCCGCGCAGATGCTCGGAATGCGCCCGCCGGTCAGTTTGCCCACCGCTTCGCGCAGCGGCTGGATGTGGTGTTGCAGGGTCACGAGCCGGCGCTTCATCGTGTACAGGTCCTGCACGATCGCGCGCGAGGCGGCCGAATCGTTCTTCTCGAAGATGCGGTCCTCGAGCGCTTCGAGTTCGGTGCTCATCGCCTCGACGATTGGGAAATAACGGTCGACCACGTCGTCGATCAGCGCATACAGCACGAACGCCGAGCCTTCCTTCAACAGATGCGGCTCGTGCTCGCAGCGCGTGCGCACGCTCTGAAAACCGGCGCGCGTGCCGCGCCGCACCGACAGCACATAGTTGCTGCCGACGAATACGGCGACTTCGCCGATCACGAACTCGCCGTTCTCGTCCATCTCAACCGTGTGCATCACGGTGAACAGCGAATCGCCGTACTCCTCGATCTTCGGGCGCTGATGGCCGTGTTGAGCATCTTCGATCGCGAGTTCGTGCAGATCGAACTCCTCTTTCATGACCGCGAGTTCTTCGGGACTCGGGTCTTTCAATGCGACCCAGACGAAGCACTCGGGCCGCGCGACGTAGTCGCTGATGGCGTCGATATCGATGTCGGCGAGCTTACGGCCGTCCTGATAGGCGGCGCAATTGATCAGCATGTTCGGATTACCCTGGATACGAAAACAGACCGGGCCGCCCTCTCGCGTAAGCATTGCGTAAGACGGGCGACCTGTCTCGCGTGAACGGACAAGCACGCTTTCAGCAGGCTTGGATCTGCCGCCATGTTAAGGCCCGCTGCGTAAGGCGCGCGTTTCGAATTGTTAATGCCCGGCGACATGCTGCTGCGGCTACTGCGCGACCCGCTGCAGGCCGATGCGGTGATCGTCGTTGAACGTGACCGACGCGCGGTTCGTGTAGCGCGGGTCGGCCGTCACGATGAAGTTCAGCTCGATGACCGGATCGAACTGGGTCGATACGCCGATCCGATGCGTGCCGGGCGGCAGATAGAACACCACGTGCTCGCCGTTCATCAGGTCGGTGACGCGCTCGCCGTCGATATAGACGAGCGCATCGCGGAACCGCACGATCACGTCGCGCGAACGCTCGCGCCGCACGTCCACCGCGACGAGGCCGGGGCCCGGCTGCGTATAGCCCTGTCTGACGATGCGCTCGGCCGGCACCGGTTTGAACGGCAGCGGCTCGGCCGGCGTCGATGCGCAGCCGGCCAGCGTAAGCACGCCGAGCGCGACGCATGCGGCGAACGCGGCGAACGCGGCGCGGCAAGACACGCGCATCGGCATGCTGGTTCTCCCGTGTGCTCTCGATGGTGGGCCGGGTTTGTGACTACGCGGTGCGCGTCTTACGCATGACTGTTCCGCATCATAGCAACGCGCGCGGAACTCGGGCGCCGCACCCACTTGCATGGCGCGGCGTTCTTCTTCATGATCGTTGAAGGCGGCCGCGCTCACGGCTGGCCGCCGTCGGCAACTGGCAAGCCTGTCGATCCGCGTCGCCGGACGCACGATCAAGGAGACTGCGATGTGGTATTTCACCTGGATTCTCGGCGTGGGTGTGGCGCTCGGCTTCGGCATCATCAACGTGATGTGGCTCGAGACCAACGGCAAGTTCGCGCGCGATCCGCGCCCCGATGCGGCCGCCGCGCCGCGTGAGGACAAGCCTGCGTGACTTCTCTGGTTTTCTTTTGCGGTCATGCGGGCACGGGCAAGACGACGCTGGCGAAAAAGCTGTTCGGCCCGCTGATGAAAGCGAGCGGCACCCCCTTCTGCCTGCTCGACAAGGACACGCTGTACGGCGGCTATAGCGCGGCCGCGATGGCGATGGTGACCGGCGATCCGAACGATCGCGACAGCCCTCTTTTCCTGCAGCATCTGCGCGACCCCGAATATCGCGGCCTCATCGATACCGCGCGCGACAATCTCGAACTCGGCATCAGCGCATTGGTCGTCGGGCCACTGTCGCGCGAGGTGCGCGAGCGGCGGCTGTTCGATCATGCGTGGCTCGGCGTCGCGCCGGACGTGAGGTTGCGGGTCGTGTGGGTGCTAACCTCGGAGGACGTGGCACGGCAGCGGATCGTCGCGCGCGCGAACCCCAACGATGCGTACAAGCTCGCGCACTGGGACGACTACCGGCGGCGGCGCTTCGAGCCGAGCGGCGCGAGCCGCGAGGGTCTGCTGATGTTCGACAATACCGCGCCCAGTCCGGCGGACTATCAAGCGCTCGTTGCGCAAATTGTCGCTGGATGAGCGCCTCGCGAGTGCGGCGCAGCACAGCCCGCTGATCGGCTGAAAAACAAAAAATCCCCGTACGTCGGTGACGTACGGGGATTTTCATTTGACCCGAGCCATTCGAACCTCAAACCGTCGCCATCGCCTCCAGCGACTGCCCTTCGTACAGCTTGCCGAAGCGGTTCGCGAGGAAATCGCCAAGCGACACCTGCTCCTGCCGCACGAAGCCCTTTTGCGGCAGCTTGCGCTCGCGGAACAGATCGAGCACCGCGCACATCGCACCGGCGGTGGTGATCTGGATCGCGCTCATCGGCACGCCGCAGACCGTCTTCGCGAAGATCTTGCGCGTAAACACCTCCTGCACGAGCTGACCGTCGCGCATGCCGCTCACGGTGATGAACACCAGCACGACGTCCTGCGCGGTCGACGGCACCGAGCGGCGCATGATGGTCTTCAGCGTATCGCGGTCGCTCGACAGACGCAGGTCTTCCAGCAGGAACTGCATCAGGTTGCGATGCCCCGGATAGCGCACCGACTTGTAGTCGAGCGATTCGACGCGGCCCGCCAGCGTCTCGCACAGCGTGCCCAGCCCGCCCGACGTGTTGAACGCTTCGTACTCGGTGCCGTCGAGCGAGAAATGCTCGAGGCCTTCGAGCGGCTGCACCCACTGCGTGCGGCCGTCGCGGATCGCCTCGCACGGCTGACAGTACTCGTTGATCAGGCCGTCGACGCTCCACGTCAGGTTGTACTTCAGCGCATTGGTCGGAAACTCGGGCAGCGCGCCGACGCGCATCTTCACGTCGCGGATTTCCGTGAAGCGATTCGCGAGCTCGTGCGCGGCGATGCCGATGAAGCCCGGCGCGAGGCCGCACTGCGGCATGAAAGCGTGATCGGCATCGTCGGCGATCGCGCGGATCGCGTGCGTCGCGCGCACGTCCTCGGTCAGGTCGAAGTAATGGACACCCACGCCCTTCGCGGCCGATGCGACGTTCACCGCGAGGTAGTACGGCAGCGCGTTGATCAGCACGTCGAAGCCCTGAATCGCGGCGCGCAGCACGGCGGCGTCGGCGGAATCGATGCGGCGGGTCGGAATGCCCTGGGCGGCGAGCTTGTCGAGTGCGTGCTGGTCACGGTCGAACGCGACGACCTCGTAGTCGCCCGTCTCGCGCAGCATATGAGCAATGGTGTGACCGATCAGACCTGCGCCAACGATAGCTACTTTCATCTGCTTCTCCTTGTTATCCATGTGCTGTCTCTGAGCTTGGGAAGTGCGCCGCGTATTGCGCGCGGCGCCTGCGGGCCGAACCCTTGAATGACAGTGTAGGAAGAAGCAAAAACAGTTCATACGCGCAAAATGCTGCGGTATGACCATCAAGTTCGACGTTCCGACGAAGTGATCAAACGATTTGTCGAAAACGCGCAAAAAGCGCGTAATCGAAGGACTGTCGAAGCATTCGCGAAGAGCTTACGGCGCGCCCCGACTCACACCGTGCCGCGGTCGATCTTGCGCGCCAGAATGATCGACGTCGTGGTCCGCTCAACACCTTCGAGCCCGCCGATCTGATCGAGCAGATCGTTGAGCCGCTCGGGCGAATCGGCACGCAGCCATGCCACGTAGTCGAACTCGCCGCTGACCGCGCACAGCAGCTGCACCTCAGGCATCTTGCCGAGGCGCTTCTGCACGGCCGGCCCGTGCTTCGGCGCGATGATGATGCCGACATAAGCGACGATGCTCGAATCGAGCACGTCCTGGCCCAGCCGCACGCTGTAGCCGGCGATCACGTTGCTGCGCTCGAGCCGCGCAATGCGCGCGATCACGGTCGTGCGCGCGACGCCGAGCTGTCGCGCGAGATTCGCGACGCTCTCGCGCGCGTTGGCTTGCAGCAGTGCAACGAGATTACGGTCGAGGTCGTCGAGCTGGTCGAGGCGCGGAGGTCTCATCGAAGGGGCGGGAAGTTGGTATGGAATGTCGCGGATTATCGCGCGTCTGCACGGGCAGCGGCGCTGTGTCACGGAGAGTGCGGTCGCCGCACAGTGTGCCCGGCATCGGTGATTGCCGCTCAGGCGCGAGCCGTTTCGCTTTCGTTTCGGTTGTAAGCGTTTGTCGCACAGGAGCCGTATTGTAGGGATATCGTGTTACTAATAGCGGCGACGGGCGAATGCGGCGGCCGGTTGCAGTGCGCCGCTATTCGTCGCTGGCGCGAGGCGATACGCACGCCGCGCGCCGAGTCTCAATACGAACAGACATCAGGAGTTTCGATGAAAAAAGCACTGGTTATGCTGGCTACGGCCGTTTCGATGGGCGGCGCGTTCGCTCAAACCGCCGCCGCGCCTGCCTCGGCACCGGACACAACGGCAACGGCTTCGGCAGCCAAGGCCGGTCACGAACGCAACGTCGAAGACCGTATCGCTTATCTGCATTCGCAACTGAAGATCACACCCGCGCAGGAAACGCAATGGAAGGCGTTCGCCGACGTGATGCGCAGCAACGGCGAAACGATGGGCCAGCTGTTCGAGCAGCGCAAAGCTGCCACCAACGTGAGCGCGCTCGACGACATGAAACAGTACGCAACGATTGCGCAGGCGCATGCGGACGGCATGAAGAAGCTCGTCGATGCGTTCGAGCCGCTGTATAGCAGCCTGTCGCCGGAGCAGAAGAAGCTCGCCGATGCGACGTTCCACCATGGCGGCCCCGAGGGTCATCATCGCGGCCATGGCAAGAGCAAGAGCGGCAAGCCCGCGGCCGAAGCCGCGAGCGACGCGACCGTCAAGCCGTAATGCAAGATCGCCCGCGGCGGGGGTTGCCCCGCTGTGGGCATCTGGCATCATTCGGGTGCGCAAAGCGGCGAGTCTCGCCGCAACGCCCCTCCCCTAATCTCCCACCCGCTTCATGACCGAACTCAGGAATCTCGATCTGCGTGACGATCCGCACGCCCAACGCGTCGTCAAGGACGAAACGGTAAGCGTCGAATTCGCCGCGGCCGTTGGCCAGTTGATGAGCCTCGAAGGCCCGAACCGCTATGTGCGCGGCGATGCGCTGATCACCGGCTCGACCGGCGACCGCTGGGTCGTGTCGCGCGAGCGCTTCGACGCCAAGTACCTGCCCGCCGACCCGGCGCTCGCGCACGGCGAAGCCGGCGCCTATCGCAACCGCCCGGCAGTCGTGCTTGCCCGCCGGATGGACGAGTCCTTCTCGCTCGCGCGCTCGGCGAGCGGCGGCGACGTGCTGCACGGCGCGGCCGGCGACTGGGTGATGCAGTACGCTCCCGGCGACTATGGCGTCGTGCAGGCCGCGCGTTTCGCGAAGGTCTATCGGCTCGCGGATTGAAGCAGATTCACCCGCGCTTCATGCGAACTCGTCGCCGAGCTCGACCGTGACTTCGCGCGGCACCGCCTCGCCGTTCGCGTACATCTCTTCGAGCGAGCCCAGGCTCGCTTCGACGTACGCGCGCAATACCGCGAAGCTGCGGCCACGCAGCCGCGCCGGCATCGCGCGATAACGCGCGAGCGCCGCGGGCGCGATCGCGACCGTCATCTCGATCCGGCGTGCGGTCGAACCGAAGCGCATCGCTACCCAGTGAATCGTCAGTGTGGGCGTGCCATTGTCGGCGGCACGCTCGATGAACTGCGTCTGCTCGGGAAACAGATCGCTGATGACGCGCGCGAGCTCGTCGAACTCCGGATGCGCGCAGTCGTATTGGTAAGCTTCCATGAAGGCTGCCGGGAAAAGAAGGTCCTGAAACGTAGGCGCATTTTAGAGAAACGCTGAAGGGATAGCGAGGCGCCTGCGGTCCAGGTTCATCCGCTTACGCCGCCGCCGGCCGCCGGTAACTCCGGATCAACAGTCCCGCGACGCACACCGCCGCCACCGCATAGATCGTATCGACCGCCGCGAGCGGCAGCAGTCGCGCCTGCGTCATCGCGGCAGGCGCGTCGATCAGCGCGTGCACCACGATCGCGAGCGGCAGGATGCCGCGCGAGCCGGCCCGCACGCCGCGCCACATCAGCACCGACAGGCCGATCTGGAACACCAGCGCCGCGATCCGTTCGAGCGCGAAAATGCCGGCCAGTTGCGGCGTCAGGCTCGCGAGAATCAGATGCACGCGCATCACGGCTTCGGCCGGCAGATTGCCGAGGTAATCGCCGAGCCGTCCGCGGTTTTCGAGCACCGCGAACACGAGCCACTGGAACTGCACGAGCACGCCGACCATCCATGCTTCCGCACCGCCATGGCCGAGGCCGTAGCTCAGCGCGGCGCCATCGTCGGCGCGCAACGCGGCGGTGCGCGTGTCGGCGGCCGGGCTGGCGGCGGGGTTGGCCCCCGCGCTTGCAGCGACACCGGTGGGCGCTTCCACGATCGACTTTTTTCGCACTGGCGGCCGCGCCGCCGCGCGCGTCATCAGCAGCCGCATACCGAAGAACCGCCCCACTTCCTCGCAAACGCCCGCCACCAGCGCACCATAGACGACGAACGCGAGCGGCTGCGAAAGGAACGCCGCCGTCGCCGCGTTGCCGCGCAGCAGATAGTCGTTCAGCGCACGCTCGATCACCATCGCGAACAGCGCGAACACCGCGACGCCGGCGATCGCGTCGCGCGGCCTGAGCGCGAGCGGACGGCGCAACTGCCGGTAAAGCAGAAAAGGTAAAGCGGCGATGACGAGCGTGGCGAGCGCGAGGCTCGCGAGGGTAAGCGGTGACACGACCATGAGTATCCTTGCGGGGTTCCTTGCAATCCCCGGCGCGCAACCGCTGCGCGCCGCAGCCCCGAATGATCGCAGATTGACCGGAAATCAGCGCGCGGTCGATGCACGCACGATCAGCTCGCCGGGCAGCAGGCAGTCGCGCGCGCCCGTCTGCGCGCCTTCGATGCGCTCGTGCAGGAATTCGACCGCGCGATAACCGATGTCATAGGTCGGCTGACGGATCGTCGTGATGCCGGCGAGCTCGGCCCAGTCCGGATCGTCGATCGAAAGCAGCGCGACGCGGCTCTGCCAGTGCGCGCCGTAACGCGCGTTCAGGTGCAGCGCGAGGCGCAACGCGACCGGCGCGTTGGCCGCGAACAGCGCGACGCGTGGAGCGGTGCCGGCCTCGCCCGGCGAGTCGATCGCACGATCCAGCTGCGCAAGGCCGCGCTCGACCGCAGTTTCATCGGCGAGATCGAGCACCAGCGTATGACCGCGCGCGCGGCCCTCGTCGCGCATCGCGCGATCGAACGCGTCGACGCGCAGCCGCCGCGAGCTGACCTGCTCGAACGGCTGCACGACGAACCAGATATGCTCGAAGCCCCGTTCGAGCAGATGCCGCGTGCCGAGCTCGGCGGCCGCGCCATTGTCGAGACCGACCATGTCGGCGACCAGCCCCTCCACGCGCCGATCGACCAGCACCGCCGGAATCCCGCCCTCGCCGACCGGCCGCAACGTCTCCTCGCGCACGCCTAACGCATTGACGATCACGCCTTCCACGCGATACGTGGTCAGCAGTTGCAGGTAACGGCGCTCCATCTCGACTTCGTTCGCCGCGTGGCAGATCAGCGGCATCAAACCGAGCGCGTGGCACGCGGCCTCGACGCCTTGCAGCACTTCGACGGAGTACGGATTGGTCAGGTCGGCGACCAGCATGCCGATCAGCCGGTTGCGGCCGCGCTTCAGGCCGCGCGCCATCTGGTTCGGCTGGTAGTCGAGCCGCGCGATCGCGGCTTCGATGCGCGCGCGCAGCTCGGGCGACAGCGCGCTGAACTCGCCGTTCAGATAGCGCGAGATGCTGGTCTTGCCGGTGCCGGCTTCCCGCGCGACATCGGTGATGGTCGCGCGGCGCGTCGGCGCGGACGACGGATTGGGTGGCGTGCCCGGCGGGGTCGTGCTCATTCGCTGATCGTTCGTGTCGGTCCGAGGGCGGCAGCTTGCGCGCCGCCCTGCGATTCACTTCGCCAGGACTTCACGATTGACGATGTTGGTCGTCAACGTGCCGTCGAGCGCGGCGACCAGGTTCTGCGCCGCGTTGAGCGCCATTGCATGACGGGTCTCATGCGTCGCCGAGCCGATATGCGGCAGCGCGACCACGTTCGGCATCGACAGCAACGGCGAGTCGGCCGGCAACGGTTCGGTGTCGAACACGTCGAGGCCCGCGCCGTGAATCGTGCCGTTCTTCAATGCGTCGATCAGCGCCGGTTCGTCGACGGTCGCGCCGCGCGACGCGTTGATCAGGATCGCGCTCTTCTTCATCGCCCGCAGTTCGGCCGCGCCGATCAGATGCCGCGTCTGTGGCGTGAGCGGCACCTGCAGACAGACGAAATCGGACTGCGCGAGCAATTCCGCCAGCTCGACGCGTCGCGCGCCATATGCGTCTTCCGCCTGGCGGTTCGCGCTGCGGTTGGTGTACAGCACCTTCATGTTGAAGCCGAGCGCCGCGCGTCGTGCGACCGCGCCGCCGATCCGCCCCAGGCCGACGATGCCGATCGTCTTGCCCTGCACGTCGAGCCCGAACTGCGCGGGCCCGATGCTGGTGCGCCACTGGCCCGCCTTGACCCAGTCGGCCAGCTCGACGACCCGCCGCGCGGACGCGAGGATCAGCGAGAACACGGTATCGGCGGTCGATTCGGTCAGCACGTCCGGCGTGTGCGCGAGCACGATGCCGCGGCGCGTGAGGTCGTCGACGTCGAACTGGTCGTAGCCGACCGAGATCGTCGAAAGCGCCTTAAGCCGGCTCGCGCCTTCGAGCATCGCCGGCGCGATCTTCACGCTCGCGCCGATGCCGCCGTCGGCATCGCGCAACGCGGCGACGAAAGCATCATGCTGTGACGGATCGACTTGCACGACCTGCGCATGCTGTTGCAGATAGCCGAGCACATCCTCGGGCAGCGACTTCCAGGCGACGATCTTGTTCATCAGCTAATTTTCCTTGCGACGGGGGGACGAGCGGGGTCGCGTTGTTCGGCGGCGGCCGGCTTGACGGCGAGCGTCAGGATCACCGCGGCGACGAGCGCCACGCTCATGAACGCATACGATGCCGCGGGCGAGCCGGTCGCGCCGTTCAGATAGCCGACCAGGTACGAGCCGACGAACGAGCCGAGCGCGCCCATGCTGTTGATCAGCGCCATCGCGCCGCCCGCGACGTTCCTGGGCAGCAGCTCCGGCACGATCGCAAAGAACGGGCCGTACGGCGCATACATCGCGGCGCCCGCGATCACGAGCAGCGCATACGAGATCCAGAAGTGCGCGGAGCCGAGTCCGTACGACGCCGCGAACGCAATCGCGCCGATCAGCAGGAACGGCCACACGAACACCTTGCGGCGGTTGAGTTTATCCGATGCCCACGAAGCTGCAAGCATCGCGATCGTCGCGACCGCATACGGCAGCGCAGACAGCCAGCCCGTCTCGACCATGCCGATCGACGAGCCGTTCTTCAGGATCGACGGCAGCCACAGCACGAAACCGTACACGCCGATGCTCCAGCAGAAATACTGCGCGCACAGCTTGATGACCGCGGGCGTGCGAAACGCCTCGCTGTAGTTGCGCACCGGCTTGATCGCGGCCTGCTCGGCGCGCAGCGTCTGCGCGAGCGCGTCCTTTTCCGGCTGCGTGAGCCAGGACACCTGCTCGGGCTTGTCCTTCACGAGGAACCACCAGCACACCGCCCAGAGGATCGCGGGCACGCCCTCGGCGATGAACATCTGCCGCCAGCCGAACGAATGCACCAGATAGCCCGATACGACCGACATCCACAGCACCGTGACCGGATTGCCGAGAATCAGGAACGTGTTGGCGCGCGAGCGTTCGCTCTTCGTGAACCAGTTGCTGATGAAGATCAGCATCGCCGGCATCACCGCGGCTTCGACGACGCCCAGCACGAAACGAATCGCCATCAGCGACGGGATGTTGCTGACCATGCCGGTCAACGCCGCGCAGCCGCCCCACAGAATGAGGCTCCAGAACACGAGCTTCTTCACGCTGCGGCGCTCGGCGTAGATCGCACCCGGGATCTGGAAGAAGAAATAGCCGAGGAAAAACAGCGCGCCGATCAGCGACGCGAGCCCCTTGCTGATGCCGAGATCCTGGTTGATGCCGGCCGCCGCCGCGAAGCCGAAATTCGCGCGATCCAGATACGCGAGGCTGTAGGTGATGAACACGATCGGCATGATCGTCCACCAGCGGCGAATCGCAAGTGATGAGGTCATGAAAGTCTCCCTGGACGGCGTCGTCCTCGAATCAATGATGAAAAAATCTGGGCGCTGAGAGCGCTCTTGTTGTCGTCGATGCGGGTCGTCGATGCCTCGCAGTCCGCTGCGCGTCAGGCCGCGCTTGCGATGCCCGGCACCTCCGCCAGTTCCAGCGCGTCGAGTTCGGCGCGGCTCGGCAAGCCTTCGGAATCGCCGATCACCTGGATCGCGAGCGCGCCGATCCGGTTGCCGCGCGCGACCGCCTGTGCGAGCGTGCGGCCTTCGAGCAGCGCGCTGATCACGCCGACCGCGAAACCATCGCCGGCGCCGACCGTATCGACGACGTTCGCGACCGGCCGGCCGGCGATCGTCGCGGCATCGGTCGCGGTGCGGTAATACGCGCCCTGCGCGCCGAGCTTGACGATCACGCCGCGCGCGCCGCGCTCGAGGTAGAACTGCGCGATGTCCTCCGGCTGCGTGTAGCCGGTCAGAATCTCACCCTCGCCGATGCCGGGCAGCACCCAGTCGGCGAGTGCCGCGAGCGCGTTCAGGCCTTCGACCATCGCCGCGCGCGACGGCCACAGCGTCGGGCGCAGGTTCGGGTCGAACGAAATCGTCCTGCCTGCCGCACGCATTTCGCGGGCCAGATGGAACGCGAGTTCGCGCGAACTCGCCGAGATCGCCGGCGCGACCCCGGTCAGATGCAAATGACGGGCGGGCAGCACGTAGTCGGCGACGTAGTCGTCGAGCGACAGATGGCTCGCCGCCGAGCCTTTGCGGAAGTATTCGACCGCCGGGTCGCTGCCGTCGTCGTTCTTCGACTTCAGCTGGAAGCCGGTCGGATAGCGCGCGTCGGTGCTCACGCATTGCTGGTCGATGCCCTCTTTCGTCAGCGTGTCGCGCACATACTGGCCGAACGAATCGTCGCCGACGCGGCTCATCCAGCCCACCCTGAAGCCGAGTCGGGACAAGCCGATCGCGACGTTCAGATCCGCGCCGGCGATGCGCTTCGTGAAGTGCCCAACGCCCGCGAGCGGGCCGGTTTCGGCGGCGACGAACATCGCCATCGCTTCGCCGTAGGTGATCACGTCGAGGGCTGGGTACGACTGGGTCATGCTGGGCTCCTGGTGGTGCTTCTGATGCCGATGATTCATGTTGCGTTGCGTTGCGTTGTTTGCTGCTTCGGTTGCTGCCTTGCTTGCCGCGCCCGTGGGTCTAAACCCGCGCGAGCCAGCTCACATAGTGCGCGGCATCTGCGTCGATCCGGCTTGGGTCCAACGGAAACTCGATGCCGCGCGGCACATCGCGCGGCAGCTGGTCGAGGACCGCGCGGAATGTCGCGTCATCGTCGGCCGGCGCGATCGCGAAGCGCCGCGCGCCTTCGCCCGTGGTGGTCTTGCAATGGATGTATTCGACGTATCGCGCAAGCTGCGGCGCGATCTGGAGCGGCGCGACGTCGAGCCACGCCCAGTTGCCGGTATCGAAAGTCATACCGAGCGCGCCCGCGTGGCCTTCACGCGCGAGCGCGTCGAACAGCCCGACGAACTGCGCGGGCGAGCCGCCCTGCGCCAGTTGCCCATTTTCGACGACGAGCCGTGGCTGCGCGCCGCCCGTGGTGCCGGTGGCGCTCGCCACGTGCGCGACGATCGCCGCGCCGTGAGCCTCGCCCGCGAAGCCGCCGAGTTGCAGCTTGACGAAGCGCGCGCCGAGCGCGGCCGCTTCGTCGAGCGCCAGACGCAGCGCGCCGGTATCGAGCTGGCCGTTAGCCGCGTACAACGATGCCGGGGTCGAGAACACCGGCCACAGCCCGAGATCGGCGATTGCAGCGCCGAGCACGCGCAGCCGTTGCGGGTCCGCGTCCGCGTCGCTCGCAAACAGCTCGCGGCGCACTTCGAAACCCGCCGCGCCGGCCCGCTTTGCCGCCTGCGCCCATTTCAGATGGCCGTCGGCGCGCACGGCGTTCACACCGAACGCGCTGGCGACGATCACGATGTCAATTGCATCAGCCATGCCCAACTCACTCAATTCTGACGCGAAACCGGCTTTGGAACCGGTTCCAACCAAACTTCAAAAAAAAGCACCGAGGCGCTGCGATTTGCGAATAGTGCGCGGGGCAGCCCTCCCGCACCATAGAGGAAATCCCCAGGGGCGGCGGCCGCATGCTGCCAGCGCTGCGGTCAGCCCTCGTCCGCGATACACATCGCCAGAAACTGTTCGACCACCCGCGACGGCGCGCTCGCATGCGGCACCAGAATCGACAGCCGCCGCGTCAGCGGCTGCGGGCTTAGCGACATCAGGCGCAGCGCACCGTTCTCGTGCCGCATCGACATCGCCGACACAAAGCCGACGCCCATGCCGGCCCGCACCGCCTCCTTCACGCCTTCGACCCCCGCGATCTCGAGCGCTGCGCGCATCGGCACGCCCGCGCGCGCGAACTCTCGCTCGACCGTCTGCCGCACACCGGAGCCTTCCTCGCGCAGCACCAGCGGATACGCGCCGAACGCGGCCAGCTCGATGCGCCCGCCGTTGTCCGCCTGCGCGAGCGGATGCGAGCGCGGCATGATCGCAACGATCTCGTCCTCGCGCCACGCATGGACGACCGTGTCCGGCGGCAGATCGGCGCCGGCGGGACCCTCGATCATCGCGATGTCGACCGAGCCGAGCGCGCCGACGATCTCGGTCGTGTTGCCGTTGGCGGTGTGCACGGTCACGTCCGGATAGCGGCGATGGAATTCGGCGATCAGGTACGGCAGCAGGTAGCTCGCCGGCGTCGTGCTCGCGCCGATCCGCAACGTGCCCTGCTCCAGACCGCGCAGCGCGTCGCGATACGCATGCGCCTGCCGCCAGGTATCGCGCAGCCGCGCCGCATAGCTGGCGAGCTGCTCGCCGGCCGGCGTCAGCCGCACGCCGCGGCCGTCGCGCTGATACAGCGGCTCGCCGAACTCGTCCTGCAATTGCCGTAGCTGTCCGGACACCGCCGGTTGCGACAGATGCAGCGCCACCGCCGCCCGGCTGATATTGCGATGCTCAGCGACGGCAGCGAACGTTATAAGTTGATCCGGGGTCATCTCGATGAAATATCCGTGAGGCCGATACTTCACATTCTAAATCACGATTTTTCATATTGATATATCTAATTTAGGATTAGCCCCATTGCTGCTCATGCAGTTCCGTGCAAGTTCGCTACGAAGTCAGGCACCCAATCATGTCCACATCCACCGTCCCGCTCACTGCCGCCTCGCCCGCGCTGTCCACCCGCGGCCAGCTCAATGGCGTGCTGTTCGTCGCGTTGTTCGCCGCCGCCGTCACGCGCATCGCCGCGATTCCGGCGGTTGCCGGTCTTGGCCTGAGTCCGCTGATCGTCGGCATCGTCGCCGGTGCGATCTATGGCAACGCGCTGCGCGACAGCATGCCGGCCAGCTGGGCGGCGGGCGTCAACTTCTCGGCGCGCAAGCTGCTGCGCATCGCGGTCGCGTTTTTCGGCTTGCGCGTGAGCCTGCAGGAAATCGCCCAGGTCGGTCTGCCGGGTCTCGCGGAATCGGTGCTGATCGTCGTCAGCACGCTCCTGATCGGCACCTGGGCCGGTATCAAGATCATGAAGCTCGATCGCGACACCGCTCTGCTGACGGCGGCCGGCAGCGCGATCTGCGGCGCGGCCGCGGTGCTCGCGTTCGAATCGACGCTGCAATCGAAGCCGCACAAGAGCGCGATGGCGGTCGGCACCGTCGTGCTGTTCGGCACGCTGTCGATGTTCCTGTACCCGGTGCTGTTCAACGCAGGCTGGCTGCATCTCGATACGGTCGGCGCCGGGCTGTTCTTCGGCGGCACGATCCACGAGGTCGCGCAGGTGGTCGGCGCGGCGAGCAACGTGAGCCCGGAAGCGACGCATATCGCGACGATCGTCAAGATGACCCGCGTGATGCTGCTCGTGCCGGTATTGCTGGTGGTCGGCCTGTGGGTGAACCGCGCGGCGCGCGGCGCGAACGATGGCAGCACGGACGGCGCCGCCCCGCGCAAGCTTGCGATCCCCTGGTTCGCACTCGGCTTTCTTGCCTGCGTCGCGATCAACTCGCTGCATGTGCTGCCGCAAAGCGCCACCTCGTCGCTGAACCTGCTCGACACCTTCGCGCTGACGATGGCGATGACCGCACTCGGCATGGAAACGCGGATCTCGCAGATTCGCGAAGCGGGTCCTCGCGCGCTGACCACCGGCCTGATCCTGTATGTGTGGCTGATCGCCGGCGGACTGGGCATCACATGGGCCGTCCAGCACCTGTTGCGCTAAGCCGCCGCCGGCTTCGCCGCCTTCCCCGACACCCCGCCGCGCGCGGGGTTTTGGGCTTTCTGGCGCCCCATCCGGCCCGCTCACACGGCATACTCGTTGCTGCGAACTTTGCTTCCACAACCCGCCTGTACGCATGGTCCGATGGCAGCGGTGAAACCGCCTTCCCGCGACGCGTCCCGGCGACCGGAATGAGGATCGATCGATGAGCCTGGAACTGTACTACTGGGATGGCCTGCAAGGCCGCGGCGAATTCGTGCGGCTCGCGCTGGAGGAAGCCGGCGTCGACTACGTCGAAGTCGCTCGCGGCAAGCCTTCGAAGGGCCTCGGCACCGAGGCGATGATGGCCGTGATGGACAGCCCCGACGAGCCGTATCCGCCATTCGCGCCACCGTTTCTGAAAGACGGCGATCTGGTGATCCCGCAGACCGCCAACATCCTGTTCTATCTCGGCCCGCGGCTCAATCTCGCGCCCAGGGTGGAGAGCCTGCGCTACGTCGCGAACGGCCTGCAACTGACGATCGCCGACGTCGTCACCGAAGCGCACGACACCCACCATCCGCTCGCGAGTGGCCTCTACTACGAGGAGCAGAAAGACGCGGCGAAGGTGCGCGCGCACGATTTCATCGACCATCGGATTCCGAAGTTCATGTCGTACTTCGAGCGCGTGCTCGCGCAGAATCCAGCCGGCGACAGCTTCATGGTCGGCGACGCGCTGACCTATGTGGACCTGTCGATGTTCCAGCTGATCGATGGTCTGCTGTATGCGTTTCCGCGCGCGCTGAAGCGCTTCGGCGGGCACTATCCGCGGCTCGCCGCGCTGCACGACAGGGTGATCGCCAGACCGAACATCGCCGCGTACCTGAACTCGGACCGGCGCATCGCCCATAACGAAAGCTGCGTCTTCCGGCACTATCCGGAACTCGACAAGGCGGCGACTTGAACCGCGCCGCCCTCCACCGCCTGCTCGCCGCCGCGCGCCCGCCATTCGAGGCGGGCGCGCTGCTGTTATGGCGCGCGTTTTTCACCCCCCCATCACGCCCCGTACCGTCGACGTGCTTTCATTCCTGCTGAAGCTGCGCACCCGCGCCCAACGCCTTTTCCGCCTCTCCGATGCCCACACGATGCTGGTCTGGTCGGTCGTGGTCGGCATTGTCGGCGCGTTCGCGACCGTTGCGTTTCGTAAAGGCATCGAACTGCTGCAACTGGCGATCACCGGCCACTCCGGCAGCTTCGTCGAAACGGCGCGCAGCCTGCGGTGGACCGTGCGCATCTGGGTGCCGGCCGCGGGCGGTCTGGTCGCCGGCGTGTTTTTGCTGATCGCGCAGCGTCACGCCGACAGGCACCCGCACTCCGACTACATGGAAGCGGTCGCGATCGGCGACGGCGCCGTGCCGGTGCGCCTGAGCCTGTGGCGCAGCGTGTCGTCGCTGTTTACGATCGCGAGCGGCGGCTCGATCGGCCGTGAAGGTCCGATGGTGCAGCTCGCGGCGCTCGCCTCGTCGCTGATCGGCCGCTGGGTCCACTTCGATCCGCCGCGGCTGCGCCTGCTGGTCGCATGCGGCGCGGCGGCCGGCATCACGTCCGCGTACAGCGCGCCGATCGCGGGCGCGTTTTTCGTCACCGAGATCGTGCTCGGCTCGATCGCGATGGAGAGCTTCGGGCCGGTGGTGGTCGCGGCGGTCGTCGCTAACATCACGATGCGCGAATTCGCCGGCTACAAGCCGCCTTACGAGATGCCGGAGTTTCCGACCGTGACCGGTCCCGAGGTGCTGCTGTTCGTCGCGCTCGGCGCGCTGTGCGGCGCGGCCGCGCCACAGTTCCTGCGATTGCTCGATGCCTCGAAGCGGACCTTTCGCAAGCTGCCGGTGGCGCTGCCGGTGCGGCTCGCAATCGGCGGTCTCGTGGTCGGCATCATTTCGGTCGCGGAGCCCGAGGTGTGGGGCAACGGCTATAGCGTCGTGAACTCGATCCTGCATTCGCCGTGGACGTGGACCGCGCTCGTGCTCGTGCTCGTCTGCAAGCTTGCGGCGACCGCGGCGACGGCCGGCTCGGGCGCGGTCGGCGGCGTGTTCACGCCGACGCTGTTCGTCGGCGCGGCGGTCGGCTCGCTGTTCGGTCAGGGCATGCACGCGTTGTGGCCGCATGCGACGTCGGCCGCTTATGCGTATGCGATGGTCGGCATGGGCGCGTTCCTCGCGGGCGCGACCCAGGCGCCGCTGATGGCGATCCTGATGATCTTCGAGATGACCTTGAGCTATCAGGTCGTGCTGCCGCTGATGGTGTCGTGCGTGGTCGCGTACTTCATCGCGCGTGCGATCGGCAAGACCTCGATGTACGAGATCACGCTGCGCCGCAATCGCGAGGAGCAGGAACGCACGCGGCTGCGAGCGACGCAGATGCGCGAGCTGATCCGCCCCGCGCAGACCGTCGTGCCGCCGAACGCGACCGTGCACGACATGACGCGCGTGTTCCTCGAATATCCGGTCAAGTATCTGTACGTCGCGAACGACTCGGGCGCGTTTCTCGGCGTGGTCGCGCTGAAGGACATCACATCCGATCTGCTCGACCGGACCGACACGTCGATGAAAACCGCCGCCGATTATCTGCAACCGCATTTCGACGTGCTGACGCCGGACATGTCGCTCGCTGTCGCGTTACAGCACTTCATGGCGTTTCAGGGCGAGCGGCTGCCGGTGATCGAAAGCACCGCGCATCCCAAGCTCGCCGGGGTCGTCTACAAGACCTCGCTGCTCGACGCGTACTTCCGCATGAATCCGTCGCGCTAGGGCCTTCGCGCAAGCTTCGCGGCGTGCGATGCAAAGCGCCGCGGATTCTCTACAATGAACAGACCGCCGGCCCTTTATGCGGCCGGCACGCGTGAGCCCAGCATGGGCGCAGAGGCAGCGCCCGCCTTATACGCCGTGTAGTCGGAGCCGCAGATGAGCGAACCGTCCCCCGAGGCCGTACGCCGCGATCAGGCCGGCTGGATTTTCGTGCATATCGAAGGCGAGCCGTACGATCGCGGCGAGCAGCACGGCCAGTTGCTCGCCGACGAAATCAGAAACGCGATCCGCACCGCACGCTACCTCGCCAGGTGGGACACCGGCGAAGAGTTCGACACCTTCGTCAACGCCGCGACGAGCCAGTTCGCGAGCAAGCTCGACACCGAATTCGCCGACGAAATTCATGGCATCGCCGACGGCGCAAAGCTGCCGTTCGCCGAAGTGCTCGCGTGGAACGGCTACATGGATCTGCTGCAAAGCTGGTGGCCGACGCATGCGGCGCAAGCTCAGCCGCATCTGGGCGCGAAACTGTGGCGCGGCCGGCGTGGTCACCACTGCAGCGCGTTCATCGCGACCGGCAACGCGACGCGCGACGGCCGCATCGTGATGGCGCACAACTCATGGGACCGCTACGCGGCCGGCGACGCGTTCAACGTCGTGTTCGACATCGTGCCCGACCGCGGCAACCGCATCCTGATGCAGGGCCTGCCGGGCTGCATCTCGAGCCTGACCGATTTCTGGGTCACGGCGGCCGGGCTGATGATCACCGAAACGACGATCTCGAACTTCGCGGGCTACAACCCGGCCGGCGCGCCCGAGTTCTATCGCTCGCGGCGCGCGTCCCAATATGCGAACAGCATCAAGGAATGGTGCGACATGTTCTCGCTCGCGAACAACGGCGGCTACGCGAACAGCTGGCTGCTCGGCGACACGAAGACCGGCGAGATCGCCCGTTACGAACTCGGCCTGCACTATTCGGGCTTCGAGACCACCAAAGACGGTTTCTACAGCGGCTACAACACCGCGACGGATCTGAAGATCCGCAACCAGGAATGCATCGGCGAAGGCGAGGACTATACCGACGTGCGCAAGAACGGCGCGCGGCGTCTGCGTTTCATGCAGCTCGAGGAAATGCATCGCGGCAGCATCGACGTCGAACTCGCGAAGCAGATGATCGCCGATCATCACGACGTCTATCTCGATCGCAACGACAACCCGTGCTCGCGCACGATCTGCGGGCATCTGGAGCTCGACGACGCGCGCTTCGGCGGCACCGATCACGGCCCGTTCAATCCGTGGGGCGCGAACGACGGCAAGGTGGTCGATAGCGAAATGGCGCGCGAGATGGCGTTCTCCGCGCGCTGGGGCCATCCGTGCGGCCGGCCGTTCGACGCGCAGGCGTTCATGAAGCGGCATCCGCAGTGGAACTGGCTGAACGGCTATATGCGCGACCGGCCGTCGTGGCCGTGGACGCGCTTCGACGTGCTGCGCTAACGCATGGCGGACGCGCGCGCCGGTTCGTGCGATGATGGAATCTACAAAACGGTTTTGTCGCAAATGTGCGCGCTTTGCAGTAATTGCCATCTAAGATGGTAAGGAGTTCGGGCCGCGCAGCGCCACGCCGTCCTTGGCTTGCACCGTCCTTTCGACGCGGGACGGCACAGGGTTTGCTCGATTGTCAGCGCCGCATGAGCTTTAGGAGGTCGGGCGATGAAAACCTCGACACTGTTAATCATGGTGACGCTGTCAGCCTCGTGTTTCGCCGCGCCGGTTCATACCGCGCCGGACAGCAAGGATTCCATTACGCTTGCGCAACGCGTGGACGCCGCCCCGGTCGCGCCTCCTGCCCCGGACGTGGCGAGCGCGGACGCGAACCGTCCGCAGCACTGGGAGCATATTGCGCTGCCAAAGTCCCGACATCTGGAACGCAGCCTGACCGGGCAGCACGAGCATTTGACCACGTGAGGGCGGCCGCAACGGCGGGCGATCGCGCGGCCGCGACGGCGCGCCGGCCCGGCTTGCGCCGGCTGTCATGAAGATGGGGTGGCGATGCGCGCGGGATTGCGACACACTGCGAGAAACTCATCGCGGCGAGGCACTGGCTTTTCGCGGCGGTAATAACGACGTGACCAACTCGAGCTCGACAGGAGCATGCGCATGACGGCCTCGGACATCCCCGGCGAATCGATCGATCTGCAGATCGCCGACCTTCTCAGCGAAGTCCAATTTCCGACCAACAAGGATGCGCTCGTCGACGCGGCGCGCGAAGCCGGCGCGAGCAACGAGGTGCTGGCGATGCTCGATAGCATGCCGGAGCAGGATTACGTCGATATCGAGTCGGTCACGCGCCTGATCGGCGGCAATTACGGTCCGGGCCTAGGCATCTGAAGCCTGATTCAGACACGCGTCACCTCACCCTTCAGAACTGCGACGACGCCGCGATCCGCGTGCGCGGCACCCGTATCACACGGCGTGTCGTGCGGGTGCTTTCGAGCCCGTCTTCGGACATCTCGCGCGCGGCCTGATCGTCGGACCCGCTCACCGCCGCTACCGCCCGCACCAGCGCCGCACTACGCGAACCTCGCGCCTGTGCGCTTTCCGGCTGGAAATGCTCGACCAGATGATCGATGAACGTCCGGACCTTCGCCGGCAGATGCAGCCGGCTCGGATACGCAATCGTGATTTCGATGGGCGGCAGGCTGTACTCGTCGAGCAGACGCACGAGCCGCCCAGCCGCCAGATCCCGCCCGATCAGGTAGCTCGGCAGAATCGCCACGCCCATGCCCAGCAGCGCGAACTGGCGCAGCATCTCGGCGTTGTTCGCCGCGATCGCGTTGGTCGGCCGCACCCGCACTTCGCCGTCCGGCCCGCTGAACACGCGCTCCTCGCCGCCGCCCTGCTCGGCCGGCCGGCTCAGGCACGAATGCCTGAGCAGATCCTCGGGGCGTTTCGGCGTGCCGTGCTGCGCGAGGTACTCGGGCGTCGCGCACACCGTCATGTAGCCGGTCGTGAGCCGCCGCGTGACGATGCTCGCGCTGCGCATCTGCCGCGCAACCAGGATACCGACGTCGAAGCCCTCTTCGACGAGATCGACGTGGCGGTCGGCGAGCGTGACGTCGGGCACCACGTCCGGATAGCGCGCCGCGTACGACTGCACGACCGGCGCGAGACTATGCAGCCCGAACACGACCGGCGCGACGATGCGCAGCGTGCCGACCGGCTCGTGATTGCGCGCCACCACCATCTGCTCGACGCCTTCGAGATCGGCGAGGATATGACGTACACGCTCCAGATAGGTCGCGCCGGATTCGGTCAGCGACAGACGGCGGGTCGTGCGGTTCAGCAATCGGGTGCCGAGCCGCGCTTCGAGATCCGCGACGTGCCGCGTGACGACCGCGGTGGATAGATCCAGCGCGCCCGCCGCGCCAACGAAACTGCCGAGGTCCGCCACCTTGACGAACACGCGCATCGACTGCAGTTGATTCATGGGACGACTCCTGCCTCGGTAAAGCCGGGCCGGCGCAACTGTTGCCGCCTGTGTGGCCCCGCGCCGCATGCGTGTGGGCCTGCCCAATCCAACCGATTCTAGCTATCGGACATGTCCCAACCCTGACCCGGACATGACATTCCGGTCAGATTCGAGGTGGCGTATCGCTCTCGCCACTATTGCGCCGTCTATTGTGGATTTTGGCTAGGTATAAACCCTAGTCTCTTGGTAAAATGGCGGCCGAAAGAAATTACCGCCACATCGCCATGCCACATCGTTTTCATCTGCTGGAAAAAATCGCGTTTTCGCTGGTTTGCTGGTCGGCCGCCGCCAGCTCGGCATATATCGCTTACGAGCGTTGCCCGGATATCAAGGTGGCCCTGCACGCAGGGGCAAAGATCCTCGACGCCAGCGGCCAGTACGCGTTCGCGTGCACGGCGCCCGCCGCCGAAGCCTGCGCGCAACTGCCGGCCGACTGATTTTTAAGGTTTTAGCCGTATCTGACGCGCGATCCGTCCGGGTCGCGCGTTCTTGCATCCGCGCATCGGGCTGAACGCCCACTGTCACGCATCGCGCCCGAACACCACGCGCGAGAAAAACCCCGCCAGCACCATTTCGGCCATCTCAGTCGGCACATTCTGCGGATCGACCGTGTAGAAGAACTGCACGCCGTCGCACAGCCCCATCAGTCCGATCGCGAGTTGCTCGGGCGGCATCGACATCGGCGTGCCCACGCGTGCCGAGAACTCGCGCACATAGGCGCTCAACTGTTCGATCTTCTCGTGCATGAACGCGTTGAAGCGTAGCCGGAAACGGCCGTCGCGCACCGCCAGCAGCTTCGCCTCGACCCACAGCAGAAAACACTTGTTCTCGCGATGCAGCGAACTGTAGTAGCGCAGCACGCGCTCCTCCATCTCCTCGCGCGAAGCCGCGTTTTCGAAGATCGCATGCAGGCCCGTCTGCATCGCTTCGTGATCACGCCGCAACAGCTCCAGAAACAGCTCGGTCTTGCTGCGGAAGTTCGAATAGAACGCACCGCGCGTATAGCCGGCCGCCGCCGCGATGTCCTCGACACTCGCCGCGACGAAGCCCTTCTTCATGAAAGTTGCCTGCGCAGCATCGAGCAGCCGCCCCCGCGTCTGGTCCTTGCTCTGCTCTCGTGTCAGTCTTTGACGTTTCATGGCCGCAAGCCTAGCACCCAAAAGAATTCAAATCCATCTATACATTCAGATACATGAGTGTATTAGAATTCATTCCGTCATCCAAAGCCATACTTGTATGCCATTAGCATGAACGGCGTGCAGATCTTCGCTGGCGGGCCGCGCGGCTTGCCGTGTTCGTTCGCTGTCTCCAGTTGGGGTAATTGTGAAGCGTCCCGGTTCTCCCGCATCGTCAGCGATGCGCCAGCAGTCTCCCCCATTCCATCACCGCGGTTTCTCCAGGCAAACCTGCGCGCTCGCGCTGGCAGGCGTGCTCGCGCTCGCGGCCTGCTCGAAGAAGGAAGCCGCGGCACCCGCGCCGCGCCCGGTGGTCGCGCTCGCCGTGCATGCGGACGGTCACGCGCTGCAGGCGGCGTCGCTGCCCGGCGAAGTGCAGGCGCGCTATTCGACGCCGCTGTCGTTTCGCGTCGCCGGCAAGATCATCGAGCGGCGGGTGCGGCTCGGCGACACGGTGAAGAGCGGCGAAGTCGTCGCATTGCTCGACCCGGCCGATGCGCAGAAAAACGCCGCGAGCACGCAGGCGCAGCTCGATGCCGCGCAGCACAACCTCGTCTACGCACAGCAACAGCTCGAACGCGACAAGGCGCAGGCCAAAGAAAACCTGATCGCGCCGGCCCAGCTCGAACAGACCACCAACGCGTACGCGTCCGCGCTCGCGCAGCGCGATCAGGCGCAGCAGCAGGCGGCGCTCGCGAAGAATCAGCTGCAATACACGACGCTCACCGCCGGTCATGCGGGCGTCATCACGGCTGAACAGGCGGACACGGGACAAAACGTGTCGGCGGGTCAGGCCGTCTACAACCTCGCGTGGAGCGGCGACGTCGACGTGCTGTGCGACGTGCCCGAGAGCGCGCTCGCCGCATTCGCGGTCGGCCAGAACGCGAGCGTCACGCTCGCCGCGCTGCCGGGCCGCAAGCTCAGCGCGCGCGTGCGCGAGCTGTCGCCGGCCGCCGATCCGCAAAGCCGCACGTGGCGCGCGCGTCTGACGCTGCTCGACGCCGGAGCCGACGTGCGCCTAGGCATGACCGCCGACGTCACGCCGGCCGTGCCGCTCACCGCGGCGGCCGCGCAGCACGGCGTGTTCACGCTGCCGGTCACCGCGCTGTTTCACGAGGGGCGCGAACCGGCCGTGTGGGTCGTGCGCGCCGCGGACAACACGCTCGAACTGCGTCGCGTAACTGTCACGCGCTACTACGAGCGCACGTTCGTCGTCAGCGAGGGCCTGAAAGATGGCGAAAGCGTCGTACTGCAAGGGGTGCACACCGTGAGCGCCGGCGAGAAAGTCCGCGCGATAGCGCCGCTGCATCCCGAGGACTTCGCTTCATGAGCACGGCGCACGAAGAAGGCCGCTTCAATCTTTCCGCGTGGGCGTTGCGTCATCAGGCGCTGGTGGTGTTCCTGATCGCGCTCGCCACCGCATTCGGCATCCTCGCCTACACGCGGCTCGCGCAGTCGGAGGACCCGCCCTTCACGTTCCGCGTGATGGTGATCCGCACGTTCTGGCCCGGCGCCAACGCGCGCCAGGTGCAGGAGCAGGTGACCGATCGCATCGGCCGCAAGCTGCAGGAGACGCCGTACATCGATTTCGTGCGCAGCTACTCGCGCCCCGGCGAATCGCTGATCTTCTTCACGATGAAGGACTCGGCGCCAGTGAGCCAGGTACCCGAGACGTGGTACCAGGTGCGCAAGAAAGTCGGCGACATCACGGCGACCTTGCCGCCGGGCATCCAGGGCCCGTTCTTCAACGATGAATTCGGCGACGTCTACACCAACATTTACACGCTCGAAGGCGACGGCTTTTCCGCCGCGCAACTGCACGATTACGCGGACCAGCTGCGCACGGTGCTGCTGCGCGTGCCGGGCGTCGGCAAGGTCGACTATTTCGGCGACCCCGATCAGCACATCTACATCGAGATCGCGAACACGCAGTTGACGCGTCTCGGCATCTCGCCGCAACAGCTCGGCCAGGCGATCAACGCGCAGAACACGATCGCGCCCGCGGGCACGCTGACCACCACGGACGACCGCGTGTTCGTGCGCCCGAGCGGCCAGTTCAACGACGTCAACGCGCTGGCCGACACGCTGATCCGCATCAACAACCGCACCTTCCGTCTCGGCGACATCGCGACCATCAGGCGCGGCTACGACGACCCGATCGTCACGCAGATGCGCTTCGGCGGCAAACCGGTGCTGGGCATCGGCGTGACGATGCAGCCGGGCGGCGACGTGATCCGCCTTGGCCGCGCACTCGATCAGCAGATGACCCAACTGCGCGCCGCGCTGCCCGTCGGATTGAATCTGGTCGAAGTATCGAGCATGCCGCATGCGGTCGCGCGCTCGGTCGACGACTTCCTCGAAGCGGTCGCCGAAGCGGTCGCGATCGTGCTGATCGTGAGTCTCGTATCGCTCGGCGTGCGCACCGGCATGGTCGTCGTGATCTCGATTCCGGTGGTGCTCGCGGTCACCGCGCTTTGCATGTACCTGTTCGATATCGGCCTGCACAAGGTATCGCTCGGCACCCTCGTGCTCGCGCTCGGCCTGCTCGTCGACGATGCGATCATCGCGGTCGAAATGATGTCGGTGAAGCTCGAGCAAGGCTGGAACCGCACCCGCGCCGCAGCCTTCGCATACACCAGCACCGCGTTTCCGATGCTGACCGGCACGCTCGTGACCGTGTCCG
This sequence comes from Paraburkholderia sp. EG304, assembly GCF_046543485.1. Taxonomy (NCBI): domain Bacteria; kingdom Pseudomonadati; phylum Pseudomonadota; class Betaproteobacteria; order Burkholderiales; family Burkholderiaceae; genus Paraburkholderia; species Paraburkholderia sp. EG304. Next base: position 412,439 of record NZ_JBKGUA010000001.1, on the reverse strand, counting down.
GATTCCTGCCGATCGCGCTCGCGAAGTCGAGCACCGGCGAGTACACGCGCTCGATCTTCGAAGTGTCGGCGATCGCGCTGATCGCGTCGTGGCTCGCGGCGGTCGTGCTGATTCCGCTGCTCGGCTATCACATGCTGCCCGAGCGCAAGCGGCATGCGCACGAGCCCGACGATCACGAACACGACATCTACGACACGCGCTTCTACACGCGCTTGCGCGGCTGGATCGGCTGGTGCATCGAGCGTCGCTTCGTGGTGCTCGCGATCACCGTGCTGCTGTTCGTGCTCGCGATGGCCGGCTTCTCGCTGGTGCCGCAGCAGTTCTTCCCGAGTTCCGACCGGCCGGAGTTGCTGGTCGATGTGAGGCTGCCCGAAGGCGCGTCGTTCGATGCAACGCTGCGTCAGGCGCAGCGCCTCGAACAGGTTCTCAAGGGGCGGCCGGAAATCGATCACTCGGTCAGCTTCGTCGGCACCGGCGCGCCGCGCTTCTATCTGCCGCTCGATCAGCAATTGCAGCAGCCGAACTTCGCGCAGTTCGTGATCACCGCGAAGTCGGTCAAGGATCGCGAGAAGCTCGCGCAGTGGCTCGAACCAGAGTTGCGCAACAACTTCCCGGCGATCCGCACGCGCCTGTCGCGCCTCGAGAACGGGCCGCCGGTCGGCTATCCGGTGCAGTTCCGGGTGAGCGGTGACGACATCGCGACCGTGCGCTCGATCGCCGAACGCGTCGCCGCGACGATGCGCGCCAATCGCGGCACGCGCAACGTGCAGTTCGACTGGGACGAACCCGCCGAGCGCTCGGTGCGCTTCGAGATCGACCAGAAACGCGCGCGCGAGCTCGGCGTGACATCCGCAGACATCTCCAGCTTCCTCGCGCTGACGATGTCCGGCTACACGGTCACGCAGTATCGCGAGCGCGACAAGCTGATCAGCGTCGATCTGCGCGCGCCGCGCGCCGAACGCGTCGACCCGTCGCAGCTGATCGCGCTCGCGATGCCGACGCCGAACGGGCCGGTGCCGCTCGGCACCCTCGGACATCTGCGCAACGACCTCGAATACGGCGTGATCTGGGAACGCGACCGCCAGCCGACCATTACCGTGCAGTCCGACGTGTCGGCCGGCGCGCAAGGCATCGACGTGACGCACGCGGTGGACCGCGCGCTCGCGCCGATCCGTGCGACGCTGCCGGTCGGCTACCGGATCGAGATCGGTGGCTCGGTCGAGGAAAGCGCCAAGGGTCAAACCTCGATCAATGCGCAGATTCCGATCATGGTGATCGCGGTGCTCACGCTGCTGATGATCCAGCTGCAAAGCTTCGCGCGCGTGCTGATGGTCGTGCTGACCGCGCCGCTCGGCCTGATCGGCGTGGTGCTGACGTTGCTGCTGTTCGGCCAGCCGTTCGGCTTCGTCGCGATGCTCGGTGTGATCGCGATGTTCGGCATCATCATGCGCAACTCGGTGATTCTCGTCGATCAGATCGAGCAGGACATCGCGTCGGGGCACAAGCGTTTCGATGCGATCGTCGGCGCGACCGTGCGGCGGTTCCGGCCGATCACGCTGACCGCCGCCGCGGCCGTGCTCGCGCTGATCCCGCTGCTGCGCTCGAACTTCTTCGGGCCGATGGCGACCGCGCTGATGGGCGGCATCACGAGCGCGACGATCCTGACGCTGTTCTATCTGCCCGCGTTGTACGCCGCGTCGTTCCGCGTGCGTGCCGACGAGCGCGAGCCGCAGACGCCGTCCGGTTCCGACGCCACGCACACGGGTAACTGAGCATGAGCACGAGCATGACTATTCCCGCCCTATCCCGCCGCCGGGCGCGCTTCGATGCGCTGGCCCGCACCACGCTCGCCACCGGCATCGCGAGCATCACCTGCCTGCTCGGCGCCTGCTCGTTCGGACCGAACGGCGACGCGCCCGCGATGCCGGAGCCCGCGCACTACGGTGCCGAGCCGCTGCCGACGCAAACCGTGCCCGCGCAGGGCATCACGCAGCAGTTCGTGACCGGTGCGCAGCCGGTGCCCGAATGGTGGAAGCTGTACCGCTCGGAGGCGCTGAACGCGCTCGTCGACGAAGGCTTGCGCAATAGTCCGACGCTCGACGCGACCGACCGCAGTCTCGCCGCCGCGCGCGAGCAGTTGCGCGCGCAGGTCGGCAGTTCGCTGCTGCCGACCATCGACGCCGGCGGCCAGGCCACCCGCAATCGCGCGCTCGCGATCCCGGAGATCGGACCGAACACGTTTCTGTACAACGTGTTCGTCGGCCAGTTGCAGGCGCACTATACGTTCGATCTGTTCGGCTCCGCGCGCCTCGCGAACGCGGCGCTCGCCGCGCGCGTGAACGTGCAGGTCTACCAGCTCGAGGCGGCGCGGCGCGCGCTCGCGGCGAACATCGTGACCGCGACGATCACGAGCGCCGCGCTGCACGCGCAGATCGATACGACCGGGCGGCTCGTGGTCCTCGCCAACGATCAGGCGCGCGATACCGAACGGCGCTTCGCGCTCGGCGCGGTCTCGCATGCCGATCTGCTGAACGCGCAGCAGAGCGCGGCGAGCGTGTCGGCGAGTCTGCCGGCGCTGAAGCAACAGTGGCTCACCACGCGTCACGCGCTCGCGGTGCTGCTCGGCCGCACGCCCGATGCAGCGCCCGACGACATCGATCTCGCGCAGTTGCATTTGCCCGAGCAGGTGCCGGTCGTGGTGCCGTCGGAGCTGCTGCGCACGCGGCCGGACATCGAGGCCGCCGACGCCGCGCTGAAGGCCGCTGCGACCGATGTCGGCGTCGCCACCGCGCAGATGTTCCCGAGTCTGTCGCTGTCGGCATCGATGGGACAAGGCGGGTTTAGCTGGCCGGTCGCGATGTCCGGTGCGGGGGCGATCTGGAGCATCGGCGCGTCGCTGTCGCAGCCGCTGTTCCATGGCGGCGCGCTGCTCGCGCAGCGTCGCGCGGCGCAACACGCGTACGAAGCCAGCGTGTCGCAGTACAAACAGACGGTGCTGGCCGCGTTCCAGAACGTCGCCGATACGCTCGCCTCGCTCGAGCACGACGCGCAGTCGCTCGATGCCGCGAACATCGCCGCGCGTTCGGCACAGGGCGTGTTCAACGAGACGTCGGCGCGCTATCGGCTCGGCTCGCTGCCCGTCGCGGCGACGCGTTCGAGCGAGCAGCAATGGCGCAATGCGCAGCTCGACGAGATCCGCTATACGAGCGCGCGGCTGACTGATACGGCTGCGCTGTTGCAGGCGATGGGCAATCCGCCGCTCGATCAGGGCGGGACGTCGTCCGCGCCGGCGGCGGCGGCTTCCACTGCCGCGTCCGCGTCGGCGTCCGTCGGTACACCGAACCCGACCGCATCCGACTAAACCTGGGATTCCCTATGGAACGCCGCGCACTTATCCCCAGTTCGTGTTGATGAGCCTGTTGAAAACCGTCTGAAAAACGGGCTAACGCATTGAGCGCGCGGAGATTTGCGGATGAGGTGCGAAATCGCACAGCATGTGCGCGTGACGGAGTTTTTCGCCGCGCCAGCGCCTGGGATCCCTCAACGTTATCCCCAGTTTGTGTTGACAGACTTGTTGATAAGCCTGGGGCGGAGCGTCTAAGTGCTTGAGGCGAATCGCTTTGTCCCGCGCGTTACTGGGCGCAGCAATTTCGAAGCAACGACGCGCTCAAGCGGACTCACGACCGGAAAATATCGGCCCACGCCGTTATCCACAGAATGTGTTGAAAGACCTGTTGATAAGGCCTGGAGATCGCGCCCAAGTGCTTGAGCGCGCGATGGATTCAGGCGACGATGCATTCGCGCACGCATCGCGCAAGAACGAAGGATAGGTCAGGAATCCGACCCGAAGGGGTGAACGCGTGCGCGGCCCGCCGAAGCCGACCGCGTACGCGCTGTCAAAAACATCAAGGCTTGTTCGACTCGAACAGATCCATAATTTGCTTCTTCTCGGTCGTCGACACGCTCGGCGGCGGCACCACCGGCGGCGTCATGCCCGCCGGCCCGACACCGCCCACCGCATCGGTCGCGCCGGCCATCGGATTGCTCGTATCGAGACCGATGCTCGCGACGAAGCCTTGCCCCGGCAACTTGTCACTGAAGAACAGCTCACCGTCCACCACCGTCACGCCGTCGGGTTGCGGCGGCTCGGCCTGCGGCACACCGCGCAGCGCGCGCTGCATGTACTCGACCCAGATCGGCAGCGCGAGCTGCGCGCCGAATTCGCGACTGCCCAGACTCTTCGGCTGGTCGTAGCCCATCCACGCGACCGCCACCAGCGACTGCTGATAGCCGGCGAACCAGCCGTCCTTCGCGTCGTTGGTCGTGCCGGTTTTGCCCTGCAGGTCCGAGCGCTTCAGCACGTTGGTGCCCGCCCCCGTACCCGCGGTCGCGACCGAGTGCAACAGGCTGTTCATGATGTACGCGTTGCGCGGCTCGAGCGTGCGCGGCGCGTCGTGCCCCGCGACGAGCGGCTGCGCGCGCGAGATCGCCACGCCACGCGCGTCGGTCACTTCGTTGATCAGATACGGATTGATCCGGTAGCCGCCGTTCGCGAACACCGAGTACGCGCCCGCCGACTGCAGCGGCGTGACGAGGCCCGCGCCGAGTGCCATCGGCAGATATGGTGGGGTCTTGTCGGCGTCGAAGCCGAAGCGCTGCGTGACGAAGTCCTGCGCATACTTGGTGCCGATGAACGACAGGATGCGGATCGACACGAGGTTCTTCGACTTCTGCAGCGCGAGGCGCATCGACATCGGACCATCAGGCTGGTCGTCGTCCTTCGGCTCCCACGCGTCGCCGCCCGGCGTGCTCGGCGGGAAGTACAGCGGCGCGTCGTTGATGATCGTCGCCGGAGCGAGACCCTTGTTGAGCGCGGCCGAATAGATAAACGGCTTGAAGCTCGAACCCGGCTGGCGCCACGCTTGCGTCACGTGGTTGAACTTGTTCTTGTTGAAGTCGAAGCCGCCGATCAGCGCACGGATCGCGCCGTCCTGCGGCGTCAGCGACACCAGCGCGCCCTCGACCTGCGGAAGCTGCGTGATCTGCCAGTTGCCCTTGTCGTCGGCGACGAGGCGCACGATCGAACCCGGCCTGATGCGCAGCGGCTGGTTCGCGCGCGGGCTCAGCGCGGCAGCGACGAAGCGCAGGCCGTCGCCCGACACCGTCACCTGCGTGCCGTCGACCAGTTGCGCGACCACCTGCTTCGCGTTCGCGGCCGTCACCACGCCGGCGATGATCTCGCCGTTGTCCGGGTGATCGGTCAGCGCGTCGTCGATCGTCTGGTCGCGGTCGTCGCCGGCCTCCGGCAACTGCACGTACCCTTCCGGTCCGCGATAGCCGTGGCGCCGCTCGTAGTCCATCACGCCCTTGCGCACCGCGCGATACGCGGCGTCCTGGTCGGCGGAATCGATCGTCGTCGTGACGTTCAGGCCGCGCGTGTAGGTTTCGTCCTTGTACTGCGCGTACATCATCTGCCGCACCATTTCGGCGACGTACTCGGCATGCACGCTGTACTCGTTGCCCGGATTCTTCGTGTGAATCTCTTCCTTCACGGCCTGGTCGTACTGCTCTCGCGTGATGTAGCGCAGTTCGAGCATGCGTCGCAGGATGTACTCCTGACGGATCTTCGCGCGCTTCGGATTGACGACCGGGTTATAAGCGGACGGCGCCTTCGGCAAGCCCGCGAGCATCGCGGCCTGGGCCAGCGAAATGTCCTTCAGGTCCTTGCCGAAGTACACGCGCGCGGCCGCGGCGAAGCCGTACGCGCGCTCGCCCAGATAGATCTGGTTCATGTACAGCTCGAGGATCTGGTCTTTCGTCAGCGCGCGCTCGATCTTGTACGCGAGCAGCATTTCGTAGACCTTGCGGGTGTAGGTCTTCTCGCTGGAGAGGAAGAAGTTGCGCGCGACCTGCATCGTGATCGTGCTCGCGCCCTGCGATGCGCCGCCATGCGCGAGGTCCGCAAAACCGGCGCGCAGAATACCGAGGAAATCGACGCCGCCGTGTTCGTAGAAGCGGTAGTCCTCGATCGCGAGCACCGCTTTTTTCATCTGGTCGGGGATATCCTGGAAGCGCACGAGGCTGCGGCGCTCCTCGCCGAATTCGCCGATCAGCACGTGATCAGCGGTGTAGACGCGCAGCGGCACTTTCGGGCGATAGTCGGTGAGCGCGTCGAGCGACGGCAACTGCGGCCCCATCACGACGAGCGCATAGCCGACGATCAGCGCGCCGATCACCGCGACGGTCGCGATCAGCCCGAAGAACCACAGCACGAGCGAGGCCCCGATCGAACGACGGCCGTACTCGGCGTCGCGCGAAGCGGCGTTGCGTCCAGGGGTGCGTTGATGGGAGTCCCGGTCTTCACCGGCCGGAGAATTCGAGGAATGCGGTCGTTTGATGATTGGCATGACTGGAGTAATGGGCCCGCAACTGCGCGCCTGTCTGCACGCGCGCATGGCGCGCATGGGTCGTGATCGACATCCGGGCCGGGACGTACGCCGCCCTGCGGACCTTGCCCCCGGCCGGCCGCACGGCACGCCTCCGACCATGTCCGGCGCAACGTAACAGCGCATTTTAAAGAAATCGGCAGCGGTCCAACGCAGTTTTTTTGTAAGAATTCCCTTCGACGGCCGCCTTTTCCTAGTAGGGCTCTGTAATTTCGCGCAGTGCGGATTGCAGCGTGCGTGCGAAGCGCGGTTTATGCGGGGTTATCAACATTTTCTGTTGAAAGGGCTGTGGACAAACCGGCCGCAATCACTACAACTCATTGATGTCACGGGATTTTCGCATCACGCTTATTCCGTGGCGGCGCAACTCGTCATATGATGAACCCCGCGCACGTCTTTCGATGCGCGCGACGGGGACCCAGCGGCGGGTTCCAACGGCAGCTCCGTTGACGGGTTCCGACACCGTATCCGGGGGCACGCGCCGACCCGCCCATGCCAACAAGACTGCGAGTCGATCATGTCCAAGCCCAGCGAGCGCATCGTCGTATTCGTCACGACTGCGCAAAAACGTGCGATCACCGCTACTGCGGAGGAACTGGGCATCAGCGTAAGCGAACTGATGCGGCGCGCGGTGCTGAGCTTCGGCGCGACCAGCGAGCAGGTCAAGGCCGCGAGCATCGTCGACCGGCTGCGTGCGCCGCGCGCGCCCGATGCGCTGAACGCGGCGCTACAACGCGTCGCGCGCGGTACCCGCTATGCGCGCGCCGCGCTGCCGGCATCGCTACAAGCGCCTGACAAAGATGCGGCAGGCGCGGCTACCGGTGCCGCCAATACCGTGAACCCGGCCGCGGTGCCGCAAGCCGGTCGCCCCGCCGTCGCAGCCGACTCTGCCGATTCCCCCGCCCCGCTGCTTCCCGCAGGTGTCGCCGCCGCGCTCGCCGCCGAGCAGGACGAACAGGCCGCGGCCACCGCCGAAGCGGTCGCGCGCCTGACCGCGGCACGAGCCGCCGACAACGCCGAAAACACCGAGACGGACGCGATCGAACAAGCCGCGTCGCAACGGCTGTCCAGCACCTCGGCGCGTCTGCGCAACTCTCTGAAGCGCCGCCCCAACGAGCCCGCCCCCGACGACGACGAACCGCACAGCGACCCGAGCGCCGAAGGCGGCCGCTTCGCGTGACCGAAAGCGTGACGGAAAATTACCGAGCATCGAGCCCCGGGCACTGCATCCGGGCGAACAGGCGGGGGTTCGCAACGCGACCCCGTTGCATATCGTTACATCAGTGACACCCGTGTGAACCGCTGCTCGATAATGCCCGCACACACGTGCAAACAGTGGCTTTCCAGCGTCGTTCGAGCTTCGTAAAGGCCGCATCGTTCAAGCCATCTTTAAGACAGCCGATGGTGTAATATCCGCCGTCAAGTCCATGCCCGTCGCGGCTTTCCATCGTCCAGGCAAGCCTCGACCCGGCATTGCGCCCCAACAAAAACGGAGCGCGCTATTGCAATTGGCAAGTGCGCCCCGAACTCCGGTCCGAACGTTGCGCAGCATCGCGCGCGGCGGCGTAAAGTAGCAGTAGTTCAAAGCAGTCAGGGGCGCACGCATCGTCGGCGCCGCTCACATTCTCTGGAGGTTTTCATGTCGCTTTTTGACAGCATTTCGCGCACGCTCAAGGGTCTTCTGAACGATGCGGCTGACTCGGTGCAGGATCCGTCGCGTGACTCGCGCCAGATCGTGCGCGAACTCGACGACAGCATCGGCAAGGCCGAGAACTCGCTGATCGAGATTCAGGCGCAGGTCGCCACCCAGCAAAGCAAGCGCGATGTTGCCGCGGACAAGGCGAAGAAGTATGAGGACGGTGCTCGCCGTGCACTGCAATCCGGCGACGAAGCGCTCGCGCGTGAAGCGCTCGGCGCGCAGGCCACCGCCGAAGCCGAACGCGATGCACTGACGAAAGAACTGACCTCGCTGGAGCCGTCGGTCGCGCAACTGAAGAGCCAGATCGACGACATGCGCACGCGCCGCAACGACCTGAATGCGCGCTCGAACATCCTGCAAGCCAAGCAGCAGATCGCGCAGGCGAAAGATACCGCGGCCACGGCACTCGGCGGCATCGGCGGCAAGAACCTGTCCGAAGATTTCCAGAAACTCGAAGATAAAGTCGCGCTGTCGAACGCGCGTTCCGACGCACGTCTGAACTCCGCCGACGAGAAAAGCGGCAAGGCGCTCGACGACAAGCTCGCGGATCTGAACCGCGGCCCGTCCATCGACGACCGGCTCGAAGCGCTGAAGAAGCAGCTCAATACGCCGGCGCAGTAAATGCTGGATGCGTGTACCGGCTCCACGGCAACTACGCACAGCAGGTACGCGCGGCAATGACCGCAGAAGTAGCAGTAGATGCCGGTGCGCTCGCTCCTGAACGCACCGGCATATCGGCCGCCGCAGGCAGCCACCGCAATCGACTGATGGAGACGGGCGCGCGCCGCCCGGTCCGCAAATGAAAAAACTTTTCGCAACCGCTTTCGCTTCGCTGCTGCTCGTGTCGGCCGCGGCGTTCGCGGTGCCGACCGCTCAGCAAATCGAATCGGCGATGGCGCAGGGCAACTGGCAGCAGGCCGACGCCGGCCTCACCGAAGTGTTGCAAGCGCATCCGAACAACGCACACGCGCACTATCTGTACGCCCAGGTGCTCGATCGCGAAGGCCGTTCGGCCGAGGCGCTCGCGCAACTCCAACAGGCGAAGACGCTCGATCCGCAGATCCGCTTCACCGACCCGAGCCGCTTCGCGCAAACCGAAGCGCGCCTGCGCCGCGACGCAGAACGCGCGGGCAACAACGTCACCCGTCACGCCGCCAATCCGTTCGCGCAGCAGAATGCGCCTGCCGTGCAGCAACAGTCGGCGATGATGTCGCAAGCGCAACTACGGCATGGTCCGGGGGTGGGTATGTGGATCGGTATCGTTGTTCTGATCGTCGCGATCGCGTTCGTGCTGCGCTGGACCTTGCGCCGCGCGCGCAGCCAGGAAGACACCCGCGCCGACGATGACCGCCGCGCGCAATTGAAGCGCGCAACCGACATGCTGAACACCGTGCGCTCGATCAAGCTCGACGTGAAGCTGTCCACCGCGCCGGGTCACGAGCTGCTCGAGAAAGACGTCGAAGCGACCGAAGAGCAGTTGCGCGGCACCGTCGAAACGCTGTCGAACGGCAAGAATCCGCTGCCGCCTTATGCACTCGACGAGTTCGAGCAGCGCATCGCGAGCCTGCGTGCGCGCGCCGACGGCAGGCCCGATCCGACCGCCGCGTCGGTGGGCACCGGCCAGCAATCGGCGTATGCGCAGGAGGCCGAACGCTTCGGCAATCCGCAGCCGCCTTATCCGCAACAGGGTCCGGTTCAGCAGCAGCCGCAGGTCATCGTGCAGCAAGGCGGTGGCATGGGTGGCGGCATGGGCGGTCTGCTGACCGGCGTGCTGCTTGGCGAGGCGCTCAGTCATGGGCGTGACCGCGTGATCGAGCGCGACGTGATCGTCGACCCCGACGAACTGCGCCGGCGCGGCAACGACGGCGCAAACGGCGGCGGCCTCGACTTCGGCCAGGGTTCGAACGACTGGAACGATGACGGCACCGGCGGCGGCGTCGACATGGGCAGCAACGACGATTCCGGCGGTTGGACCGATACCTGATCGAATTCAATCGATCCGCGTCGAATGAAACACAGGCTCCGTCGCGGAGCCTGTTTTTTTGCCTGCCGGTTTTGTGTACCGCTTTCGTTTATTTCAGGCCCGCGCCGATTCGGCCTGGCTACCCTCGTGCTGCGCGAGCACGACCGCCCCCGCGAACAGCCGCACGATGAAACGCTCGGCGTAATCGATCAATGCGTCGCGGCGCGCGTCGTTCGCGTCGATGTATTCAGCGGATAGATGAAACAGTTGCAGCACGATCTGCGTGCAGACCTCGTCGACGGTCTCCCGCGCGAGTTGCGGCATCAGTTGGAGCTGCACGACGTCGTCCGCCATTTCCGCCGACACCTCGTGCAGGTTCGCGCGCACCGCTTCGCGCAAAGCCGGCGACATGCCGTGATATTCGGCCAGCGCGCTCAGGAACGCCTCGCGGTTCGCCAGCGCGAATGCGAAAAACGCGACGCATGCGCGCCGTGGCACGCTGTGCGGTTCGTCGTGCGCGGCGAGCCAGCGCTCGCGCCGCAGCATCGGCCGAAGCCGACGGCTCACGGCGGCGACGGCTTCGCGCGCGAGTTCGTCGAGCGCGCTGAAATGACGGTAGAACGTGTTCGGATTGAGCCCCGCCTCGCGCGCGAGCTCGCGCAAGCCGAGGCTCGCGAAACTGCGGCCGCCGGCGGTCAACCGCAGCGCGGCTTCGATCAGCTTGCGCTTGCCGGGCGGCAACTCCGGACCGGCGACGGACGATGCTTCGGGGACAGTGCTCATCGTGCGTTCAATCATCGCGCGATATACGCGTTTAATAGCTGCACTCTAAACGATCTTGACGCGATGTGTACGCTTGTCTACCCTGCGCGATAAGCCATGTATAGACAGGTGTAGACGCGCGTTTCGGCCCCGGCCGTCCGCGCCGCGCGAGCCCGCCGCGCCGTAGCCGCTGTCGCTTCACCCCCGCTTTCGCCCGTGCCGGAGACCGTCGTGACGCCTGCCCCCTCCCCTTCATCCACCGCGCCGCGCATTGCGATCGTCGGCAGTGGCTTTGCCGGCATCGGCATGGCGATCCGTCTGCAGCAGATGGGCATCACGTCGTTTACCGTCTACGAGGCGGCGAGCAGCATCGGCGGCACGTGGCGCGACAATACCTACCCCGGCGCGGCCTGCGACGTCCCCTCCCATCTGTATTCGTTTTCATTCGAGGCGAACCCGGCGTGGTCGCGCTCGTTCAGCAGCCAGGCCGAAATTCTCGCGTATCTTCAGCACTGCGCGCGCAAGTACGGCGTCGATCGCTATGTGCGTTGCAATGCGAGAGTGAGCGCCGCGCGTTTCGACGAAGCGCGGCAGATCTGGCTCGTCGAACTCGACACGAACGGCGCGCGCGAAATCATCGAGGCCGACGTGCTGATCGCCGCGAACGGTCCGTTGTCGCGTCCCGCGCTGCCGCGCATCGCCGGCATCGAACGTTTCGAAGGCAAGCTGTTTCATTCGGCGCGCTGGGATCACGCGTATGCGCTCGACGGCAAACGCGTCGCGGTAATCGGCACCGGCGCGAGCGCGATCCAGTTCGTGCCGAAAATCCAGCCGCGCGTCGCGCATCTGGACCTGTTCCAGCGCACCGCGCCGTGGGTGATGCCGAAGCGCGACAAGCCGATCGGCCCGCGCGCGCAATGGCTGTTCCGTACGCTGCCGTTCACGCAGCGCTTCGTTCGCAGCGCGATCTATTGGCAGCTCGAATCGCGTGGGATCGCGTTCGTCGTCAATCCGAAGCTGATGGAGATGCCGATGAAGTTCGGCCTCAGCTATCTGGAGCGACGCGTCAAGGACCCGGCGCTGCGCGCGAAGCTCACGCCGAACTACCGGCTCGGCTGCAAGCGCGTGCTGCTGTCGAGCGACTATTACCCGGCCGTGTGCCAGCCGAACGTCGATGTCGTGACGAGTGGCATTCGCGAGATCGTCGCGGATGGCATCGTGACCGAGGACGGCGTGCACCACCACGCGGACGCGATCATCTGCGGCACCGGCTTCCAGGTCAACGACGTGCCCGCACCGTTCGAAGTGACCGGTCTCGACGGCACCGACCTCAGCACGCTATGGCTACGCGATGGCCCCGAGGCCTATCTCGGCACGAGCATCGCGAACTTCCCGAACTTCTTCATGATCGTCGGCCCGAACACGGGGCTCGGCCATAACTCGATGATCTACATGATCGAGTCGCAACTGCGCTACATCGGCGATTGCCTGCGTGTGCTGCGCAAACGGAATGCGCGCACGATGACCTTGCGCGCGGACGTGCAGCGCGATTTCAATGCGCGTTTGCAGCAGGAGATGCGGCACGCGGTATGGACGAGCGGCTGCCATAGCTGGTATCAGACGCACAGCGGCAAGGTCACCGCGATCTGGCCCGGCTTCACGTTCAGCTTTCGCAAGCGTACGCGGCGCGTGCGGCCGCAGGATTACCGCTTCGCGCGTTGAATCGGCGCCGCGCGGAGGCAGGCGCAGTCACTGCCCTCCACCGCCGCTCAGCAACCGCAACAGCTCCCATAGAAACTTCACGATGATCACGATCAGTTCCCACAGCCGATAAAGCGGCTGCCAGTCCAGCACGCGCAGAAGGGACTCGATTATCGCCATCGTCAGAAGAAGTGAAGGCGCTCAACGCGTCGCGCAACCTCAAACCGCCATCACGGCCCGCTTGCGCTCCGCGCGCTGCATGAAGAAGTTCGCCGCGACGACGCCGACCGTGACGACTGCGATGAACAGCGTCGCGAGCGCATTCATCTCCGGGTTCAAGCCGAGGCGCACGCGCGAGAACACGACGAGCGGCAAGGTCGTCGAGCCGGGACCCGACAGGAACGCGGACAGCACGAGGTCGTCGATCGACAGCGTAAACGACAGCAGCCAGCCCGACACCAGCGCCTGTGAAATCAGCGGCAGCGTGACGGAGAAGAACACGCGCAACGGGGTCGCGCCGAGGTCGAGCGCGGCTTCCTCGAGCGACGGATGCAGCTCCCGCACGCGCGACTGCACGATGATCGCGACGTACGAAATACACAGCATCACGTGACCGATCCAGATCGTGAAGATGCCGCGTTCAGCCGGCCAGCCGATCCAGCGCGCCATTTCGATGAACAGCAGCAGCAGCGAGATGCCCTGAATCACCTCGGGGATCACCAGCGGCGCGTTGATCATGCCCGTGTACAGCGTGAAGCCGCGAAAGCGCCCCATGCGCGCGAGCACGAAACCGGCCCACGTACCGATGATCACCGACGCGAACGCCGTCAGCAAGCCGATCCGCAGCGACAGCCATGCCGACGCAATGAGTTCGTCGTCCCGCAGCAGCGCCGCGTACCAGCGCGTCGAAAAGCGCGTCCACACCGTGACCAGTTGCGATTCGTTGAACGAATACACGACGAGGCTGACGATCGGGATATACAGAAACAGAAAGCCGATGCCGAGAGCAATCAGCTGCAGCATGCGATTCGGTTTCATTGGCGGCCCTCCTCCAATGCCTTCGCCTGCGCATGCTGGAACAGCGCCATCGGCACCAGCAGCAGCAACACCATCGCACAGGTGACGGCGGACGCCATCGGCCAGTCGGCGTTGTCGAAGAACTCGTTCCACATCACGCGGCCGATCATCAGCGTGTTCGCGCCGCCGAGCAGCTCAGGAATCACGTACTCGCCGACCGCCGGAATGAACACCAGCAGACAGCCGGCGACGATGCCGTTCTTCGACAGCGGCAGCGTGATCTGCCAGAACGCCTTCCACGGCTTCGCGCCGAGGTCGTACGCGGCTTCGAGCAGGGTGAGGTCCATTTTCACGAGGTGAGCGTAAAGCGGCATCACGAGAAACGGCAGGTACGAATAGACCATGCCGATATAGACCGCCGTGTTCGTGTGATACAGCTCGATCGGCGAATGGATCAGGCCGACCGACATGAGGAAGTTATTCAGCAGCCCGTTGTTCTTCAGAATGCCGATCCATGCGTACACGCGGATCAGGAACGAAGTCCAGAACGGCAGCATCACGGCCATCATCAGCAGATTGCGGGTGGCTGCATTGGAGCGCGCGATGTAGTACGCCATCGGATAGCCGATCAGCAGACACAGCAAGGTCGAAATCGCCGCAACCACGACCGAATTCACATAGGTTGCGAAGTACAGGCTGTCGGTCAGCAGAAACGCGTAGTGCGATAGATCGAGCGTGATGTGCAGCGCGCCTTCCGCGAAGGTGACGAGCTGCGTGTACGGCGGAATGCCGAGCTGCGAATCGGCGAAGCTGATCTTCACGACCAGCAGGAACGGCACGAGAAAAAACAGCAGGAGCCAGATGAACGGCCCCGCCACCACCGCGCTACGTCCCGTGAGCTTCAGACGCCGCACCGGCCACGCGAAAAACGAGCGAAGCGCTTCTTTCATGACGTCAGCACCACGCCGGCCGATGCGCTCCAGCGCACGTAGACTTCGTCGCCCCAGGACGGCGGATCGATTTCGGTGAGCGCGAGGCTCGTCACGTTCGCGATCACGGTCTTGCCGCCCTCGAGCTTCACGTGATACAGCGAATAGCCGCCCATGTACGCGATATTCGTGACGACGCCCTTGCCCCAGTTGTACGCGCCCTCGGGCGGCTTGCGCGTGAGCGCGATGCGTTCGGGCCGCACCGAGATCGTCACCGGCATGCCGAGCGGACCGGTGATGCCGTGATTGACGTGCAAACGGCAAGTCAGATCCGGCGTTTCGATGAACACGTGATCGGGTTCGTCCTCGACCGTGCGGCCTTCGAACAGATTGGTCGAGCCGATGAATTCCGCCGAGAAACGGCTGTTCGGATACTCGTAGACTTCATGCGGCGTGCCGAGCTGCACGATCTGGCCTTCGCTCATCACGGCGAGGCGGTTGGCCATCGTCATCGCTTCTTCCTGATCGTGCGTGACCATCATGCAGGTGACGCCGACCTGGTCGAGAATGTTGACGAGCTCGATCTGTGTGCGCTGGCGGATCTGCTTGTCGAGCGCCGACATCGGCTCGTCGAGCAGCAGCAGCTTCGGCCGCTTGACGAGCGAGCGCGCGAGCGCCACGCGCTGCTGCTGCCCGCCCGACAGCTGGTGCGGCTTGCGCTTCGCGAAGCGGCCCATTTGCACGAGTTCGAGCGCGTTGTGCACGCGGTCTTTCAGCTCGGCCTTCGGCACGCCCTCCTGCTTCAGGCCGAACGCGACGTTCGCCTCGACCGTCATGTGCGGAAACAGCGCGTACGACTGGAACATCATGTTGACCGGCCGGCGATACGGCGGCAGTTGCGCGAGGTCTTCGCCATCGATCAGGATCTTGCCCGACGTCACGGTTTCGAGCCCGGCCATCATGCGCAGCAAGGTCGACTTGCCGCAGCCCGAACTGCCGAGCAGCGCGAACAGCTCGCCCTTCTTTACCGTCAGGTTGACCCCTTTGACCGCGACGGTCTCGCCGAACTTCTTCACGACGTCGACGATCTGGATAAACTGCTCCGCTGCGTCTCCCGTAACGGCGCTCGGGCCCGTCGACGGCACGGCCGTCCCGGCCAGCGCGCCCGGCTGGTCACTACTCATCATAATGCTGCTTCACTCCGGCGTTTGACGAACAAAGCCCCCGGTGAACACCGAGGGCTTCATAGGCTTCTTATCTGTTTGTTGTTGCCACGCTTAGCGGCCGGACTTGAACTCGGTCCACAGTCGCGTTTGCAGCCGCTGGATTTCCTGCGGCAGCGGTTTCAACAGGAACAGCGTCTTGATGGTTTCCGGCGACGGGTACACGGCCGGATCGTTCGCGACGTCCTTGTCCACGTACTTGCGCGCTTCCATATTGACGCTCGGGTAGTACACGGCGTTGGTGATCGCGGCGTGCACCTGCGGCGTCTCGATGTAGTTGATCCACTCGAGCGCGGCTTCCTTGTGCTTCGCATCCTTCGGAATCGCCATCACGTCGAACCACACCGGCGCGCCGCCCTTCGGCACGAAGTACTCGATCTTGTACGGCTTCTTCGCCTCGATCGCGCGATGCTTGGCGATCACGACGTCGCCCGACCAGCCGTACGCGAAGCAGACATCACCCCCGACGAGGTCGTTGATGTAGCCCGACGAGTTGAACTGCGTGATGTACGGACGGATTTTCTTCAGCATCTCGAGCGCGGCGCGGTAGTCGGCCGGGTTCGTGCTCATCGGGTCCTTGCCCATGTAGTGCAGCGCGGCCGCGAACATCTGGTCCGGCGCGTCGAGCACCGACACGCCGCAGGCCTTCAGCTTCGAGATGTTTTCCGGCTTGAACAGGATGTCCCAGTTATCGAGCGGCACGTCCTTGCCGAGGATCTGCTGGACCTTCGTCACGTTGTAGCCGAGGCCGGTCGTGCCGTACGCCCAGGGCACCACGTACTTGTTGCCCGGATCGGCGCCGGCGACGAGCGCCATCAGCGACGGGTCGAGGTACTTCAGGTTCGGCAGCTTCGATTTGTCGAGCGGCTCGAAGATGCCCGCGGCAATCTGCTTGCCCGCGTAGTTGCTGGTCGGCACGACGATGTCGTATCCCGAGTTGCCGGTGAGCAGCTTCGCCTGCAGCGTGTCGTCGCTGTCGTAGTTGTCGTACTTGACCTGAACGCCGGTCTGTTTCGTGAAGTTCGGGATCGTATCCTTCGCGATATAGTCGGACCAGTTATACACGTTCAGCTGCGTATCTTTCGCAGCGGCCGTCAACCACGGCGCCGCGCACAAGATCAGCGCCGCCACATGCCCCACTATCCGTTTGTTCATCCCGTTCTCCGCTCCCGTCGTCACTCAAGCCGCGCCCTCGCGCGCACGGCCCCCTGAAAACCCCGAAAACTACCACCAATTATTGCCCACTCCAAAAAAAACCCGGAGCTGTCGCGCAAACGGTACAGGCTGTGGCCGCACCCTTGCAAAATGGCCGCAATTTTAACGGGTTATCGGCGCGTGTCTACCGGAAAATACGCGCGCCGCGGTCGCGCTTTCCCCGCGCTGGCGCAGGTTGCGGGGGTTTCGTCGCGGCGCTGTTATCTGCCTGTCAGGTCGGCGTCGGCTCGCGCTTCGCCGGGGCGCCGCTCACGCCCGCGCGGGTGCCGGACGGTGCAGGTAGGTGCAGAGCCGCGTCGGCGCGGCAGCGCACCTTTCATGCGCACCGGCTTCGCCACGACGGCTCGATTGCTCCTATCATGATCCTTTGATGCGGATTGCGCGACGTCGTCGCGCGACGGCCGGCCAGCCGCTGCGCGACTGCGATGGGCATATCACTTGCAACAGGATGCGTTTCCCAGAAGCTCTGGCACGATGAACACCAATCCTTTCGCGATGCGTCCCAACCGGCGCCGGCGTCTGCCGGGTGAGCCGACGCGTCCGGCGCACTGGTTCTCGTTCCTCGGCGCCGGCGCGCTGATCGCGGTCGGCTATATCGACCCCGGCAACTGGGCGACCGCGCTCGGCGCCGGCGCGGGCTACGGCTACGGCCTGCTCGGCATCGTGCTGCTGTCGAGCATGATGGGGATGCTGATGCAATGGCTGTCGTCGCGCCTTGGCGTCGTGACCGGGCGCGATCTTGCGCAGCTGTGCCGCGAGCGCAATGGCCGGCGCGCGACGCTGTTCCTGTGGCTGACGAGCGAAGTCGCGATCATCGCCTGCGATGTCGCCGAGGTGGTCGGCAGCGCGGTCGCGCTGCAACTGCTGCTCGGCGTGTCGCTGACAGTCGGCGTCCTGATGTCGGCGGTCTGCACGTTCGCGCTGCTCGCGCTCCAGCACAAGGGCGGCCGCCGGCTGGAAGCGGTGATCGCCGCGCTGATCGGCTTCGTCGGCCTGTGCTTCGTCGTGCAGCTCGCGCTCGCGCGGCCCGACTGGCACGCGGCGCTGGCCGGCACCGCGCCGAGCATCGAGCTGATCAGAAACGCGGGCATGCTGTGGCTCGCGGCGGGCATCGTCGGCGCGACGGTCATGCCGCACAACCTGTATCTGCATTCGGCTCTCGTCAAGCATCACGCGCCCGACAGCAGCGACGCGCAGATCAAGGCCGCGCTGCACGTCGTCAATCTCGATACCTTCGGCTCGCTTGCGTTCGCGTTCGTGATCAACGCGGCGCTGCTGATCGTCGCGGCCGCCGTGTTCTATGCCAGCGGTCATCGCGACGTGACCGATCTGGCCGATGCGCATCGGCTGATCGCGCCGCTCGTCGGCAACCGCTGGGCCGGCATCCTGTTCGCCGCGGCACTGCTTGCGTGCGGACTCAGCGCGACGGTCACCGGCACGCTGGCCGGTCAGGCGGTGATGGAAGGCTTCCTGCGGCTGCGCTTGCCGCGCTGGAAACGCGCACTGCTCACGCGTGCGCTCGCGATCGGGCCGGCCCTGCTCGCGGTGGGCATGTTCGGCCAGCATGGCTCGAACCAGTTGCTGGTCGCGAGCCAGGTCGTGCTGAGCCTGCAATTGCCTCTCGCGGTCGTGCCGCTGATCCGCTGTGCGTCCGATCCGGCGCTGATGCGCGGCTGGCGCGTGCACGGCGTGCCGCTGGTGCTGTCGTGGCTATCGGCGTGGTTCATCATTGCGCTCAATGGCGCGCTGATGTGGCAACTGGCGACCGGGGCATGACGGCAGCCGCGCACGTCGGTGCGCGGGTATCGTGAACTTCGCATCGCGCTGAGCGCCGCGTGCAAGGCACGCGCCGCACATCGGTTAACATAGCGGGACTTCGCCCCCCGCCCCAAGGTTTCCGATGACTTCGAATCTCCACGATCTTCCCGACAGCCCGTGCATCGGCGTCTGCTCCACGCTCTTCGACGAGGTCTGCAAAGGCTGCGGCCGCACCGCGGCCGAAGTGTCGAACTGGGTGTTCCTCAGCGACGAGGAAAAACGCGCGATCTGGACCCGGATCGAACGGGAAGGCACGGCGATGCGCTTTCAGAACGACAAGGTGTGAGCCGGTCGTCTGCACGCATCGCAGTTCGAGGTTGCTTGCAACCATGAAGAATGCCGGGATGTCCCGGCATTTTTTATTGGTTTGCGTTTTCCTCTAATTGCTGCAGATACGAATGCATCCAAACCCGAGAACTTTTCGGAAAACTTCGGCTCCATGACGACCACCCGGGACTTCGTTCAGTGCCTCGCGCAATGGCGCCGAATGGCCCACGTGTTCAATCCATGGTCCGAGACCGATGAACGCGACCAGCCGGGCATCAACGCGCCACTGATTCGCCAGCAACAGCTCGCCGCCTACCTGCAGGCCCGCCGGACGAGCGTCAAGGTGATCCTGATTGCGGAAGCGCTGAGCTGCCGCGGCGGGCGCTTCACGGGCATCGCGATGACCTCCGAGCGGATTCTGCTTGGCAACGATACGAAGCTCAACGGCGTCGCCACGAGAACAGACCGCGGCCCGCTGCCGGACTATTTGCCGGGTTCGGCAACCCGCACCAGTTGCCGCGATGCGTTGCCTCGAATGACGGACCGCGAATACGGTGTCTATGAGAGAACCGCCTCGATCGTCTGGCAGACGATGCTTTCCAATGGCTTCGGCCCAACCGAGTTTGCGCTATGGAATGCATTCCCGTTTCATCCGTTCGCTGACGAAGACACCGAGAGCAACCGCCGCCCAACCAATCCAGAGCTACATGCGACAGCCCAGATTCTGACCGGCTTCATCAGCCTGTTCCCTGGAAACGTGCGGTTCGTCGCGCTTGGGCGGGAAGCGGAAAGTGCGCTGCTCAGCCATCCGATGCAGCCCCTGCACGAGCTCGTCAGGCACCCTACAGCTAGAGCGGCAAAGCCTGCAAATAGCGCGTCTCAAGCGAAGAATCGCATCATGGGTAAGCTGGATGAAGTCATTCGACGGCTCGCGCAGAGCGGGCATGAGTCCAGCGCCTGAGGCACCGGTTAGCCACCAAAACAAAAAGGCCCATGCCGGCAAACTGCCGGCATGGGCCTTTGGGGGATCGCTGAAAACCAGCGACCCAGCGCTTATTGAACGCCCTGACTCGTCAGGAAGTCCTCGTAGTTGCCGCCGAAGTCGTTCAGGGTGCCGTCCGTGCGCACTTCGATGATCCGGTTCGCCAACCCGCTGACGAATTCCCGGTCGTGCGACACGAAAATCAGCGTGCCTTCGAACTTGTCCAGCGCGATCTGCAGCGACTCGATCGACTCCATGTCCATGTGGTTGGTCGGCTCGTCCATCAGCAGCACGTTATGGCGGCCGAGCATCAGCTTGCCCCAGATCATGCGGCCCTTCTCGCCACCGGACAACACCTTGACCGACTTGCGGATGTCGTCCGCATTGAACAGCAGGCGGCCGAGCGTGCCGCGCACCATCTGCTCGTCGTCGCCTTCCTTGCGGTACTGGTCGATCCAGTCCATCAACGTGACGTCGTTCGGAAACTCTTCGTAGGTGTCCTGCGGCATGTAGCCGACGTTCGCGTTTTCCGCCCACTTCACGGTGCCGTGATCGAGCTGCAGATTGCCGAGCAGCGAGCGCAGCAGCGTGGTCTTGCCCGCGCCGTTCTCGCCGATGATCGCGATACGCTCGCCCGGCTGCACGCTGATGCTGAAGTTATTGAAGATCGAGCGCTCGTACTTCTTCGAAATGTTCTCGGCGACCACCGCGATGTTGTGCAGCTTCTTCTCGAACTCGAAGCGGATGAACGGGTTCTGCCGCGACGACGGCTTGAATTCCTCGATCTTGATCTTGTCGATCATCTTCAGACGACTGGTCGCCTGGCGTGCCTTCGACTTGTTCGCCGAGAAGCGGCGCACGAAGTCCTGCAGATCGGCCACGCGCTCCTTCGCTTTTGCGTTGGCGGCCTGCTGACGCTCGCGCGCCTGGGTGCTCGCGAGCATGTAGTCGTCGTAGTTGCCTGGATAGACCTTCAGCGTGCCGTAGTCCATGTCGGCCATATGCGTGCAGACCTGGTTCAGGAAGTGCCGGTCGTGCGAGATGATGATCATCGTCGAGTTGTACTGGTTGAGAACATCTTCCAGCCAACGGATCGAGTTGATGTCGAGGTTGTTGGTCGGCTCATCGAGCAGCAGCACGTCCGGCTTCGAGAACAGCGCCTGCGCGAGCAGCACGCGCAGCTTCCAGCCCGGTGCGACGTTGCTCATCGGGCCGTTGTGGTCTTCGATCGCGATGCCGATGCCGAGCAGCAGTTCGCCCGCGCGCGCTTCGGCCGTGTAGCCGTCGTACTCGGCGAATTTCGCTTCGAGTTCGGCGGCGTGCATGTAGTCGTCGTCGGTCGCGTCGGGGTTCGCGTAGATCGCGTCGCGCTCGGTCATCGCGGCCCACATTTCCGTGTGGCCCATCATCACGACGTCGAGCACGCGCACGTCTTCGTATGCGAACTGGTCCTGACGCAGCTTACCGAGGCGCACGTTCGGCTCGAGCATCACGTTGCCCGAGCTCGGCTCGAGATCCGAACCGAGAATCTTCATGAAGGTGGATTTACCGCAGCCGTTCGCACCGATCAGGCCATAGCGGTTCCCTTCCCCGAATTTGACCGAAATGTTCTCGAAGAGGGGCTTCGGCCCGAATTGCATGGTGATATTGGCAGTAGACAGCACGGCG
Organism: Paraburkholderia sp. EG304; assembly: GCF_046543485.1. Taxonomy (NCBI): domain Bacteria; kingdom Pseudomonadati; phylum Pseudomonadota; class Betaproteobacteria; order Burkholderiales; family Burkholderiaceae; genus Paraburkholderia; species Paraburkholderia sp. EG304. The sequence continues at coordinate 390,749 of NZ_JBKGUA010000001.1, read as the reverse complement.
CGTCCCTTTGAATGTGATATCGGCGAAAAACCCAATATTTTAGCAGGTTTAGAGATTTCAACCCGACAGTTCGCCCGCCCCGGCTCGCATTACCCGTTCGAGCCGTCGCGCGGCGTCTGCAGAATGTCGATGAAGGCCGAAAAATCCGCATCGGCGAGCCCCATCGCGGCACCGAGTCGCAGCAATTGCTGGACCGTCGACGCGACCGGCATCGGCGTGCCGGTCTCGTAGGCGGTCGCCGCGACTGTATCGACGTCCTTCTGGAACGTGCGCAACGCGCCGATCGGCGCGAGATCGCTTTGCGTCATCCGCGGCACGAAGGTCCGCAGCAGCACCGAATCGGCCCAGCCGCCGGCGAGCGCCTCGGGCAACTTCGCGGCGTCGATGCCGCTGCGCTGCGCGAGGCTCACCGCCTCGGCGATCGCGGCAACGGTCGCGGTGACGATCGCCTGATTGCACAGCTTCGCGGTTTGCCCGGCGCCGACCGCGCCCATGTGCGTGACGCGGGCGGCATAGGCGTCGAGCAAGGGGCGCACCACGGCGAGATCGCTCGCCTCACCGCCTGCCATGATCGCGAGCGTGCCCGCCGTGGCGCCGGCGACTCCGCCCGACACCGGCGCGTCGATCCAGCCGATCGACGCGCCATCCCGGGAAACTCCGGTGCCCGCCGCGCCGCCCTGCCCGGCGAAATCCGCCACCCGTCGCGCCATTGCGCGCGTCGCGGCAGGCGGAATGCTCGAATGATCGACGATCCAGCACACACGGCGCGGGGTCGAAGGATCGCCACCGAGCAGCCCCGCCGCGCCGAACACGGTCTGTTCGACCGCCGCCGCGTCCGCGACGCACAGCAGCACCGCGTCGCAGCGCGCCGCCAGCTCACGCGGCGTGTCGACGACGTGCGCGCCCTCGGCCCGCAATGCCTCGGCCTTCGCTCGCGTGCGATTCCACACATGCACGGTATGACCCGCGCGCAGCAGGTGCCGGATCATCGGCGCACCCATCAGACCGGGGCCGCAAAAACCAATTTCCACGTTCGAACCTCGTCGGCTATCAGATTGAATGGATTATGTTGCGTCCACATGATAACGACCATGCCATGCGCCGAAGTCGCGCAGCAGCGGGCACGCGACCTGCGGCATCGATGGTGCGGGCGCGACGTTCGATCCGCCGCGCAGGCGATGACGCTCGCGAGCACGCATATGTCCGACGGACTGCGCGAACCGTTGCCTATACTTTTTTCAAGCGCGTTTCCGAGCAGCGTTTTATCGACCAGCGGCGCACACCAAGGAGGAATTCATGTCAGAACACGTTTACAAGAAGATCGAACTGACCGGTTCGTCGAAGAAATCGATCGACGACGCGATCACCACCGCGATTGCCAAAGCGTCGGAAACGCTGCGCAATCTGCACTGGTTCGAGGTCACGGAAACGCGTGGCCAGATCGAGAACGGCAAGGTCGCGTACTGGCAGGTGACGCTGAAGGTCGGCCTGCGCATCGAGGACTGAGCGGCGACCGCACGACACGCACGCTTGCGCGCTGCCACGCGCAGGCCGCAAACAGAAAAGCTGCGTCCAGCCCACGCTGGACGCAGCTTTTTTCAACAGCGGACCGCCCGATTTACTTCGGCAGCGACCCGTCGACACCCTCGACGTACCAGTTCAGGCGCTGCAACTCCGGATCGGTCAAGGTCTTGCCTTCCGGCACCTTCACCGTGCCCGACTGATCCTTGATCGGGCCCGTGAACACGTCGCGCTTGCCGCTCGCGAGTTCTTCGCGCCTGGCGGCGACCTGTTTCTGCCCATCGGCCGGAATCGCCGACGTGTTCAGGTTCTCGAGGTTGACGGCCTTCTGCGGAATACCCCACCACACCGGATCGTTCTTCCACTTGCCGTCGAGCACCTGCTGGATCACCGCGCTGTAGTACACGCCCCAGTGCGCGACCACCGAGCCGAGATGGGCATCAGGACCGAACTTCTTCATGTCCGAATCCCAGCCGAACGCGTGCACGTGCTTCTCCGAAGCTGTGGCGAGCGTCGCGCTCGAATCGGTGTTCTGCAGCAGCACGTCCGCGCCCTGGCCGATCAACGTTTCGGCGGCCTGCTTTTCCTTGCCCGGATCGAACCAGCTGTTGATCCAGATCACCTTCGTATGCACCTTCGGATTCACCGAGCGCGCACCCAGCGTAAACGCGTTGATGTTGCGCACCACTTCCGGAATCGGTACCGACGCGACGAAGCCGAGCGTGTTGCTCTTCGTCACGTAGCCCGCGGCGACGCCGGCCAGATACGCGCCCTGATACATGCGCACGTCGTAGGTGCCGAAGTTCGGCGCCTTCTTGTAGCCGGTCGCGTGCAGGAAGATGGTGTCCGGGAAGTCCTTCGCGACCTTCAGCTGAAAGTCCTGGAAGCCGAAGCTCGTGCCGAAGATGATCTTGTTGCCCTTGTTGGCGAGATCGCGGAACACGCGCTCCGAGTCGGCCGATTCCGGCACGTTCTCGACGCGCGTGACCTTGATCCGGTTACCGAACTTCGCTTCGGCTTCGCGCGAGCCCTGGTCGTGCGCGAAGGTCCAGCCGGCATCGCCCGGATTGCCGAGATAGACGAACGCAACGCCCGGCACGTCGGCGGCCTGCGCGGTTTGCGCGAGCGGCGCTGCAAGTGCGAGCGACGCCGCGCCCCACGCGAAAGCGGTCAGCAGATTTCTTCTCTTCATGTTTTTCCCCTGTCGTGATGAGCGAATAGTAGTGAGCGAATCGACAAAAAACCTGTGGCGCCGTCAGCCCGCCGAAAAAAACGGCTTGCCGAGCGACGCGGGCGCATTCAGGCGAATCGTGTTCGGATTGCGTGAGATCAGCGCCAGCACGACGATCGTCGCGACGTAGGGCAGCATCGCGAGGAACTGCGTCGGCACCGGCACGCCGATCGCCTGCGCGTAGAACTGCAGCCCCGTCACCGCGCCGAACAGCAGCGAGCCGATCAGCAGACGGCCCGGGCGCCACGTCGCGAACACCACGAGCGCGAGCGCGATCCAGCCGCGGCCCGACGTCAAATTTTCCTGCCACAGGTGCAGATTGACGATCGAATAGTAGCCGCCCGCGAGCCCCGCCATGCCGCCGCCGAACGCGACCGCGCCATAGCGCACACCGACCACCGGAAAGCCGACCGAGTGTGCGACCTGCGGCGATTCGCCGACCGAGCGCAGCACGAGCCCCGCGCGCGTGCGATACAGGAACCAGCCGATCGCCGCGAACATCAGGAACGCGAGGTAATCGAGCGGCGTGAGGGTAAACAGCGCGGGACCGAGCACCGGGATTTTCGACAGGCCGGGAATCGTCCACGTATCGATCGTCGCGCGCACCGCGGCCGACGTGTACGGCTTGCCGACATACGCGGACAGTCCGATGCCGAAGATCGTCAGCGACAGGCCGGTCGCGACCTGGTTGGCGAGCATCGTCAGCGTGAGGAACGCGAACAGCAGCGACATCGCGAGACCGGCGCCGATCGCGGCGAGCACGCCGAGCCACGGGCTGCCGGTGATCGACGTGACCGCGTAGCCGCTGACGGCGCCCATCAGCATCATCCCTTCCACGCCTAGGTTGAGCACGCCCGATTTTTCGGCGACGAGTTCGCCGGCGCCCGCGAACATCAGCGGGATCGACGCGGTGATCGCGCTCGACGTGAGCGCGCTGGCTTGCTGGATATCCATATCGAGTTCTAAAGGCGTATTAGCGAGCTTATTGGCAAACTCAATGACTCACTGCCACGGCCGAGCGGCGCCGCACGCGGTAGTTCACGAACAGGTCGGCGCCCAGCAGGCAGAACAGCAGCAACCCCTGGAACACGCCCGAAAGCGCTTGCGGCAATTGCATCGAGGTCTGCACCGCTTCGCCGCCGAGATACAGCAGCGCCATCAGCAGACTGGCGAGCACGATGCCGAGCGGATGCAAGCGGCCGACGAACACGACGATGATCGCGGTGAAGCCGTAGCCCGGCGACCACGTCGCCTGCAACTGGCCGATCGGACCGGCGATCTCGCCCATGCCGGCGAGGCCCGCGAGGCCGCCGCTAATCAGCAGCGAGGTCCAGATCGTCTTCTTGTCGGAGAAGCCCGCGTAGCGCGCGGCGAGCGGCGCGAGTCCGCCGACGTTCATCCGGTAGCCCGCGAAGCTCTTGCGCATGAACAGCCAGACGAGCGGAATCGCGATCAGCGTGAGGAACACGGACGCGTTCAGGCGCGTGCCGCGCAGAAATTTCCAGTGCCAGTCGCCATACAGCGTCGGAAACAGCGCGTCGCCGCTGAACATCTCCGACAGCGGAAAGTTCATGCCCTGCGGATCGCGCCACGGGCCGCTCACCAGGTAGATCAGCAGTTGGGTCGCGACGTACGTGAGCATCAGGCTCACGAGAATCTCGTTGGTGTTGAAGCGGCTCTTCAGGAACGCCGGAATCGCAGCCCAAGCCATGCCGCCAAGGATGCCCGCGAGCATCATCGTCGGCAGGATCCACCAGCCGCTCGCCTGATCGAAATAGATCGCGACGCCGCTCGCCGCGATGCCGCCGAGCAGCATCTGCCCTTCGGCGCCGATGTTCCACACGTTCGCGCGATAACCGATCGCGAGCCCAAGGCCGATCAGGCACAACGGCGACGCCTTCAGCAATAGCTCCGACCAGCCGTTGATGCTCGACAGCGGCTCGATGAAGAACGCGTGCATCGCCTGCAACGGGTCGCGGCCGACGAGGCCGAAAATCAGGAAGCCGATCGCGAGCGTCAGCACTGCGGCGATCAGCGGCACGGCGAGTTGCATCGTGCGCGAGGGCGTGGTGCGGGCTTCGAGTCGATAAGGAAGCGTCATGGGTAGCGTGAAATTGTTCGGGTTCTGTTCTTCAGGGTCCGCGTTCGCGTGCGTGCTTAGCTTTTTGGTGTGACCGGTAGACCGCGCCTCGCGTCATGCATGCGCCGGCTGGTCCGCCGCGGGCGCCGCGCCCTCGCGGTCGCCGAACAGCCCGGCCATCCAGCGGCCGATTTCCTCGGCGTTGGTCGCGCCGGTCGCGCGCACCGGCGAAAGCCGCCCGCCCGCGAGCACCGCGATGCGGTCGCAGATATCGAACAGCTCTTCCAGTTCCTCCGAGATCACCAGAATCGCGACGCCGCGCGCCGACAGATCGAGCAACTGCTGACGGATGAATGCAGACGCGCCGACATCGACGCCCCACGTCGGCTGCGCGACCACCAGCACCTTCGGCGCCTGCAAAATCTCGCGGCCCATGATGTATTTCTGCAGATTGCCGCCCGACAGGCTTTGCGCGAGCGCGTCGGGGCCGCCGCAGCGCACGTCGAATGCGTCGATGCAGCGCTTCGCGAACGCGCGCATCGCGCCCGCCCGGATCCAGCCCGACTTGACCATGCTCTGCCGATGCGCGGTAAGGAGCGCGTTGTCGGCCAGGCTCATCGCCGGCACCGCGCCGCGGCCGAGCCGCTCCTCAGGCACGAAGCCAAAGCCGAGCGCGCGCCGCCGGCCCGCGCCGAGGCGCGCGGCCGGCTTGCCGCAGATCGTGATCGCGTCGGCCGGCAGGCTGCGTTTTTCAGCGCGCTTTTCTCCGGACAACGCCGCGAGCAGTTCCGCCTGGCCGTTGCCCGACACACCGGCAATGCCGAAGATCTCGCCCGCATGCACGCTGAACGACACGTCGCGCAACGAGGTACCGAACGGATCGTCGCTCGCGACCGACAACTGCCTGACGTCGAGCAGCACCGCGCCCGGCTTGTGCTCGCGCCGCGTGTAGTCGGGCAGCGAGTGGCCGACCATCAACTGCGCGAGCGACGCATGCGTCTCGTTCTTCGGCGTCACATTGCCGGTGACGCGACCGCCGCGCATTACGGTAGCGGTGTCGCACAACTCCTGGATTTCGTCGAGCTTATGGCTGATGTAGAGAATGCTGCAGCCTTCGGCCGCGAGCCGGCGCAGCGTCGTGAACAGCTTGCGGACCGCCTGCGGCGTCAACACCGAGGTCGGTTCGTCCATGATCAGCAGACGCGGATTCTGCAGCAGGCAGCGCACGATTTCGACGCGCTGACGTTCGCCGACGGTGAGGCTGTGCACGTGCCGTTGCGGATCGATGTCGAGCCCGTAGTCGGCCGACACCTCGCGAATGCGTTTCGCAAGGGACTTCAGATCGAAAGGTTCGTCGAGCGCGAGCGCGATGTTTTCGCCGACCGTCAGCGTCTCGAACAGCGAGAAGTGCTGGAACACCATGCCGACGCCGAGCTTGCGCGCGGCCGCCGGGCTCGCGATGTCGACCGTCTCGCCTTCCCAGCGGATCTCGCCGGCATCGGGCCGGACCGCGCCGTAGATGATCTTCATCAGCGTGCTCTTGCCCGCGCCGTTCTCGCCGAGCACCGCGTGGATCTCGCCGGGCGCGACGACGAGCGTGACGTCGTCGTTGGCGCGCACGGCCGGGTACTGCTTCGTGATCCCCGTCAGCGCGAGCCGGGGCACCGCCTGGCTGGTGAGTTGTGCGCCGTCGCTAAGTGGAGTGTCGCTCATGAGATTCCGTAGTGCGTTCGAGACGCCGCATGCTGCCTGAATACCGCCGGCTTGACGTCGAAAACGTCCACCGTGCCGACGGGCGATCCGTCACTACAACCGAATGACGATACCTAATTCGCCCCACTCAGTCGAGTTGCCAAAATTCCCGCAAACCCGCGCCGCTACAAGCTCTGCGGGTATGTCACCCTTGACGACGTTTTTCGTCCATATTAAAACGCATATACCCCAACGTCCGTTCGATCAGCCAGCACATATATTTCGGAGAATCCATGAGCCAGCAACGCGAGGCGATCGACACGTACCTGCTGCGCGTGTTGCACACGCTTCTGATGGAGCGCAGCGTCACGCGCGCCGCCGTCAAACTGAACCAGTCCCAACCCGCGATCAGCGCGGCGCTGCGCCGTCTGCGCGACATCACCGGCGACCCGCTGCTGGTGCGCGGCAAATCCGGCATGGTGCCGACCGAGTACGGCCTGCGCCTGCTCGAACCGGTGCAGAACGCGCTGCGCGAAATCGAGCGCATCAAGTTCCAGCAGCACAACTTCGATCCGGCCACGTCGATCCGCTGCTACCGGATCGGCTGTCCCGACTACCTCAATGTGCTATTCGTGCCGACCGTCGTCGAACGTTTTCGCCAGGCTGCGCCGAACGCGACGCTCGAATTCCATTCGCTCGGCCCGGCGTTCGACTACGAACTCGCGCTCGAAGACGGCAAGCTCGACATTGTGGTCGGCAACTGGCCGGAGCCGCCCGAGCAGCTGCATCTGTCGAACCTGTTCGTCGATCAGATCGTCTGCCTGATGAGCAACACGCATCCGTTCGCCAAACGTGGCGGGCTCACACTCGACCAGTACCTGAACGCGCCGCATCTCGCGCCGACGCCGTACTCGGTCGGCCAGCGCGGCGCGATCGACGTGCATCTCGCGCGCGAGCGGCTCAAGCGCCATGTGGTCGTCACGCTGCCCTACTTCAATCTGGCGCCGTACGTGCTGATCAAATCCGATCTGATCTTCACGACGACGCGCCTCTTTGCCGACTACTACGCGAAGTTCCTGCCGCTGACCGTGGTGCCCGCGCCGCTCGACTTTCCGCCGATGCAGTACTACCAGCTGTGGCACGAGCGCGTGCACTACTCCGACGAAGTGCGCTGGCTGCGCGGTCTGGTTGGCGAGGCGACCCGGACGTTGATCGACAAACCCTGAGCCCGCATGCGGCGCCGCTCGGATATCAACGATTCGCGGCACCCGCGCATCAGGGCGTGAGCGCCGCCCCTTCCGCTCAAGCTCAAGCTCAAGCTCAAGCTCAAGCTCAAGCCGCCGCCTCATAGAGCTGCCGCGCGAGCGCGTTATGCCGCTCGATCACCGGCTCGAGTTCGAGCGTCGCCAACCGCCCCTCCTTCACCACCACCTTGCCGTCGATCACGCTATAGCTGACCTGCGACGGCGCGCAGAATACCAGAGCCGCCACCGGATCGTGCAATGCGCCGGCAAAGTGCGGCGAGCGCAGATCGAACGCGACGAAATCCGCGGCCATGCCGGGCGCGAGCGCGCCGATGTCGTCGCGATTGAGCACGCGCGCGCCGCCCACCGTCGCGATTTCGAGCGCCTCGCGCGCGGTCATCGCATCGGGCCCGAAACCGACGCGCTGCAGCAGCAGCGCCTGGCGCACTTCGGCGACCATCTGCGCACCGTCGTTCGACGCCGAGCCGTCGACACCGAGCCCAACCGGCACGCCCGCGAGCCGCATGCGCTTGACAGGCGCGATGCCCGACGCGAGCCGCATGTTCGAGCACGGACAGTGCGCGACGCCGGTGCCGGTGCGCGCGAACAGCGCGATGCCGGCGTCGTCGAGTTGCACGCAGTGCGCATGCCATACGTCGCGGCCGATCCAGCCGAGATCGTGTGCGTACTCGGCCGGCGTCATGCCGAACTTCTCGCGGCTGTACTCGACGTCGTTGACGTTCTCCGCCAGATGCGTGTGCAGCGACACGCCGTACTGGCGCGCAAGCACCGCCGATTCGCGCATCAGGTCCTGGCTGACCGAAAACGGCGAGCACGGCGCCACGACGACGCGCAGCATCGCGTAGCGGCCGTCGTCGTGATACGTCTCGATCAGGCGCTGCGTGTCCTTCAGGATGTCCGCTTCGCGCTCGACCACCGAATCCGGCGGCAAGCCGCCGTCTTTGCGCCCCACGCTCATGCTGCCGCGCGCCGCATGAAAGCGCATGCCGATGCGGCGCGCCGCGGCGATGCTGTCGTCGAGGCGGCTGCCGTTCGGATAGATATACAGATGGTCGCTCGAGGTCGTGCAGCCCGACAGCAGCAGCTCGGCCATCGCGGTCAGCGTCGATACTTCGATCATGTCGGGCGTGAGGTTCGCCCACACCTTGTACAGATTCGTCAGCCAGCCGAACAGCTCGGCGTTCTGCGCGGCGGGAATCGCGCGCGTGAGGCTCTGGTACATGTGGTGATGCGTATTGACGAGGCCCGGGATCACCAGATGGCCGCGCAGGTCGAGTACCTGATCGGCCGTTTGCGGCAGTTGCGCGGTTGGTCCGACCGCGACGATCCGGTTTTCCTGGATGTACAGCCCGGCGTCGCGCAATTCCCGCCGCTCGCCATCCATCGTGACCAGCACGTCCGCGTGCTTCACGAGCATCGTTTTGCCGGGTTGTTTCAGTGCTTCATTCATCGTCATTCGTCTGTCCGCCTGATTGCCTGCATGCAAAGCCGTTCGAACGCGATGCGGCGGCACGCCACCGCGCCGCCGCGTTCGCTTGAACGCCGTTGGCCCGGTTACCCGGCGTGAATCGCCGTCTTCGGGGTTTGCCGTGCCAAAGTCCTGCCTTTGCACGGGTGTTTCGCACAGCGCTTACCTTCGGTAGCCAAAATCCCGCTGGCAACTCGCGCGGCTGCGATACCCAACTTCACACCGCCAATATAGTGGTGCATTTTTGGCGCCGGTACGATCGGCCGATGAGCCGGCGCGGCTTTCGACTGGCTGCCCATCATGCGCGAACTATTATCTTTCCTATCGCTCGCGCGCTGAACGGGGCATCCTTTTTACAATGGCTGCCACGGCGCTCGCTTCAATTCGCCGACGGGTATGTAGCCACTGACGTGGAGCCTCGATCCGCCGCAAACGTACTGGATCGGGCCGCCGCCGACACCTCGCATTCACACAAGGACAATTGCGAATGGGCAAGCTCACTACCCACGTGCTCGACACCGCGAACGGCCGTCCCGGCGCAGGCATCAAGGTCGAACTCTTCGCGCTCGCCGGAGACGCGCGCCGCGCACTCAAAACCACGGTGACCAATCACGACGGCCGCTGCGACGAGCCGCTGCTCGAAGGCGACGCGCTCGTCGCGGGCGAGTACGAACTCGTGTTCGGCGCGGGCGACTACTTCGCGTCGCTCGGCACCAGCTTGCCGGAGCCGCGCTTCGTCGATCGCGTCGTGCTGCGCTTCGGCGTCGCCGATGTCAACGCGCACTATCACGTGCCGCTGCTGGTGTCGCCGTTTTCCTACAGCACGTATCGGGGCAGCTAGCCCTGCCGGATGCGAGCCGCATCCGCTTCGGCACGAACAGACACAAATACGCATAAGCGCCCCGCGATACCCATAACAAGCCGCGCTGCGTCTTCTATCCGCAGTCGGCGCGATGACCGGCGACGTCGAACGTCGTCGCGGGCACAACGAATCAGAAGTGGAGGAGTTTCATGGAAGGCTTTATCACCGACTGGTTGAACCTCGCGATTCGCTGGTTCCACGTCATCGCCGCCATCGCATGGATCGGCGAATCGTTCTATTTCGTCGCGCTCGACAACAGTCTGAAACCGCCGACCGATCCGAACCAGCGCCGTCGCGGCGTGTTCGGCGAGTTGTGGCACGTGCATGGCGGCGGCTTCTACAACATGCAGAAGTACACGGTCGCGCCGCCGGAAATGCCCGAAGACCTGCACTGGTCCAAATGGCCGTCGTACACGACGTGGCTGTCGGGCTTCGGTCTCTTTACCGTGCTGTATCTGTTCTCGCCGAGCACCTATCTGATCGACAAGAACGTGCTCGACATGGGACCGGTGGTCGCGGTCGCCTCGGCGATCGGTTTCCTCGCGGCCGGCTGGATCGTCTACGACTCGCTGTGCCGCATTCTCGGCACGCGCGACAAACTGCTCGGCATCTGCGTCGGCGTTTATGTGCTGATCGCGGCGTATCTCGCGTGTCATATCTTCGCGGGCCGCGCGGCGTATCTGATCATGGGCGCAATGCTCGCGACGATCATGTCGGCCAACGTGTTCTTCGTGATCATTCCGGGCCAGCGCAAGATGGTCGACGCGATGCTCAAGGGCGACACGCCGAACCCGATCTACGGCAAGCGCGGCAAGCAGCGCTCGGTGCACAACACCTACTTCACGCTGCCGGTCGTGTTCGCGATGCTGTCGAACCACTACGCGATGACCTACACGCATCCGTACAACTGGGCGGTGCTCGTCGTCATCATGCTGGCCGGCGCGCTGATCCGTCAGTTCTTCGTGATGCGCCATCGCGGCCAGGTGTTGTGGTATCTGCCGCTCGTCGGCGTCGCGCTGATGTGCACGGCGCTCGTGTGGACCATGCCGCGTCCGGTGGTGCCGCAGGCGCAGGCCGCCAACGCGCCGACGCTGAAGGTCGCCGACATCGCGCCGGTGCTGCAGCAGCGCTGCGTGGCCTGCCACTCCGCGCATCCGACGATGATGGGCAGCGCGCCCGCCGGCGTGCTGATGGATACCCCCGACGAGATCTCGCAGAACGCGCAGCGCATTTACCAGCAGGCGGTCACGTTGAAGGCGATGCCGCTCGGCAACGTCACGCACATGACCGACGACGAGCGGATGAAGATCGCCGCGTGGTTCGAAGGCGGCGCGGCGAAGTAAGAAGGTCTGTCAGGATCACGGATCATCCGGTGCCGAGGTGGAGGCTGGAGGGTGAAGCGGGCTTGTCGCGACAGCGGCAAGCCCGTTGTCGTTTGGACAGGGTGCCGGGTGCAGTCAGTGGCATCGATACATCGAAAAATTTGTCGCCGTTGGGCTACAAAAACGCCAAAGATACGTAAAATGTAGCCCTAGAGGCACAAAGACATGCAACGTTGCTGTGTCTCTTGGGCTACAATAAATGGCAGATGCGCTGAATTTGACGCCCTGAGGCTACAAATGACCAACCTCGCCGATGTCTCGGACATGCTGAAAGCCGTACGCCGCGACAGCAAGCTATCGCAGGAAGAGCTTGCACGTCGCGCGGGCGTGGCCCGCACGACCGTCGCGCGGATGGAGACGCTCGCCAAGAACGATATGAGCGTGTCCGTGCTCGTGCGCCTGCTCGAAGCCGCCGGTTACGACCTCAAGTTCGTCGCGCATGGACATGGCCGCACGCTGGAAGACATTCTCGCTGAACAGCGCAGTCCGGACGCGCAGCCATGAAGCTCGACGTTCAGGTACGAGGCAGGAACGTCGCCACGCTGTTTCGCGAGCGCGACGACTATGTCCTCAAATACAACCGCGATGCGAGCGCGGCCGACTTCGTCAGTCTGACGATGCCGGTGCGCGACGAGGCCTGGCGCTGGCCGCGCGACCTGCATCCGTTTTTCCGGCAGAACCTGCCCGAGGGCTATGCTGAATCTGATCCGCGAGCAATTCGGGCCCTTGCTCGACGGAACCGATCTGTCGCTGCTCGCCGTGGTGGGATCGATGGGGATCGGCCGGGTCACCGTCACGCCCGAAGGCGTCGCGCCGGGCACCGAACTGGAGGCGCTCGACGTCCAGCACATCCTGCACGGCGACAACACCGCCGAACATTTCGCGCGACTGGTGCGTGAATACGCGCGAGCGGCTATTTCAGGGGTCGTGCCGAAGTTCATCGCGCCCGAAGCGCAGCCTGCCGCATCGACACCGCTGCAGCTCGGAAAGCCGACGATTCGAACGAGCCGTCACATCGTCAAAGGTTCGGACGACAACACGCCCTTTCTCGGTTTCAACGAATTCCATTCGATGCGGGTGCTGGAGCGGCTGGGGGTGGCGCCCGTTGCGCGCACGCAGATGTCGGACGATGGCCGGGCGCTCGTCGTCGAGCGCTTCGATGTCGACGCACAAGGACTGCCGGCGTACGGCGTCGAAGACCTGTGCGGGCTGCTCGGTTTGCCGCCGCACGAAAAATACAATTCGACCAGCGAGAAAATGCTCAACGCGGCAAGAGCGTATCTGCTCGATCGCGACACCTTGCGGGTGCAGCTCCAGCAGCTCGGCTGGCATCTGCTGACCAACTACGTCGTGCGCAATGCGGACTGCCACACCAAGAACGTCGCGCTGTTCTATACGTCGGTCGACGATGTCGCGTTCACGCCCGTCTACGATGTCGTGACGACCCAGGCTTATCCGCGCTTCGCCGCCAATCCGCCGGGCCTCGCCATCGACGGCCGCAAAACCTGGGCAGCGGGTAAAACGCTGGAACGCTTTTTCAACACGCGCATGGGCATCGCTCCGCGGCAATATGCGCAAATGGTTGAAGCGCTGTGCGACTCGGCTGTCGACGTCGGCCACGAGTTGATCGAAGCAGCGCGCAACGAACCGCAGTGGCGCACGGTCGCCAAGCAGATGCTGCATGCGTGGGACGACGGCATGACATCGCTGCGCTCGCCAAGGAAAAGCCTGCAATTCAGGGGCCTCAAGCCAGCCATCGAAGCAGCGGGATTTTCGGCGCCGGAGCCGCCCGAGCGGTCAAGGGAAGTCATCGGGCATTCGCCGCTGCTCGGCAGGCGCAAGTGATCGTGATCCATGCAAGAAAAAGCCCGCGACGTAACGCACGTCGCGGGCTTTTCTTTTCAACCACAACCCTGCCGGCGACCCGGCAGCTGCATTGCCATCAAACCGCCACCGCGCTCAACGCATCTTCCGTGAGCCACAGCGACTCCGCCAGATCCTGTTCGTTCAGATTGAGCCCCTCGCCGCCACGATCGACGACGATAAAGTCGCTCACCTCGCCCAACGCGATCAGCGGATGGTGCCATACGCCCTTCGCGTAGTTGACGCCCTGCCAGCCACTCGTGACGAACGCGCGGATCTTCGCCGCATCGAGTTCGCCCGCTGGCGCGACGACGACCAGATACGGCTTGTCGTTCAGCGGCACGAATGCCTGGCTGCCGAGCGGATGACGCTCGAGCATCTTCACTTCGAACGGCAGCGCGCGCGGCTGGCCACGAAACAGATTGACGAGCGTGCGGCCGTGCTCGTCGGTCACGTCGACTTTCGCGAGGTCGTGATAGCGGATCGTCGTGCCGAGGTTGATCGGAATCTGCTTCGCGCCTTCGAGTTCGATCACGTCGCCGAATGCGGCGAACGCCTCTTTCGTCAGCGGTTCGATGGCGAGCGTTTTCATTCGAGCGTCCCCCACAGACGCAGACGCGACACGCCGCCGTCCGGATAGATGTTGAAGCGCACATGCGTGACGGGCCCGAGCGCCGCGATCTCGCTTTCGAAGAAATGCTGCTTGTCCATCTGCAGTTTCTGTTCGCCGAGCAGCACCGGCCAGAACATCGCCTGTGTGACGAGCGAGCTGTCGGTGCCGCCCTTCACGTACGCGGCCTGGATCGAGCAGCGATCCGGATAGTTGCCCTTGAAGTGCGCGGTGTCGACTTCGATCTTGCGGATCACGCCCGGCTGTGCGAGCGCGATGATCGCCCAGTCGTTGCCCGGCTCGCGACGACGGCGCGTTTCCCAGCCGTCGCCCATATTCACGCCGCGACCCGGCATCAGCAGCGTCGAGGCCGCGCCGAAGTGCTGGTTGTTCGCGCCGACCAGATACGCGCCGTTTTCCATCGCCGCGAGATCGAACTGCTGGGTGCGGCTCGCGCCGGCCCAGTCCACCTGCGGCTGACCGTACACGCGCAGACGCGCAATGCCGCCGTCCGGATAGATATTCACGCGCAGATGCGTGTACGCGTTCGCGTCGCCGACTTCGAGGTAATGGTGGCTATTGCCCTGCAACGTGGTGGACGGCACGATCTCGGTCCATTGCGTCGACTGGTTCGGCTCGCCATCGACGACGCGCGCCGCTTCCACCGACGCCGCCGGCGGGTAATTGCCGGTGAAGTGGCTGGTGTCGAGGTCGAGTCCCTTGATCACGCCTGGCCGCGCGAGCTTGACGACGCACCAGTCGTAGCCGGTCGTGCGTTTGCGGCGCGTTTCCCAGCCGTCCATCCACTTGCCGTTGTCGTCGTACTTGCCCGGAATGAAGACGGCCGGTTCCGGATTCAGCATGCGGTCCTTCGGCGCGAAGAATTCGTCGCTAGCCTCGAGCGCCTGCGCGCCCAGACGCGGGTCCGCCAGGTTCACGTAACGGCGCGTGAATTCCGGTGCGTTGGGGTCGAGAATCGGAAGTGCCATCTTTGTCGTCCTTGATATCGATTGGTGCGGAAAAAACGTCTCGGCTCGCTGCGTGACGCGGTGCGCGTCACGCGCCGATCAGGTCGACGAGCCGGAAACGTGCAATGCGATAGATCTGATCGAGGTTCGCGCGCATTTCGTCGGCGCGGCTGTTGTTCACGCGCGATTCGAAGTTCGCGATGATGCCGTGGCGGTCGTAGCCGCGCACCGCGAGAATGAACGGAAAGCCGAATTTCTCGCGATACGCGTGATTGAGCGCATGCAGTTTGTCGAACTCTTCCTGCGTGCATCGTGCGAGCCCCGCGCCGCTTTGCTCGCGGGTCGATTCGGCGGTCAGCTCGCCACGCACCGCGGCCTTGCCGGCGAGTTCCGGGTGCGCGTTGATCAGCGCGAGCTGCTTGTCCTCGCCCGAGGTTTCGACGATCTGCGACATGCTCTGATGCAACTCGTCGATGCTCGCGAACGGCCGCTGCCGCGCCGCCATCTCCGCGACCCAAGGCGAGTGCTCGAAGATGCCCGACAGCGTCGCGACGAACGCGTCGGTCGAGAGGCTGTTGAGTTGGTCCAGGGTGTATTGCATCGCCTTCATGCCGCAGCCTCGCGGTCGTCCTGTTGGTAAGGATGAGTTTCGTGCCAGTGCCGCGCGATATCGACGCGCCGCGACACCCATACGCGATCGTGCTGTTCGATGTGGTCGAGAAAGCGCTGCAGCGCGCGGAAACGCCCCGGCCGGCCGAGCAGCCGGCAGTGCATGCCGATCGACAGCATCTTCGGCACTTCGTCGCCCTCTTCGTACAGCACGTCGAACGCGTCGCGCAGGTAGGTGAAGAAGTGGTCCGCGGTATTGAAGCCTTGCGGCGTCGCGAAGCGCATGTCGTTGGTGTCGAGCGTGTACGGCACGATCAGTTGCGGCACGCTCTTGCCGCCCGCCACCTCGACGTCCATCCAGAACGGCAGGTCGTCGCCGTAGTAGTCGGAGTCGTACAGGAAGCCGCCGTATTCGGCGACCAGCCGACGGGTGTTCGGACTGTCGCGGCCGGTGTACCAGCCGAGCGGCCGCACGCCGGTCACGCGCTCGATCGCCTCCATGCCAAGGCGCATGTGCTCCGCTTCCTTCTCCGGCGACATGTCCTGATAGTGAATCCAGCGATAGCCGTGGCATGCGATCTCATGCCCGAGTTCGACGAAGGCCCGCGCGACTTCCGGATTCCGCTCGATCGCCATGCCGACGCCGAACACCGTCAGCGCGAGGTCACGTCTTTCGAATTCGCGCAGGATGCGCCACACGCCCGCGCGCGAGCCGTATTCGTAGATCGACTCCATGCTCATATGCCGCGCCGGATAGGCCGCCGCGCCGACGATCTCCGACAGGAACTGCTCGGATGCGGGATCGCCGTGCAGCACGCAGTTCTCGCCGCCCTCTTCGTAGTTGAGGACGAATTGCACCGCGACGCGCGCTCGCCCCGGCCAGTTCGCGTGCACCGGGTGGCGGCCGTAGCCGATCAGATCGCGTGGGTAGTTCGGGTCGAGTGGCATGGTTTGACGGATGCGTAGTGACGGGACCAGGAATTCGCGTGAAGCTCACGCATGAAGCTCGGGCTCGAAACCGCTCGGCAACGACGGCGGGATTGGCTTTTGCAAGCGCTCGTCTGGAGGCTTCAGCGGCGGCCGAAGCCGCCGCACCGAGTTGACCCAGTGTAGCGAAAACACCCCGGTGAGCCCATACGGCCGGGCAGATAGTGCGTGTTACAGCGAGTGTATGTGGGTGTCCGGCTGGGTGTCCGCCTGGGTGTCCGCCTGGGTCTGCGCCGAGTCGGCGTTTACCCGCAGCAGGCCGGGGCTGAACGACGCCAGCGCGCCGTCGTAGCGCTTCGTGAGCGGCCGTGCGTAGTCGCCGCGCTTGGCCGTCGCGAGTCGCAGCGCCACCAGCGCCTCGGTCCATTTGACGGCCGCCGTCACGCCTTCGATCACCGGCGCGCCGAGCGCGTCCTCGATCTCCGCGCATAGCTCGGCCATGCCCGCGCAACCGAGCACGATCGCGTCCGAGCCGTCCTCGTCGAGCGCACGCCGGCATTCGTCGAGGATGATGCAGCGCGCCGCGGAGCCCGGCTTGTCGAGATCGAGCACGGCGACGTCGGTGGCACGCACGTTGCGGCAGAAGCGCTTCATCCCGTAGCGCTCGGCCAGATGCCAGGCCATGCCGCAGGTGCGCGCGAGCGTCGTCACGACTGAAAAGCCCGGCGCGAGCACGCTCGCCGCATGCATCGCCGCCTCGGCAATGCCGATCACCGGACCGCGCGCCAACTCGCGCGCCGCATAGAGACCCGGGTCGCCGAAGCACGCGATCACGTAGCCGTCGCAGCCTTCGCGCTCCCCGGCCGCGACTTCGGCGAGGAGACCCGGCGTGGCGAGCGCCTCGTCGTAATAGCCTTCGATCGACGGCGGGCCCATCGTCGGATTGATGGCGATCACTTCGGTGCCGGGCGCGGCGACCTCGCGGGCGCAGCGCCCCATCGCCTCGGTCATGCGGCGCGTCGTGTTCGGATTGATCAGTTTGATACGCATGGCGACTCCTGTTCGACTCGTTATTGCAGCGGCGAAAACCTGGCGCTCCATGAAGCTCAGCGTGCGAGCATCCGGTAAAACAACGCGCCGAGTCCCGCGCCGATGAACCACGAGAAATTCGCGAGGCCGTCGAGTCCCGGCACCATCACGCAGATCACCGCGATCACCGCGGCCGGCAGCAACGCGGCCACCGCGCGATAGTTGACGCCGTTGCGATACCAGTACGAGCCGTTCGGCGCGACCGTGTACAGATCGTCGAGCACGATCTTCTGACGCTTGACCAGGTAGAAATCGACGATCAGGACGCCGTACAAAGGTCCGATGAAGCTGCCGAGCACGTCGAGCGTGTAGTGGATCACGGCGGGATTGTTGAACAGGTTCCACGGCGTGATGAACACCGACGCGACCGCCGCGAGCATGCCGCCCGCACGCCAGCTGATCAGACGCGGTGCGACGTTCGAGAAGTCGAAGGCCGGCGACACGAAGTTCGCGACGATGTTGATGCCGATCGTCGCGATCGTGAAGGTCAGCGCGCCGAGAATCACGGCCATCGGATAGTCGATGCGGCCCACCGTCTCGACCGGGTCCGTGATCAGCTCGCCGAACACCGGCAGCGTGGCCGCGGTCGTGATCACCGTCACCAGCGAGAACGCGAGGAAGTTGACCGGCAGGCCCCAGAAGTTGCCGCGCTTGACGCTGCGAAAGCTCTTGCCGTAGCGAGAGAAGTCGCCGAAATTCAGCATCGGTCCGGAGAAGTACGACACCACCAGCGAGATCGCCGTGATCATCACCGGCACCACTTCCATGCCGTGATATTTGACGCCGCCGAGGTTGATGCCGATGTTGCGCCAGCCCGCGCGATACACCATGTAGCCGGCGAGAATGAACATCACGACGTAGACGGCCGGCCCGGCGAAGTCGATGAACTTTTTGATGGTCTCCATGCCGTGCCAGAACACCAGCGCCTGCAGTATCCACAGCAGCATGAAGCCGGCCCAGCCGAGCGTCGACAGACCGAGCAGGCCATGCCGATGCACGTCGGCATAGGGCAGCAGTTGCGGCACGAACTTCAGCACGACGATCACGAGCGCGCTCGACGCGAGATAGGTCTGGATGCCATACCACGCGACCGCGATCAGGCCGCGGATCACCGCGGGAACGTTCGCGCCGAGCACGCCGAAGGTCGCCCGGCACGCGACCGGGTACGGCACGCCGTTCAGCTGGCTCGGCTTCGCGATCAGGTTGCACAGCACGTTCACGAGCGTGATGCCGACGAGCAACGCGACCAGCACCTGCCAGCTCGTCAGGCCGAGCGCGAAGAGACTCCCCGCGAATACGTAGCCACCCACGCTATGCACGTCCGACATCCAGAACGCGAAGATGTTGTACGCGGTCCAGTTCTGCGCGCGCAGCGGCGCGAGGTCCGCGTTGTAGAGTCGCTCGCTGTAGCCAGCCGGCATCGACGGATCGGTTTGGGCCGTGCCTTCCGGATAGTTGGAGATGGGGTGACTGCCTGGCGCTGCACTGAACTGAGCCATGATTCCTCCTTTGGATAGGGACCGTCGAAAGCGCATCGACGGACATTGCATCGGCCATGCCAGTTGCTCGCTTCTTGCCCTGTGTGGGTCGCAGAAGTCGGCGTCGTGGTCCCGGACCGTGCCGCGCGTGTCTCCGTACTGACGTACTTGTGGTTGTCGCATCGCCAGCCGCCGCGGATTTCCGGCGATGCGTCGCTACCCTGAGGTCCGTCGTCTTGCGACGGACGTGCGTGCTCAGGCCGGCGGCGCTCACGCGAGGCCGCCCTGCCGTGCATCTATCGGTTCAGTTCAATTCAGTGCGGCGCGCACCGGCAACGGGCGCTCGCCTGCTACTTGCCTCAGCCTGGGGTGGAGTCGGCTTCGGCTCTTTACGTGGATGTTTCTTTCGGCGCGAGCGCGCCGAATACTTCGTGCAGATCCGCTGCACCGCGCGCGGGGCGCTCCAGCATCTTCAACTCGACGCTTTGCAGATGGCGCGACATCAGCGCGGCCGCCTGCTTCGCATCGCCGGCGTCGAGCGCGGCGAGAATCGCTTCGTGGTCCTCGAACGAGCACGGGCTGCGTCCGAGCGATTCGTACAGCGCGGAAATCAGCGTGGAACGCGCGACCAGCCCGTTCAGGCAATCGCACAGCACCGAGTTGCCGGTCAGGTTCGCAAGCTCCGTATGAAACTCGCCCGACAAACGGATCCATGCCGGAAAATCGCGCGTTTCGAATGCCTTGCGCTCCCGGCCGATCATGCCGCCGATGTTCTTCAGACGCCGCATGCCGTGTCCGCTACAGATCTTTTCGACGACGGCCAGCTCGATGATGCGGCGCATTTCGAACACCTCGTGCACCTCCTGCAACGACGGACTCGCGACGAACGCGCCACGGTTAGGCTCGAGATCGACGAGCCGCTCACCCGCCAGCTGCGAAAGCGCCTGGCGGATCGGGCCGCGCTTCACACCGAATACTTCGCATAGCTGAGCTTCGGTGAGCTTCGCGCCGGGTGCCAGCCGATGCTCGAGGATCGCGGCGCGGATGCGCTCGGCGATTGCTTCGGGCTTCGAACTGCCCGCGACTGATTCGGTGTCGGACATGATTGGCGTCTCGGTATGTTGGTCATCATAGGACGGACACAAATATTGTCAACAATTTTTGCGTCGATTTTCGACAGTTATCGTGCTGCGTTGCGTCAGAGACAGTCTGTAAGTCAAGCGGCGCGGCTGTCTGGCGGGAATCTTACCGCGTTATGGCGCGGCCAAGCCGATTGTTGTCGGCTCGATTTTTGTCAACAAAAACTGAAAACATTGGCGAAGGGTGTGGGAGGTGGCGAGCTGAATAATGCTGACGGTTAGTTGCATTAATGACGCAAAAAAAGCGGGCTATCCGCCCGCCTCTCCTCACCCACGCGGGCTTCAGCCAAGGCTCGGATAGCCCGACGCCGTCAGCCTGAAGCCATGCGCATCGGCGACCAGATGCGCATTAGCGCCGACCGGCAGCGTCACCATGTTGTGGACATGCCCGAACTGCAGCCCCGTCACGACCGGAATGCCGATCAGCGAACGCACTTGCTCGACCATCGCCTGCAGGTCGTAGCCGTTGTCGTAGTCGTAGGGCTTGCCGCCCGTGAAGTCACCGAGCACGAGCGCTTGCTGCTGCGCGAGGATGCCGGCCAGATGCAGCTGATAGATCATCCGCTCGATCCGGAACGGCTGCTCGTTGACGTCTTCGACGAACAGGATGCCGCCCTGCACCGGCGGCATGTACGGCGTGCCGACCAGCGACGCCACCACCGCCAGATTGCCGCCCCACAGCGTGCCCGTCACGTCGACGTTCTGCGCTTGCGGCGTGTTGCTCGCGATCGTGAGCGTCGGCTGCGTCAATGCCGACCAGAAATGCCGCATCGTGAATTCGCTGAGCTCCTCGGCGCCGAAATCGCTCATCAGCATCGGGCCGCCGAAGGTCTTCACGCCGGCACGCGCGAGCAGCGCCAGTTGGATCGCGGTGAAGTCGCTGTGACCGACGAGCGCGATCGGCTGATCGATGAGCCGCCGCTGCAGCCCTTCGTAGTCGAGACCGTGCAGGATGCGCACCGCGCCGTAGCCGCCGCGCACGGCCAGCACGACATCGGGTAATTCGCGCGATGGATCGGCAAGCCGGTTCAGATCGGCCGCGCGCTCGCCGTCGGTGCCGGCGAAGCGCTGGTAGCGGCGCTTCGCGGCCTCCTCGCCGTCGACCCGATGCCCCTGCGCCCGCAGCCGATGCAACGCGCGATGCAGCACCTCCGGATCATGCGGATAGCCGGATGGCGCAATCAGTTCGATGGTGCGATGAGCGGTCATGGCGAGACCCGTTGGACGTTGTTGTTTTAGAGCGGCGTGGTTGGAGACGGTTCGCTGCTGGGGGGTGCGGCGGAGTCCGTGGCGGTGCCAACGGAGCCTTCAGCCACTCCAGTCGCTTCACCACGTGCCGCCGCGCGCGCTGCGCGGCTCGCGCGACGACGCTCGGCAAAAAACGACTTGAGCGCGGCACCGCATTCGGCTTCGAGGACACCTCCGCTGACCGTCGTGTGATGGTTCAGCTGAGGATTCGCGAACGCATCGACTACGCTGCCGCACGCGCCCGTTTTCGGATCGCGCGCACCGAACACGACACGCGCGATGCGCGCGTGCATGATCGCGCCGGCGCACATCAGGCAAGGCTCGAGCGTCACATAGAGTTCGCAACCCGGCAGACGATAGTTTTCGAGCGACTGCGCAGCCGCGCGCAGTGCAACCATTTCGGCGTGCGCGGACGGATCGTGCGCGCCGATCGGATGATTGAAGCCTGTGGCGATGACTTCGTCGCCGCGCACCAGCACCGCGCCGACCGGTACTTCGCCGGCTGCGCGCGCTTCTTCGGCGGCGGCCTGAGCGAGCGCCATGAAGCGCAAGTCGCGTTCGGAGACGATGGGCGCTTCGGAATTGCCGGGAGGGATGGCGGGACCGGCCACAGGTTGCACTGGCGCCGGCGCGGACACTGCGCCGATGCTAGCGTCGACGGATTTCTCGCCGTCCTCGGTTTGCGCCGAAGAGCCGATCGAGACAGCACACGCGAGCGGCTCGTTCACTGTGAACCTGCTTCGGCCACATCGACATTGCCCACGCGTTCCGACAGACGTTCGGCGATTCGGCGGCAATATTCGCGCGGCAGGACCATCGGGCCGCCGCGCAGCGATTCGAGCGCCATATCGAGCGCGAGCATGCGGGCCTGGAGACGGCAACGGGTCGCCTGATCGCTCACGGCATTCAGCTCCGTTTGCAGGTCGCGCAGCGCGCGAAGCTGCTCGACGGCGGGCGGCACGAAGCCCGCGTTTTTCAGAATCCGGTTGGCGACGCGCACCTCTTCCGGCACCAACGCATCGTCATCGAGGGCCAGCGGCGCGCCCGCACCCGGCAAGTCGTCGAACTCTCCGCGCGCGGCGGCGGCGGCAATACGCTGTTCGACAAGCGCATCAAGCAATTTCATCTGCAGTCCACTACGTTGCGGCCCGAGCATTCTATCAGGGAGCGCACGGGCGTTCAGTGCTCCGTCGACGGCATAAAAGCGCCGATTTCCCGGCTATTCGGCCTTTGACGGTGCTTCAGCGTCGACTTAGAGTAAGTCATCGAGCCGTACGATGCGCGCAGCGCT
This sequence comes from Paraburkholderia sp. EG304, assembly GCF_046543485.1. NCBI lineage: Bacteria > Pseudomonadati > Pseudomonadota > Betaproteobacteria > Burkholderiales > Burkholderiaceae > Paraburkholderia > Paraburkholderia sp. EG304. The sequence goes on along the minus strand of NZ_JBKGUA010000001.1, from coordinate 368,026 downwards.
TGACTGGCGCGGCACGCCAGGATTGGCCTCCCGTCGAAGTCGATGCCGCGATGTCATTCAAACCGATCAGCCGTCCCAGTACTTTCCCCGTCGTGCATCCGCGCCCTATCGGCGCGATGCAGGCAGTGCGAGGGAGCCCGCACGCGTCCCGGCGCATCGGCGTGGGTACCGCGCTGGCGGCGATTGCCGCGGCCTTGCTGCTTTCCGGCTGCGGCGTCTTTTGCGCCGGCGCCGCGGCAAACGGTGGCGCCTATGCCGGGGGCTGCGGGACAAGCGTGCGGTTCTAACGGTTGCCAGGTGATACACCCGCGCATTCGACACCGCGGTGGCCAACGCGCCCTCGCCCCTCCCTCAGCTTTGCCCCACCAACGGCCAGCGCGCGAGAACGATATGTTTGGTTCGCCCCAGCAGGCTGTGCATCAGCGCAAACTCGCGCACGTTCCAGCATGCCGGCTCGGCCGGACGGCGCTCGATCCACGGCATCCCGTACGCCAGCGTCACGTGCGGCGTAAAGCGTGTATCGGGCTCGATGCCGTCGTCCCGCAAGCTCGCTTCGAGCGCATCGTGAAGCGCCTGCAGTCCGCGCACACCGTGCTCGCCGACCAGCACCGCCGGCCCGAGCCGCGGCCTTTTCGCGAAGCTGGCGATCGCGTCGAATTCGACCGTAAACGGTGCCATGCCGACCGCGGCGGCCGCCCGTTTCGCCGCCTCCGCCACATCCTCCGGCAAGCCGCCCGCGAAATTGCCGAGATGCCTCAGCGTCACGTGCAAACGGTTCGCCGTGAGCGCTTTGCCGCGCACGCCGGTGCGCCCGCGCACGTCCGCGCAAAGCTGCTGCGCGAACTTCGCCATGCCGACCGCGGTATTGGCATCCGGATAAACGGCGAAAAAGAGCCCGTCGGTGGGCGGCGGCGGCGCCTCTAGCCCGGGCAACCACAGTTGTTCAGGCATCGCGCCTCGTTCCCCTCGCTGTATTTTTCCACCGATTCGCACACCGCCGCACAAGCGGCTCATTGCAGCCATGTTACTGTATATTCATACAGTATGACAGGCCATGCGCAATGACAACGCGCTACAGGACGGCCGGCTTGCCGATACGCTTGTACCAAAGCTCGATGAAGGACTCAGCGGCCGGCGACAACGAATGCTCGGCGCGCCGGTAGGCATCGAGATCGGCGTCGTGCTCCGCATACGCGAGTTGCAACGCGCGTGCACCCTCCTCGCAATCGAAGTCGTCGTAGCGATACCCGCAAGCGCCGATCAGATGCGAGTTGTGGATCAGCGGATAGCCGCCATACAGCGCCTCGTAGTACACATAGTTCTGCGCGTTTTCCCACTGATGGCTGACGATCACATCGAAGTCGCCGGCCACCACCTGGCGAAACGGAAAACGCCCTTCGAACGACGCGAGCCCGTGATGCACGATATCGAGGCTGCGCGCGAAGCCGTTGAAGCTCACGTGCTCCTTCAGATGAAACCTGTTGTACGCGAACACGTGCTCGAGCATGTCGGGGTTATCGCAGTGCGCGGTCTCGCAGGCCAGCAGCGGCACGTAGCTCGTCTTCACCATGCAGATGTACGGTTCGAAGATGCCCGCGCGCCAGCGCCTGCGTCCGGGCCGGTAACCGAAGTTCCGATGTGGCGGCAGCTTCGTCGCCTCGCGCTCCAATACCATCGGGCTCCATAGATGGGGCATCAGGCGCACCGGGCAGCGGAACAGGCTCTCGAAATACGGCGCACAGCTCGCTTCATATTCGGGCAGCGTCCAGATCTCGTGATAGGGAGCGGCGGCAATCAGAAGTCCATCGAGTTGCGCCGCGTGGTGATCGACCGCACGCTGCAGTTGCGCCGCGCCCTGGCGAATCTCGAAGGCCGGGTAGCAGTAGCCCGCGTCCTTCAGCCACGCGGAATTGTGGATCAGCGGATAGTCGCCGTACAACGCGTCGGGGAAGCTGTAGTTCTGCTCGTTGCGCCACCGATGTGCAACGACGATATGGTGACGCCCATGAAACACCGCCTTGTGCTCGCGTACGAGATTCAGCGAGTTCGCGAAGTGCAGCATGGTCGCGTGGTCGGCGCCCATTTTCCTCGATGATGTTTGCGCCAATGTCATCAAATGTGAACAGAGGGCCGAACCGCCTTTCGAGCGGATTGTGCTGGCTGGCCGTCGATTAGTGTCAGCAGGATTACTGAGCATCCCGCCGGGTTTGGCGACTTCGACCCGAGGCGAAGTTCGTCGAATCAAGGCGCTGCGCCGTATGAAGTCAGTTCCCAACCTGCGCGCGTACGCAAACCCTTCTTTCATTATCTGAACACTCACCTTACGCATCCAGTCGACTCATCACTCTTAGCTACGTGTGCCTTGGGTTAACCGTCATTGCGGACAGGCGCGATTCGTTGCATGGTACGCGCAGCACGACACCGAATTCGATCGTCAATCCGACTCATGGGATTCAAAGCATTGCAATCGGCACAGCAACATTCTGTCGAGCAGACCGTCGATGCCATCGCCCTCGCCTGCCGACGTCATCTCCGGATCTGAATAACCCATGAACAACGTCCAAACTCTGCGGGCTTCGCCGTCCCCGCATCGCGCGACTGGTACGGCCGCACTCGCACTCTCCGCGCTCGGCATCGTATTTGGCGACCTCGGGACGAGCCCGCTGTATGCATTGCAAGCCGCTTTCGGCGGCTCGCTCGGCGTCGCGCCGACGCACGCGAACGTGATCGGCATCGTCTCGCTGTTCCTGTGGTCGCTGCTGCTGATGGTCAGCGGCAAGTACGTGCTGGTGCTGATGCAGGCCGACAACCGCGGCGAAGGCGGACTGCTTGCGCTGCTCGCGTTGCTGGTCGGCGAGCGCACCGGCCGCGTGACTCGCGCGGGCGCGTTGCGCTGGGTGTTCATGGCGATGTTCGGCCGCGATCGAAGGGATCGAAGTGGCGACGCCCGCCTTCGCGCATTACACGGTGCCGATCACCGTGGTGATCCTGGTGGCGCTATTCGCGGTGCAGCCGCTGGGCTCCGGACGCGTGGGCGTCGCATTCGGTCCGATTCTGACGGTCTGGTTCGTCGTCATCTTCGGCTTGGGGCTGGCGTCGCTCGTGCAAACACCTGCCATCCTCGCTGCGTTCAACCCGCTTACCGGTATCGAGTTCTTCGCGCATAACGGCTTCAAGGGCTTCGTAGCACTGGGCGCCGTCGTGTTGTGCCTGACCGGCGGCGAAGCGCTGTACGCCGACATGGGCCACTTCGGCGCGCGGCCGATCCGTCTCGCGTGGTATGGACTCGCGTTGCCCGCGCTGACCGTCAGCTATCTGGGTCAGGGCGCATTGCTGCTGCGCGATGCGAGTGCCGCGTCGCGGCCGTTCTATACGACAGTGCCGTCCTGGGGCCTGTATCCGATGGTAGTGCTTGCCACGCTGGCGACCATCGTCGCGTCGCAGGCGCTGATTTCCGCTGTGTTCTCATTGACGCGCCAGGCGGCGCAGCTAGGCTTGTCGCCGCGCGTGACGGTCAAGCACACGTCGTCGAGCGCCGAGGGGCAGATCTATCTGCCGGGTCTGAACTGGGTGCTGATGATCGCGACCATCGCGGTGGTGCTTGGCTTCCGCAGCTCGGATAGTCTCGCGGCCGCTTTCGGTATCGCCGTATCGACGACGATGTTGATCACGACCATGCTGTTCGCCGCATTCGCGCGCGTGCGCTGGAACTGGCCGATCTGGCGTGTCGCGCTCGTGGCCGGGCTTTTCATGGTGGTGGACGTGGCCTTCGTCGCGGCGAACGCGATGAAGTTTGCCGAAGGCGGCTGGCTGCCGCTCACCATCGGTACGTTAACCTTCCTGATCTCGACGTCGTGGCTGATCGGGCTGCGAGCGCTGAAACGCGCCCGCGCGGATACGCAGTTGCCGCTGGACGCATTCGTCGCAAGCATCGCCTCGGCTGCGCCGTACCGCGTGCATGGCACGGGCGTATTTCTGATGGCCGCCGGCGACTCGGTGCCGACCACCCTGCTCCATCACCTGAAGCACAATCAGGTGCTGCATCAACAGGTCGTGCTGCTGACCTTGCTGACCGAGGAGATTCCGCGCGTCGACGAAAGCGACCGCTTCAAGGTGCAGCGCTTCGATCAGGGCTTCGTGCGGATCGTCGGTCGTTACGGTTACCTGGAAATGCTGGACGTACCGCAGCTTCTCGAACAGGCGCTGCGTCACGCGGGATGCACGGCTTATGACCCGATGTCGACCACGTTCTACCTCGGGCGGGAATCGCTGACGGTGCAGACGAAGCGGCGTCCGGGACGCTATTTGCTGCTGAGCCTGTTCTCGCTGCTGCGCAAAAACGAATTGAATGCGACCGCTCACCTGGGGTTGCCGCCGAATCGCGTCGTCGAGATGGGGGCGCGGCTCGATCTGGTCTGACATGCCGGCATCAATCGCAGCGCCGTTCAAAGCCTGCGAATCCGGCGGCCCAAAACAAAAAAGCCCGCGAAAAACGCGGGCTTTGATGTGTTGTGTTATCAGGTCGTGCCGGTACGGTCGAGACGCCCGATCACTCCCACTCGATTGTCGCAGGCGGCTTGCCCGAGATGTCATAGACGACCCGGTTGATCCCGCGCACTTCATTGATGATTCGGTTCGACACATGCCCGAGCAGTTCGTGCGGCAGATGCGCCCAATGCGCGGTCATGAAGTCGAGCGTCTGCACCGCGCGCAGCGCGACGACGTACTCGTAGGTACGGCCGTCGCCCATCACGCCGACGCTCTTCACCGGCAGGAACACCGCGAACGCCTGGCTCGTCAGGTCGTACCACGACTTGCCGGTTTCCTTGTCGATCGTGTTGCGCAGCGTTTCGATGAAGATCGCGTCCGCGCGACGCAGCAGGTCCGCGAAATCGCGCTTCACTTCGCCGAGGATCCGCACGCCCAGACCCGGGCCCGGGAACGGGTGGCGATACACCATCGAGTGCGGCAGACCGAGCTTCACGCCCAACTCGCGCACTTCGTCCTTGAACAGCTCGCGCAGCGGCTCGAGCAGCTTCAGGTTCAACGTCTCCGGCAGACCGCCGACGTTGTGGTGGCTCTTGATGGTTTGCGCAGCCTTCTTGCCCTTGCCCGCCGATTCGATCACGTCCGGATAGATCGTGCCTTGTGCCAGCCACTTCGCGTCGGTCAGCTTGCCGGCCTCGGCCTGGAACACTTCGACGAACTCGGCGCCGATGATCTTGCGCTTCGCTTCCGGATCGGTCACGCCGGCGAGCTTGCCGAGGAATGCTTCGCTCGCATCGACGTGAATCACCTTCACGCCGAGGTGATCGGCGAACAATGCCATCACCTGCTCGGCTTCGTTCAGGCGCAGCAGGCCGTGATCGACGAACACACAGGTCAGTTGATCGCCGATCGCGCGATGCAGCAGCGCCGCCGCCACCGACGAATCCACGCCGCCCGACAAGCCCAGAATGACGTGCTCGTTACCGACCTGCTCGCGAATCTTCGCGACGGCTTCGTCGATGTAATGGCCCATTTCCCAATCGGCCTTCGCACCGCAGATCTGCAGTACGAAGCGCTCGAGCATCGCGCGGCCCTGCACCGTGTGGGTGACTTCCGGATGCCATTGCAGCCCGTAGAAGCGGCGCTGTTCGTCGGCCATCGCGGCGATCGGGCACGATTCCGTCGATGCCATCAGCGCGAAGCCCGGCGGCATTTCCAGCACCTTGTCGCCGTGGCTCATCCACACCTTCAGCATGCCGTGACCTTCGGACGTGGTGAAGTCGCTGATGCCTTCGAGCAGGCTCGTATGGTTGCGTGCGCGCACTTCGGCGTAGCCGAATTCGCGCAGATGGCCAATGTCGACCTTGCCGCCGAGCTGCTGCGCCATCGCCTGCATGCCGTAGCAGATGCCGAGCACCGGCACGCCGAGTTCGAACACGGCTTGCGGCACGCGCGGCGTGTCTTCCTCGGTGACCGAGCTCGGGCCGCCCGACAGAATCACGCCCTTCGGTGCGAAGTCGCGGATGAACGACGCGTCGACGTCGTACGGATGGATTTCCGAATACACGTTGGCTTCGCGAACGCGACGTGCAATCAGTTGGGTGACTTGCGAACCGAAGTCGAGAATCAGGATCTTGTCATGCATGGCAGCGGACGGAATCAGAAGTGAGCGGATATGGAATGCCGCGCACGAGGCGCGGCGATGAATTCAAAGCGGTCCACGCGGCGACGGTCTCAGCGCGGCGCGGACAGCAAACATTACGATGAAGCACAAAAGCTGGACCAACGGCGGAACTTGCCGCCTGCGATGCGCGCGAACGAAACCCGGTAGCTTCGGCAAACGGCCTGGCGCGCGGCGCTTCAGCCATGAAACGGCGGGCGCGGTGCGCTGGGTACGTCGTTGCTGGTGTCGCGCGCGGCACGTTCGGACTCGCTCAGGCCGGGCTCGCTGGCAGCCGGACGAAGCGGCGCGGTAGTGGCAACGGGAGCCGCGTCAGCCGGATTCACCGGTCGCGTGACCGGCACGACGGGCTCTGGCACCGGCTCGGCCTGATAGATCGGAAAGCCCGCTGAGGCACGTGGCTCGCGCTTCTGTACGGCATCCTTTTCGGCTTCTTTCGCGGCACGCTTTTCAGCCCGGCCGTCGGCCTTGCTCGACGAGGACTTGACCACGCCCCCCTTCTCGCGCCGCCGCACCACACCCGACAGCCGCACGCCGCCGAGCCCGATCACCACCAGCGCGACACCGGCCAGCGCCGCCACCATCTGCCCGAAGCCGGTCAGCGACGGCGTATGCAGCCCCAGCAGCCAGACCAGCAGCAGCACGCCGATCAGCCAGTGCACATGACCGACCACCTTCGCGACCGTCGAGGTCAGCGCCCCGTCGAACGACGCATGCAGCGCGAGCCATGCGAGCCCGATCAGCGCGACGCCGAACGCCTGGCCGACCAGCATCGGCTCCGTTGGCACCAGTTGCAGCGCGTCGTACAGCGAGGTCCACGGCGTCAGCACGAACAGCAGGCCTAACGCCAGCAGCACCAACGCATCGAGGATCAGTACAACGCGCAGCAGTGGCTTCATGGGCGTTTAGTCCACGTGGTAGTTGGGCGCTTCCTTGGTGATTTGCACGTCATGCACATGCGACTCGCGCAGGCCCGCGCCGGTGATCTGCACGAACTTGGCCTTCTCGTTCATTTCAGCGATGGTGCGGCAACCGCAGTAGCCCATGCTCGCACGCACGCCGCCAATCAGCTGGAACAGGATCGCGTTGACCGAACCCTTGTACGCGACGCGACCTTCGATGCCTTCCGGCACCAGCTTGTCGATGTTCGCCGAGTTGTCCTGGAAGTAGCGGTCCGCCGCGCCGTCCTTCATCGCGCCGACCGAGCCCATGCCGCGGTACGACTTGTACTGGCGGCCCTGGTACAGGAACACTTCGCCCGGCGACTCTTCGGTACCGGCGAACATGCTGCCCATCATGACCGCGCTCGCGCCGGCCGCGAGCGCCTTGCTGACGTCGCCCGAGAAGCGCACGCCGCCGTCGGCGATGACCGGCACGCCCGTGCCGTTCAGCGCTTCGGACACGTTGGAGATCGCGGTGACCTGCGGCACGCCGACGCCTGCGACGATTCGCGTTGTGCAGATCGAGCCCGGGCCGATACCGACCTTGACGCCGTCCGCGCCGTATTCGACAAGCGCCCTGGCAGCCGCGGCGGTCGCGATGTTGCCGCCGATCACCTCGACGTGCGGGAAGTTCTGCTTGACCCACTTGACGCGCTCGAGCACGCCCTTGCTGTGGCCATGCGCGGTATCGACGACGATCACGTCGACGCCGGCCTGCACGAGCAGCTCGACGCGCTCTTCGTTGTCCGCACCGACGCCGACCGCCGCGCCCGCGCGCAGCTTGCCGTGCTCGTCCTTGCACGCGTCCGGGTGCTCGGTTTGTTTGGTGATGTCTTTGACGGTCATCAGGCCGCGCAGCTCGAACGAGTCGTTGACGACCAGCACGCGCTCGAGGCGGTGGCTGTGCATCAGCGCCTTCGCTTCGGCGAGCGGCGTGCCTTCCTTGACGGTGACGAGGCGCTCGCGCGGCGTCATGATGTTGCGCACCGGCTCGTCCAGACGCTCTTCGAAGCGCAGGTCGCGGTTCGTCACGATACCGACGAGTTGCGCACCTTCGACGACCGGGAAGCCCGAAATGCCATGCTGGCGCGACAGCGCGATCACGTCGCGCACTTTCATTTGCGGCGGCACGGTGATCGGGTCGCGCACGACGCCCGACTCGAAACGCTTGACCTTCGCGACTTCACGCGCCTGCTCGGCCGGCGTGAGGTTCTTGTGGATGATGCCGACGCCGCCCATTTGCGCCATGGCGATTGCCAGACGTGCTTCGGTGACCGTGTCCATCGCGGCGGACACGAGCGGCATGTTCAGGGAGATGTTGCGGGTCAGCCGGGTCTTGAGGCTGGTGTCGCGCGGCAGAACATCGGAGAAGGCCGGGACGAGGAGCACGTCATCGAACGTGAGTGCTGTTTGGATCAGACGCATGGCAAATCCTATAGGCGCAAAAGCGAATTATACGCGATACCACCCCGGTTTTCACTGCGCGAACAGCAGCTTAGCGAATTTCAGACGATTTTTTACCGCTCCGGCACGCGCCGATTTCGCTTGGCTTTTCGCGTCGGGTTCGATCGGGTTTCGTTTGCGCGTTCGCAGGCAAACGCGGGCCTTGGCCGGCGGCCATCGGCGATCGAGCGACGCGAATGCAGGATCGAACAAGACGCCCCGTCCGCAAAACCGCTATTCTGCCGCCCATTCCAGTTTATCCAGCAGGGGCAGTCGATGCAGCGCGGTGTCATATATGGGGTCATGGCCGGAGCCTTGTGGGGCATGGTGTTTCTGGTGCCGCGCGTGCTGCCCGACTTCTCCCCGCTGCTGCTCGTCGCCGGCCGCTATTCGATGTACGGCGTCGTGTCGCTCGCCGCGGCCCTGCCGATCGCGCGCTCGCTCGCCAAACGGCTGAGCCGCGAGGACCTGATCGCGCTCGTCAAGCTCGCGCTAGCCGGCAACATCGTCTATTACCTGCTGCTGACGGCCGCGGTGCACCTGATCGGGATCGCGCCGGCCTCGCTGATCGTCGGCGTGCTGCCGGTCACGGTCACGCTGATGGGCCGGCGCGATCACGGCGCCGTGCCGCTCGCGCGCCTCGCATGGCCGCTCGCGACCGTGATGGCGGGCATCGTGTGCATCAATATCGACGTGTTTACGGTGGCCGGCGCGGCGCCGGTGAGCATCGCGACGCGCCTGCTCGGCGTGGCCTGCGCGGTCGGCGCGCTCCTTTGCTGGACCTGGTTCGCGGTCGAAAACGCCCGCTACCTGCAGCGTCAGACGCATTTCAGCGGCAACGAGTGGTCGGTGCTGTGGGGCGTCGTGACGGGCGCGCTCGGCGGCGCATTATGGCTGGTGGTCGCAGTGCTGCCGTCCGGCGGCCCGCAGGACGAACTGGCCAATGCCCGGTGGCACACGTTCTGGCTGCTCAACCTGGTACTCGCGATCGGCGCGTCGTGGCTCGGCAACGGCCTGTGGAATGCCGCGGCAAAACGGCTGCCGCTGACGCTGTCCGGCCAGATGATCGTATTCGAGACGCTGTTCGCGCTGCTTTACGCGTTCATTTACGACGAGCGCCTGCCGCGCCCACTCGAACTCGCGGCGATCCTGCTGCTGGTGGCGGGGGTCTGGTGGTCGGTGCGCCGGCATTCGGACGACGATTCGTCGGGTGCGGCGCGCATCGAAGGCATGGACGAGAAGGCGCAAACGGCGGCGCCCTGAGGCGATGTGACGCGATGAGGTGTCACGGGCGGCGGGCGGAAAGAGTCCACCGCCCCGCCGACTCGCGCCGCCTAGCGCGAATCCTTGTTCAACCAGCGCCGCCCCTCGATCGATCCCGCCTTGCGCGTCTTTTCGACGCGGCGCTGGCGCGACACCTTCGGATCGACCAGCAACGGCCGGTAAATCTCGACGCGATCATGGTCGGCCAGCACCGTATCGAGCGGCTTGAGCTTGCCGAACACGCCCACCTTCTGCGTGTTCAGATCGATCGACGGAAAACGCTGCAGAATCCCGCTTGCGTCGATCGCCTGCCTCAGCGTCGCGCCCGCCGGCAACTCGACCGCAATCAGCGCCTGCTCGCCGGCGAGCGCATAGCAGACCTCGACCGTTAGTCGCGCGTTCATGCCTGACCGTAGCGCTGATTGGCGCGCTTCACGAAAGATTCGACGAAGGTATTGGCGATGTGATTGAACACCGGCCCGATGATCTTCTCGAGCAGGATGCTGGTGAACTCGTAGTGCAGCGCGAATTCGATCTTGCACGCATCCGCGCGCAGCGGCGTGAAGCGCCAGAAACCGGTGAACTTGCGAAACGGACCGTCGGCGAATTCCATGTCGATGCGCGTGGGGCGCTCCATCGAGTTGCGCGTGGCGAAATGCTGCTTGATGCCCTTGAAGTTGATATCGATCCGCGCCTCCATGCTGGTGTCGTCCCGGTGACGAATTTCGATGCCGCCGCACCATGGCAGGAAGTTGGGGTAATCGTCGACGTCGGTGACGAGGTCGAACATCTGTTCCGCCGAATGGCGAATCAACACGGTTTTCTGGACATCTGCCATAAATTGAACAGCGCGCGGCAAGGGTGGACGAGCGCGGCGGGCTTTCCTGGTCCCGCTTTGCTAAAATCGTAATTTTAAACGAGTTGGGCACTTTCCATTCATGAGCATCATCGACAACAGAAAAGCCTTCTACGACTATTCGGTCGAAGAACGCTATGAGGCAGGCCTCGTGCTCGAAGGATGGGAGGTCAAGGCGCTGCGCGCGGGGCGCGGCCAGATCAAGGAAGGCTATGTGGTGATCCGCAATGGCGAGCTGTTCCTGATCGGCACGCACATCAGCCCGCTGCCCGAAGCGTCGACGCACATCCATCCCGATCCGGTGCGCACGCGCAAGCTGCTGCTGCATAGCGAGGAAATCAGCAAGCTGATCGGCAAGGTCGAGCAGCGCGGCTACACGCTCGTGCCGCTGAATTTTCACTACAAGAACGGTCGCGTCAAATGCGAGATCGGTCTCGCGAAGGGCAAGAAGATGCACGACAAGCGCGAGACCGAGAAAAAGCGCGACTGGGAGCGCGAGAAGGCGCGTTTGATGCGCTCGCCGACGTAAGCGCGGTTCATTTCCGGCTCATGCAAAAATGGCCCGCACATCGATATGCGGGCCATTTTGCTTTTTGTCACGCGCTCGTTGCGCGCTGATTGCCTGGTTCGTCAGCGCAGGTCGCTTCGCGGCGGCTCCGCTGCCGCCCTGCCCTTGTTCACGATCGTCAGCGCCGACGCGATCATCGAACTCATGTTCGACATGTCGCCCGGCACGATCAGTGTCGTGCCCTGCTTCGCGAGGTTCGAAAACGCGTTCACGTACTGTTCGGCCACCTTCAGATTGACCGCGTCCATCCCGCCGTTCAGTTGGATCGCGGCGGCGATCTTCTGGATCGCCTGCGCGTTTGCCTCGGCCACCGCCAGAATCGCCGCGGCCTGGCCCTGCGCCTGGTTGATCGCCGCCTGCCGCTCGCCTTCGGACGTCTGGATCGCCGCCTCGCGGCCGCCCGACGCGATATTGATCTGCTCCTGCTTGCGCCCTTCCGAGGCCGCGATCAGCGCGCGCTTTTCGCGCTCGGCGGTGATCTGCGCCTGCATCGCGTGAAGGATTTCCTTCGGCGGCGTCAGGTCCTTGATCTCGTAGCGCAGCACTTTTACGCCCCAGTTCGAGGCCGCCTCGTCGAGCGCGGACACGATGCTGTGATTGATGAAATCGCGCTCCTCGAAGGTGCGATCGAGCTCCAGCTTGCCGATGACCGAGCGCAGCGTGGTCTGCGACAACTGCGTGATCGCGAACACGAAGTTGCTCGATCCGTACGAGGCCTTCATCGGATCGGTGACCTGGAAATACAGCACGCCGTCGACCTGCAGTTGCGTGTTGTCGCGCGTGATACAGACCTGGCTCGGCACTTCCAGAGGAATTTCCTTCAGCACGTGCTTGTACGCGACCCGATCGACGAACGGAAACGCGAAGCTCAGACCCGGCGTCAGCGTCGCGTGATAACGGCCGAGGCGCTCGAGCACCCACGCATGCTGCTGCGGCACGATCTTGATGGTCTGCGACGCGAGCACGATCACGACGATCAGCAGCACTGCCCCGACGATGGTTGAATCCATATCGCTACCCTCCGATTCTGCTTCGAATTGTTGTGCGCAGGTTGGTCGGGCCTGCGTGTTCAGATTAGGCTTTGGTGCTTCGCTTTGTGAAGGGATATCGATGAGCGCGTGTGGCGAACACCGCACCCAAGACTCCCGTTCAGATCGTCAGGTCGTGCTCGTGCGCGCCTTCGGTTGCCGGCTCGCGACGACGACCAGACAACTGCCACGCAATTCCCTGATCTCGTAGACCTGCGCGTCTTCGGGCTCGCCCGCGGCCAGCTCGACGTCCCATGCGGCGCCACGATAGGTCGCACGAGCTTTGCGCCCCTGCCACGCCGGCACATTCAGCGTCTGGCCGATGTCCAGGTTGACATCGGGATTGCGCGACGCCTGCTCGCGTCTGCGACGGGCAAAGCGCGAGCGTCTGAGCACTACGACCGCCGCAAGCGCGACCAGCGCCGCCACCACGAACTGCAGATCGGGCCCGGCGCCGGCAATGCGCGCAAGCGCGGCCGCGACGAAGCCGAACGCGATCATCAACAGATAGAAGGTGCCGCTCATCAGTTCCATCACGACAAGCACACCCGCCCCGATCCACCAGAACAGTCCACCAGGCGCCACGTCGACCTCCACAAAGCAAAACACCCCGGATCTACCGGGGTGTTTATAGCACGAAGCGGACGTGCTCTAACGCGTGCGGAATGCCGCTAGCGAAGCGGCATTCGATACCTCGCGAGTTACGCCTTTGCCTTTGCCAGCTGCTGCCACGTATCGATGATCGTGTCGGGGTTCAGCGAGATCGACTTGATGCCTTCGTCCGTCAGCCATTGCGCGAAGTCCGGGTGATCCGACGGCCCCTGGCCGCAGATACCGACGTACTTGTCCAGACGCAAGCAGGTTTCGATTGCGCGCTTGAGCATGAACTTGACCGCCGGATCGCGTTCGTCGAAATCGACGGCGAGCAGCTCCATGCCCGAGTCGCGGTCGAGGCCGAGCGTGAGCTGCGTCAGGTCGTTCGAGCCGATCGAGAAACCGTCGAAGTACTGCAGGAACTCTTCGGCGAGGATCGCGTTCGACGGCACTTCGCACATCATGATCAGGCGCAGGCCGTTCTCGCCGCGCTTCAGGCCGAACTTCGCGAGCAATCCGACCACGCGCTCCGCCTGTTTCAGCGTACGCACGAACGGCACCATGATCTCGACGTTGTCGAGGCCCATCTCTTCACGCACCTTCTTCAGCGCGACGCATTCCATCTGGAACGCCTCGGCGAAGTCTTCCGCGATATAGCGCGATGCGCCGCGGAAGCCCAGCATCGGGTTTTCCTCGTCGGGCTCGTAGCGCGAACCGCCGATCAGCTTCTTGTACTCGTTCGACTTGAAGTCCGACATACGCACGATGACGGGCTTCGGATAGAACGCCGCCGCGATCGTCGCGATGCCTTCGGTCAGCTTGTCGACGTAGAACGCGCGCGGCGACGCGTGACCGCGCGCGACGCTTTCGACCGCCTTCTTCAGGTCCTGATCGACGTTCGGGTACTCGAGGATCGCCTTCGGGTGCACGCCGATGTTGTTGTTGATGATGAATTCGAGTCGCGCGAGACCCACACCTGCGTTCGGCAGTTGCGAGAAGTCGAACGCGAGCTGCGGATTGCCGACGTTCATCATGATCTTCACCGGAATCGCCGGCAGTTCGCCGCGCTGCACTTCGGTGACTTCGGTTTCGAGCAGACCGTCGTAGATCTTGCCCTCGTCGCCTTCCGCGCACGACACCGTGACGAGCGCGCCGTCCTTCAGCACGTCGGTCGCGTCGCCGCAGCCGACCACCGCCGGCACGCCCAGCTCACGCGCGATGATCGCCGCGTGGCAGGTGCGGCCACCACGGTTCGTGACGATCGCCGACGCACGCTTCATGACGGGCTCCCAGTTCGGGTCGGTCATGTCGGCGACGAGCACGTCGCCCGGCTGCACGCGGTCCATCTCCGACGGATCGTGGATCACGCGCACCGGACCCGCGCCGATCTTCTGACCGATCGCACGGCCCGTTGCCAGCACGTTCGACTGGCCCTTCAGCTTGAAGCGCTGCTCGGCCTTGCCGCCGCCCTGGCTCTTCACCGTTTCCGGACGCGCCTGCAGGATGAAGATCTTGCCGTCGCGGCCGTCCTTGCCCCACTCGATGTCCATCGGACGCTGGTAGTGCTTCTCGATGATGACCGCGTACTTCGCGAGTTCGATCACGTCTTCGTCGGTGATCGAGAAACGGTTGCGCTGCTCGTGCGCGACGTCGACGGTCTTCACGCGGCCCGGCTCGCCCGGCTTCGTGAACTCCATCTTGATCAGCTTCGAGCCGATCGAGCGGCGGATGATCGGGTACTTGCCCTGCGCGAGCGTGGTTTTGAAGACGTAGAACTCGTCCGGATTCACCGCGCCCTGCACGACGGTTTCGCCGAGGCCATAGCTCGACGTGATAAAGACAGCGTCCTTGAAGCCCGATTCGGTATCCAGTGTGAACATCACGCCCGCTGCGCCGACGTCCGAGCGCACCATGCGCTGTACGCCCGCCGACAACGCGACTTCAGCATGCGTGAAGCCCTTGTGGACGCGATAGGAGATGGCGCGGTCGTTGTACAGCGACGCGAACACGTGCTTCATGCGATCGAGCACGTCGTCGATGCCGACCACGTTCAGATAGCTTTCCTGCTGACCGGCGAATGATGCGTCGGGCAGGTCTTCCGCGGTCGCGGACGAACGCACGGCAAACGAGAGCTCTTCGGGCGAGCTCTTTTGCAGCGTGTCGAACCCCGCGCGAATGTCAGCTTCGAGCTGCGGCTGCAGCGGTGCGTCGACGATCCATTGACGGATTTCCTTGCCCGCTTCGGCGAGCGCCTTCACGTCGTCGACGTCGAGCGTCTCGAGACGTTTGGCGATGCGTTCGGTCAGGTTGTTGTGCTGCAGGAAGTCACGGAACGCGAGCGCGGTGGTCGCGAAGCCGGTCGGCACGCGCACACCGGCTTCCGCGAGCTGGCTGATCATCTCGCCCAGCGACGCGTTCTTGCCGCCGACGATTTCCACGTCGGTCATCCGCAACTGCTCGAACGGAACTACATACGCCTTGTCCTTTGCGACGGTAACTGCGTTAGTCATACAAGCCCCTAAGTGTGAAAGAAATTCACGACTGTGCAAGTGGGCTTGAACACGGGCAGCCCATTGGAAGCTCGACCCCGTGTCTTGCACAACCTGTTAGATAAGCAATCGCTGTTAACGCTCGAATGCGGTTGCACGGGGACACCGGCGCGTGCATGACGGAGACGGCGGCGAAGAACGCCAATCAACGCACTTACCGCTCGATCTCTTGCGTTCAACGCATGTTCAGGTCAGATGACGTGAGGTTGAACGACCGTTCGCAGTAATTTAGCGGCCAATCGCCTGCAATTGCTTATCCAACAGGTTGCCGCTATTCTACCGTGCCGACTCCCCAAATGTGGCGGTCGGTCGAGAATTGCGTCTCGAATCGCGCCCCGGCGCAGCCATCGGGCTTTTGCGAGGCCGGCCGCGCGCCGCTGCGGTTCGATCCAAGCGCGTTCTAGTGCCGCGCTTTGCCCGCTCATTTGCCTTTCACGTTCACAGCCCCACTGATGCCGCCCACCGTATTCATCGTCTCAGACGGTACCGGGATCACTGCCGAAACCTTCGCGCATTCGATCCTCTCCCAGTTCGACCAGAAATTCCGCCTGGTCCGCGTGCCATTCGTCGACTCGACCGAGAAGGCCTACGCAACGCTCGAAAAAATCAACGAAGCGGTCGTGCAGGACGGCCGTCGTCCGATCGTGTTCACCACGCTCGTCGATAGCTCGTCGAATCAGATCGTGAAGGATTCGAACGCACTCGTGCTCGACATGTTCCAAACCTTCGTCGAGCCGCTCGAGCAGGAGCTGGAGCTGAAGTCGAGCCACGCGATGGGCCGCGGTCACCAGAACGCGGACACCGAGGAGTACAAGAACCGCATCGAGGCGATCAATTTCTCGCTCGCGCACGACGACGGTCAATCGAACCGCAATCTCGCGGACGCCGACGTGATCCTCGTCGGCGTGTCGCGCAGCGGCAAGACGCCGACGAGCCTTTATCTGGCGATGCAGTACGGCGTGAAAGCGGCGAACTATCCGCTGATTCCCGAAGATTTCGAGCGCGGCAAGCTGCCCACGCCGCTGCTCGAGCATCGGCAGAAGATGTTCGGGTTGTCGATCGATCCGCAGCGGCTGTCGGAGATCCGCAACGAGCGGCGGCCGGGCAGCAAGTACGCGGCGCTGGAAAACTGCCGCTATGAGATCAACGAAGCAGAAGCGATGATGCGGCGCGAGGGGATCAAGTGGCTGTCGTCGACGCACAAGTCGATCGAGGAGATCGCGACGACGATCCTGCAGGAGATCAAGCTGGATCGGCCGTCGTATTGAGCGACCGCGGAGCAGGCGTTGCGTTGCCGGGCCAGCGCCCGCGCAACGCCACTGACGTCTACTTTTTACGGCCGCGCTGCTGCCGGCACTGCTCGAACACGCAGACGGCCGCCGCGGCCGCCACATTCAGCGATTCCATGCCGCCAGGCTGCGGAATCGTCACCCGCAACGACACGGCATCGCGCCACACCTGCGACACGCCCGCCCCTTCGTTGCCGAACACCCACGCAAGCGGCCCGCTCAGGTCGCAGTCATAAATCGCTGCGGCGCCGTGCGAATCGGTGATGACGACCGGGACCGCCAGACGTTCGATCAACGCGCTCGCGTCGACATCCTCATGAATCTGCAACAGGAAGTGCGCGCCCATGCCGGAGCGCAGCACCTTCGACGACCACGCGTAGGCCGTGCCCGGCGCGCAGAACACGTGTTCGATGCCCGCGGCCGCCGCACTGCGCAGAATCGAGCCGACATTGCCCGCGTCCTGCACGCCGTCGAGCACCAGACAGTTTTGCTCGACGCGCTCGGGCAGCGGCGCGTCCAGCTTCTCGACGAGCAGCAGAATCCCGACGCCATGCACCACATTCGACAACTGTCCGAATAACGCATCCGGCAGCGTCACGAGCCGATGCTCGTCGATGCGCGAGACGATCGCCTGCGCTTCGTCGTGACGCAGCGCGCCGTCGGTGACGACGCAGAGCTCCGGCTGACCGGCGACGTCGAGATACGCGCTCGCAAGATGGAAGCCCTCGAGCAGCGCATGGCCGCTGCGGCGCTGTTGATGCGTCGAGCCGGCCAGTGCCTTCAGGCGCTTGTAGAGCGGATTGTCCCGCGAGGTGATGGCTTTCACAGGCAGCGAAGGCGGTGAGAAATGGAAATGGGATCAGTGGCAAATCAGTAGGGAATCAGCGGCGCTCGAGCGCGAACCGCGTTCGAGCCGTGCTGATGGCGCTGGTCACGCGAGGCCGGCGTCGCCGAATGCATCGTCGTCGAGCAGCAGCGCGTCGGCCACGATGACGGCGTCCGCCGATGGCAGCGGCACGCCTGTGCCGAGCCGCAGATGCGCTTCGCGCACCGGCGCGAACGAGCGCCGATGATGCTCGCACGGCCCATGATCGCGCAGCGCCGCGAGATGCTGCGGCGTACCATAACCGGCGTGCGCGTCGAAGCCATACACGGGATACGCCTCGTGCAGCTCGAGCAGCATGCGGTCGCGCGCGACCTTCGCGAGAATCGACGCCGCCGAGATACTCTTCACGAGCGCGTCGCCGCCGATCACCGCTTCGCTACGGATGCTGAGCGTCGGGCAACGGTTGCCGTCGACCTTCACGAGCGTCGGCACGACCGACAAGCCCTCGACCGCGCGCTTCATCGCGAGCATTGTCGCGTGCAGGATGTTCAGCGAATCGATTTCCTCGACCGTCGCCGATGCGATGCAATACGCGAGCGCGCGATCGACGATCTTCTCGTACAGCGCTTCACGCTTGAGTGCGGTGAGCGCCTTCGAATCGTCGAGGCCGCGGATCATCGGTTTCGCAGGATCGAAAATCACCGCTGCCGCGACGACCGGTCCGGCCAGCGGTCCGCGCCCTGCTTCGTCGACGCCGCAGACGATGTCGTCGGCGCTTTCGAAGTTCAGGCCGGCTTGCGCGACGACCCGAACGGCGGCCGCAGTCTTGCGGCGAGGCGCGCGCGGCGGGGTCATGGCCGCCCCGCCCGTTGCTCGACGACGCTCGCCACGACTTCGGCCGCGCGCTGCGCGGTGTTCTGCTTCAGCACGTGGTGCATCTCCGTGAAGATTTCCTTCAGCGTGCGCCGGTTCGCTTCGTCGCGCAACTGTTTCAGCGTCGCCTCGGCGAGCGCCTGCGGCGTCGCGAAGTGCTGCAGGATCTCCGGCACCACGAAACGCCCGGCCAGAATGTTCGGCAGGCCCACGTACGGCAGATAGCCCTGGCGGCGCATGATCTGGCCGGTTAGCCAGGGCACCTTGTACGAAATCACCATCGGCTTTTTCAACAGCGCGGCTTCCAGCGTGACGGTGCCGCTCTTCACGAGAATCGCGTCGGCGGCGGTCATCGCGAGTTGCGACTGGCCGTCGATGATGGTCAGCGCGAGGCCCGGGTGCGCATCGACGAGCGGCTGCAGCAGCGCGCGCAACGTGGGCGTGGCCGCCGGCATCACGAAGCGCACGCTGGGCTCCTGGTGCTGCATCATCTCCATCGCCGCGAAGAACGTCGGGCCGATCAGGTCGATCTCGGAGCGCCGGCTGCCCGGCAGCACCGCGATCACCGGCCCGCTTTCCGCGAGACCGAGCGCGCGGCGCGCGCCGAGCGTGTCGGGTTCGAGCGGGATCTGATCGGCCAGCGGATGCCCGACGTACGACGCCGCGACGCCCGCCTTTTCGAGCAGCGCGGTTTCGAACGGGAACACGCACAGCATGTGGTCGACCGCCTTGGCGATCTTCTTGATGCGCCCCCCACGCCATGCCCAGATGGACGGGCAGACGAAGTGCACGGTCGGAATGCCGGCGTCGCGCAGCGCATGCTCGAGCCCGAAATTGAAGTCGGGCGCGTCGACACCGACGAACACGGCCGGCGGCTCGGCAAGCAATTGACGCTTGAGCTCGTTGCGGATACCGAGGATTTCGGGGATGTGCCGCAGTGCTTCGACATAGCCGCGCACCGTCAGCTTTTCCATCGGCCAGTGGGCGTCGAAGCCCGTGGCGATCATGCGCGGACCGCCGATGCCGTAGTACTGCGTGGCGGCCGGCAACCGGCTGGCGAGACCGTCGAGCAGCGATGCGGCCAGCAGGTCGCCGGACGGCTCGCCGGCCACCATCGCGACGCGCAGCGGACTGGGTTGCAACGTCATCGGTTAGCGGATGATGCCGCGCTGCGACGCTTCGACGAACGCGAGCAGCGTCTGCACCGGGGCGTCGCCGTCACCGCCGGCCGAACCGAGTTCCTTCAATTGCACCTTCGCTTCTTCGAGCGACAGGCCGTTCTTGTACAGCACGCGATATGCGGAGCGCAGCACCGAGATAGCGTCAGCCGAGAAACCGCGGCGGCGCAGCCCTTCGACGTTGATGCCGTGCGGCTCGGCCTTGTTGCCCGCAGCGATCACATAGGGCGGCACGTCCTGCACGAGCGCCGACGCGCCGCCGAGCATCGCGTGCGCGCCGATGCGCACGAACTGATGCACGCCCGACATGCCGCCGATGATCGCGTGGTCGCCGATCGTCACGTGGCCGGCCATCTGCGCGTTGCTCGACAGGATCACGTTGCTGCCGACGTGGCAGTCGTGACCGATGTGCACGTAGGCCATGATCCAGTTGTCGTCGCCGAGCGTGGTGACGCCCGCGTCCTGCACCGTGCCGGTGTGGATCGTGGTGAATTCGCGGATCGTGTTGCGGTTGCCGATCACGAGCCTCGTCGGCTCGTCACGGTATTTCATGTCCTGCGGACGGCCGCCGACCGATGCGTAATGGCCGATGCGGTTGTCTTCGCCGATCGTGGTATAGCCCTCGATCACGCTGTGCGAGCCGACCGTGCTGCGCGCACCGATCGTCACGTGTGCGCCGATCACCGCATAGGGCCCGACTTCGACGGATTCG
Organism: Paraburkholderia sp. EG304; assembly: GCF_046543485.1. Classification (NCBI taxonomy): domain Bacteria; kingdom Pseudomonadati; phylum Pseudomonadota; class Betaproteobacteria; order Burkholderiales; family Burkholderiaceae; genus Paraburkholderia; species Paraburkholderia sp. EG304. Next base: position 347,737 of record NZ_JBKGUA010000001.1, on the reverse strand, counting down.
TCGAGCTGCGCGCCCGCTTCGATGATCGCGGTGGGATGGATCCTGCTCATGCGTCCTCGCTTCTGATTCTGTTGCGTTGTGTGGATGGCCTTGACGCCGGGGCCGCCGCGCACTTGCCGTGCCGCGCCGCGATCTGCCCGGACGCCGGCTTCACGCGTCTTTGTCCGTGTGACGCACCGCGCACATCAGATCGGCTTCAGCCGCGACGACGCCATCCACTTCGGCGCGCGCCTTGAACTTCCAGATGCCGCGCATGTGACGCTCGAACGTGCAGTTCAGGATCAGCTGATCGCCCGGTTCCACCACGCGCTTGAAGCGCGCGTTGTCGATGCCGACGAACAGGTACAGCGTGTTCGACGGATCGCTCGGCTCTTCCGAGAACGTCAGCAGCGCCGCGGTCTGCGCGAGCGCTTCGAGGATCAGCACGCCTGGCATCACCGGCCGCGTCGGGAAATGTCCCTGGAAGTACGGCTCATTGATCGACACGTTCTTCAACGCTTTGATGCTCTTGTGCGGTTCGAGTTCGAGCACCCGGTCGACCAGCAGGATCGGATAACGATGCGGCAGCAGCGTGAGAATCTTATGAATGTCGAGATTGATTTTTTCGGTGCTCATGGTGTTTCTGCTCACGCATTGACTGCGCGATGATGACTGCGGATGCTGGTGCAGGTGGGTTGAAAACGCGCGCGACCGGCGCCTTGGATGACCGGTGGCCGTGCCACCCGGTCACGGCCACCGGCTTTGCTTCATGATGCTCGACCACTATTTTACGCGGTGCCGGTGGGTCGCCGGGATATCTGTCAGATCTTGTTGCCTGCGGGTTGACCTGCGGCGCCGTCAGTGGCGCTGCCGGCCTTGTCGGCGGCGGCGCTCTCCAGCGCCTTGATGCGATCGCGAAGCTTGTCGATATTGCGCAACAGCGCCGCGCTCCTGTTCCAGTCCGCGTGGTTCACGGCGGGGAACGCACTCGTGTACATGCCGGGCTTCAGCAGCGATTTCGACACGCCCGACTTCGCGGTGACGATCACATGATCGGCAAGCGTCACGTGTCCGGCAATGCCGACCGCGCCGCCGATCATGCAGTGACGCCCGATGGTCGTGCTGCCAGCGATACCTGCGCAGCCCGCGATCACCGTGTAGGCGCCGACCTTGCAGTTGTGGCCGATCTGCACGAGGTTGTCGATCTTCACGCACTCCTCGATGATCGTGTCGGCCATCGCGCCGCGGTCGATCGTGGTATTCGCACCGATTTCGACGTCGTTCGCGATCAATACGCCGCCGACCTGCGGAATCTTCACCCAGCTGCCGGTGCGCGCATCGCCCTCGCCGACGAAGTCGGGCGCGAAGCCGAAGCCGTCCGAGCCGATCACCGCGCCCGCGTGCACGATCACGCGCTCGCCGAGCTTGCAGCCGTGGTACACGGTCACGTTCGGATACAGATGCGCGTTCGCGCCGACACGCGTGCCGCGGCCGATCACGACGTTGGCGTCGAGCCGCGCATGCTCGCCGATCACCGCGCCCGCTTCCACGGTGACACGCGGACCGATCATCGCGCTCGCGGCGACCTGCGCGGAAGGATCGATGGTTGCGCTCGGATGCACGCCGGGGACGGGCTTCGGCGCGGCGAGCTCGATGAAGGTTTGCGCGACGCGCGCAAAGTAAGCGTAGGGATTCGGCGTGACGATGAAGTTTCGACCTTCGCGTGAAGCGAGCTTCTCGAGGTCGCCGGCATTGATCAGCACCGCGCCGGCGCGGGTCGTTTCGACTTGCGACAGATATTTCGGATTGGCGAGGAACGCCAACTGGTCCGGGCCTGCCTGGTCGAGCGGCGCGAGACTGCTCACGCGCTGCGACCCGTTACCGACAACCTCACCGCCGAACCGCTGGACGATGTCCTCGAGCTTAAATGCCATGCCTATCCTGTCTCCAACCTGTTCAATCATTGCGAGGGCGCGCGCCAATGCGCGCGGGCCACCGTACGCCGCCCCCGGTTGCCCTTAGTTGCCCGATGCCGCCAGTGCCTTTAGCACCTGGTCGGTGATATCGATGCGCGGGCTCACATACACGGCTTCCTGCACGATCAGATCATAGTGCTGCGTTTCGGCGATCTGCTTGATGACCTTGTTCGCGCGATCGAGCACCGCCGCGAGTTCCTCGTTGCGGCGCTGGTTCAGGTCTTCGCGGAACTCACGCTGCTTGCGCTGGAAGTCCGAGTCGAGCTGCGACAGGTCGCGCTGCTTCTGCGCGCGATCGGTCGCTGACATTGTCGCGCCATTCTTGTCGAGTGCATCGGACATCGACTTGAGCTTTTGCGCCATGTCGGCCAGATCCTTGTCCCGCTTCGCGAATTCGGCCTCGAGCTTCAGCTGCGCGGCTTTCGCCGCAGCCGATTCGCGCAGGATGCGGTCGGAATTCACCGCGGCGATTCTCGCCTCCTGCGCGTGCGCCATGCCGACCCCGAGGGTCATTGCCAGCGCCAATGCGCACGCTACACGTTTCGAAAACATACCGGTTAGCAAAGTCATCCTCTCGATACTGTAGTTTGGCCGGGCTCGCCGCCGGGAGCACCCGCCGCCGCAGCCGGCCGCCGGGAGCGCCCGTCGCCCCAATCAGAACGCGGTCCCGATCTGGAACTGGAACTTCTGATACTGGTCGCCCGTGTGCTTCGTGAGCGGGAAGCCAAGGCTCAACTTGAGCGGGCCGATCGGCGAGATCCATGCGAGACCCACACCGTAGCCGTAACGCAGGCCGTTCGCGCCAGTCGACGTCGCTGCCGTGCTCGCGTCCGCCCAGACGTTACCAGCGTCCAGGAAGGTGAACACACGCAGCGTGCGGTCGTAGCCGGTGCCTGGCAGCGGGAACGTCAACTCGATATTGCCCACCAGCAGCTTCGAGCCGCCGATCGGATCGCCGGTCGTTTTGTCACGCGGACCCAGTGAGCTCGGCTCGTAACCACGCACCGAACCGATACCGCCCGCGTAATAGTTCTTGAAGATAGGATAAGGCTTGCCAGCAAGGCCGTTACCATAGCCGCCCTGGAAGTTGAAGCCCAGCACAAAGCCGCGCGCAAACGAGTAATAGTACTGCGCGTTGATGTCGGCCTTGTAGTACTGGGTGCCGCCGATCGGCGTGCCGTATTCCGCGTTCGCCTGCGCGAAGTAGCCGCGGCTTGGCACGAGCGCGCTGTCGCGCGCATCGCGCGACCAGCCAACCGTAAGCGGCACGTTGTTCGACACCCGGCCGAAGTCATTCACGTATTGCTTATATGAAGCCGGGGTATTTGCATCGACGTCCAGCTGGTTCTGTTCGAAGCCCGCGCCGAAGTAGACGGTATCGACTTCGGAGAACGGAATGCCGAACTTGAGGTCGCCGCCCATCGTGACGATCTTGAAGCTCGAATCGGTCGAGTAGTACAGCGGCTGGTAGGTACGGTAGTAGACGTCGGTGATCCGCTTGATGCCGTCCACCGTGAAATACGGGTCGACCTGCGTGACCGTCAGCGTACGGTACGTCTTCGCAGTATTGATGTTCACCGCGAGGCTCGTGCCGGAGCCGAACACGTTGTCCTGCGAGATACCAGCGGACAGCACCACCTTGTCCGTCGACGAGAAACCTGCACCGAGCGTAATTGCGCCGGTCGGCTTTTCGGCGACCTTCACGTCGATGTCGACCTGGTCGGGCGTGCCTTCGACCGGCACCGTGGTCACGTCGACGTCGGTGAAGTAGCCGAGACGGTTGATACGGTCCTTCGACAGCGAGAGGCGGTTCGAATCGAACCACGAGCTTTCGAGCTGGCGCATTTCGCGGCGCACCACTTCGTCGCGCGTGCGCGTGTTGCCGACTACGTTGATGCGGCGCACGTACACGCGACGGCTCGGGTCGACCTGCAGCGTCAGGTCGACGGTGTGGTTGTTCTGGTCGATCTGCGGCTGGGCATTGACGGTCGCGAACGCGTAACCGTATTCGCCGAGCTTGTCGACGATCGCCTTCGTGGTGGCCTGCAGCTTTTCGGCCGAGAAGCGGTCGCCCGGCCTGATCTTGATGAGCTTCTTCAGCTCCGCTTCGCGGTCGAGCAGATTGCCGGCGAGGCGGATGTTCGAAATCGTGTACGGCTGGCCTTCATGCAGCGTGATGGTCAGGTACATGTCCTTCTTGTCCGGCGAGATCGACACCTGGGTCGATTCGATGCTGAACTCGAGGAAGCCGCGATTCAGGTAGAACGAGCGAAGGTTCTCGAGGTCGCCGGTGAGTTTGTCTTTCGCGTACAGGTCGTTCTTGGTGTACCACGAGAACCAGTTCGGCGTGGACAACTGCATTTCGTCGCGCAGCGTGCCGGTGCTGAATGTCTTATTGCCGATGAAGTTGATCTGGCGGATCTTCGCGCTCGGACCTTCGGCCACCGAGAACAGGATGCCGACGCGGTTGCGGTCGATCGGCGTGATCGTCGTGGTGACTTCGGCCGCGTAAAAACCGCGCGTCAGGTACTGGCGCTTCAGTTCCTGCTCGGCCTTGTCAACCAGCGCCTTGTCGAAGTACCGGCCTTGCGACAGCCCGACCGCGCGCAGCGCCTTGATCAGGTTGTCCTTTTCGAATTCGTGGATGCCGGCAAAGTCGATCGTGCCGATGGCCGGGCGCTCCTGCACCTGCACCACCACCACGTTGCCTTCGGTTGCAATCTTGACGTCGTTGAAGAAGCCCGTCGCGTAAAGCGCGCGAATCGCTTCAGAGGCCTTGTCGTCGGAAAAGGTATCGCCTTGTTTGATGGGCAGGTACGCGAACACCGTACCCGGTTCGACGCGTTGCAATCCCTCAATGCGAATGTCTTGCACCACGAAGGGCGTCGTTGCATGAGCAACCAGCCCATGCGCGGCGAACGCCGCGGCTATAACCGTCTTTGGACCAAAGCGATGAGGTTTGAACAACGTGCTTCCCCAGTGTGTATAGCTGCATCAGGCCTGGCGGCCGCCCTCGAGAACGCCGCCGGACACTTTAAAAATGGATTAAACGAGCCAGATCGTTGAACAGCGCAATCGCCGACAACGCGACGATGCAGGCAAGACCCGCCCTCTGAAAAACGAGTTGCCAGCGATCAGAGACAACTTTACCGGTCACAGCTTCAACCAAATAATATAACAGATGACCCCCGTCCAATACCGGAATTGGTAGCAGGTTCAGCACGCCGAGGCTAATGCTGACAAGGGCCAGGAACGACAAAAACGCGGAAGGACCCAGACGTGCGCTCTTTCCCGCGTAGTCGGCAATCGTCACCGGACCGGACAGGTTCTTCAGCGATGCCTCGCCGACGATCATCCGGCCAAACATCCGCACCGAGTACACCGCGAGGTCCCACGTGCGGCGCGCGCCGAGGCGTAGGCTCTCGAGCGGGCCGTAGCGCACGTCGATCGACGGCACCTGGGTCGCCAGCTCCGCGCCGATGCGGCCGATCTGCTGCCCGCTCGCCGCATCGCGCTGCAGTTGCGGCACGATCGTGATCTCTTCGAGCGTGCCGGCCGCATGTCCGCCGCGGCCGCCGCGCTCCACCCGCAGCGTGACCGGCACGCCGGCGTGCGATTTTACAAAGGCGATGAAGGCCGCGGCACTATCGGTCGGCGTACCGTTGATCGCGCGTAGCCGGTCGCCCGCGACGAGCCCCGCCTTCTGCGCGGCGCTGCCCGCCTGCACGCCGGCCACCGTCAGCTTGCCGCCACCTGGCTCGAAGCCGAGGCGCGACATCAGATCGTCGTCGACGTCTTTCTCGCCGATGCCGCGCAGGTCCATCGGAAAATCGGAGGTGCCGTGCGCGTCTTTTGCACTGAGCACGATGCGCTGCTGATCGAACGCGGCACCGAGCAACTTCCAGCGCAGATCCGACCACGAGCGCACCGGCTCGGTCTCGTCGCTATGGCCGGTGCGCACACCGACGATCGTCTCGCCGCCCTCGAAGCCCGCCAGCGCGGCGGGTGTGTTCGGCGCGGGCGTCGCGATCACGGCCGCCGGTTCGGTCACGCCTGTCGCGAACACGAGCGCGAACAGCAAGATCGCAAGCAGGAAATTCGCGACCGGACCGGCCGCGACGATCGCGAAGCGCCGCCACACCGACTGGCGGTTGAACGCATGCGGCAGATCCGCGTCGGGAACCGAGCCGGGGCCGGCCTCGCGCTCGTCGAGCATCTTCACGTAGCCGCCTAGCGGCAGCGCGGCAATCGTCCACTCGGTGCCCGTCTTCTGACTGACCCACTGAACCAGCGGCTTGCCGAAGCCAATCGAAAAACGCAGCACCTTCACGCCGCACAGACGCGCGACGCTGTAGTGCCCGTACTCGTGGACCACCACGAGTACGCCAATCGCAACCGCGAAAGCGAGCAGTTCGATCAGCAGATTCATAAACGCCTCACTGGACGGCGCGTTCCGTGCGACGAACGCCGTCGGGCAGACGCGCGATGAATTCGGTAGCAGCACGGCGCGCGGCGGCGTCCGCTTCGATGACGTCGTCGAGCGCGTGCGCGCTGCGGTTCGGCAATGCGTTCAGCACCGAGTCGACCACCTGCGCAATCGCCATGAAGCCGATGCGGCGCGCGAGGAACGCCTCCACCGCGATCTCGTTGGCGGCGTTCAACGCCGCGCTCGCGACACCGCCTTCAGCCAGCGCCTTCATCGCGAGCGCGAGGCACGGGAAGCGCGCGTAGTCGGGTTTCTCGAACGACAACGACGCGATCTCCGCGAGATCGAGCTGCGCGACGCCCGAATCGACACGATCCGGGAACGCGAGCGCGTGCGCGATCGGCGTGCGCATGTCGGGGTTGCCGAGCTGCGCGAGCACCGAGCCGTCCGCGTACGACACCAGCGAATGGATCACGCTCTGCGGATGGATCAGCACATCGATGCGCTCGCCGGGCAGATTGAACAGCCAATGTGCCTCGATCACTTCGAGGCCCTTGTTCATCATCGTCGCCGAGTCGACCGAGATCTTGCGGCCCATCACCCAGTTCGGATGCTTGCAGGCTTCGTCAGGCGTCACGTCGACGAGCGTGGCCGGTTCGCGCGTGCGGAACGGGCCGCCGGACGCGGTCAGGATGATCTTCGAAACGCCGCCGTGCAGCGATGCCTCGCGCGGCAGGCACTGGAAAATCGCGTTGTGTTCGCTGTCGACCGGCAGCAGGACCGCGCCGTTGTCGTGCACCGCGTCCATGAAGATCGCGCCGGACATCACCAGCGCTTCCTTGTTCGCGAGCAGGATGCGTTTGCCGGAGCGGGCCGCGGCAAGGCTCGGCGCGAGACCCGCTGCGCCGACGATCGCTGCGACCACGGTGTCGCAGCCCTCGCTCTTCGCGACGTCGACGAGCGCCTGCGGTCCGTATGTGACCTCTGTCTTGCTGCCCGCATCGCGCAGCTTCGCGGCGACCTTCGCGGCCGTGTCGGCGTCGCCGACCACCGCCACTTCGGGCGCGAAGCGCAGGCATTGCTCGACGAGCTTGTCGCCGTTGCGATGCGCGCTCAGCGCGTAAATGGAAAAACGCTCGGGATGGCGCGCGACCACGTCGAGCGTACTGTCTCCAATCGAGCCCGTGGAACCGAGCAATGTCAGACGTTTTTGCATATCTCTTTCTCTAGCCGAGCAGCAGCATCGCGAGCGGCAGCACCGGCAACAACGCGTCGATGCGATCGAGCACGCCGCCGTGCCCCGGCAACAGGCCGCTCGAGTCTTTGACGCCGGCCTGGCGTTTCATTATCGATTCGAACAGATCGCCGACCACGCTGAAAACCACCAGCAGGGTCAGCGCGAGCACCGTGCGTAGCGCGCCCAGTTGCGCCAGCAGCGCAGAATACAGGGTCGGCTCGAACGCGTGCAAAAAGATCGCCGCCGCCGCGACGATCATGACCAGCAACCAGCCGCCGATTGCGCCCTCCCAGGTTTTACCCGGACTGATGGCGGGTGCCAGCTTGTGCTTGCCAAACGCCTTCCCCGAGAAGTATGCGCCGATATCGGCGAGCCATACCAACAGCAGCAGCGACAGCACGAACGGCACACCCAGCATGCGTGCTGCGACGAGAGCATGCCAGCACGCGATGAAACCGACGATACCGGCAAGAAACAGAAAGGCGCGCCAGGCGCCCTGCGCGAGCACGGGCTTGCGCAGCAGCACGAATGGGCCGCCAATCACCCAGAAAATCGCCGCCGCCTGAAAGAATGGCCGTGCATGCTCGGTGCCGATGCCCAGCCGCGTGCTGGTGACAAGCCCGAGTGCCGCGACGAGCGCGTACAGCACCGGACCCGCGCCGCCGAGCTTCAGCAGGCGTGCCCACTCCCACGCGGCGAACACGACGACGAACGCGATCAGCGCGCCGAACGCGCCGACCGGCGCGAACAGCGTGACAGGCAGGAACACTGCCAGCAGCACGATCGCCGTGATGACACGGGTTTTTAGCATGGAAGCGAATCGACGTTCTGCGATTGCGGCTCGAGCTGAGCACTGGTGCGGCCGAAGCGGCGTTCGCGCTCGGCGTACGAAGCGATGGCGTGACCGAGCGCGTCGGCGTCGAAATCCGGCCAGAACGTGTCGGTGAAATAGAACTCGGTGTAGGCGAGCTGCCACAGCAGGAAGTTGCTGACGCGGCGCTCGCCGCCGGTGCGGATGAACAGGTCGGGCTCGGGCGCATAAGCCATCGACAGATGCTCGGCGAACGCGTCCTCGTTGACCTCGACCGGTTTGCCGGTCGCCGCCGCCTGCTCGACGAGCTTGCGGGTGGCTTGCATGATGTCCCAGCGGCCGCCGTAGTTCGCGGCGATGGTCAGCGTAAGGCGGGTATTGCGCGCGGTCTTGGTTTCCGCACGCTTGATCAGATCACGGATCTTGTCGTCGAAACGCGCGAGGTCGCCGACCACGCGCAAACGGATGCCGTTCGCGTGCAACTTGCCAATCTCGCGCTCGAGCGCGGTGACGAACAGGCGCATCAGGAACGACACCTCCTCGTTCGGACGGCGCCAGTTTTCCGAGCTGAACGCGAACAGCGTCAGATATTCGACGCCCCGCCGCGCGCACGCCTCGACGGCCGCCCGCACCGCGTCGACGCCGCGCGTATGGCCCGCCACGCGCGGCAGACGCCGCTGGGTGGCCCAACGGCCGTTGCCATCCATGATGATCGCGATGTGTCGCGGCACCGCGGCGACTTCAGGCACGCGCACGGTTGAGCTGGTATAGGTCATGGCCGTCGGGACAGTAATGCCAGTAAAGAAGTGGAAATCAGAAAGGCTGAGCCGAACGGCGTCAGACCGTCATGATCTCAGCTTCTTTCGTCGTGACGAGCTTGTCGATTTCAGCGACGAACTTGTCCGTCAGCTTCTGGACGTCGTCGCCGGCACGACGCTCGTCGTCTTCAGAAATTTCCTTGTCCTTGACGAGCTTCTTCAGTTGCTCGTTGGCGTCGCGACGCAGGTTGCGCACGGCCACCTTGGCCGTTTCAGCTTCGCTGCGCACCACCTTGGTCAGTTCGCGGCGACGCTCTTCGGTCAGCGCGGGCATCGGAACGCGGATCACGTCGCCGTGCGTGGCCGGGTTCAGACCGAGGTCCGACTCGCGGATCGCCTTTTCGACGACCTGGACCATCTTCTTTTCCCACGGCTGCACACCGATCGTGCGAGCGTCGATCAGCGTCAGGTTCGCGACCTGCGAAATCGGCACCGGCGAGCCGTAGTAGTCGCACTGGATATGATCGAGCAGGCCCGTGTGCGCACGGCCAGTGCGGATCTTCGACAGGTCGTTCTTGAACGCGTCGATGGAGCGCTGCATCTTCTGTTCAGCGCCCTTCCTGATATCAGCCACAGACATTTTTAAACCTCCGAACCTTCAAAACGGTGCGAGCCGCCCGGCACGCGTGATGCGGCGGCCCGGGCTCGCGTCAAAGCCCATGTAATGTAAACGAAGTTTACACGTGGACGAGGGTGCCCTCGTCCTCACCTAGCACGATGCGCTTGAGCGCACCGGGTTTGACGATCGAAAACACGCGGATCGGCAGCTTCTGGTCGCGGCACAGCGCAAAAGCCGTCGCGTCCATCACCTGCAGATTGCGGCCGATTGCCTCGTCGAAGCTGATCGTGGTGTAACGGGTCGCGCTCGAATCCTTCTTCGGGTCGGCCGAATAGACGCCGTCCACCTTGGTTGCCTTCAGCACCACTTCCGCGCCGATTTCCGAGCCGCGCAATGCAGCGGCCGTGTCTGTCGTGAAGAACGGGTTGCCGGTGCCGGCCGCGAAAATCACGACCTTGCCTTCCTCGAGCTGGCGGATCGCGCGGGGGCGGATGTACGGCTCGACGACCTGGTCCATGCGCAGCGCGGATTGCACGCGCGCCTCGATGCCAGCATGGCGCATCGCGTCCTGCAGCGCCAGCGCGTTCATCATCGTGGCGAGCATACCCATGTAGTCGGCCGTCGCGCGGTCCATACCCGCCGCGCCGCCCGCGACGCCACGAAAAATATTGCCGCCGCCGATCACCACGGCCAGCTGCGTTCCGAGACGGACCACTTCGGCCACGTCCGCCACCATTCGTTCGATGGTCGCGCGATTGATGCCGAAGGCATCGTCGCCCATCAAAGCTTCACCGGAGAGTTTGAGCAGGACGCGTTTATAGGCAGTGGGCATAGAGGTATCCAGATCGCGCAGAACAGGGCAACAACAAGGGACTAATGTAGGGGTGAAATGCTGATTCGGGCAAGCGCCGCCAAATTGGCGAACCCAAGGGTTCGCCAGCGGCGGCCACGCGGCGAGGGTCAACCCGTGCGCGGCCTTGCGGTGCTGCCGACCGCGGCGAGGTCTTGCCTCGCCGCGGGTCCAAACGGTACAGCTGTGAAGCTTAGGTAACGCTTATTGTTGCTTTGCAGCAGCGACCTGAGCGGCCACTTCCGCAGCGAAGTCGTCCTGCTTCTTCTCGATGCCTTCACCGACCACGAACAGTGCGAACTTCTGCACGCTCGAGTTGGCCGCCTTCAGCATCTGCTCGATCGTCTGCTTGTCGTTCTTCACGAACGTCTGGTTCAGCAGCGACACTTCCTTCAGGTACTTCTGCACGCTGCCGTCGACCATCTTGGCGACGATTTCAGCCGGCTTGCCCGATTCGGCCGCCTTCTGTTCAGCGATGCTGCGTTCCTTCGCGATCAGGTCCGCCGGGACGTCGTCCGACGACAGCGAAACCGGCTTCATCGCGGCGATGTGCATCGCCACGTCCTTGCCGACCTGCTCGTCCGCGCCGGTGTACTCGACCAGCACGCCGATGCGCGTGCCGTGCAGATACGCCGCGAGCTTGTTCGCGGTGTCAAAGCGCACGAAACGGCGGATCGACATGTTTTCGCCGATCTTGCCGACCAGCGCGAGACGGACTGCGTCGACGGTCGAGCCGTCGAGCGGCAGCGCCGACAGCGCGGCGACGTCAGCCGGGTTTTGCGTTGCGACGAGCTCGGCGACCTTCTTCGAGAACGCGAGGAAGTCGTCGTTCTTCGAGACGAAGTCGGTTTCGCAGTTCAGCTCGACGAGCGAACCAGCGTTGCCGCCGATGAACGATGCGACCACGCCTTCAGCCGTCACACGCGATGCCGCCTTGCTCGCCTTGTTGCCGAGCTTCACACGCAGCAACTCTTCAGCGCGCGCCAGATCGCCGTCGGCTTCCGTCAGCGCCTTCTTGCATTCCATCATTGGCGCGTCGGTCTTCGCGCGCAGTTCTGCAACCATGCTTGCGGTAATTGCCGCCATCATTTGCTCCTTGAGTTCTGTCTGTCACACGCCGCCCGCACTTCGATGCCGGCGGCAGGAATTCGTTTCAGCGTTTTCGCGTATTTTTGCGAGCGACGCGTGCCACGCCACCTCGGACACTCTGCCAGATGTCCGTTACAACATCTGTTACAAGCGTCGCGGCTTAAAAAAAGGGGGCCTGTAGAAAGCCCCCTTTTATGTCGGACACTGGGCAGCCTTACGCTTCCGGGTTGACCTCGACGAACTCGTCGCCGTCGCCGCCACGTGCTGCCTGGACCACTTCGTTGACCGCATTGGCACGGCCTTCGAGGATCGCGTCGGCCACACCTGCCGCGTACAGGGCGACGGCCTTGCTGGCGTCGTCGTTACCCGGGATCACGTAGTCCACACCTTCCGGCGAGTGGTTCGTATCGACCACGGCGATGACCGGAATGCCGAGCTTGTTCGCTTCGGTCACGGCAATCTTGTGGTAGCCGACGTCAACCACGAAGATCGCGTCCGGAATGCCGCCCATGTCCTTCACGCCGCCGATCGACTTCTGCAGCTTGGCCATTTCGCGCTCGAACAGCAGCGCTTCCTTCTTGCTCATGCGCTCGGTTTCACCGGCTTCCAGCGCTGCTTCCATGTCCTTCAGGCGCTTGATCGATACCTTCAGCGTCTTGAAGTTGGTCAGCATACCGCCGAGCCAGCGTGCGTTCACGAACGGCATGCCAGCGCGCTGCGCTTCCTGGGCGATCGTGTCGCGCGATTGACGCTTCGTACCGACGAACAGGATCGTGCCGCGGTTCGATGCCAGCTGACGCGCGTACTTCAGCGCGTCGTTGTACATCGGCAGCGTCTTTTCGAGGTTGATGATGTGAATCTTGTTGCGATGACCGAAAATGAAGGGAGCCATCTTCGGGTTCCAGAAACGGGTCTGGTGACCGAAGTGGACACCTGCTTCCAGCATTTGACGCATCGTAACTGCCATGAAATTCTCCACTAGGGTTGGGTCTTAAGCCGGCTGCCGTACGGCCGCGCCCGCCTCTATTTTGGCTGGAACGCGGCGGCACCCTGGGTGCGCCGGCTTGCGAATTGGTTGCCTGATACTGCTTTCTTTGACTCACGACGCCAGCAACCGAATTGCCGCGAGAAGCCGGTTCTGCCTGGTTCGAATAAAAACGGACTAGGACCGACTTAGCCAAAGAGTATAGCACGCGACTATCGACTGACTCAACCGACCCAACCACCGGCCGATAGCCATCCGCACCGCAGCGCACAGCCAGGCCCCGAATCCCCGCTTCCCGTCCAATGGCCCACCAATCGGCCGATTTGGATCGCTTTTAGCCCATTACCGCCCGATCCAGCGCAACGAGCCCGCCCCCACTGCTGTAAAATGGCTCGATTCCGCCACGCGCGGGGGATCGTCGACGATCGACCGGCATGCCGTGTCCGGAAGACGCCCTCCGCCAGGCCACCGTCACACCCAGCGAGCCTTATCCAGCAAGGCTTCCGAGGAAACCATGGCTATCACCATCAAAAACGAAGACGACATCGCGAAGATGCGCGTCGCCTGTCGGCTCGCGAGCGAAGTGCTCGACTACATCACGCCGTTCGTCAAGGCCGGCGTCACGACGGGCGAGCTCGACCGCCTGTGCCACGAATACATGCTGAAGGACCAGGGCACGGTCCCCGCGCCGCTGAATTACCAGCCGCCCGGCTACCCGCCGTACCCGAAGGCCACCTGCATTTCCGTCAACGACGTGATCTGCCACGGCATTCCGGGCGACAAGGCCCTGAAAAACGGCGACGCGCTGAACATCGACATCACCGTCATCAAGGACGGCTACTTCGGCGACACCAGCCGCATGTTCATCGTCGGCGAAGGGTCGATCATGGCGAAGCGCCTCGTGCAGGCTACCTTCGAGTGCATGTGGCTCGGCATCGACCAGGTGCGCCCCGGCGCCCATCTCGGCGACATCGGCTATGCGATCCAGAAGCACGCCGAAGGCCTCGGCTACAGCGTGGTGCGCGAATATTGCGGCCACGGCATCGGCACCGTGTTCCACGAAGACCCGCAAATCCTGCACTATGGCCGCCCCGGCACCGGGCTCGAACTGCAGGCCGGCATGATCTTCACGATCGAGCCGATGATCAACGCCGGCCGCCGCGACATCCGCACGATGCCCGACCAGTGGACCGTCAAGACCAAGGACCGCAGCCTGTCCGCCCAGTGGGAGCACACCGTGCTCGTCACGGAGACCGGCTACGACGTGCTGACCGTGTCGGCCGGTACGCCCGCGCGTCCGCCTGTGGTCGCGGCTACCGCCTGACCGATTCCGACCTCACCTCCCGTCTGCCAATGAGTAGCGTTCCAGCCGTCGCCCCCTCCCATGCCTCGTCGCTCAAGGCGGACTACAAAGTGGCCAAAGCCCAGTTGCTGGAACGCTTTCGAACGGCCACCAACGTCGACGCGTTGATGGCCGCGCTCGCGCGCGCCACGGACCATTCGCTGCGCGCCGCCTGGGACACCTGCGAGCTGCCCGACGATCTCGCACTGGTCGCGGTCGGCGGCTATGGGCGCGGCGAACTCGCGCCGCACTCCGACATCGACATCCTGGTGCTGCTGCCCGACACGCGGCTCGAGCATCTGGAGGCGCGCATCGAGCGCTTCATCAGCCTCGCGTGGGATCTCGGGCTGGAACTCGGCAGCAGCGTGCGCAGCGTGTCGCAATGCCTCGAGGAAGCGGCCAACGACGTCACGGTGCGTACCTCGCTGCTGGAAGCGCGACGCATCACCGGCAGCACCGCGCTGTTCGACGATTTCGCCCAACGCTACCGTGCGGTGCTCGACCCGAAGGCGTTCTTCCAGGCGAAGGTCCTCGAAATGCGTCAGCGTCACGCGAAGTTTCAGGACACGCCGTACGCGCTCGAGCCGAACATCAAGGAAAGCCCGGGCGGGCTGCGCGATCTGCAGCTGATCCTGTGGATCACGCAGGCGGCCGGGTTCGGCAGCAGTTGGCGCGAGCTCGAAGCGCGCGGGCTCATCACCGAGCGCGAGGCGCGCGAACTGCGCCGCAACGAGGGCTTCCTGAAGGCGCTGCGCGCGCGGCTGCATGTGATCGCCGGGCGCCGTCAGGACATCCTGGTGTTCGATCTGCAGACGCCGGTCGCCGAGAGCTTCGGCTTCAAGCCGACCGCGACCAAGCGCGCGAGCGAGCAACTCATGCGCCGTTACTACTGGGCCGCGAAAGCGGTCACGCAGCTCGCGACGATCCTGATCCAGAACATCGAGGCGCAGCTGTTTCCGACCACGAGCGGCATCACGCGCGTGCTGTCGGATCGCTTCGTCGAAAAGCAGGGCATGCTCGAAATTACGTCCGACGACGTGTTCCAGCGCGAGCCGAACGCGATCCTCGAAGCGTTTCTGCTTTACGAGCGCACCCCCGGCGTGAAGGGTCTGTCGGCGCGCACGCTGCGCGCAATCTACAACGCCCGTGATGTGATGGACCAGTATTGGCGGCGCGATCCGGAAAACCGCCGGCTCTTCATGGAAATCCTGAAGCAGCCGGCCGGCATCACGCATGCGTTCCGCCTGATGAACCAGACCAGCGTGCTCGGGCGTTATCTGCTGAATTTCCGGCGCATCGTCGGGCAGATGCAGCACGACCTGTATCACGTGTACACCGTCGATCAGCACATCCTGATGGTGCTGCGCAATCTGCGCCGCTTCGCGATCGCCGAGCATGCGCACGAATACCCGTTCTGCAGCCAGTTGATCGCCAACTTCGACCGGCCGTGGGTCCTGTACGTGGCCGCGCTGTTTCATGACATCGCGAAAGGCCGCGGGGGCGATCACTCCACGCTGGGCATGGCCGACGCGCGGCGCTTCTGCCGGCAGCACGGCATCGAAGGCGAGGATGGCGAACTGGTCGTGTGGCTCGTGCAGCAGCATCTGACGATGAGCCAGGTCGCGCAGAAGCAGGACACCAGCGACCCCGAAGTGATCAAGCGCTTCGCCGAGCTGGTCGGCACCGAGCGGCGTCTGACCGCGCTCTATCTGCTGACCGTCGCCGACATCCGCGGTACCAGCCCGAAGGTCTGGAACACGTGGAAAGGCAAGCTGCTCGAAGACCTCTACCGCACCACCCTCGCCGTGCTGGGCGGCGCTCAACCGGACGAACATTCGGAGCTGAAGTCGCGCAAGGAAGAAGCGCTCGCGCTGCTGCGTCTCGAAACCGTGCCGGAAGGCGCGCAACGGGCGCTGTGGGACAAGCTCGACGTCGGCTACTTCCTGCGCCACGACGCGGCGGACATCGCGTGGCAAACGCGCGTGCTGTACCGCCACGTCGAAACGCCGACGCCGCTCGTGCGTGCGCGGCCGTCGCCGATCGGCGACGCGCTGCAGGTGCTCGTCTACGTGAAGGACCAGCCCGATCTGTTCGCGGGCATCTGCGCGTATTTCGACCGCAACGGCCTGTCGGTGCTGGATGCGCGCGTCAGCACGACGCGCCACGGGTACGCGCTCGACAACTTCCTCGTCACGCACACCGAAGAGGACGTGCACTATCGCGACATCGCCAATCTGGTCGAGCAGGAGCTGACCGCGCGTCTCGCGGGCCACGGCACCTTGCTGCCGGGACCGTCGAAGGGCCGGCTGTCGCGGCTGTCGCGCACCTTCCCGATTACGCCGCGCGTCGACCTGCGGGCCGATGAGCGGGGCCAATACTACATCCTGTCCGTGTCGGCGAACGACCGGCCGGGCCTTCTTTATTCGATCGCGCGCGTGCTGGCCGAGCACCGGGTCGGCGTCGCCTCGGCGCGGATCAATACGCTCGGCGAACGCGTCGAGGACGTGTTCCTGCTCGAAGGACACAGCCTGTCGGACAATCGCCTGCAAATTCAGGTCGAGACAGAACTACTGCGCGCGATCGCAGTGTGAGATTTCATGCGAATCAAATTAACAGCGAAGCATCCGCGGCCGGCGTCGTCCGAACGCGCCCCTGTCCGTCCCGGCAGCGCGTCGGCGCGTAAGCCGACCCGTCCAGCGGGGCCGAAGCCCTTCGAGGCCGAAGGTGGCGCGAAGCGGCCGGTCGGCGCGAAGCCGGCGGGCGCCGGTGCGCCGCGCGCGCCGCGTGCCGAAGGGTCGGGCGCGCGCGAACGCGGCACGGCTGCCGCGGGCGCACCGCGCCGGTTCGAAGGTGCGGCTGAGCGTGGCGAGCGCGCGCCCCGGCGCGATTTCGGCGAGCGGAGCGAACGCGCGCCGCGTCGTTTCGAAGGTAGCGCTGAGCGCGGCGAACGTGCCCCACGGCGCGAATTCGGCGAGCGGACCGAACGCGCGCCGCGTCGGTTCGAAGGCAGCGCTGAGCGTGGCGAACGTGCCCCACGGCGCGAATTCGGCGAGCGGACTGAACGCGCGCCGCGTCGCTTCGAAGGCAGCGCTCAGGGTGGCGAACGTGCCCCCCGGCGCGAATTCGGCGAGCGTGGCGAACGAGCACCGCGTCGCTTCGAAGGCGGCGCTGAGCGCGGCGAACGCGCGCCCCGTCGCGAATTCGGCGAGCGTGCAGAACGCGCGCCGCGTCGTTTCGAGGGCAATGCGGAGCGCGGCGAGCGCGCACCGCGCCGCGACGACGGCGAACGCCGTTCGTTCAGCGGTCCGCGCGCAGGTGCGGGCAGGCCGTTTGAAGGCAGCCAGCGTGGCGACCGCCCGGTGCGCCGGCAGCGCGATGCAGCCGACCGTCCGCGCTTCGGCAGCGACCGCGGTGAACCGCAACAGCGTCGCGGTAGCGATCGAGGCGAGCGCAGCGACAGCGCCCCGCGCCGCTTCGAACGCGAGCGCAACTTCGCGAAACCCGTAAAGGGCGGCTACGGCGAGCGCACCGAGCGTCCGGCGCGCGCCCCGCGTGAGGACCGCGGCGAGCGCGGTGCACGCGGCGACTGGACGCCCACGCGACGCGAGTCTGGCGACCGTGCCGCACGCGGCGGTGAACGTACCGAGCGTCGCGAGCGTCCTGCGCGCAGCTTCGACGACACGCTGCCAGCCGCAAACCGCCGCTTCGGCGACGACCGGCCCGCCCGCGCCGCCAAGCCGCGAACCTCGGCATCGGCAACAGCCCAACCCGTCGACACCACCATCGACACCCCGCACCCGCCCCGCCGCGATCGAGAAGACGCGCCGGGCATGCTGCGTCTGTCGAAGCTGATGTCCAAGCTCGGCCTGTGCTCGCGCCGCGAGGCCGACGAGTGGATCGAGAAAGGCTGGGTCATGGTCGACGGCGAGCGCGTCGATACGCTCGGCACCAAGGTGTTCCCGGATCAGCGCATCGACATTGACCCGGCCGCCGAAGCCTTTCAGTCGAGCCAGGTGACCGTGATCGTCCACAAGCCGGTCGGCCTCGTGTCGGGACAGGCGGAGGACGGCTATCAGCCGGCCATCACGCTCGTCACGCCGGAGAATCGCTGGGAAGGCGACCATTCGGGCATCCGCTTCTCGGTGTCGCATCTGCGCCAGCTCGCGCCGGCCGGACGTCTCGACATCGATTCGACCGGCCTGCTGGTGCTGACGCAGGACGGCCGCATCGCGAAGCAACTGATCGGCGGTCATTCGGACGTGGACAAGGAGTATCTGGTGCGCGTCGCCTACGGCGATCACACGGTCGACGTCGAAAGCCATTTCCCGGCCGAAAAACTTGCTCTGCTGCGCCACGGCCTGTCGCTCGACGACGTCGCGCTGAAGCCCGCGCAGGTCAGCTGGCAAAACGGCGAGCAGTTGCGTTTCGTGCTGCGCGAAGGCAAGAAGCGTCAAATTCGCCGCATGTGCGAACTGGTCGGTCTCGAAGTGGTGGGCCTGAAGCGCGTGCGCATGGGCAACGTCATGCTCGGCGCGCTGCCGCCGGGACAATGGCGCTATCTGTCGGAAGACGAGTCGTTCTGAGGTCCGTCCAATGCGCGTCGTTGCTCGGAGCGGGCGCATCGGCACAACAAAAAACCCACGCACTCAGGCGTGGGTTTTTTGTTGGCGGCAGCCGTGTCAGTCGTCGCTATTCGGATCGAGATCGGGAAACAGGATTTCGGTAAAGCCGAACCTCGAGAAATCGGTAATCCGCATCGGATACAGCTTGCCGATCAGATGATCGCATTCGTGCTGCACGACCCGTGCGTGAAAGCCCTCGGCGACCCGATCGATCGGATTGCCGAACTGATCGAAGCCGTGATAACGGATCATCGAAAACCGGCTCACCACGCCACGCAGTCCCGGCACCGACAGGCAGCCCTCCCAGCTCTCTTCCATGTCCTGCGACACCGGCGTAATGGTCGGATTGATCAGCACCGTCTCCGGCACCGGCGGCGCGTCCGGATAGCGCTCGTTCGAGCCGAAGCCGAAGATCACCACCTGCAGATTGACGCCGATCTGCGGTGCGGCAAGACCCGCGCCATTTGCCGCGTGCATGGTCTCGAACATGTCTTCCACGAGCCGGTGCAGCTCGGGCGTGTCGAAGTGATCGACCGGCTCGGCGATTCGCAGCAAGCGCGGATCGCCCATCTTCAGAATGTCGTGAATCATCAGTGCCCCTCCAGGAGCTTGCGCATACCATCTTCGTCGAGTACGGGGATGCCGAGTTCCTCGGCCTTCGCGAGTTTGCTGCCCGCGTCGGCGCCCGCCACCACGTAACTGGTTTTCTTCGATACCGACCCCGCGACCTTCGCGCCGGCCGCCTCGAGCATTTCCTTCGCGTCCTCGCGCGACAGGTTCGGCAGCGTCCCGGTCAGCACGACCGTCTGGCCGGCCAGCACGCCCTGGGGCGCCTTCGGCGCGGGCGGACCCTCGGGCCACGTGACTCTGCCCGGCGCGCGCAGTTGCTCGATCACCGTGCGGTTGTGATCCTCGGCGAAGAACTGATGGATCGATTCGGCGACGACCGGCCCCACGTCGTTGACTTCGAGCAGCGCTTCCAGCGACGCATCCATGATCGGATCGAGCGAGCCGAAGTGCTTCGCAAGATCCTTCGCGGTCGATTCGCCGACATGGCGAATCCCCAGCGCGTAGATAAAGCGCGCGAGCGTCGTGTGCTTGGCCTTTTCGAGCGAGTCGAGCAGGTTCTGCGCCGATTTATCGGCGAAGCGGTCGAGCTCCGCGAGCGTCGCAAAGCCGAGATTGAACAGATCGGCCGGCGTGCGGACCAGGTTCTGCTCGACCAGCTGATCGATGATCTTCTCGCCGAGGCCGTCGATATCGAGCGCGCGGCGCTGCGCGAAGTGCCACAGCGCCTGCTTGCGCTGCGCCGGACAGAAGAGCCCGCCCGTGCAGCGCGCAATCGCCTCGTCGGGTAGCCGCTCGATCGCCGAGCCGCACACCGGGCACTGCGTCGGCATCACGAACTCGCGCGCATCGGCCGGACGACGGTCGAGCAGCGCGCTGACCACCTCCGGAATCACGTCGCCGGCACGCCGCACGATTACGGTGTCGCCGATACGGATGTCCTTGCGGCGCACTTCGTCTTCGTTATGCAGGGTCGCGTTCGTGACCGTCGCGCCGCCGACGAACACCGGCTCCAACCGCGCGACCGGCGTAATCGCGCCGGTGCGGCCGACTTGCACGTCGATCGCGACGAGCTTCGTCAGCGCTTCCTGCGCCGGGAATTTGTGCGCGAGCGCGAAGCGCGGCGCGCGCGACACGAAGCCGAGCCTGTCCTGCTCGTCGCGCCGGTTCACCTTGTAGACCACGCCGTCGATGTCGTACGGCAGCCTGTCGCGCTTTTCGCCGACCGCGTGGAAGAAGCCGAGCAGGCCTTCGGCGCCACGCACGACCGCCCGCTCGCCATTGACCGGCAAGCCCATTTCCTTGTACCAGTCGAGCAGTTCGCTATGCGTGGCTGGCATCTCGATGCCGTCGAGTACGCCGATCCCATATGCGAAAAACGACAGCGGCCGCTGCGCGGTGATCTTCGAATCGAGCTGGCGCAAGCTGCCCGCCGCCGCGTTGCGCGGGTTCGCGAATTCGCGTTGCCCGGCGGCGCGCTGGCGTTCGTTCAGGCGCTCGAAATCGCGCTTGAACATCAGCACTTCGCCGCGCACGTCGAGCACGTGCGGCACGCGCTTTCCCTTCAGCTTGAGCGGAATCGAGCGGATCGTACGGACGTTTTCGGTGACGTTCTCGCCAGTCGTGCCGTCCCCGCGTGTGGACGCCTGCACGAACACGCCGTCGACGTAGCGCAGCGAGATCGCAAGACCGTCGAATTTCAGCTCGGCCGCGTAGTCGACGGGGACCGGCGGCTCGCTAGCGTTGTTGCCGAGCGCGTCGCCGATGCGCTTGTCGAACGCGACGATGTCTTCGTCGGCGAAACCGTTGTTCAGCGACAGCATTGGCTGATCGTGCACGACCG
Organism: Paraburkholderia sp. EG304; assembly: GCF_046543485.1. NCBI lineage: Bacteria > Pseudomonadati > Pseudomonadota > Betaproteobacteria > Burkholderiales > Burkholderiaceae > Paraburkholderia > Paraburkholderia sp. EG304. The sequence continues at coordinate 326,633 of NZ_JBKGUA010000001.1, read as the reverse complement.
GTTCGAAACCGCTCGCGGCCTCGCCGCCGACGCGCTGCGTCGGCGAATCGGGCACGATCAGATCCGGATGCTCGGCCTCGATGCGCTCCAGTTCCTTGAACAGCTTGTCGTACTCGGCATCCGGCAGATCCGGCTGATCGAGCACGTAGTACGCGTAGTTCGCGCGTTCGAGTTCCGCGCGCAACCACACGGCCCGTTCGGCCGGAGCGCTGGTTGCGGAAGAAGGGACGGAGGATCGGGCCATGCTGTCGGAGGCTTCTCGAGATGAATGTCGGACATCGGATTATCGCAGGAAGCGTGCCCCTTTACATCGGTGAATACCGGGCGAGCCATGCTGCAACGCAAGCCGGAAACGACGACGGCCGCACATCGTGCGGCCGTCGTCAAAACGGGTGGAACGCTGAAACGGCTTACTGGCTGAACAGGCGCCGCGTGGCGGGCGAACCGGCCGGAATGCCCGCTTGCTCCAGCTTCGCGTACAGCGTCATCAATTGCTTTTCGATCGCGAGCAGCGCGCTTTCGGGCAACGGCCGGCGACCGTCGTCGACCACGCGGCCGCCGATGCGCTCAGACAGCGACTTCGCGTAATCGCACATCAGACGGAACGGCAGGATGTCTTCGTCGGCGACCGGCACGTCGAGCACCAGCGTGATCATCTCGCCGCCTTTGTACGTGAGGTCGTCGCGCAGGAAATTGGTGTCGCCGAATTGCAGCATGAATACCGGGTTTTGCCGCGAGTCGAGCTTGACGAAGCGCGTGCCGTCACGCGACAGCAGCAAACCGTCCTGCGACGCGACCGCCTGCACGTAGTTGGCCGACCACGGCGCGCCGTCCGACAGCACGTTGATCGACAGCTGTGCGTCGCACTGGGCGGCAAAGCCGTCGAGCTCGCGCGCCATCGCGACGGTTTCGAGCATGTCGGGGAATTCCGGCGCGGTGTCGAGCGCGTCGGCGAACTGCTGCACGCCGGTCACGAACTCGGAAAATTCGAGCTCGTTGAGCGCGCCGCTGCGGTTCGCGAGCTGCGCGGCCGCGCGCAGTTCTTCGTAGCGCGTGCCGTTCTGCAGCAGCTCCCACGCGCCGCCGCCTTCAGGCTTGCCTTCGATATGCACCGGCTTGCTGCCCGCGCGACGCAAGCGCTGCGCGAGCGGCAACACCTTGTCGCCGGCCACGGGGCCATTCAGCCGGATCGGCACGATACAGTCGATGCGCCGGTCGACGATGGCCGGTGGCGCCGACGAAATCGTCGTGGCAGCCGGCAGGATTGGCTCGACCCGCTCGTGCTCGGTGGACGCCGGCTGGGGCGCGGCCGCTTCGGCGACGGGTCGCTCCACGTCCGCGTCCGGCGCCGCCGCATGCTCGCCTTCGCCGGCGGTATCGGCATCCGCCGACGGATAACCGTTCGGCGACGTCATCTCGGCCTGGATATCGGCCGGTGTATCGAGCGGCGCCGCGCCCGCGCCGAACGTCGGCTCCACGCGCGCGGCGCTCGAATGCGCGGTCGCTTCGGCGCTCACGCTGGGCTCACGCCGCGTGGTCGGCCGGGCCGGCTCGATGAACGGACTCTGCTCCTCATGCTCGTCGCGCGCAAAGCTCTCGGCGGTGTCGGCCGGCATCGGCCGCGGCATCTTGCGACGCACCTTCGCGCCCTGCCACGCGTTGTACACGACCACGCCCCCCACCACCACGGCACCTGCGCCGATCAACCCGAGTGTCAACTCGTCCATGCATGCTCCATCAGCAATTCTTCTATCCACGCGGGCCTGTCGTCCGCTCCACGTACCGCGCGGCTCTCATCGAGGCCGCTGCGCTGGATGCGGATGCCCGCGAAGGCGTTAACTCAAACGATATTCTGGGCGAAACCCGCCGCCGTTTCCATGTCGACCGCAACGATCCGCGAGACGCCCTGCTCCTGCATCGTCACGCCGATCAGCTGTTGCGCCATCTCCATCGCGATCTTGTTGTGCGAGATGAACAGGAACTGGGTTTTGTCCGACATCGCCCGGACCAGATTCGCAAAGCGCTCGGTGTTGGCGTCGTCGAGCGGCGCGTCCACTTCGTCGAGCAGACAGAATGGCGCCGGATTCAGCTGGAACATCGCGAACACGAGCGCGGTCGCGGTCAGCGCTTTTTCGCCGCCCGACAGCAGATGAATCGTCGAATTCTTCTTGCCCGGCGGCTGCGCCATCACCTGCACGCCGGCGTCGAGGATTTCGTCGCCGGTCATGATCAGCTTCGCCTGGCCGCCACCGAAGAGACGCGGGAACAGTTCGCCGAAATGACGGTTCACTTCATCGAACGTGCTTTGCAGCAGCGTGCGCGTCTCGGCGTCGATCTTGCGGATCGCGTCTTCGAGCGTTTCGATCGCGCTCGTCAGGTCGGCCGACTGCGAATCGAGGAAGCTCTTGCGCTCGGTCGCGGCCTTCAGCTCGTCGAGCGCGGCCATGTTGACCGGCCCGAGCGCGATGATCGCGTTGTTGATGCGGGTGACTTCGCCCTGCAGGTACGACGGCTTCAGGTCCGGCGTCAGCTTGGCCTGCAATTCGGCTTCATCGACCCCGGCCGCGCTCAGCTGCTCGACGAACTGCTCGCCGTTGATGCGCGCGGCCTGCTCCTTCAACTGCAATTCGTTGATGCGGTCGCGCAGCGGCTGCAGCGCGCGCTCGGCGGTGAGGCGCGTTTCATCGGCCGAGCGCAGCTTCGCGGTCAGGTCGTCGAGCTCGACGCGCGCGGCGCGCAGCGCCTCTTCCTTGACGGCGCGGATATCGAGCGCGTCCTGCAGACCGGTGTGCGCGGTCTGCTCGTTGATCGTTTCGAGCTCGGCGCGAGCATCTTCGAGCGAGCCCGCGACGCGCTCGCTCTGCTCATGCGCGACCTGGATGCTGCGCTTCAGTTCGTCGATGCGGTTCGCCATGTTGCGCGCGGCGAAGCGCGCGTCGGTGGCGGCGCGGTCGAGATCGCGTGCCTCGCCGCGGGCGGTCGTCAGTTCTTCGTCGAGCGCTTCGAAGGCGAGCTGATGGTCTTCGAAGCGCGCCTGCAGTTCGGCGAGCTCGCCGTCGTGACGCTCGAAGTTCGCTTCCGATTCCGCGCGGAGCGCACGCTGCTCGTCGACCTGCGCGGCGATCTCTTCGAGTTCCTCGCGAATCTGCGTGCTGCGCTGTGTGTAGCGCTCGTGCGCCTGAGTGAGCTTCAGCACGTCCATCTGCAACGCGTGGACCCGCTGCGTCGCGCGCTCGGCCTGCTGACGCATTTCGGCGAGCGCTTGCGCGGCTTGCGTGTGCGCGGCTTCGGCGCGGATCGCGGCGGCCTTCGCCTCGTCGGCGAGCAAGGCCTGCGCACGCACCTGGCGGCCGAGGTTCTCGATTTCCTGCTGACGCGCGAGCATGCCGGCCTGTTCGGAATCGGCCGCGTACAACTGCACGCCGACGCGCGTGACCACGTGCCCCGCCTTCACGACGAATGCGCCGCCGTCGGGCAGCTGCGCGCGCATCGAAAGCGCCTGCTGCAAATCGTCGGCGACGTACGCGCGGCCGAGCCAGTCGGTCAGCACCGCGCGGATACCCGCGTCCTCGATGCGCACGAGCGACAGCAGCGAGCGCAGCGCGCCGGCCGCCGGGGCCGGCTGGCCGGCCGCGGGCGGTGCGTAGAACGCGAGCTTGGCGGGTGGCGCGTCGGTTGCGAACGCCTTAACCCAGTCGAGATTCGACACTTCGAGCGCCGCGAGGCGCTCGCGCAACACCGCTTCGAGCGCGGTTTCCCAACCGGCCTCGACATGCAGCTTCTTCCACAGACGCGGCAGGCTGCCCAATTCGTGCTTGTCGAGCCACGGCTGGATCTTGCCTTCGGTCTGCACGTTTTCCTGCAGCTGCTTGAGCGCGGCGAGGCGCGCGTCGAGCTGATGGATCTGCGCGCTTTCGGCCTGCACACGCTCCTGCGCGGCGCGCCGTTCGCCGTCGAGCCGCGGCAGTGTTTCCTGCGCATCGGCGAGGCGTCCCTGCGCGTCGTGCAGGATTTCCTCGTGCTCGGCGAGCTGCATGCGTAACTCTTCGAGCTGCGCCTCGTCGGGCGCGTCGAGCCCGCCTTCTTCCGATTTCAGCCGCTCCTGGCGCTGCTGCAGTTGCTGCAATTGCTGATCGGCATTGCGCTGATGCGCGGCTTCGAGCTTCAGCGCCTGCTCGGTCTGTGCGATGCCGGCGCGCTCGGTGTTCAGCTCCGCCTGCGCGTCGCGCCAGCGCGCTTCGAGCGCGGGCAGCGCGTCGTGCTTAGCGGCGGCGTCCTCTTCGGCCAGCAGGGCTTTTTCTTCGGCGACGGCCAATTGCTCTTCGGCGTCGGCGATATCGTCCTGCGCCTTGTCGGCTTGCGATTGCCATTGCTCGCGCTGCGCCGTGAGCGCAGCGATCTGCGCCTGCACGCGGTTGCGCGATTCGACGATGAAGCGGATCTCGGCTTCCAGCCGGCTCACTTCCGCGTTCGCCTCGTACAGCGCGCCCTGCGCGCCCTGCATCGCGTCGCTCGCCGAATAGTGCGCGACGCGCAGCGTTTCGAGTTCCGCCTCGACTTCGCGCAGCTTCGCGGTTTGCGCCTCGAGGTCGATCTGCGCCTGTTCGATCGCGCGCTGCTGGCGCTGCTGCTCGCCAGCCGCTTCGTTCTTGCGCAACAGCCACAGCAGACGCTGCTTTTCCTCGCCGTCGCTTTGCAACTCGCGATATCGCGTCGCGACGACCGCCTGCCCTTCCAGCTTCTCGAGATTCGTGCCGAGCTCGCGGATGATGTCCTCGACGCGCGTCAGGTTCTCGCGCGTGTCGTGCAGACGGTTCTCGGTCTCGCGGCGGCGCTCCTTGTACTTCGACACGCCGGCGGCTTCTTCGAGGAACACGCGCAGCTCTTCGGGCTTCGCCTCAATCAGCCGCGCGATCATGCCCTGCCCGATGATCGCGTACGCGCGCGGCCCGAGGCCGGTGCCGAGGAAGATGTCCTGAATGTCACGGCGGCGTGCCGGCAGATTGTTGATGTAGTAGCTCGAGGTGCCGTCGCGCGTCAGCACGCGCTTCACGGCGATCTCCGCATACTGGCCCCACTGGCCGGCGGCGCGGCCGTCCGCGTTGTCGAACACGAGTTCGACGCTCGCGCGGCTGCCGGGTTTGCGTGCGGTCGAGCCGTTGAAGATCACGTCCTGCATCGACTCGCCGCGCAATTCGGAGGCGCGCGATTCGCCGAGCACCCAGCGCACGGCGTCGATGATGTTGGATTTGCCGCACCCGTTCGGACCGACCACGCCAACCAGTTGGCCTGGGACCTGGAAATGCGTGGGATCGACGAAGGATTTGAAGCCAGCGAGTTTGATCGAGGTGAGCCGCACGGCGATTTCGCTGTTTGAAAAGAGAGTGTGATAGGTGGCTCGCGAGGTTGCGCCAGTCGTTCACCGCCGTGGCGGGACGGCCCCACGCAACCTCGCGAGCCTTCGCAATTTGGTTGCCGGCTGCATGCGCTCATGCACATCGGAGGCACAGGTGCGCATGCGCCGGCTAATGAGGGGGAATCATACCATCGCGCGTGGACGATTCTTACCGCCCTTTCGGTGGTCGTCGCTGTCGCCGTCACGGCCGTGTTGGTCAGCGCGTTGGTCACCGCGCCCATCGTCGCCGCCCGGCCCGTCCGTGTCGCCGATGGCCGGATCGGGCGGCACCGTCTTCGTCCGATGCACCCAGCTCGACAACGCCGATGCGAGCACGATGCACGCGCCGCCGGCCCATTCGCGCGGCCCCGGTACTTCGCCGGCGAACAGCCACGCCGACAGCGCCGTCACGACGAGTTCGAACAGCATGATGATCGAAGCGCGATTGGCCGGCACACGCGAGAGCCCGTACTGCACCAGCATATTGTTCGACGCGAGCAGCAGACCGAGGCCGAGCACGAGCAGCGCCGCGGTACCCAGATGCGCGCCGGTGGGCGGCGCGGGCATCGGCTCGATGAGCGAGGCGAGCGCGCCGAACAACGCCGCGCCGCCGAAGATCACCGCGGTGCGCATTTCGGGCTTCATGTCCGGCAGGACGCGGCTCGTCTTCAGGATCAGCACATTGCTCATCGCGAAGCCCATGCCGCCGGCGAGCCCAGCCCATTCGGCGGGATTGCCAGGCACCGGAACGCCGAGCCGCGGCGACCACAGCATCGTCATCGCGCCCGCGAGCGACAGCGCGGCCAGCGCCGCGCCCGACCACGTGAGCCTCTCATGCAGGATGAAATGCGCGAACAGCGCGGTCCACGCGGGCGTCAGATAGAACAACAGCAGCACGCGCATCACCTGACCGTGAATCGCGCCCCACACGAAGCCCAGATTTGTGACGCCAGCGGCGAGCGCGAGCGCCGGCAGCAGCCAGTGCCATCGCACGGTCTTCAGCGCGCGATGCCGCACGAGCAGCACGAACAGGCAGCCGGTGCCGCTCGTCAGCGCGCTCGCTGCGGTGCCGGTCACGCCGAGCGCGGCGAGCATGCGCAGCGGGTACCAGACCATCCCCCAGACCGACGCGCCCAGCATGATCGCGAGCGTCGGCCAGCCGTTGCGAAGCCAGTTGGTCATGGGGCCGGACTCCGACGAGCGTCGCGGGTGGGTCGGATGAGGGCCCGGCCGGCCGTCTGCTGCTCTGCTGCGTACATTTGCTGCTCCTGCGTATTCTTTTACGCGAACCGTAGCGGATTCGCGCCGTTCCCGCCGCGGCGCGCCGGTGCGCCGCCTCACGGATTGCTGCCGCGCCGCGCGGCAAGCTCCCGCTTGGCCCGCGGGCGCGCCACGCTATAATCGTCCGTTCGCCGCCGCTGGTGGCCGGCTCGTCGCTGGCCAGTGCATCGCGCGCAGGGATGCCGATTCATGTTTGATGCGCCGACGCCCGCCGGCGCGCTTGCCCGGTTGTCCCGACTTTCATCCGCGTCCATTCCGATCAGGCCCACTCGTCCGTGAATCCGCTACTCGACTCCCTTCAGCCCTATCCGTTCGAAAAGCTGCGCCTGCTTTTCAAGGACGTCACGCCGCCGGCCGGCCTCGCGCATATCAGCTTCGGCATCGGCGAGCCGAAACATCCGACACCGCCGCTGATCCGCGACGCCGTCATCGCTTCGCTCGGCGGCCTTGCCGCCTATCCGGCCACGCTCGGCTCGACGCCGCTGCGTGAGTCGATCGCGAAGTGGGTCACGCAACGCTACAACCTGCCGCCGCTCGACCCGCTGACCGAGGTGCTGCCGGTGTCCGGTTCGCGCGAAGCGCTGTTCGCGCTTGCGCAGACGGTGCTGAACCCGCGCCGCGATGCCGACGGAGAGCCTGCGATCGTACTCTGTCCGAACCCGTTCTACCAAATCTACGAAGGCGCGGCGCTGCTCGGCGGCGCCCAGCCGTACTTCGTCAACAGCGACCCGGCGCGCAACTTCGCGTGCGACTACTCGGCGGTGCCCGCGGAGGTCTGGGCCCGCACGCAACTGCTGTACGTCTGCTCGCCGGGCAACCCGACCGGCGCCGTGCTCACGCTCGACGACTGGCGCGAACTGTTCGCCCTATCGGACCGCTACGGCTTCGTGATCGCGTCGGACGAGTGCTACTCGGAAATCTATTTCGACGAGTCGAAGCCGCCGCTCGGCGGTCTCGAAGCGGCCCACCGGCTCGGCCGCGGCTTCGAGCGCCTCGTGATGCTGTCCAGCCTGTCGAAGCGCTCGAACGTACCGGGCATGCGCTCGGGCTTCGTCGCCGGCGACGCGTCGATTCTGAAGTCGTTCCTGCTGTACCGCACGTACCACGGCGCGGCGCTCTCCACCGTGTACCAGAGCGCGAGCGTGGTCGCATGGAGCGACGAGACGCACGTGCGCGAGAACCGCGCGAAGTACCTGCAGAAGTTCACGACCGTCACGCCGATGCTCGCCGACGTGCTCGACGTGCGCCTGCCCGACGCCGCGTTCTACCTGTGGGCCAATGTCGAGCGCACCGGACTCACCGACACCGAGTTCGCCCAGCGCCTCTACGCCGACTATAATGTGACGGTTCTGCCGGGCTCGTTCCTCGCGCGCACCGCGCACGGCGTGAACCCCGGCCGCAATTTCGTGCGCCTCGCGCTCGTCGCCGATGTCGACGAATGCACGGCAGGCGCGCAGCGGATCGTCGAATTCTGCCGATCTCTCGCTGCGGCTTGAGCCGCACCCGAGCCGCACCGCACCCCATCTCCAGACATCAACCCTTCATAAAATCACGCATATGTCGCAACAACTTCAGAGCATCATCGATACCGCCTGGGACAACCGCGCCGAGCTGTCGCCGAAAGCCGCGCCGGCCGAAGTGCGCGAAGCCGTCGCCCACGCGATCGAGCAACTCGATAAGGGCGCGCTGCGCGTCGCCGAAAAGAAGGACGGCGACTGGGTCGTCAACCAGTGGCTGAAGAAGGCCGTGCTGCTGTCGTTCCGGCTGGAAGACAACGCGCCGATGCCGGCCGGCGGCTACAGCCAGTTCTACGACAAGGTGCCGTCGAAGTTCGCGAACTACACCGCTGAAGACTTCGCCGCCGGCGGCTTCCGCGTGGTGCCGCCCGCGATCGCGCGCCGCGGCTCGTTCATCGCGAAGAACGTCGTGCTGATGCCGTCGTACACCAACATCGGCGCGTACGTCGACGAAGGCACGATGGTCGACACGTGGGCCACCGTCGGTTCGTGCGCGCAGATCGGCAAGAACGTGCACCTGTCGGGCGGTGTCGGCATCGGCGGCGTGCTCGAGCCGCTGCAGGCGAACCCGGTCATCATCGAAGACAACTGCTTCATCGGCGCGCGCTCGGAAGTCGTCGAAGGCGTGATCGTCGAGGAAAACTCGGTGATCTCGATGGGCGTGTACCTCGGCCAGAGCACCAAGATTTACGACCGCGAAACCGGCGAAGTCACGTACGGCCGCATTCCGGCGGGCTCGGTCGTGGTGGCGGGCAACCTGCCGTCGAAGGACGGCACGCACAGCCTGTACTGCGCGGTCATCGTCAAGAAGGTCGACGCCAAGACGCGCGCGAAGGTCGGCCTGAACGAGTTGCTGCGAGGCGACTGATGGCGCGCGGCACCAAAACCGTCGTCTACGGCATTCCGAACTGCGACACCGTGAAGAAGGCCCGTGTGTGGCTCGAAGAGCATGGCGTCGAGTTCGAGTTTCACGACTTCAAGAAGGCCGGCGTAACCGAGCCGCTGGTGCAGGACTGGTTGAAGGACGTCAAACTCGACGCGCTGCTGAACCGCCGCGGCACGACGTGGCGCGCGCTGTCCGACGACATGAAGGCGGCCGCGGAAACGCAGCCAGGCGCGATCGCGCTGATGATCCACAAGCCGTCGGTGATCAAGCGGCCGGTGCTGGTCGTGAACGGGCGCGTGAAGTCGCTCGGTTTTTCCGCTGACGAGTACGCGGCGCTGTTTGCCTGAGCGACTGCCAGGCACGAGGTAGCATGACGCGCGGCCTCGCGCCGCGTCGTTCAAAGGCTGTTGCCGGCTGCGGTGGCTCACCGCGAGCCGGCATTTTTTCATTTCAAAGTGGCTTGTACTGAATCCATGTCCGGCACCCTCGCCCTTACCGAACAACTGATCGCGCGCGCGTCCGTGACGCCCGACGACCAGCATTGCCAGCGTCTGCTGATCGAGCGCCTGGCCGCGCTCGGCTTCGAGCACGAGACGATCGAATCCAACGGCGTGACCAACCTGTGGGCCGTAAAACGCGGCGTCGACGGCACCGCGGGCAAGCTGCTCGCGTTCGCCGGTCACACCGACGTGGTGCCGACCGGCCCGCTCGAACAATGGCGCTCGGCGCCGTTCGAGCCGACCCAGCGCGACGGCAAGCTGTACGGCCGCGGCGCGGCGGACATGAAGGCGTCGATCGCCGGCTTCGTCGTCGCGAGCGAGGAGTTCGTCGCGGCCAACCCTCAGCACCGCGGCTCGATCGCGTTCCTGATCACGAGCGACGAGGAAGGCCCCGCCACCGACGGCACCGTCAAGGTCGTCGAAGCATTGCAGGAGCGCGGTGAGCGCATGGACTACTGCATCGTCGGCGAGCCGACGTCGAGCGAGCGGTTCGGCGACATGGTCAAGAATGGCCGGCGCGGCTCGATGTCGGGCAAGCTGATCGTCAAGGGCGTGCAAGGCCATATCGCTTATCCGCATCTGGCGAAGAATCCGGTGCACCTGCTCGCGCCCGCGCTCGCCGAGCTCGTCGCCGAGCGCTGGGACGATGGCAACGAATATTTCCCGCCGACCACCTGGCAGGTGTCGAACATCCACAGCGGCGCCGGCGCGACCAACGTGATCCCCGGCCATGCGGACGTGATGTTCAACTTCCGCTTCTCGACCGCGAGCACCGTCGAAGGCCTGCAAAAGCGCGTGCACGCGATTCTCGACAAACACGGCCTCGAATACGAACTGCATTGGACCGTGAGCGGCCTGCCGTTTATCACCCCGCGCGGCGAGCTGTCGAGCGCGCTCGCGCAAGCGATCAAGGACGAGACCGGCGTCGACACCGAGTTGTCGACCACCGGCGGCACGTCGGACGGCCGCTTCATCGCGCGCATCTGCAAGCAGGTGATCGAGTTCGGTCCGCTGAACGCAAGCATCCACAAGATCGACGAACATATCGAAGTCGCCCATATCGAGCCGCTGAAGAACGTGTATCGCCGCGTGCTCGAACAACTGATCGCATAACCAGGAACCTTGCGATGACGCTTCCTTTTTGCACCGTCCGCGACCTGCTGCGTTATGCAGTGTCGCGTTTTAGCGAGGCCAAGCTGTCGTTCGGCCACGGCTCGGCCAATGCCTACGACGAAGCCGCCTATCTGATCCTGCACACGCTGCACCTGCCGCTCGACCTGCTCGAGCCGTTTCTCGACGCGCGCCTGACCACGGCCGAAATCGAGGCGGTGCTGAAAGTGATCGAGCGACGCGCCGCCGAACGCGTGCCGGCCGCGTACATCACGCAGGAAGCGTGGATGCATGGCTATCGCTTTTACGTCGACGAGCGCGTGATCGTGCCGCGCTCGTTCATCGGCGAGCTGCTGCAGGACGGCCTGCAGCCGTACGTCGAGGACCCCGAGCAGGTCGGCGCGGTGCTCGAGCTGTGCACCGGCTCCGGCTGCCTCGCGATCCTCGCCGCCCACGCGTTCCCGAACGCCGACGTCGACGCGGTCGATCTGTCCGCGCCCGCGCTCGAAGTCGCGACGCGCAACGTGCTGGACTACCACCTCGACGACCGCATCGCGCTGTTCGAAGGCGATCTGTACGCGCCGCTCGCCGAGCGCCGCTACGACGTGATCATCAGCAACCCGCCGTACGTGAACGCGAAGTCGATGCAGGAGTTGCCGGCCGAATACAAGCACGAGCCGGAGATGGCGCTCGCGGGTGGCGCGGACGGCATGGACATCGTGCGCCGGATCATTGCCGGCGCGCGCAACTGGCTGACCGAAGACGGCGTGCTCGTCATCGAGATCGGCAACGAACGCGAGCACGTCGAGGCGGCGTTCGGCGGTCTCGACCTCGTGTGGCTGTCGACCAGCGCCGGCGACGACAACGTGTTCCTGATCCAGGCCAGCGACCTGCCGGTCTGAGTTCGGCATGCTGTCCGTTTGATCGCGCGGCGTGCGCGGCGCCGGCTTGCGTCGGATTTCGCAAGTGACGCGCGCCGCGCGCCGCAGCACACACGGTTTATTCGTACGAGTTTTTGCGCTATTTTTTAGCGCGTGTTTTTAGGCCGTTTTTGGCGCTTTCCCAGGCGCCGCAGCCGCAGTCTGAATTCGTTGCCCGACGCGTTCGCCGCAGACCACGAAGCGAGCCTGTGCCCGCCTCCGTTTCCTGAACCCCGGCGCTTCGCCAACTGTTCGCGAGCTTATGACATTCGACCTGCTTCACGTCGGCCCGCTGGTTCTCCTTGCCCACATTCTCGGCATCATCGCGGCCGGTCACGCGATTCTCCATACCCGCACCTCGCAAGGGGCGATCGCGTGGGCCGTATCGCTGGTCGCGATGCCTTATCTGACGCTCGTGCCGTACCTGTTCCTTGGCCGCAGCAAGTTCGCCGGCTACGCGGACGCGCGCCGCGTCGAAAACGAGCTGCTGCGCACACGCGCGCATCCGCAGGTGTGGGACACGCATGCGTCGTCGGCCGGGGTGCCGACGCAGCAGCTCGGCTCGCGGCTCGTGCAGTCGCTGACGCGCCTCGGCGGCATGCCGTTCCTGCCCGGCAACACCGTGCGCACGCTGATCAACGGCACCGCGACTTTCGAGGCGATCTTCGACGCGATCCAGAACGCGCGCCACTATGTGATCGTGCAGTTCTTCATCGTGCGCGACGACGCGCTCGGCGACATGCTGAAAGACGCGCTGATCGCGAAAGCGCAACAGGGCGTGCGCGTGTACTTCCTGTACGACAGCATCGGCAGCTTCGATCTGCCGCACCGCTACGTCGCGACACTGCGCGCGGCCGGCATCGAGATGCAGCCGTTCGCGACGAACCGCCGCTTCGTCAACCGTCTGCAACTGAATTTCCGCAATCACCGCAAGATCGTGGCGGTCGACGGCGAGCGCGCGTTTATTGGCGGTCATAACGTCGGCGTCGAATATCTGGGCGCGAAGCCGCCGCTGTCGCCGTGGCGCGATACGCATATCGAGGTGCGCGGCCCGGCGGTCGCCAGCATCCAGTTCGTCTTCATCGAGGACTGGTACTGGGCCACGCAGCAGTTGCCCGAGTTAGACGTGCCGTCCACCGAAACTGCCGGTCCATCCGTCGAGCAGCGCGACGCCCACGGCGCCGTCGAACACGCCGGGAACAACATGCACTGCATCGTGCTGCCGAGCGGCCCGGCCGACAAACAGGAGACCTGCTCGCTGTTTTTCGTCGAAGCGATCAACGCGGCGCGCGAACGCATCTGGATCACGACGCCCTACCTGGTACCCGACGAAGCCGTGTTCGCCGCGTTGCGGCTCGCGGCGCTGCGCGGCGTCGACGTACGCATCCTGATTCCGAGCCGGCGCGATCACCGGGTGGTGTTCGAGGCTTCGAAGCTGTATGCATACGACTCGCTGCGCGCGGGCATTCGCATCTTCCGCTATCAGCCGGGTTTCCTGCACCAGAAGGTCGTGCTGATCGACAGCAGCGCGGCCGCGATCGGCAGCGCCAATCTCGACAACCGCTCGTTCCGTCTGAACTTCGAGATCATGGTGCTGACCGTCGACCGCGGTTTCGCGCTCGAAGTCGAAACGATGCTGCTCGACGACTTCGCCGAGTCGCGCGAAATCGACCGCGACGAGTACCGCAAGGCGAACGCGCTGCGACGCATGCTGATGCACGTCGCACGGCTCTTTTCGCCGATCCTGTAGAGGCGCTCGTGCTTACAGCAGCGCTTCGATATCCTCGGTGATCGCCTCGGGCTTGGTCAGCGGCGCATAGCGCTTGACCACGTTGCCGTCGCGGCCGATCAGAAACTTCGTGAAATTCCACTTGATCGCCTCGAGACCGAGCAGCCCCGGCGCTTCGATCGTCAGGTAACGGAATAGCGGGTGCGCGTTCGGGCCGTTCACGTCGATCTTGTCGAACATCGGGAACGTCACGCCGTAATTCTTCTCGCAGAAGCTGCCGATCTGCGCGGCGTCGCCCGGCTCCTGCTTGCCGAACTGGTTGCACGGAAAACCGAGCACCGCGAGCCCGCGCGCCGCGTACGTGTCGTACAGCTTCTGCAAGCCCGCGTACTGCGGCGTGAACCCGCATTCGCTCGCGGTATTGACGATCAGCATCACCTTGCCTTGGTACTTCGCGAGACTCGCTTCCTCGCCGCCGAGCGTGCGTGCCGAAAACGAATAGATCGATGTCATGTGCCCTCCCGTGAAAGCCGTCAGTCTATGCCAAAAGCGCTGCCGGTACAGTCGGCCGAATGGCCGATGGCGGCTGCGCTCAATGCGACAGCCAGGCAATCGGCGCCGCGCGCCCGGCAACCCGCCGGGCAGTCTAAAATAGCGGTTTTCTTCAGCCGGCCACGTCGTGATCCGCTTCAATCAGTTCAGCCTCGCGCGCGGCACCAAGCCGCTTTTCGACAACACCACGTTCACGTTGAACCCCGGTGAAAAAGCCGGCCTCGTCGGGGCGAACGGCGCGGGCAAGTCGACGCTGTTCGCCGTGCTGCGCGGCGAGCTGCATGCGGACGGTGGCGATTTCTCGATCCCGCCGACCTGGCGGATCGCCCACGTCGCGCAGGAAACGCCTGCCGTCGACAAAACCGCCCTCGCCTACACGCTCGACGGCGACGCCGCGCTGCGCGACATCGAAGCGCGCATCGCGGCCGCCTCCGCGGCGCACGACGGCGCGGCCGAAGCCGAAGCGCACGCCGCCTTCGCCGACGCCGACGGCTACACCGCGCCGGCACGCGCCGAAGCGCTGCTGCTCGGCCTCGGTTTCACGCTCGACCAGACCCGCGAGCCGGTCAGCAGCTTTTCGGGCGGCTGGCGCATGCGGCTGAATCTCGCGCAGGCGCTGATGTGCCGCTCCGACCTGCTGCTGCTCGACGAACCGACCAACCACCTCGACCTCGACGCGATCGTCTGGCTCGAAGACTGGCTCAATCGCTATGCGGGCACGCTGATCGTGATCTCGCACGACCGCGAGTTTCTCGATTCCGTCTGCAACGTCACGCTGCATCTCGAGAACCAGCAGATCAAGCGCTACGGCGGCAATTACTCGCAATTCGAAGTGCTGCGCGCGCAGCAGATCGCCCTGCAGCAGAGCGCGTACGAAAAGCAGCAGCGCACGGTCGCGCATCTGCAAAGCTACATCAACCGCTTCAAGGCGCAGGCCACCAAGGCGCGTCAGGCGCAAAGCCGGGTGAAGGCGCTCGAGAAGATGGAGCTGATCGCGCCCGCGCACATCGCGTCGCCGTTCACGTTCGAGTTCCGTACGCCCGACTCCGCGCCGAATCCGATGATGGTGATGGAAGATGTGCGCTGCGGCTACCACGCCGAAGACGGCAGCGAGATTCCGATCGTCGAGCGCGTGATGCTGTCGATCCAGAATGGTCAGCGCATCGGTCTGCTCGGCGCGAACGGCCAGGGCAAGTCCACGCTGATCAAGACGCTCGCGGGCACGCTCGAACCGCTCTCGGGCCACGTACGCGAAGGCAAGGGTTTGCGCATCGGCTACTTCGCGCAGCATCAGCTCGAAACGCTGCGTCCGGACGACACGCCGTTGCAGCACCTCGCGCGTCTCGCGCCCGATACGCGCGAGCAGGAACTGCGCGACTTCCTCGGCAGCTTCAACTTTTCCGGCGACATGGCGACCGCGAAGATCGCGCCGTTCTCGGGCGGCGAGAAAGCACGCCTCGCGCTCGCGCTGATCATCTGGCAGAAGCCGAACCTTCTGCTGCTCGACGAGCCGACCAACCACCTCGACCTCGAAACGCGCCACGCGCTGACGATGGCGCTCGCGCAATTCGAAGGCACGCTGATTCTGGTGTCGCACGACCGCCATCTGCTGCGCGCGACGACCGATCAGTTCATGCTGGTCGCGAAGCATCGTCTGCAGGAATTCGACGGCGATCTCGACGACTATCGCGACTGGCTGCTGCAGCATGCGGCCGAGCAGCGCGCGGCGTTGAAGGCGAATGCTTCCGGTGCGTCGGACGCAGCGTCCAGCGGCGCGGCAAATGGCGACAGCAACGTCAATCGCAAGGAGCAGCGCCGCCTCGAAGCGGAAACGCGACAGAAGCTCGCGCATCTGAAGAAGCCGCTGCAAAGCCGCATCGCGAAGATCGAAAAGGAAATGGACGCGCTCAACGCGGAGAAGACGACGCTCGATACATTCGTCGCCGATCCCGCGAGCTACGAGCCGGAGCAGAAGAGCAAACTGACGGAGGCGATCCGCCGTCAGGCAGACGTGAACGCGCGCCTCGATACGCTCGAAGCCGAATGGCTCGAGACGCACGAGGAACTCGAACAGATCGGCTAGCGGCACGCAACGGCCGGGCCGCGCCGGCATCCACGGGAGCTTGGCTTTGTCATTTGCGAACTCGTCGTCCGCGTCATCGATGTCTGGACCCGCGGCTGCAACGGCAACCGAGGTGCCGCCACCGTTGCAAGGACTCCGCGTGCTCGACCTCACGCGCCTCTTGCCGGGGCCGGCGGCCGCGCTGCGCCTCGCCGAGCTCGGCGCCGATGTGCTGAAGATCGAAGCGCCCGGCGCGGGCGACCCGACGCGCGCGATGATGCAGTCGTCGAGCGATCGTGTCGCGGGTAGGCCCGGTGCGTTCTACCGGATGGTCAATCGCGGCAAGCGCGAGACGCGCCTCGACCTCAAATCCGAAGCTGGACGCAACGTGCTGCGCGCGCTCGCGGCCGAAGCCGACGTGTTGATCGAGAGCTTCCGGCCCGGCGTGATGGAGCGGCTCGGCCTCGGCTACGCGACGCTCGGCGCGGCCAATCCGCGGCTCGTCTATTGCGCGATCAGCGGATATGGCGCAAGCGGTCCGTTCGCGGACCATGCGGGCCACGATCTGAACTACATCGGCTATGCGGGCGTGCTCGATCAACTGGCGAGCCGCGACGGTGCGCCGATCCTGCCGAACTTCCAGATCGCCGATCTGCTCGGTGGCGCCTTGAGCGCGGTCACGCAGATTCTCGCCGCGCTCTGGCATGTCGCGCGTGGTGGCGCGGGCCGCTTCGTCGATGTATCGATGACGCACACGAGCTATGCGCACAACTTCGTCGCGCAGGTGTCGCTGGGCAACGAAGGGGCGGCGCCCGCAGCGGGGAGTGGTCTGTTGAATGGCGGCGTGCCCTGCTACAACCTGTACCGCACGAGCGATCAGCGCTGGCTCGCGGTCGGCGCGCTCGAACTGAAGTTCTGGGAAACGCTGTGCATGGCGCTCGATCGGCCCGAATGGGCGACGCGTCACTGGAGCCTGGGGCAGGCGATCGGCGGTCCCGATGCGTTGGCACTCATCCGGGAACTCGCTGATGTGATCGCGACGCGCACGCTCGGCGACTGGGTGGAATCGTTGGAATCGCTCGATTGCTGCGTGTCGCCGGTGCTGACGCCCGCTGAAGCGGCGCAGCATCCGCTGTTCAATCCGCACGCGTATGCGGCGGCGGCCGCGAGCGCCGCCGACTCAGACGACGACGGGGCCTAACCCGCCGCCGTCAACGCCGCGTCGCCGTCTGCCTCGGCAGCGTTTGACGCGGCGACTTCTCGTCGTCGTACAGCAAGTGCTTGCGACCTTCCACATGGCGGCTGATCGTGGCGCGCACTTCGGCGGCGGTCACGTCTTCGGCCACCACGCGCCGCGAGATCTGCCCCGCGGTGTCGATCCACTCGACGATCCGGCAAGCGCCGCCCCATGGCCGATGAATCGGTGCGGAGACCCGGCAGCCGCGCACCTGGATGTGCGGGTCGGCAGCGGTTTCATGTGACTGTTTCAAAGCGCGATCCTTTTTCGAGCATCAGAAGGGATGCATATCGTTACAGCTTAGGAAAAAGGTATGGCGGCCAGGTTACAGCCAATATGGCGATATTTACAGGGCATTACGGGACCGCGAGCGCGCAATGTACCGGCGAGCCGTCCCGGCCCCGTCTATTCGAGCGTGCGGACGCGGTCGATGGCCTGTTCGATCCGTTCGACCGCAACGACCTGTAAGCCTTCGATCGGCTGTTTCGGCGCATTGGCCTTCGGAATCACCGCCACCGAGAAGCCGAGCTTGGCCGCTTCCTTCAGGCGTTCCTGACCGCGCGGCGACGGCCGGATTTCTCCGGCGAGGCCCACTTCGCCGAATACGACGAGCCCCTTCGGCAGCGGCTTGTTGCGCATCGACGAATGAATCGCGAGCAGTACCGAGAGGTCGGCGGCGGGCTCGGAGATCTTCACGCCACCCACCGCGTTCAGGAACACGTCCTGATCGAAACAGGCGATGCCCGCATGCCGATGCAGCACCGCGAGCAGCATCGCGAGCCGGTTCTGTTCGAGGCCGACCGCGAGGCGGCGCGGATTCGGCGCGTTGGCCGAATCGACGAGCGCCTGCACTTCGACGAGCAACGGCCGCGTGCCCTCCTGCGTGACGAGCACGCACGAACCCGGCACCGACTGCTCGTGCTGCGACAAAAACAATGCCGACGGATTCGCGACGCCGCGCAAACCACGCTCGGTCATAGCGAACACGCCGAGCTCGTTGACCGCGCCGAAACGGTTCTTGATCGCCCGCACGAGACGGTACGACGAGTGCGTATCGCCCTCGAAGTACAGCACCGTATCGACGATATGTTCGAGCACGCGCGGCCCCGCGAGCGCGCCCTCTTTCGTCACGTGTCCGACCATGATGATCGTGGTGCCCGACTGCTTGGCGATGCGCGTCAGTTGCGCGGCGCACTCGCGCACTTGCGCGACCGAGCCCGGCGCCGATGTCAAAGCATCCGAATAGACGGTCTGGATCGAATCGATCACGGCGACTTCGGGCCGTTGCTCGGTGATCGTCGCCTGAATTTTTTCGAGCTGGATTTCCGCGAGCAATTGCAGTTCGCTCGCCTTCGAGCCGGGTTCGAGCAGTGCGAGCCGTTGCGCGCGCAACGCGATCTGCGCGCCCGACTCTTCGCCGCTGATATAGAGCGCGCGCTTGTCCGCGGCGATCTCGGCGAGCGATTGCAGCAGCAATGTAGATTTACCGATGCCCGGATCGCCGCCGATCAGGACCACGCCGCCCGGCACGAGACCGCCGCCGAGCACGCGGTCGAATTCGCTGACGCCGGTGGAAAAGCGCGGCACGTCCGACGCGTCGATGTCGGCGAGGCGCCGCACTGGCGTGCTCTTCGCGAGCGACTGGAAACGGTGAGCGGACGGCGCCTCTGCGACCGATTCGACGAGCGTGTTCCACGCCTGGCAAGACGGGCATTGACCGGACCACTTGGGCGACTGTCCGCCGCATTCCCCGCAGATATACAACGTCTTCGCTTTCGCCACGCGTTACTCCGCCCGAACCGGCACACGCGGCGCGACCGCGCACATCAGCTCGTAGCCGATCGTGCCGCAGGCTTGCGCGACGTCGTCGATGGGCAGCGCGGTACCCCACAGTTCCACGCGCGAGCCGACGTTGGCGGTCGGCACCGGGGTCAGGTCGACGGTCAGCATGTCCATCGACACGCGTCCAACGATTCGCGTGCGCACCCCATCGACGATCACCGGCGTGCCTTCGGGCGCGACGCGCGGATAGCCGTCCGCGTAACCGCACGCGACCACGCCGATGCGCATCGGCGCGCGCGCGGTGAACGTGGACCCATAGCCGACCGAACTGCCTTCGCCGAGCGTCTGCACGGCGATCAGTTCCGACGCGAGCGTCATCGCGGGCTGCAGTCCGGTGCCGTCGATCGCGGCCGTCACGCCGGACGGCGACGCGCCGTACAGGATGATGCCCGGACGCACCCAGTCGAAATGCGCTTCGGGATGCCACAGTGTCGCGGCCGAATTCGACAGGCTGCGCGCACCGGCGATGCCCTGCGCGCCGCGCTCGAACGCCTCCATCTGATGCGCGATGCCGCGCTCGGCATCGGCATCGGAAAAATGCGTCATCAACGTGATCTGGCCGACGCCCTGGCAGGCGCGCGCGCGCTCCCATGCGGCACGAAATTTTTCCACCGTGTAGCCGAGCCGGTTCATACCGGTGTTCATCTTCAACTGGATATTGACCGGTTTCGACAGGCGCGCCATTTCGAGCATGCGCAGTTGCTCGTCCGAATGCAGCGCCGTGGTCAGGCTGTAGCGGTCGATTACGTCGATGTCGGTCGGCCGAAAAAAGCCTTCCAGCAGAAGAATTGGGCCTGCCCAGCCCAATTCACGCAACTTCACCGCTTCTTCGAGGTCCAGCAACCCAAAGCCGTCCGTCGCGCGCAATCCGGGAAACACGCGCGCGAGGCCATGCCCGTAGGCATTAGCCTTGACGACGGCCCAGACTTTTGATTTCGGCGCATAGCGCCGCGCGACAGCGAGGTTATTGGCGAGAGCAGCGGTATGAATCGTGGCGGAAAGGGGGCGCGGCATGGGATTTTTTCGAAAAGACACTTGCGAATCAGCGGCTTACAAGGCGTTTTCAGCGCTCTGCGGCCCGCTGGGCGGTGCGATCAAGGATTCTGCTAGTCTGAATCCATCTATTTTCATGATATAAAGCCGTGCGCACAACCCATTTCGATCGGCATAAGCCCGGACGCATAACAAACGGCCGGGGCGGACAGACCGCAGCGAGGACAGCATCGCATCAGATGAAAAAAGGCTTTTACACCATCATGGCCGCGCAGTTTTTTTCGTCGCTGGCCGACAATGCGCTTCTGATCGCTGCTATCGCACTGCTGAAAGATCTTCACGCTCCGAACTGGATGACGCCGCTGCTCAAGCTGTTTTTTGTGCTGTCGTACGTCATTCTTGCCGCTTTCGTCGGCGCATTCGCCGACTCCCGTCCGAAGGGACGCGTGATGTTCATCACCAATACGATCAAGGTGGTCGGCTGCATCACGATGCTGGTCGGCGCGCATCCGCTGATTGCGTACGGCATCGTCGGCTTCGGCGCGGCGGCCTACTCGCCCGCCAAATACGGCATTCTCACCGAACTGTTGCCGCCTGACCGGCTCGTCGCCGCGAACGGCTGGATCGAAGGCACCACGGTCGGCTCGATCATTCTCGGTACGGTGCTCGGCGGCGCGCTGATCAGCCCGCACATCGCCGCGCCGATTCTCAAATGGCACGTCCCCACCGTGAACACGCCCGCGGAAGCCGCGATGCTCGTGATCATGGGCATTTACGTGGTCGCCGCGCTCTTTAATCTGCGCATTCCCGACACCGGCGCGCGCTATCCGCGCCAGGAACACGGGCCGATCCGCCTGATCACCGATTTCGCCGACTGCTTTCTCGTGCTGTGGCGTGACAAGCTCGGACAGATTTCTCTCGCTGTGACGACGCTGTTCTGGGGCGCGGGTGCGACGCTGCAATTCATCGTGCTTAAATGGGCCGAGGTGTCGCTGGGCATGTCGCTGTCCGAGGCAGCAATCCTGCAGGCGGTGGTCGCGGTCGGCGTCGCGGGCGGCGCGATTTTTGCGGCTTCGCGCGTGCCGTTGAAGAAGTCGCTGTCGGTCTTGCCGGTCGGCATCATGATGGGTATCTCCGTGATGCTGATGGCGTTCTACACGCGCGATCTGTTTCCCCCGCACTGGGGCATTTATTTTGGCCGCATGCACGTGTCGGGCTATCTGATCTTCGCGTATATCTTCCTGATGTTCGTGGGCGGCCTGTCGGGCTTTTTCGTCGTGCCGATGAATGCGCTGCTGCAGCATCGTGGGCACGTGCTGCTGTCGGCGGGCCATTCGATCGCCGTGCAGAACTTCAACGAGAATCTGTCCGTGCTCGTGATGCTGTGCCTGTACGCGGTGCTCGTTTGGCTCGACGTGCCGGTTACCGTCGTGATCGTGCTGTTCGGCACCTTCGTGTGCGTGATGATGTGGCTCGTGATGCGGCGCCATCAGGCGAACCAGCGCGCGTTCGATTCGGTCGCGCTGATCGGCGAAGCCAAGCACTGATCAACCGCGCCGGGCCGGCCGCGACACGCACGAGCGGGCCCTTCTTCTTCCTCGCTCGACCATGACTCAATCGATTCCCAATGTGCTGACGATCGCCGGCTCCGATTCCGGCGGCGGCGCTGGCATCCAGGCCGATCTGAAGGCCTTCTCCGCGCTCGGCGCCTATGGCGCGAGCGTGATCACCGCGCTGACCGCGCAGAACACGCGCGGCGTGACCGCGATCCACGCGCCGGACCCTGGCTTCATCACCGCGCAGCTCGACGCGGGGTTCGACGACATCCGCATCGACGCGGTGAAGATCGGCATGCTCGCGAATGCGCCGATCGCGCGCGCGGTTGCCGACGCGCTGCGCCGTCACCGGCCCAAACACGTCGTGCTCGACACGGTGATGATCTCGAAGAGCAATCATGCGCTATTGCTGCCCGATGCAGTCGCGGTGGTACGCGACGAACTGCTGCCGCTCGCCGATCTGCTGACGCCGAATCTGCCGGAAGCGGCCGCGCTGCTCGGCACGCAGCCCGCCACCGACGAAGCCGGCATGGTCGAGCAAGGCGAAGCGTTGCGCGCGCTCGGCGCGCGCGCGGTGCTGATGAAGGGCGGCCATCTGAGCGCGACCGATAGCCCCGACTGGCTCGTGCAGGAAAGCGGCACGCTGCGCCTCGGCGGTCCGCGCGTGCCGGTGAAGAACACGCATGGAACGGGCTGCACGTTGTCGTCGGCGATCGCGGCGTTGATTCCGCAGCGCGACGATCTCGCTAGCGCCGTGGCCGATGCGAAGGTTTATCTGACCGGCGCGTTGCAGGCGAGCGAGCGGCTCGACGTCGGCCACGGCGTGGGGCCGGTGCATCACTTTCATCGGTGGTGGTAAGCGACGCTATTGCTTCGCGTAACGCCGCGCGTGCTCGGGCCAGTCGTCCGGCACGATAAAGCCGCGCGAGCGTTCGAGCAGATGTCCCGTATCGTCTTCGATGAATCCGGCGACCATCGTCGGGCCGTGTTGCGGTGAGATTTGAGCGGCGAGCGTGTTTGCGTCGACATAGCACGAATCGTGCGCGCCGGCTTGCATTCGATACTGCGGCGCAAGCCATTCGAGCCGCGGCAACACCCGCCACCTATGCGTGTGCGCGCACTCGAAAGCCGGCCAGTCGCGATGCGTAATCCACCAGCCGCGGCCATGCGCGGGATCGAGTTCGGCAGGATCGGTGGGCGTGGCGCCATGCCGGTAGAACAGCCAGCCTTTGACGAACATCTGCGGCGTCCACGTGCCTGCATAGCCCGTCGATGCAAATTCCTCGCGTGCGCTGAGCGGCAACTGATGATCGAGCAGATGCGCGAGCTTCAGATCGAAGCGGTCCTTCAGATTGGGGCCGACGTAATCGGCGAGACGCGCCGCCTCTGCCCCACTGGGATCGCCCGCATGCAGATAGCACTTCACCGCGAGTTCCCAATGCAGTCGCGCGCCCTCGCGCGTGCGCACGAGGAAATCGCATTCACCAAGCGTGCGGCCGGCGTGCCGTAGCGGCACACCCGCTGCGATCAATTGCGTCGCCGGCCCATGACGAAGGAAAAAACCCAGCAGGCGTTCGGCGTAGCGGCCAAGACGCGTGATGCGCGTTGCCGCGAGATCCTGATGCAGAGATTCTGGCGTGGTGTCGAGCGCGCGCAGCCAGTCGAGCGTGGCCTGCAATTCCTGCGGTGTATCGAAGGGAGCCGCGAGCGCGCCCGCGGGAGGCTGAGGGCGCAACAGATCGGGACTCAGCAGCAGCCACGCGAGATCGCGGACGGCGGGTTCGCGCAGTGCATCGACTGAAGCACCGTCGCGCAATCCAAGCAACCTATCGAGAAGCGCCGCGTGGCTGATAGACGCGGCGGGCATGCGCGCCGCCGGGCCCTCGGGGATCGTCACTTTGATTCGTTCGACGGCGCGCCGCCGTTCGCCAGCCACGTGGCGCGCGCAAGGCACAGGTCCGTCCATGCCTTGGCCTTGTCGGGCAGGCTACGCAGCAGATAGGCCGGATGATAGGTGACGATCACCGGCACGCCCTCGTACGTATGCACGCGGCCGCGCAGCGACGAAATGCTCGCGTCGGTCTTCAGCAGACTCTGCGCGGCGAAACGGCCGAGCGCGACGATCAGCTTCGGCTTCACGAGCGACACCTGACGCTGCAGATAAGGTTCGCAACGGGCGACCTCGTCCGGCTGCGGATTGCGGTTGCCGGGCGGCCGGCACTTGATCACGTTCGCGATATACACGTTGGTGCCGCGCGCGAGCGCGAGCGAATGCAGCATGTTGTCGAGCAGCTTGCCGGCCTGGCCGACGAACGGTTCGCCTTGACGGTCCTCGTTCTCGCCGGGCGCTTCGCCGATCAGCATCCAGTCGGCCTCACGATCTCCGACGCCGAACACCGTGTTCGTGCGCTTCTCGCACAGCCGGCAGGCCTCGCATCCGGCGACGCGCTCGGCGAGCGCGTCCCAGTCGAGCGTGTGGATAGCCGGCAGCGCGGGCGCGTCGCGGCGTGCTTCGGCGGGTGCGGGGGCCGATGCGGTGGGATCGTCGAACCACGCGAAGTCGTCGTCGGGTGGGGCGTCGAAAGTCGGCGGCGCTGAAAAGTCCGGTTGCGGTTGTGATGTCTCGCGGCGTGCGGCGGTTTCGTCGAAGCGCGGTGCGGGTTCACTCGGCGCTTGCTGCGGCTGCGCGTCGGCGGATGCGCGCAGCGGTTCGCGCGAGGTCTGCGGCGCCGGCTCCGCGCGTCGCTCGTCGTCCGCGTCTGCCGGTATCGACTGCGACGCATCACCCTGCCCGGCCTCCGGCTCGCGCCCGGCGAGTCCGCGACGCACCCACAACGGCGCGAGTCCAAATTCTTCGAGCACCGATTCATGCAGCGCCATCTTCGCCCTCCGTGGCAAACGACAGACGCATCACGATCGCGTCCTCCCGGGCGCGATGCCGCGCCGGATAATAATTTTTGCGCCGGCCGATCGATGCGAAGCCAAAGCGCTCGTACAAACGGATCGCCCGATGATTCGACGGCCGCACTTCGAGCAGCAGTCCCTCGAGCTTCTCCGCGTGCGTGATGCGCACCGCCTCGCGCAGCAGCGCGAGGCCCGCGCCCGCGCCTTGCGCTTGGGGTGCCACGCACAGATTCAGCAGATGCATTTCATCGACGACCGGCATCAGCACGCAATAGCCGATCAAAGTGCCCGTCACGTGGCGCAGACAGACGCCGAAATAGCCGTTGCGCAGCGAGTCGCCGAAGTTGCCGCGACTCCACGGAAACTCATACGCAAGCTTCTCGATCGCGGCGACTTCGTCCAGGTCGCTTTCGGTCATCGGCGACATGTAGCGGTCCGTGAGCAGCACACCGCTCATGGGCGCGCCTCGTCGTGGGACGGCTGGCCGGACGCGCCGTCGGGCGCGCTCTGCGCGGACTGCCCGGCGTTGTGAGCCGCTTTGGCTGATTTCGCCGCCTTGTCGGCCATGCGCTCGGCGGTCGTCTGCGCGACCTTGTCGCGCACGTACTCGGGCGCAGCCTGATCGGCGGGTACCGTGCGGCCCGCATGGAACGCGCGCAGCGCCGCGTACGCCAGCGGCAACGCATGCGGCAACGCTTCACCATCGACGCTTCGCGCGGCCGCGACCGCCGGCAATCGCTCGCCGAACGCGGCGGCCGCATTGCCGGCAAGCGTGAACGGCCCGTCGGGCAGCACGATCCGCTCAGGCGCATCGAGCGACGCCGTCTGCACGGTGCGCCATTCGTGTTGCGCGTCGTCCCACGCGTAGTCGGCCCAGTAGATTTCGTCCATGCGCGCGTCGAGCGCGGCGAGCACGCGCGTCGTCGACGGATCATGCAGGCGGGCGCTCTCCGCGCACGCGAGCAGCGTGCCAATCGGCACGACCGGCAGGTCCAGGCCGAACGCGAGGCCTTGGGCGACGCCGGTCGCCGTACGCAGTCCGGTGAACGAACCCGGGCCCGAGCCGAACGCGATCGCGTCGCAGTCCGCCAACGTGAGGCCGGCTTCGTCGAACAGTTCGCGGATCGCCGGCAGCAGGCGGGTACTGGACACCGCGCCGGTTTGTTCGTGACGAACCCAGACGCGCGGTTCGGCGCTGGGCTGACCGGCGGCATCGACGGACGCGGACACGAGCGCCGCCGAACAGAATTCAGTCGAGGTATCGAGGGCAAGGAGCACTGTTTGAGTCATGGACCGTATTGTAATCGGCACGGTGCGCGTGAATGGTGGTTTGCGCGGCCTTGCTGCCCCGCTTCGCGGCCGCCCAGTTTGGAATAAGCCCTCGGCCCCGTTGCGTCAGGCAATTGTTATGATTTTCGGCCGATCTCATCTATCCCGCGACGCAGGCCAACCCACCATGACCGATATCAACTCCCAGTTCGAACAAGCCCAGCAGGACGTCAAGCAGCTGCCCGAGCGCCCGGGCAATCTCACGCTGCTGCGTCTCTATGCACTCTTCAAGCAGGCAAGCGAGGGCGACGTGCACGGCGACAAGCCGGGCTTCACCGACATCGTCGGCAAATACAAGTACGAAGCTTGGGCGGCGCTCAAGGGCACCGCGCAGGACGCTGCGAAGCAGCAATATGTCGAGCTCGTCGAATCGCTGAAGAGCGGCGCGGCGGCCTGAGTTTCCGGCGCGCCAATCATCTGTGGAATGGCCGTATGGGAACCCCGCCACGGCCTCGCGGGGTTCCGGACGCGAGGCTCCGGGCCATCGCCCTCACGTCCCTACTGCATTCCGGCACTTTTTTCTGTCGGATTTGCGCTGAATGGTGGCGCAGTGCAGCAAAGTTCGCTATAATGCCGCCTGCGCTTCACTGCTTTGGCCGTTTTTCCAGCGGTCCTCGCGGCGCAGCGTCCCATAGCGTTTGCTCCAATCCAGTTTAGAACCTGTCCCCTTCTGCCTAGCCCCCTACGGGCTCAAGTCCCAGGCTGGCGGCTCGCCATGTTGGCACGTCGCATCCGATACAGCTTCTAACGAAAAACTCGCCTTCATTGTCGCGAGTTGCCCCCGTTTTTCGATTTGCTCGCTGCTTTTTTGCCCGCTGAATCCGACGACTTGGGTATGCCGATTGGCGTTGACGTTTTCATCCGATGAACCACCCAGGATCGTTTTCAAGGATTCACATGACTTTGAGCAACACCCCCAGCAGCCCGTTGAACGCCATTGCCGACGAAGCACTTGGTCTCGCGTCCGCCGCTCCCGCAGCCGCCGCGCAAGCTGACGCCAAGCCGAGCTTCGCGTCGCTCGGCCTGTCCGCGGAAGTCGTCTCCGCGCTGACCGCCGCTGGCTACGAGCACCCGACGCCGGTGCAGCAACGCGCGGTGCCGGCTGGTATCGCCGGCCGCGATCTGCTGGTTTCGAGCCCGACCGGTTCGGGCAAGACCGCCGCCTTCATGCTGCCCGCCATCGAGCGTTTCGCGCAGCTGCAAAAGGCCCAGGCGAGCCAGCCGCGCGAACCGCGTCCGGCCGACGGTGGCCGCGGCCGCCGTCCGCAGCCGGTCGCGCGTCCGACCATGCTGGTGCTGACCCCGACCCGCGAACTCGCGATGCAGGTCACGACCGCCGCCGCCACGTACGGCAAGCACCTGAAGCGCCTGCGCACCGTCAGCATTCTGGGCGGCGTCGCTTATGGCCAACAACTGATGCTGCTCGCGAAGAACCCTGAAATCCTCGTTGCGACGCCGGGCCGTCTGATCGACCACCTCGAGCGCGGCCGCATCGATCTGTCGCAACTGCAGATCCTCGTGCTCGACGAAGCCGACCGCATGCTCGACATGGGCTTCATCGACGACATCGACACGATCGTCGCCGAAACGCCGGCTACCCGTCAGACCATGCTGTTCTCGGCCACGCTCGACGGCAAGATCGGCTCGCTGACCGGCCGTCTGTTGAAGGACCCGGAGCGTATCGAAATCGTCCAGCGCATGGAGCAGCGCACCAACATCGCGCAAACCGTCCATTACGTCGACGACCGCGATCACAAGGACCGTCTGCTGGACCATCTGCTGCGCGACTCCGGCCTCGACCAGGCGATCGTCTTCACGGCAACCAAGATGGACGCAGACCAACTGGCGGGCCGTCTGGCCGACGCCGGTTTCGAATCGGCTGCGCTGCACGGCGACCTGCCGCAAGGGGCGCGTAACCGCACGATCCGCGCGCTGCGCGAGCGCCGCGTGCGCGTGCTGGTTGCGACCGACGTCGCCGCTCGCGGTATCGACATCCCGGGCATCACGCACGTGTTCAACTACGACCTGCCGAAGTTCGCCGAAGACTACGTGCACCGTATCGGCCGTACCGGCCGCGCGGGTCGCTCGGGTATCGCGGTGAGCCTCGTGCATCACGCCGAACAGGGCGCGTTGAAGCGCATCGAGCGCTTCGTGCGCACGCCGCTGCCGGTCAACGTCGTCGAAGGCTTCGAGCCGCGCAAGGCGCCGCCTTCGGGCAACGGCCGTCCTGGCTTCGGTGGCCGCGGCCGTCCGGGCGGTAACGGCCGTCGCTTCGGCAGCGGCTCGGGCAAGCCGGGCGGCTACGGCGGCTCGCGCAACGGGAACGGCAATGGCAATGGCAACGGCGGGGGCTGGGGCAACAAGTCGGCCGGCGGTTCGCGTGACGGCTACGGCTCGCGCGAAAGCCACGGCGGTTCGCGTGACGGCTATGGCTCGCGCGAAGGCTTCGGCGGTGGTTCGCGTGACAGTTACGGTTCGCGTGACGGCTACGGCGCGCGCCGCAACGACGGTCCCCGTTCGGCACGTCGCGGCAGCTGATAGCTACGCACAAGACTGACCGGACGGCTTCGCGCCGTCCGTGAGAACAGCAGAAAACCGGCGCTCAGGCGCCGGTTTTTTTTTCACCTGTCCGCTGCCCGCCCCCAATTTCGCGATGTGGAAAAATTTTTTGCGTCGTAAAAAATCATGCTGCAAGGCACAAGAACGACTGTTGCAACAGGGAAAATATCGTTTCTCATCGCGAAATGCGACATTCAAGCCATTGATTTAACGTAAAAATAAATATTGGAAAAACGCTTTGCGGTGTCTATTGCGCGTCCATCGATTTGCCTAGACTCTTATATAAGACTTCACGAACCACAACGCCCTCTCAGGGCCCGGCGCTTCGAGAAGACAGAGTCACCCATCCTCCATAACTGGCATCGAAGGAGCACATCATGACAATGACCCGCGAACAGCAAGTGCAGCAACTCAAGCAGCAATGGGAAACGGACCCGCGTTGGAAGGGTGTCAAGCGCACCTACTCGGCCGAAGACGTGGTGCGTCTGCGCGGCTCGGTGCAACCCGAGCACACGCTCGCGAAGCGCGGCGCCGAAAAGCTGTGGGCCGCAGTGAACAGCGAGCCGTTCGTGAACTCGCTCGGCGCGTTGACGGGCAACCAGGCGATGCAGCAGGTGAAGGCCGGTCTGAAGGCAATCTATCTGTCGGGCTGGCAGGTCGCGGGCGATGCCAACGTCGCTGGTGAAATGTACCCGGACCAATCGCTGTATCCGGCCAACTCGGTGCCGCTCGTCGTCAAGCGCATCAACAACACGCTGACGCGTGCCGACCAGATCCAGTGGTCGGAAGGCAAGAACCCGGGCGATGAAGGCTACGTCGATTACTTCGCGCCGATCGTGGCCGACGCGGAAGCCGGTTTCGGCGGCGTGCTGAACGCGTTCGAATTGATGAAAGCGATGATCGAAGCGGGCGCATCGGGCGTGCACTTCGAAGACCAGCTCGCCTCGGTCAAGAAGTGCGGCCACATGGGCGGCAAGGTGCTCGTGCCGACCCGCGAAGCCGTCGCGAAGCTGACCGCCGCACGTCTGGCCGCCGACGTCTCGGGCGTGCCGACCGTGCTGCTCGCCCGCACCGACGCGGAAGCCGCCGACCTCGTGACCTCGGACGTCGACGACAACGACCGCCCGTTCCTGACCGGCGAGCGCACCGTCGAAGGCTTCTATCGTACGAAGCCGGGCCTCGAGCAGGCAATCTCGCGCGGCCTCGCGTATGCGCCGTACGCCGACATGATCTGGTGCGAAACCGGCAAGCCGGACCTCGAGTTCGCGAAGAAATTCGCCGACGCGATCCACAAGGAGTACCCGGACCAACTGCTGTCGTACAACTGCTCGCCGTCGTTCAACTGGAAGAAGAACCTCGACGACGCAACGATCGCGAAGTTTCAGCGCGAGCTCGGCGCAATGGGCTACAAGTTCCAGTTCATCACGCTGGCCGGCTTCCACGCGCTGAACTACTCGATGTTCAACCTCGCGTACGGCTATGCGCGCAACCAGATGACCGCGTTCGTCGAAATGCAGCAGGCGGAGTTCGCGGCGGCCGAAAAGGGCTTCACCGCGGTCAAGCACCAGCGCGAAGTCGGCACCGGCTACTTCGACGCGGTCACGCAGACGGTCGAGCGCGAAGCATCGACGACCGCGTTGCATGGTTCGACGGAAAACGAGCAGTTCTTCGACAAGAAGGTCGCCTGAGATGAGCCGGTCGGGTCACGCAATCCCGTGGCCTGAACGCAGCAACGATTGGCAAATGTCGAGGGGCAACGTCAGAGTGCCGCCGACACTGGGAGGACCGCGCCGTACCAGATTGGCAGGAACATTAGTGCGCATGCCAGCGGCCGGGGTCTGAGAGAAGCCAGCACGCGGCAGGCGTGCGGCGAACCTGAACGCGCCGGCTTCGCCGCCGGCGCGTTTTTTTTCGAAGGCCGCGCATGCCGGCACGCTGCCGGCGGTGCAAAGCGATTCAGCGATAGACGATCACAGGAATTTTCGTATGCGTGAGCACCCGCTGCGTTTCACTGCCGATCAACAGGCTTCCGAGCCCACGCCGCCCATGCGACGCCATGAAGATCACATCACAGCCGCCCTGCTCGGCCGCTTCGATGATGCCGAGATACGGCGCCGGATGCACGCTCGTGCGGCTCTCGACGTGGACGCCGACGCGGTGCGCCGCATGCTCGACTTCGCGCAGATGCACGCGCGCTTCGCGCTCGCTGCGTTGCAGGAACTCGCCTGGTGGTTCGATCGCGACATCGGAGAACGGCGAATACGGATACTGCGGCAGACATGCGTACGCGGTCACGCGGGCGCCCACGGCCTGCGCGAGATCGATCGCGCCCGCTATCGCTTTGCGTGAAAGATCTGAACCATCGGTCGGAACCAGGATGTGCCTGAACATGATGCCCTCCGTCGCCGGCTGCGCGCAGCACGGGGTCAGCGTCCAACAAAGCCCAGGGTGCAGGCTGCCCGAAACGATTGTAATGCGTATGAATGCGAGTAATTGCGACCGTCTGGGGATTGGCGGGTCAGTCCCAGTAACCGGGTTCGCCGTACGTATGCTTGAGAAAGTCCAGAAACAGCCGCACTCGCAGCGGCAGATGACGGCGCTGCGGGAACACCGCGTGGATGCCGATCGGCGGCGCGGCGAATTCGTCGAGCACCGTGACGAGGCGCCCCGCCGCGAGGTCCGCGCCGACCTCCCACAACGAGCGCCACGCGAGCCCGTGTCCGGCGAGACACCATTCGTGCAGCACCGCGCCGTCCGAGCATTCCATCGTGCCGGACACCTTGATCGACACGACCTTGCCGTCGTGCTGGAACATCCAGCCGCGCTGCTGGTTCGCGCTCGCGCCGAGCGCGAGGCAGTTGTGGCGCGCGAGCTCGGCGAGGCTGTGCGGCGCGCCGCGCCGGTTCAGATACGCGGGCGACGCGACGCACACGCGGCGGTTTTCGGCCAGCTTCAGCGACACCAGCGACGAATCGGGCAACTCGCCGAGCCGCACCGCGCAATCGAAGCCTTCGTTGACGAGATCGACGAGACGATCGGACAGATCGAGCGTGATCGACACGTCCGGATGCGCGACCGTGAATGCGGGCACCAGCGGCGCCACGTGCCGGCGTCCGAAGCCGGCCGGCGCCGACAGCCGCAAATGGCCGCTCGCCTTCACACCGCCCGCCGACACGCTCGCCTCGGCGTTCTGCATGTCGTGAAGGATGCGCTGGCAGTCTTCAAGAAAGGCCGAGCCTTCGAAGGTGAGCGTGATCTTGCGCGTCGTGCGCACCAGGAGCTTGACGCCGAGGCGCTCCTCGAGCGCGTCGATGCGCCGGCCGATGATCGCGGGCGCGACGCCCTCGGCGAGCGCCGCCGCGGACAGGCTGCCTTTGGCCGCGACGGTGGCGAAGGTCTCGATCTGCTTGAAACGGTCCATGAACGATGCGCGCCGCGAAAGCAATTAAGTCAGCGCAAAAGTGAGGGTTGTGTGTGAGATTAGGTATATGAAAGTAAAAGATCAAGTGATCTTTAGGCTATTTTTTAGTACCTAACGTCACCAATACAATCGATCCCGACCTCTGACAGGAGCGCATGGCAATGTCGGCCACAACGACAGCTTCACCGCGAGCAGTGATTTTCGACGCCTACGGCACGTTGTTCGACGTGCATTCGGTGATCGCCGCCGCGGAGCAACTCTTCCCCGGACACGGCGACGCGCTGTCGCAGCTGTGGCGCCAGAAGCAGATCGAATACACGCAACTGCGCACGCTCGCCGCGCGCAGCGACGCCCCCGGCGAACACTACCGCCCGTTCTGGGACATCACGCTCGACGCACTGCGCTTCGCCGCGAAAAGACTGCAGCTCACGCTCGGCCGCTCGGCCGAAAAGCGTCTGATGGACGAATACGCGTGTCTGTCCGCGTTTCCCGACGCCGTGCCGGTGCTGCGCGCGTTGCGCGAGCCCGCCGCCGCGCCACATGTCGGGCTCGGACCCGGGCTCGCGATCCTGTCCAACGGCAATCCGCAAATGCTCGACATCGCGGTCAAGAGCGCCGGCATGAGCGCTCTCTTCGATCACGTGCTGTCGGTCGATGCGGTGCGCGCGTACAAACCCTCTCCCGCCGCGTATGCGCTCGGCCCCGATGCGTTTGGCGTGGCGGCGCGCGAGATCGTGTTCGTGTCGTCGAACGGCTGGGACGTCGCAGGCGCGACGTGGTTCGGCTTCACGACGTTCTGGCTGAACCGGCAGAACCTGCCCGTCGAAGAGCTCGGCGTGACGCCGCATGGCACCGGCGGCGGGATGAACGATCTGCTGGGCTTTCTGCAAACGCTCCCGACGGCGTCGCGCTCGACTGGCAGCCGTCCCGGAACTCATGGCAGTGGCGGCCGCAAGCGCGCCAGCCCGCGCGTATGACGGCGCCCCTCGCTTTCGGGAACCCACTCCCCTTTTCAACCTTCGCACTTTCTGCAATCTGACCGACCAAGGAGAAAACATGGCTAATCCGCTGTCGATGCCGCAAGGCATGGAAATCACCGGCGACATCAAGCCCGGCTTTGAAGCGATCCTCACCCGCGAAGCGCTGGAACTCGTCGCGGCCTTGCACCGCACGTTCGAGCCGCGCCGTCAGCAGTTGCTGCAGGCGCGCGTCGAACGTGCGAAGCGGCTCGACGCGGGCGAGCGCCCCGACTTCCTCGCCGCCACGAAGAGCGTGCGCGAAGGCGACTGGAAGATCGCGCCGCTGCCGCAGGATCTGCAGTGCCGGCGCGTCGAAATCACCGGGCCCGTCGAGCGCAAGATGATCATCAACGCGCTCAATTCGGGCGCGGACTCCTACATGACCGACTTCGAGGATTCGAATGCGCCGAGCTGGGACAATCAGATCACCGGTCACATCAATCTGAAGGACGCGGTGCGCCGCACGATTTCGCTCGAACAGAACGGCAAGTCGTACCGGCTCAACGACAAGACCGCGATGTTGATCGTGCGTCCGCGCGGCTGGCATCTCGACGAGAAGCACGTGAAGGTCGATGGCAAGCGCGTGTCGGGTGGCATCTTCGATTTTGCGCTGTACATGGTGCACAACGCGAAGGAGCTGATCGCGCGCAGCTCGGGTCCGTACTTCTATCTGCCGAAGATGGAGAGCCATCTCGAGGCGCGGCTGTGGAACGACATCTTCGTCGCCGCGCAGGAAGCGCTCGGCGTGCCGCGTGGCACGATTCGCGCAACGGTGCTGATCGAGACGATCGTCGCCGCGTTCGAAATGGATGAAATCCTGTACGAGCTGCGCGAACATAGCTCGGGCCTGAACGCGGGCCGCTGGGACTACATCTTCTCCGCGATCAAGAAGTTCAAGAGCGACCGCGACTTCTGCCTCGCCGATCGCTCGCAGATCACGATGACCTCGCCGTTCATGCGCGCGTATGCGCTGCTGTTGCTGAAGACCTGCCACCGCCGCAACGCGCCGGCGATCGGCGGCATGAGCGCGCTGATTCCGATCAAGAACGATGCGGCCGCCAACGAAAAGGCCATGGCCGGCGTGCGCTCGGACAAGGCGCGCGACGCGGGCGATGGCTACGACGGCGGCTGGGTCGCGCATCCGGGTCTCGTGCCGGTCGCGATGGAAGAGTTCGTCAAGGTGCTCGGCGACCGGCCGAATCAGATCGACAAGCAGCGCGTCGACGTGCTCGTGACCGCGACCGATCTGCTCGACTTCCGCCCGGAGACGCCGATCACCGAAGCGGGCTTGCGCAACAACATCAATGTCGGCATCCACTATCTCGGTTCGTGGCTCGCGGGCAATGGCTGTGTGCCGATTCACAATCTGATGGAAGATGCCGCCACCGCGGAGATTTCGCGCTCGCAGGTGTGGCAGTGGATCCGCTCGCCGAAGGGCAAACTCGATGACGGCCGCAAGGTGACGGTCGAACTGGTGCGCGAGCTCGCGGGACAGGAACTCGACAAGGTCAAACAGACGGTGGGTGGAGATACGAAGCCGTATGAGCGCGCCGCGCAGATCTTCGAACAGATGTCGACCGCGGAGCAGTTCACCGATTTTCTGACGCTGCCGCTTTACGAAGAGATTTGATGGTGTCGATGATGCGGGCTCGGGCGCGTTGGACCGGCTCGCGCCCGTTGATCCCTTCTGCTTGAATGACGGCGCGCCGCGGACATACATGGCGCGCCGTTTTGTTGGCCGCTGGCGTGCACCGGCTCAGCGCGTGCGCCGATGTTTGACCCAATCTCCCGAACGGATTTCGGGCAGCCCTTTTACCGCGTTCGGCGCGACCGGATAGAAGCGGCAGTTCACGACGTTGCCGTCTACCTTGACCATCACCTCGCGGGCCAGAAAACGGTCGTCGACGCCCGGATATACGGCTTCGATTTCGTCGAGCACCGCGACGAGCGCATCGTCGATTTCATAGACGTCGCCGACCACGTCGACGCCCCCTTCGTCGACGACGAGACCCGGATAGTCGCCAAAATCGAACAGATGGCCGCGCACCGTGGTGCTGCCGAGCAGGCTCGGCGCGGGGAGGTCGTTGCGCGCGGCGGCTTCGCTGATGTCGTTGGTTTCACCGGCACGCAGTGTGCCGTAGACAAAGACGGTCTGCATCGTCGTTGAGTCTCCGTGGTCAGAGGTGATGTTGGTGGCTCGGCGGCCATCGGGACATTATGCAACGGTGGCTCGACGGCATCAGCAACCAGCCACGATCTACAATGCTTGGAGCCCGCGCCGGTGAATGGCCTCGACTGAGCTTCGCCCTTGCCGGCTCCATTATCCGAACCGACCTTGCCATGCCCTCGTCCGCCGAGTCCAACCCGTTGAGCCGCGTGCGTTTCGCCGACATACCGCCCGAGTTCGCGCCGAACGACACGCATCCGATCCGCGTGCGTTCGCGGCCCATGCCGGCGGGCTGGCATATCGCGCGTCATACGCATGCATGGGCGCAGGTCGCGTATGCGTCGCGCGGCGTGCTGCGCGTCGCGACAACGGGTACCACGTGGATGGTGCCGCCATCGCGCGCGATCTGGTTGCCGCCGCATGTCACCCACGAAGTGGTCGCCGTCGAGGATGCGTTCCTGCGCACGCTGTACATCACTGAGAGTACGGTGCCGGCCGGGCTCGATACGCCGCGCGTCGTCGAAGTATCGAACCTGTTGCGCGAGGTGATTGCCGCGCTCGATACGCCCGGCCTGTCCGCCGCGCGCGAGCAACTGCTCGGCGCGCTCGCTCTCGATGAACTGACGCGCTCCGAACCATTGCCGCTGTCCGTGCCGATGCCCAGCGAAAAGCGCCTGCGCGCGCTGTGCGAGGCTGTGATCGCCGACCCGATGCATGGCGAGTCGCTCGAACAGTGGGCATCGACGGTCGGCGCGAGCACGCGCACGATCGCGCGGCTGTTTCGTCAGGAACTGGGGGTGAGTTTTTCGCAGTGGCGTCAGCAGGCGATTCTCGCGCGCGCCATTCCATTGTTGAGCCAGGGGCGGCCGCTGTCGCATGTCGCGCAGGAATTGGGCTATCAGAGCCAGAGCGCCTTCTCCGCGATGTTCCGGCGCGCGTTCGGCGCGAGTCCACGCGCGTTTATCGAGCGAGGCGCCGAGCATCGCGCGAGCAACGGCGAGCATGATGACGCGCAAGCGGATGATGAAACGGCACAGGATCAAGCCGGTTCGGCTGATGTTGCCGAGCGGTGAATGACGATGCCTGGCGATGGGTGTCGGCGATCCACGCAGACCAGGCCTCAAACCCGCCGCGCCAGATGACGGATTGCACCTAGCTGCGCGAGCCGCGGCCCGGCGAGCTTATAGCCCTTGCGCTGATAGAGCCGCGCCGCCGGATTATCGACGAAGACGCGCAACTGCAACTCGCGCAACCCGCGCTCGCGCGCCCATTGATGCGAGATGTCGAGAAGAAACGTACCGGCGCCGAGCCTCCGATATCCTTCGGCAATCTGCACGTCGCGGATATGCAGCGAATCACCTTCCTCGGTGATACGCAGCACGCCCATCGGCACGCCATCCACTTCGAGAATGAAATTCTCCGATTCCCGCCAACTGCCGAGAAACAGATCGCTGCGCCACACCAGATGATGCCGGCGATAATAGCCGCCCATGTTGTTGCGGGTCAGCGCCTCGGCAAACTCGAAATCTTCCATGCTTGCCGTGCGCAGATGAAACGGTGACGGGGCTTCGGTGGGATCGAACATGGCGGGACCGCGAGGATGAGTCGGATCAACGGTAAAACAGGCCGCGCGCGCTGGCAATGGCTGTTTGTCCCGAGCCTTCCGGGAGGCGTCTGGCAGCGGACAGTAGAAATAAAAAAGCCCACTTCTTGCGAAGTGGGCTTTCTCAAAATCTGGCGGAGCGGACGGGACTCGAACCCGCGACCCCCGGCGTGACAGGCCGGTATTCTAACCAACTGAACTACCGCTCCAGATTTTGCATCGCAGCCTGCGAGCCATGCCCTCAGTCTGCTGCACCGTTCAAACTTCCAACCGAACGACGCCGATGTTCTGGCGTCCCCTAGGGGATTCGAACCCCTGTACTCACCGTGAAAGGGTGATGTCCTAGGCCTCTAGACGAAGGGGACAACGTACTGCTTACACCTTTAATGAAAAAGCCCGTTCAGGTATGTATGAACGGGCTTTGTCTGGCGGAGTGGACGGGACTCGAACCCGCGACCCCCGGCGTGACAGGCCGGTATTCTAACCGACTGAACTACCACTCCAGTCTTTACACCTTGCTTGCGAGCGTCGGTTAATTCTCTGCAAGCTGCGCTGCTTTACTACTACTCGAATACTAAAGCGACGCTGATGTTTGGCGTCCCCTAGGGGATTCGAACCCCTGTACTCACCGTGAAAGGGTGATGTCCTAGGCCTCTAGACGAAGGGGACAAAATCTTTTCAGATCCGTCTTAACTCGCTTTCGACTTATTCAACCCGCTCTAACTTTTCAGTTAATCCGTAAAGCTGTTTATCGTCAACTGCGAAGACCGCTATTTTAACTACGTTTCAGCGATTTGTGAAGTCTTTTTTTCTACAAGTTTCAGACTTCGTCACCACTTTAACTTCTCTCTGCTGTGTTGGTGGAGGTAAGCGGGATCGAACCGCTGACCTCTTGCATGCCATGCAAGCGCTCTCCCAGCTGAGCTATACCCCCGCGCACATCAGAGAAACGAGATTCTAGAGGGCGACCTGCGGTTTGTAAATACCCTTTGAGCAATTACATGCGATTTTTTCCGAAGGCGTGCGAGACACCTGTCACGCACGCCCGCAGTCGATCAGCCAAGCGCTTTTTCGATACGGCCAACGACGACGTCGCGACCGAACAGCATCAGCACGCTATCGATCGACGGCGTATGCGTCGTACCCGCCACCACCAAACGCACCGGCATCGCGAGCTGCGGCATCTTCAGCTTGTGCGCGCCGAGCGTAGCCTTCAATGCGGCGGCGATCGCCTCCTTGGTCCATTCGACCGTCTTCAGTGCAGCGGCCAGATCAGCGAGCGCCGGGCGAACCGCGTCGGTCACGTGCTGGGTGAGCGACTCGGCATCGGGCGCCGGCGTGCGATAGAACATCGCGGCATTCTGCGCGATCTCCTTCACGGTCGACGCACGATCCTTCATCAGCCCCACCACGCCCGTCAAATCCGGACCTTGCGCGAGCGAGGCTTCCTCGATGCCGAGCTCGGCGAAGAACGGTTTCGCCAGTTCGGCGAGTCGTGCGTTGTCGGCTTCCTTGATGTAGTGCGCGTTGAGCCAGTTCAGCTTGTCATGGTCGTACTGCGCCGGCGACTTGCCGAGGTGCTCGAGATCGAACCACTCGACGAACTGCTCGCGCGTGAAAATCTCCGCGTCGCCATGCGACCAGCCGAGGCGCGCCAGATAGTTGACGACCGCTTCCGGCAGATACCCTGCATCGCGGTAACCCATTACGCTCATCGCGCCGTGGCGCTTGCTCATCTTCTCGCCCTGCTCGTTCAGCACGGTCGGCAGGTGTGCATACACCGGCGGCTCGCCGCCGAGCGCGCGCAGAATGTTGATCTGCCGCGGCGTGTTGTTGACGTGATCGTCGCCGCGGATCACGTGAGTGATGCGCATGTCGAGATCGTCGACGACGACGCAGAAGTTATACGTCGGCGTGCCGTCCGGACGGGCGATCACGAGATCGTCGAGTTCTTCGTTCGAGATTTCGATGCGCCCTTTCACCGCGTCGTCCCACGCGACCACGCCGGTCAGCGGATTACGAAAGCGCAGCACCGGCGTCACGCCCGCGGGCGGCTGCGGCAGGACCTTGCCCGGCTCCGGGCGCCACGTGCCGTCGTAGCGCGGCTTTTCGCCCGCTTCGCGCTGACGCTCGCGCAGCGCGTCGAGTTCTTCGGTCGACATGTAGCACGGGTAGACGAGCCCCGCGTCCTGCATCTGCTTCAGCACTTCGCGGTAACGGTCCATGCGCTGCATCTGGTAAAACGGGCCTTCGTCGAAATCGAGACCGAGCCATGCCATGCCCTCGAGAATCGCGTCGACGGATTCGGTCGTGGAGCGCTCGACGTCGGTGTCCTCGACCCGCAGCACGAAGGTCCCTTTCATCTTGCGCGCGAACGCCCACGGATACAGCGCGGAGCGGATGTTGCCCAGGTGGATGAAGCCAGTGGGACTCGGTGCGAAACGGGTACGAACGGAGGTGGTCATTAGCGGTTACTCGGAAAACAGGCGCCGGCGCTCGAGCGAACATGACTGCGAAACGCGGCAGCGAAGCGTGCCCATGCTGCGCGCGATGTCACGCACGGCCACGAGTGAAATAGGTGCAAGAGGCGAATTATACCTTCCGCACGCGGGTTGCCGCCCTCGTCCGAAAGGCCTCAGGCGCATGAGCGAACGGCGTCCGGACACCTGCGCAGGCACCTTCCCAGCGCTCGCCCCACCGATCTTGCAAAGACGCGGCCCCAGTTCCGAATACTTCCTCTGCAACGTTTCATTACAGCGGACCGCGCGCGCCGATCGTTTGCATTAAGATGTGTGCGCGCTGATATAAGGGCTTGCCCCCGCACATCGATCCGATAGGAACGGGACGCTCTCCAGCGCGCGGAATCGCCGCCGGCGACCCGCCTGGCCTGACCTCAGCCTGATCGCGGTACGCGCGACGCCGCCTGCGTCGCCCTCGCCGTTGCTGGAGAACTCGTTGAAACCCTCATCCCCCAGTTTGAGCCGCCGCAGCTTTTCGCTAGCGGCAGCCTCTGCGGTGCTTGCCGCCTGCACCACGACCAACGGCAAACTCAATGGCGCGCCGATCACCGCGACGCCCCCCGTTGCGCCGCCTGAAAAAGCGCAACAGAAACCAGTTCGCGTCGCGCTCGCTCTCGGCGGCGGCGCTGCGCGCGGCTTTGCGCACATCGGCGTGATCAAGGCGCTCGAGGCCCGCAATATCCAGATCGACCTGATCGCCGGTACGAGCGCTGGCTCGGTGGTCGGCGCGCTGTACGCGTCGGGCATGAACGGCTTCGCGCTCAACAAGCTCGCGCTGTCGATGGACGAAGCGTCGATAAGCGACTGGGCGATGCCGTTTCGTACCCGCGGCTTCCTGCAGGGCGTCGCGCTTCAGAACTACCTGAACACGACGCTGAACAACCGCCCGATCGAGAAGATGGCGAGGCCCCTCGGCGTAGTCGCGACAGATCTGCAAACCGGCCAGCCGATCCTGTTCCAGCGCGGCAACACCGGCACCGCCGTGCGCGCGTCGTGCAGCGTGCCGTCGATTTTCGAGCCGGTGAAGATCGGCGGCCACGAGTATGTGGATGGGGGTCTCGTGAGCCCGGTACCGGCGTCGTTCGCGCGCAAGATGGGCGCGGATTTCGTCATCGCCGTCGATATTTCGCAGCGACCGGAGACTGGCCTCACCACGAGTTCGTTCGACGTGCTGATGCAGACCTTCACGATCATGGGCCAGACGATCAAGGCCTATGAGCTCGACAAGTACGCCGATGTGGTGATCCGGCCGAATCTCGCGGCGATGAGCGGCAGCGATTTCTCGCAGCGCAATGCGGCGATCCTCGCCGGCGAGGAAGCGGTCGCGAAGATGATGCCGGAATTGCAGCGCAAGCTCGCCGCGCGGCGCATGGGAGCCTGAACGCCTGGTGGCGCACAGTCGCTGTGCCCCACCAGGGGCAACAGCACGTATCAAACGCAAAAAGCCTGCTTCGAACGAAGCAGGCTTTTTTATCGCTGGGCTCAGCGCGGAATCAGTTATTCCCGCCGATCGTCGCGGTCACGCGCTTGCGCAGATCGTCGGCCTGATACGAGGTCTCGATCCGACGCGCACCCGTGAAGCGCTTTTCCCAGTAGCCGTCATCCATGTCGTCGACGCGGATCGTGCTGCCGGTGGACGGCGAGTGCACGAACTTGTTGTCGCCGATATAGATGCCGACGTGCGAGAACGTGCGGCGCATCGTATTGAAGAACACCAGATCGCCCGGCTTCAGGTCGCTGACGCGCACCTTCTCGCCCATCCGGCTCATTTCCTCGGCGCGGCGCGGCAACGCGAGGCCGAGCGTGTCCTGGAACACGTAGCGCACGAAACCGCTGCAATCCAGCCCAGAATCCGGCGTGTTGCCGCCCCAACGGTAGCGAACGCCGATCATGTTCAGCGCGCCGACCACCACGTCGCCCGCTTTGCCGGCCATGCCGGAAAGGAATGATTTGGCGCCGCTGCTTTCGGTGCTAGCAGCCTTGGGTTGAGGAGCGAGGAGGGAGAGAGGATCCGAGCCGTTGGTGGTCGGATAGGAGGCATTCTGATTAAAACCGCTTACTTCATCGGCGAATGCGCCGGGAGCTGCTGCCATCAAGACGCCAATGAACATCCCGGCGACGACGCGCGTGCAAGCCTGGGTGAAGTTTCTGTGCTGCATTGGTCGGTAGTTTTTGCAAAAAAATCAGTCGTCTACGAAAAAGTTTGGTCGATACTAGCCAGTAAGTATTTGCGTGTCAAAAGGAATAGAAAATATCAATCGAGATACGCACTCAATTGGTGAAAGGGTGAAAAATCAACGATCAAGTGCCGCTTTCAGCAGCTTTCGAGTGTAAGGATGCGCGGGTGCCGCAAAAATTTTCTCGACATCGCCGGTCTCGACGATTGATCCGTTTTGCATCACGACGACGCGGTGCGCCATCGCCCCGATTACCTCCAGGTCGTGGCTGATGAACACGAAGCCGAGGTTGTACTTGTGCTGCAAACCGGTGAGCAGCTTGAGCACCTGCTGTTGAATAGACACGTCGAGCGCGCTGGTCGGTTCGTCGAGGATCAGTACGCGCGGCTCGAGTACCAGCGCGCGCGCGATTGCGATGCGCTGCCGCTGCCCGCCCGAAAACTCATGCGGATAGCGATACAGCGCGGTACGGTCGATGCCGACTTCACGCAGCACCCCGACCACCTTGTCGCGCCGCGCCTGCGGGGTCATCTGCGGCCGATGCAGCGCGAGCCCCTCGCCGACGATCCGCTCGATCGTCTGCCGCGGTGAAAGCGAACTAAAAGGATCTTGAAAAACAACCTGCATATTCGAGCGCAGCGCGGTCTTTTCGGCGCCGCGATAGCTCGCGAGCGCCCTGCCCTGAAACTGGATCTCGCCGTGCGCGGTGCGCTGCAGACCGAGCAGCGCCATCGCGAGCGTCGACTTGCCCGACCCCGATTCGCCGACGATTCCAAGCGTCTCGCCCTGGCGTACCGACACGTTCGCCGCGTCGACCGCGCGAAACCGCCCCGCGCCGAACCAGCCGCGCAGGCCCGGCAGCTTCGTTTTGAAGTCGACCGACACGTCGCGCGCTTCGAGCAGCACCGGCGAGATCGGCAGCACCGGCGCGACCTCGCGCTGCGGCCGACTCGCGAGCAGCCGCTGGGTATACGGATGGCGCGGTGCCTCGAACACCTGCTCGACCGTGCCGGTTTCGACCAGCACGCCCCGCTCCATCACCGCGACGCGCTGCGCAAAGTGACGCACCAGGTTCAGGTCGTGCGTGATCAGC
Source organism: Paraburkholderia sp. EG304 (assembly GCF_046543485.1). Taxonomy (NCBI): domain Bacteria; kingdom Pseudomonadati; phylum Pseudomonadota; class Betaproteobacteria; order Burkholderiales; family Burkholderiaceae; genus Paraburkholderia; species Paraburkholderia sp. EG304. Next base: position 284,262 of record NZ_JBKGUA010000001.1, on the reverse strand, counting down.
AGCACGGCCATGCCGCGCTTTTGCGCTTCGTCGCGCTGCAACTCCAGCAGCAGTTCGACGATCTGCGCGCGAATCGTCACATCGAGCGCGGTGGTCGGCTCGTCGGCGAGCAACAGGCGCGGCCGGCAGGCGAGCGCCATCGCGATCATCGCGCGCTGCCGCTGGCCGCCCGACAGCTGATGCGGATAGCTGTTGACGCGCTTCTCCGGTTCAGTGATGCCGGTGCGCGCAAGCAACGCGACCGCCCGCCGGCACGCCTCGGCCACGCTGACGCCGTCATGCACGACGATCGTCTCGGCAATCTGGTCGCCGATCGTATACAGCGGGTTGAGCGCGGTCATCGGCTCCTGGAAGATCATCGCGATGTCCGAGCCGCGCAGCCTGCGCATCGAGCGCTCGCTCTTTGCGAGCAGGTCTTCGCCACCGAAGCGGATTGCGCCGCTCACCTGCGCGTCGTTCAGCAGGCGCAGCACCGACAGCGCGGTCACGCTTTTGCCCGAGCCCGACTCGCCGACGAGCGCGACGCGCTCGCCGCGCGCGATCGCGAGCGTGACGTCGTCGACGGCCACCGTGTCGCCGAACGCAACGCGCAGATGGTCGAGTTCGAGCAGCGGCGTATCCGGCGCTTCCCGATCGATTCGCGGCAGCGCGCTCATTGGCCACCTCCGGCGTGTATCGCATCGGAGATACGGGTGTCGAGCGCGTTGCGCAGCGCGTCGCCCATGAAGGTCAGCAGCAGCAGCATCGTCACCAGCACGCCGAAGGTCGACACCGAGATCCACCACGCGTCGAGATTCGCCTTGCCCTGAGCAAGGAGCTCGCCGAGGCTCGGCGTCGGCGGCGGCACGCCGAGGCCGAGGAAGTCGAGACTCGTCAACGCGAGAATCGCGCTGCTCATGCTGAACGGCAGGAACGTGATGACCGGCGTCAGACTGTTCGGCAACACGTGACGCCACATGATCTGCCAATGCGACAGGCCCATCGCGCGAGCGGCGCGCACATAGTCCTGCTGGCGATTGCGCAGGAATTCGGCGCGCACGTAATCGGACAGGCCGATCCAGTTGAACAGCGACAGCAGCACGATCAGCAGCGCGAAGCTGCGCTCGAAGATCGATGAAAAGATGATCAGCAAATAGAGCTGCGGCATCGCGTTCCAGACTTCGATCAACCGCTGCCCGACGATATCCGTTCGCCCCCCGAAGTAACCTTGCACCGCCCCCGCGACGATGCCGACTATCGTGCTGATCACGGTCAGCACGAGGCCGAACACGACCGACACGCCGAAGCCATACAGTAGACGCGCGAACAGATCGCGGCCGCGGTCGTCGGTGCCGAGCCAGTTTTCGCGCGACGGCGGCGCCGGGTTGGGCGCCTTCGAGAAGTAGTTGAGCGTGTCGTAGTAGTAATGATTCGGCGGATACAACGCGAAGTTGCCCGGCGCATCGAAGCGGTGACGGATGTACGGATCGAGATAATCGGTCGGCGTCGGGAAGTCGCCACCGAAGGTGGTCTCGGCGTAGGTCTTCACGAGCGGGAAATACAGATGGCCGTCGTAGCGCACGACGACCGGCTTGTCGTTCGACCACAGCGGCCCCACTAGGCTCGCCGCGAACGCGACCACGAAGATGATCAGGCTCCAGTAGCCGAGACGCTGCTGGCGAAACCGGTGCCACACGCGACGCGCCGGTGACGGCGACATCAGCGCCCGCGCGGGTTCGGCGCGCGCCGCAGCATCGGCGGAAAGGCGGGCTCGATTCATCAGCGCTCCAGTTGTTCGAATTGGATGCGGGGATCGACCCACACGTAACAAAGGTCGGAGATCAGCCGCGTGACGAGGCCGATCAGCGTGAATAGATACAGCGTGCCGAGCACGACCGGATAGTCGCGCCGCATCACCGATTCGTACGACAGCAAGCCGAGCCCGTCGAGCGAAAACAGCGTTTCGATCAGCAGGCTGCCGGTGAAAAATGCGCCGATGAACGCACCCGGGAAATTGACGATCAGCGGCAGCAGCGCATTGCGAAACACGTGCTTCCACAACACGCGCCGCTCGGACAAACCTTTGGCGCGCGCGGTCAGCACGTACTGCTTGCGGATCTCGTCGAGGAACGCGTTTTTCGTCAGCATCGTGACGACCGCGAAGCTGCCCACTACCGACGCCGTGATCGGCAACGTGATATGCCACAGATAGTCGAGCACCTTGCCGACGAGGCTCAGCTGGTCCCAGTTGTCGGACGTGAGGTTGCGCAGCGGAAACAGCTGCAGGAACGTGCCGCCGCCGAACAGCACGAGCAGCAGCACGCCCAGCACGAAGCCCGGAATCGCGTAGCCGACCAGCACGACGAGGCTCGTCGCGATATCGAAGTGCGAGCCGTTGCGCACCGCCTTCGCGATGCCGAGCGGCACCGATATCAGATAAGTGAGAAAGAAGGTCCATAGGCCGATGCTGATCGACACCGGCAGCTTCGACACGATCAGCGACCACACGCTCTGATGCCGGAAATAGCTCTGCCCGAGATCGAAGGTCGCGAAGCGCTTGAGCATCAGCCCGTAGCGTTCGAGCGGCGGCTTGTCGAAACCGTAAAGCTGCTTCAGTTGCGCGATCTGCTGCGCGTCGACGCCGCTATGCGAGCGCAGCCCGAACGGCGAGGCGCCCTCCGCGCCCTTGCGCAGCTCGTGCTGCATCTGCTCGACGGGACCGCCCGGCACGAACTGGATCACGACGAAGGTCAGCGTCAGCACGCCGAGCAGCGTCGGGATCATCAGCAGCAGGCGTTTGAGGATGTAGCTCCACATAGGCGGTGTTCCAGTGCGAACGCGTTGGTGGGGGCGATGGCTCTGCGGATCAGTCGGCGCTGGCCGTGTGCGCGTGCGCCTGCGGATCTTCGTACCACCACATCGTCGTGATCCAGCTCTCCGCGCCATAGTACAGCGGCAAAGTCTTCGGCCACGCGAGCCCGCGCTTGTACGCGACGCGATGCGTGCCGCTGTACCAGTGCGGCACCACATAGTAGCCATGCATCAGCAGACGGTCGAGCGCGTGCGCGGCGTCGGTCAGTTGCTCGCGCGTTTGCGCGTGCACGAGCGCGTTCAACACCGCGTCGACGGCCGGTGACTTCAGGCCGATCGCGTTGTCCGAGCCGGGGGTATCGGCGGCCTTGCTGCCGAAGCGGGTGATCTGCTCGGAGCCTGGCACCTGCACGTCCGGCATCCGAATCGTCGTCACGTCGAAATCGAATGCGTCGAGCCGCTTCTGATACACCGCGAAGTCGGTGGTGCGGAAGTTCACGGTAATGCCGAGCTTCTGCAGATTGCGCGTGAATGTCGCGATGATCGGCTCCATCGACGAGGCCGAACCCGCGTCGTCGAGTATCTCGAACTGGAACGGCTCGCCGTTGGCGTTGCGCAGCGCGCCGTCGCGATAGGTCCAGCCGGCCTGCTGAAGCAGATCGCGCGCCGCCAGCAGATTCGCGCGCAGCGAGCCGGGCGGATCGGTATCGGGCTGCTTCGACAGCGGCCCGAATACCGCCGGGTCGAGCTGCGAGCGAAACGGCTCGAGCAGCGCCAGCTCGCCGGGCGACGGCGGCCCCTTCGCCTGCCATTCGGTGTTGGCGAAATAGCTATCGATGCGCGTGTACTGGCTGAAAAACAACTGGCGGTTCAGCCATTGAAAATCGAGCGCGAGATCGAGCGCCTTGCGCACCCGCACGTCCTGGAACAGCGGCCGGCGCGTGTTCAGGAAAAAGCCTTGCATCCCGGTGCCGTTGTGCTGCGGAAACTCGCGCTTGATCAACTCGCCACTGTCGAACCTTTTGCCGACGTCGCGCCGCACCCAGTTGCGCGCGATGTATTCGACCAGTGCATCGTACTCGCCGGCCTTGAACGCCTCCAGCCGCGCGGTGCTATCCGCATACAGCTTGTAGACGATGCGATCGAAATTGTTCATGCCGACGCGCACCGGCAGAGCGGCGCCCCAGTAGTTCGGGTCGCGCTTAAACGTGATCGTGCGGCCGTTGTCGAAACTGTCGATCAGATACGGCCCGCTGCCGATCGGCTTTTCGAACGCGAGCTGATCGAACGGAATGCGGCTGCCGTCGGGCTTCAGCCCCCACTTGCGCGAGAACACCGGCATGCTGCCGGCGAGCAGCGGCAACTCGCGGTTACGCTCGCGAAACTCGAAGCGCACCGTGGCCGGATCGACCACGACCGCGCCCTTGATCTCGCTGAAAAGCGATGCGAACTGCGGCGCGGCCTGCGGGCTCTTCAGCGTGTCGAGCGAGAACTTGACGTCGTCGGCGGTCACGGGGTCGCCGTTCGAAAAGCGCGCGCGCGGATTGATGTGGAAGGTGACCGACAGTCCGTCGGGCGCGACCACGATGTTGTCGGCGAGCAGCCCGTAGGCCGACGCGACTTCGTCGCTGCTGCCGATCGTCAGGCTCTCGAACATCAATTCGAGGCCGGGCGCCGCATTGCCGCGCAGCGTGAACGGATTGAACTTGTCGAAGCTCGTCAGACGGCTCGGGTTGGCGAGCACGAGCGTGCCGCCTTTCGGCGCATTGGGATTGACGTAGTCGAAGTGTTGGAAGCCGGCCGGATATTTAGGCTCGCCGTATTGCGCGATCGCATGAGCGGCATGCGCATGCGGCGCGGCGAGCAGACTCGCGCACAGCAGCGCGACGGCGAACGCGGCGCGCAACGGTCCGTGGATCACGCTGTATCGAAGTCCCTCAGGCGTTTGAACCCGTTGCGAGCCAGTTGTCATGGAGTCGTGCTGGTAAGTGGGCAGTGGCGATGTGGGGGATTCTACCCAATTAGCTTGCGCGATCTGGCGGGCGACTGCGACGAAATGCATCGACTGTCGATGCTTCAGCCCAAAAAACGAAAACCGCCCTCGAAGGGCGGTTTCGGTGTCGCAGCGGCCAGTTAGCGCGCCGCGGTGCCGGCTCAGTGCCAGCCGCGATGCTGGTCGTGGTGACCGTGACGATAGTCGCCGTGGCCCGGCGGATGGTGGCGATACCAGTCGTCGCGCGCCCAGTAGCGATGGCCGTCCCAGTAACGGTCGCCATGCCAGCCGATCACGATCTGCGGACCGCCGTAGTACACCGGAGCCGGCTGGTAGACCACGGGAGGCGGCGGCGGAGGCGGCGGTGCGTAGACCGGCGCCGGTGCGACGTAGACCGGCGCGGGAATGCCGATATTGACCCCGACGTTGAGCCCCGCGGCCATCGCGGCACCCGATGCAGCCAACGTCAACACCCCGAGCATAAGTGGAACAAGACGAGCGGACTTCATTGATCACCTTTGTACGAACATGTTTTGTTGGCGGAAATATAACGCAAGGCAGCAACGCGCGTATTTCAACTTTGTAATAACTGATGCTGAAAATCGCCTCAACGGCGCGGCGTAATGTCTGGTTACATGCGCTATGCGGCGGCGAAAAAGCGCCGTCGGCGGGGCCGGGGGCCGCTGGTCTGGCGGGTCTGCCGCAAACGAACATTTCATTTTCGAAAGAACATTCATGCAGCGGCACGAAGGCGATCTTCCGGCTCCAGAGCGGCTTCAATTCGCTGAGCGGCGCGCAAAGCACCGCGGGCTACCTGTCCAACCGCCAGGCCGATGTCGGCCTCGCGAACGACCGCTAAGGCACCGTGACGATCGGCCGCCAGTACACGCCCTACTTCCAGGTGGTCGGCGCACTCGGACCGACCGGCGTGCTGACCGGCGCGACCGGCGCGCACCCAGGCGGTCTCGACGCCCCCGACACGGCACTGCGCTCAATAATTCGGTTACCTATCTATCACCGACGATCGCGGGTCTGAGGGCAACTGCGCAGTACGGTCTCAGCGGCGTTCACGGCAGCGTTGCGAACGGCAGCCTGTTCAGCGGTGCACTGCCGCTACACGTGGCACGATCTGATGTTGGGCCTCAACTACTCGAATGTGCAGGACGCACCGGGCCACGGCCCGCTGTTCTTCGACAAGGCGGTATTCAACACTTTACGGCGCGTTCGCGACGTACCGGCCCACGCCGAGCGTGACCGTCGACGGCGGCTATAGCTTCACGCAGGCAAGCGAGACAAATCGCATCACCGACCCGGCGCACTATCATCAAATCTCACTCGAACAGACCTATAACCTGTCGGCGCGCACCGAGCTGTACGCGCTCGAGGCCTATCAACATGGAAGCGGCAAATCGCTGATCGCGTCGGGCAGCGGTGTGACCGCCGCCGACGCGCTCGCGGTGGTCGGCGACTCGCAGAACACGACGCCGTCGTCGTGCCAGTCTCTGTTCGTCGGTATGGTGGGGTTGCGGCAGGCGTTCTAAGCGGCGCGCGTTCAGAGAGACAGCAGTAATCAGGATGCCTGCATAACAGGACAATCCCGTCGACGTCATTGCGTGGCGCCGCCGATTCAATGCAAGCAACAACTCACCTCGTCACCGCGCAAAGCTTGGGCAGTAAGAGAAAACGAAACAACGGTCGCCGAAAAACAAAAACCCCGCAGAGCCTAGACTCTGCGGGGTTTCGCCACCATTGCTGGCGGAGACGGAGGGATTCGAACCCTCGATCCAGGTTTTGGCCCAGATGCTCCCTTAGCAGGGGAGTGCCTTCGACCTCTCGGCCACGTCTCCCAAACTTTCTGTCGCACAGGGAGTCAGTGCGACGAAGCCAAGATAATAGCGGGCCGGGCCGATAAGGTCAATGTCTCGCGAACATTTTTGTGCCAACGACGCGTCCCGCGACGCAAATCGTTCACATGAACGCCACAAAACAAACGGGGCGCTCTAGAGCGCCCCGTTTTTTCCGCCATTTATGCCTGATCGAGTTCGAAGGCCTTATGCAGCGCGCGCACTGCGAGCTCCATGTACTTTTCGTCGATCAACACCGAAATCTTGATTTCGGAGGTCGAGATCATCTGAATGTTGATGCCCTCTTCCGACAGCGTGCGGAACATCTTGCTCGCGATGCCGACGTGCGAGCGCATCCCAACGCCGACCACCGACACCTTCGACACCTTCGGGTCGCCCAGCACCTGCTCGGCCTGCACGTGGGCCTTCACCGTGCCGGTGAGGATTTCCATTGCGCGCGCATAGTCGCCGCGGCCAACCGTGAACGTGAACGCCGTCTTGCCCTCGACGCTCTGGTTCTGAATGATCATGTCGACGTCGATATTCGCGTCCGCCACCGGGCCGAGAATCTGATACGCGATGCCCGGCTTGTCGGGCACGCCCATCACGGCGATACGAGCTTCGTCGCGCTGGAACGCGATGCCCGAGATGACTGCTTTTTCCATGGTCTCGTCTTCTTCAAAAGTAATCAGGGTGCCCGACTTCATTTCGTCGTCGAGCGGCATCAGCGGATCGGTCAGGCTCGACAGCACGCGCGTCTTCACCTGATATTTGCCGGCGAATTCCACCGAGCGGATCTGCAGCACCTTCGAACCCAGGCTGGCCATTTCCAGCATTTCTTCGAACGTCACGCGGTCGAGCCGGCGCGCTTCTTCAACGACGCGCGGGTCCGTCGTGTACACACCGTCGACGTCCGTGTAGATCAGACACTCGTCGGCCTTCAGCGCAGCCGCGACCGCGACCGCCGAGGTGTCCGAGCCGCCGCGACCGAGCGTCGTGATGTGGCCGTCGGGGTCGATGCCCTGGAAGCCGGTGATCACGACCACCCTACCGGCCGCGAGGTCTTGCTTGACGCGCTCGCCGTCGATGTCGCTGATGCGCGCTTTCGTGAACGCGCTATCGGTTTTGACCGGCACCTGCCAGCCTGCGTAGCTGACCGCTTCGACGCCGGCTTCCTGCAGCGCGATCGCGAGCAGACCCGAGCTCACCTGCTCGCCGGTGGCGGCGATCATGTCGAGTTCACGCGGGCTCGGTTGAGTCGTGATTTCTTTCGCGAGGCCAAGCAGGCGATTGGTTTCGCCGGACATTGCCGAGGGCACGACGACCATCTGGTGGCCGGCCTTGTGCCATTTCGCGACGCGCTTGGCGACGTTCTTGATGCGCTCGACCGAGCCCATCGAGGTGCCGCCGTATTTGTGTACGATGAGTGCCATTGTCGTTCTGAACTGGAAGATAAACCGCGCTGGCGCGCTGGAGACGACCGCACAGAAAGCACAGGGGCGCAACGTCTCGTGAACGGCGGCAAAGTGTGTGGCGGCGTAGATGCAGCACGCGTGCAGCACGCGCGGATTTGCCCGGGATGAAATCGCAAATGGCTGATCGGATTTGAACGGCGACGACGGATCACGCACGCCTGCCGGCACTAACGACCGATAGCGACAAAAGCGACGGCGAAATCGGGTCGGGCAAACAAGCTAAAGTACATGATTAGGCGCAAAAAGACAAGACGCAGAGAGCGTTCAAATGCGTCAAATCAGCCCCGCAATGGCCTGTTTTATCGTTGATTTGCGCCCTATTTCACTATTTCGACATGCGCACGCGCGGCATGCGCGACTGCCCGACCGGCACTCAGGCGATCAGCAGATCTTCGCGCCATGCGATTTTCACGCGCGGTTCGTGCTCGGATGCGTCGCGCACCGTCCCACGATTCACGCCGATCAGCGGCACGAACAGCAGTTCATCGCCGACGTAAAGCAATGGCACGTCGCGCTTCCATGCGGGAATGCCGCGCTCCTGAAACAGGTTCTTCAGCGTGCGGCTCGGCGCATTCGACGCACCGACGCGCATGCGTTCGCCGCCGCGGCGCGCCCGCACGCTTAGCGAAGCGCGTTGCAGGACGCCGACGGGAACGGTATCCGATGCTTCGTCATGTGGCGCTTCGGGCGATGCGTCTGCGACGTCGGAGCCAGCGGCTGCATCCACCAGCGCGAACACGAACGTGCCGCGCCATTGCGGCAGATGCCAGACCTCTTGCCCCTGCCACGCGAGTTCGCTGATCTCGCGCTCCACGAGCGCGGTTTCGTCGGCGGGCTCGCTGCTGTCGCCGGCCTCCCAGTAGACGAGGCCGCGATAGCTGCGCAACGCATGCCCCGCATGATCGATACGCAGACGATGTCCGTCCTGCCCCGCACCGACTTCGCGCAACTGCCGCAGCGCATCCGCGACACGTGCGCTCGATGCGGCGATGAAGCCGAGCGTACGCATCCAGTAGCGCAGCAGATTCAGCGCGCGATCGTCGTCGAGGGCGAGCAGCGCGTCGTGCGCGAGCGCGCGTCCGTCATCGCGCAACGCGCTCTCCATGTCCGCGCGCGCGAGCGTATCGAGCAAGCGCTGCGCGGATGCCGCATGCGCGGCCGTGCGCGCGAGCGCATCGCGAAAGCCCGGAAAGTGCACCGCGAGGACCGGCATCACCTGATGACGCAATGCATTGCGCGCGTACCGCATGTCCGCATTCGATTCGTCGTCGATCCAGCGCAGCTTTCGCGCGCTCGCATAGCGTTCGAGTTGCGCGCGCAGCAAATGCAAAAGCGGCCGCATACGTGTCGTCGACGCACCCGTCGGCAGCGAGCCGGGCGCCATCGCCGCGAGCCCCGCGAGACCCGCGCCGCGCAGCAGTTGCAGCAGCACGGTCTCGGCCTGATCGTCCGCATGCTGCGCGAGCCATAGCGTGCTGATGTCGTGCGCTGCGCACATCGCGTCGAGCGCGCGATAACGCGCGTCGCGTGCCGCGGCCTCGATGCTCACGCCCGGCCCGCGCGAAACGTCCACGCGTCGCGCGTCGAATTCCACGCCACGTTCGCGCGCGAATGCCTCGCAATGCGCGAGCCACGCATCGGCATTTGGACTCAAACCATGGTGCACATGCAGCGCGACACAACGCGACGCACCCGCGACGCGCACCGCCCCATCGAGCAGCACGCTGGAATCAACCCCGCCGCTGAATGCGAGCGCAATCCGCGCGTTCGGATCGAGCCCGGACAGCGCCGCGCCGAGCGCCTCGATCACGAGGCGCTCGGCGGATGAGTCGGCGGTGGTGGTCACGTCGTTAGCGCGGAAAGCGCCGGTGGACGATAGAGACAGGTCAACGCGCGGGCTTATGCGCCCGGCGTCGTTTCCTTGAATTTGCCGTACGCCATCAGCCGTTCGAAACGGCGTTCGCGCAGGTCGTTGGTGCTCATACCCTGGAACTGTCGCAGCGAATCGGCGAGCGCACGGCGCAGCATCGCGGCCATGCCCTTCGGATCGCGATGCGCGCCGCCGAGCGGCTCGTTGACGATCTTGTCGATCAGACCGAGCGCCTTCAGGCGATGCGCGGTCAAGCCGAGCGCTTCCGCTGCTTCCGGCGCCTTTGCGGCACTTTTCCACAGAATCGACGCGCAACCCTCCGGCGAAATCACCGAGTAGGTCGAGAACTGCAGCATCAGCACGCTGTCGGCCACTGCGATCGCGAGCGCGCCGCCCGAGCCGCCCTCGCCGATGATCGTCGCAATCACCGGCGTCTTCAGCTCGGCCATCACGTATAGATTGCGGCCGATCGCTTCGGACTGGCCGCGCTCTTCCGCGCCGATGCCGGGGTACGCGCCCGGCGTGTCGATGAACGTGAAGATCGGCAGGCCAAACTTCTCGGCGAGACGCATCAGACGCTCGGCCTTACGATAGCCTTCCGGACGCGGCATGCCGAAGTTGCGCAGCGCGCGCTCCTTGGTGTCGCGGCCCTTCTGATGACCGATCACCATGCACGCCTGACCGTTGAACCGCGCGAGACCGCCGACGATCGACAGATCGTCCGCGAAGCTGCGGTCGCCATGCAGTTCATGGAAGTCGGTGAACAGCTCGCTCACGTAGTCGAACGTGTACGGACGCTGCGGATGACGGGCGATTTGCGAAACCTGCCAAGGTGTGAGGTTCGCATACAGATCTTTGGTGAGCTGCTGGCTCTTCTTGGACAGCCGCTCGATCTCTTCCGAAATATCGACGGCCGAGTCGTCCTGCACGAAGCGCAATTCTTCGATCTTCGCTTCGAGTTCAGCGATCGGCTGTTCGAAATCCAGAAACGTGGTCTTCATTGGTTGTAATCCTTGGACTTACCGGGCAGCGCGTATTCTAACCGCGCGAGCCGATGTCAAAACCATTTCTCAACTATCGACATGATATACACGATAGCCTTTGAAACGGCTTCGCTTCCTGTTCTTCTTCAGTAGTCGACCGGCAACGGATCGAGACTACGCCACATGTACCAGGTCGCCACGGTGCGCCACGGCTCCCAGTTCGCGGCAACCTCGCGCGCTTCGCTGCGCGTGACGGGTTCGCCGCTGAAATAGTTGACGCTGATCGCGCGGATCAGGCCGAGGTCGTCGAGCGGCAGGACGTCGGGACGCGACAGGTTGAAGATCAGGAACATCTCCGCGGTCCAGCGGCCGATGCCGCGAATCTGCGTGAGTTCGGCGATCACCGCCTCGTCGTCCATCGACGTCCATTTGCCAACATGCAATGCGCCCGACACGAAATGCCGCGCGAGATCGAGCACGTACTCGGCCTTGCGTTTCGACAGACCGCACGCGGTCAGCTTCTCGAGACCAAGCCTGATGAACTGCTGCGGCACGAGCTTCGGACACGCGGCTTCGACCTTCGCCCACACCGCCTGCGCCGACGCGACCGAAATCTGCTGACCGACCACCGAGCGCGCAAGCGTGACGAACGGATCGCCACGACTCAGCAGATGCACGGGGCCGAACTTCGGAATCAGCTTTTTCAGAATGCGATCGCGCTTGACGAGGTCCGCACACGCCTTATCCCAATACGCGGGACGCGTGACTTCAGGCGCGAGGCCGCCGATCTGCACCGGCACCGCGACTTCGTTCGCGAGCGATGCGACACCGGCCGCTTCGCCGCCGGCGCTGACCGTGCTCGCCGAGGTGGCCGACACACGCGTCTTGCGCACGACTTCGCCTGCGTTGGTATCGCGTGCGAGTTCCTGCACGTCTCCGGCCAGTTCGGCCGGCACTGCGCCATTGCCCTTCGTCGGCGAGGCCGTTTTCGCGCGCTTCGCGGCCGGCGCGTGCGCGGCTTCAGTGCCCGCGCCGCCCGCACCATTAACCGAGCGTTTGACCGCGCTCTTCTTTGCCGCGGCCGAGCCGGCTTTCGCCGCCCCGCCCGCTTTCGATGACGCTCTGTCTATCGCGCCATCTCCCGCGCGAGTCGACGCACGCGTCGACTTGGCTGCGGCTGCCGATGCTGCGGCAGCCGCACTGGTTTGAGACGCCGCGCGTTTAGCCGGCGTCTTCGTGGCCGTTGCCATCCTGCCTCCTGCCTGGCGAGTCGTTCAGAGGGAAGTACGAGGTGCGCTCACACGCGCCGCCACTCGGTCAACCCGCCGGGTTTGTCTTCAAGGGCAACGCCGGCCTCGAGCAATTCAGCCCGGATCCGGTCTGCTGCCGCATAGTCCTTTGCCTGCTTGGCGGCGATGCGCGCGGCGATCTTCGCTTCGATCGCGGCGGGCTCGAGCGCGCCTTCGGCTGCAGCACCCGCTGCCTGCTGCAGGTATGCACGCGGTTCGCGTCCAAGCAGCCCGAGCACCGCGCCAAGCGCGCGCAATTGACGGGCCAGCGCTGGGTCGCGCGTGCGATTCACTTCAGTGGCCAGTTCGAACATTACCGATACCGCCACCGGCGTGTTGAAGTCGTCGTTCATCGCTGCCTGGAAACGCTGCGCGTACGCTTCGTTCCAGTCGAGCGCGGCATTATCGGGTGTCACGTCTTTCAACGCCGTGTATAAACGCGCGAGCGCATTGCGCGCGTCGTCGATATGCACGTCGCTGTAGTTCAGCGGCGAGCGGTAATGTGCGCGAGCGATGAAGAAACGCACCACCTCTGCATCGTACTGCGCGAGCACTTCGCGAATCGTAAAAAAATTGTTCAACGACTTCGACATCTTCTCATTGTCGATCTGTACGTAGCCGTTGTGCATCCAATAATTGACGAATGTTTGTCCGGTCGCGGCCTCGCTTTGCGCAATCTCGTTTTCGTGGTGCGGAAACTGCAGATCCTGACCACCACCGTGAATGTCGAACTGTTCGCCGAGCAGCGTGCAGCCCATCGCCGAGCACTCGATGTGCCAGCCGGGACGACCGCGCCCGTACTTCGAATCCCAGCCGGTGTCGGCCGGTTCATCGGGCTTCGCCTGCTTCCACAGCACGAAGTCGAGCGGGTCCTGTTTCGCGTCGTTGGCCGCGACACGTTCGCCCGCGCGCAGGTCTTCGAGCGACTTGCCCGACAGCTTGCCGTAGCCTGCGAATTTGCGTACCGCGTAGTTGACGTCGCCGTCGCTCGCCTGGTACGCGTAGCCGTTTTTCTCGAGTGCCTCGATCATGCCGAGCATCTGCGGAATGAAGTCGGTCGCGCGCGGCTCGATGTCCGGACGCTCGATGCCGAGCGCGTCCGCGTCTTCATGCAGCGCGGCGATGAAGCGATCAGTCAGCGATTTGATAGTTTCACCGTTCTCGACTGCACGCTTGATGATCTTGTCGTCGATATCGGTAATGTTGCGCACGTAGGTCACGTTGTACCCGAGCGCGCGCAACCAGCGCTGCACGATGTCGAACACGACCATCACCCGCGCATGACCGACGTGACAATAGTCGTACACGGTCATCCCGCAGACGTACATCCGCACGACACCTTCGCGCAGCGGCACGAAAGTCTGTTTGTCACGCGCGAGCGTGTTGTAGATGCGCAGAGATTCCATAGAGAGCGGTGCGTGGGCCGAAAGAAGTCCGCATTGTGCTTCATGCGCGTCGCGACCCGCGAAACCAACAGGACAACGGGTGCGTCGCATACAGCTTAAACCGGCGCACCTCGTGCGGCGATCAGGCTGCAGACGATACTGCGAACCGGGCGGAGACGGCCACGAGTGGCGAAAAGACAGTCGGCGGTTCGACGGAACGCGCAGACCTTTTGTTAGAATGGCTCGGAGTATAACATCCAGACCTGAGCCTATGAAACACTCCAGCGGCCGCGCGCGCAGCGCTGCGACCCTCGCCGCGATTGCGTTTGGCGACGTTGTCGGCGGCGTTGTTGGCGGCGTTACTTTCGAAGCGGCGCGCGCCCTCGCGTGGCGAATCACCGTCGTTGCCGCGCTTGCCGCGGTGCCGCTTGCGAGCGCTTATGCGCAGAAGGCGGCGGTGATGCCGCAAGGCCCCGCCGTGCGTGACAACACGCCCGAAATCGACGCGTCGATCGCGCAGAAAAACTGGCAAGCCGCGCTGACCCAACTCGATGTGCGCGTCGCCGCGAACCCGCGCGACGCACAAGCAAAATTCAAACGCGCAAACGTGCTCGTGCATCTGCATCGCGACGACGAAGCGATCACCGCGTTCACCGAACTCACGCAGTTGTATCCCGAGTTGCCCGAACCGTACAACAATCTCGCCACGCTGTTCGCGAGACAAGGCCGCCTGACCGAAGCGCGCGCCGCGCTCGAGATGGCCACCCAGGTCAATCCGAACTACGGTCTCGCGTTCGAGAACCTCGGCGACCTCTATCTGCGCCTTGCCGATGCCGCGTACCGTCGCGCGGAAAGCCTCGGCAAGGCTAGCCCGAGGACCGCGCAGCGTCTCGCGGACATCCAGAAGGTCGTGTCGCCCGCTGTGCCCGCTGCCGCGGCGTCGCAGCCCGCTGCCGAGCAGACGACCGGGCCCGCCGCGCACCCCACGTCGAACATTACCGACAGCCCGAGCTTCCAGTTCGGCGGCCCGAACGGCTCGCTCGCCATGCCGCCGTACATGGCGCCGTCGCGCTGAGCGCCGGGCTCTTTGCCTGCCGCACGTTTTCTCCAACCCCGAGGATTTTCATGAAATGGTTGATGTTGGCGCTCGGCAGCGCCGCCCTGATCGCAAACGCACCCGCCTTTGCGCAGTCCGGTTCGCAGGCCGCTCATCCTTCCGTGCTGTTGAAGACGTCGGAGGGTGACATCCGCGTCGAGCTGTATCCCGAAAAGGCGCCAAAGACGGTCGCGAACTTTCTCGACTACGTGAAAGCCGGCCAATATAGCGGCACGATCTTTCATCGCGTGATTCCGGGCTTCATGATCCAGGGCGGCGGCTATACGCAGAGCTTCGCCGAGAAGCCGACGCGCGCGCCGATCCCGCTCGAAAGCCGCAACGGTCTGAAGAACACCGCCGGCACGATCGCGATGGCACGCACCAGCGACCCGAACTCCGCCACCGCGCAGTTCTTCATCAACACGGTGGACAATGCCAATCTCGACTACCCGAATCCGGACGGCAACGGCTACGCGGTGTTCGGCAAGGTCACGAGCGGCATGGACGTCGTGAAGCGCATCGAAGCCACGCCCACCACCACGCGCGGCCCGATGAGCGATGTACCGCAGAAACCGGTCGTGATCCAGTCGGCGACGGTGGTGAGCAAATAACAACGAACCAGCGGGCGCACGAG
The DNA here is from genome assembly GCF_046543485.1 of Paraburkholderia sp. EG304. Classification (NCBI taxonomy): domain Bacteria; kingdom Pseudomonadati; phylum Pseudomonadota; class Betaproteobacteria; order Burkholderiales; family Burkholderiaceae; genus Paraburkholderia; species Paraburkholderia sp. EG304. The sequence continues at coordinate 268,903 of NZ_JBKGUA010000001.1, read as the reverse complement.
CAAGCGAATCCGCGCGGCCGAAGCCCGGCCCCAACCAACGCCCCGGCGCGGCCTGTCGTCAACGCATGACGACGCGACGCGCCTTTTATCCACCTGTTCATCAAAGGATTCCATCATGGTTGAACTGCATACGAACCACGGCGTCATCAAACTCGAGCTGAACGCCGAAAAGGCGCCGAAGTCGGTCGAGAACTTCCTGAACTACGTGAAGGCCGGCCACTACGACAACACGGTGTTTCACCGCGTGATCGACGGCTTCATGATCCAGGGCGGCGGCTTCGAACCCGGCATGAAGCAGAAGCCGACGGCCGAGCCGATCAACAACGAGGCGAACAACGGTCTGAAGAACGAGAACGGCTCGATCGCGATGGCACGTACCAACGACCCGCATTCGGCGACCGCGCAATTCTTCATCAACGTGAACGACAACGACTTCCTGAACCACTCGTCGCCGACGCCGCAAGGCTGGGGCTACGCGGTGTTCGGCAAGGTCGTCGAAGGCATGGACGTGGTCGAGAAGATCAAGAAGGTCAAGACCGGCTCGAAGGGCTTCCATCAGGACGTGCCGGTCGATGACGTCGTGATCGAAAAGGCTGTCGTCGTCGGCTAAGCCGTGAGTGAGTCGCGCCCCATGCGGGCGTCGACTCGTTTGAACTGACATCAGGCACCTTCAATGCTGCAAGAGACGCCGCTGCGAAGCGTCGCCGCGGGCGTGCCAGGCGAGGGCCCACGCCCGCACGCCGCGCGCCCTTTTTTCTTCCTCTCCGATCTGCATCTGAGCGGGGCGATTCCGCGCACAGTCGCCGCGTTCGAGCACTTCATCCGCGTGAACGCTGAAGCGGCCGACTCGGTCTTCATCCTCGGCGACCTGTTCGAATACTGGGTCGGAGACGACATGCTGGGCGAGCCGTTCGTCGCCCGTATTGCGGCGCTGCTGCACACGCTGTCCGAGCGCGGTATCGCGCTCTACATCATGCACGGTAATCGCGACTTTCTGCTGGGCAAGCGCTTCATGAAAGCTGCCGGCGCGATCTGGCTGCCCGATCCATTCGTGATCACCGCGTTCGGCACGCGCATTGCGCTCGCCCATGGCGATGGGCTGTGCACCGCGGATCGCGGCTATCAGTTGTTCAGGTGTTTCGCGCGCAATCGACTCGCGCAGACACTGTTTCTCGCGTGGCCGTTTCGCTGGCGTCGCAAGCTCGCCGAGAACATGCGCTCGAAGAGCGAGCACGGCCGCACGCGGCCGATGTCGATCAAGTATGACGTGACCCCGCGCGGCGTCGCCGCGCTGTTCAGGAAATCGAAGACCGCGACGATCATTCACGGGCATACCCATCTGCCCGCGCGGCATCGCGAGCCGGGCGGCACGCGTTGGGTTCTGCCGGACTGGGATCTCGATCACGGCGAGCGCCGTGGCGGCTATCTGAAGATCGATGCCGACGGGATTCGGGCGTTGCCGCTGGATTGAACCGGTAAGTACGGCGTGCGCTTCGCGCTGTCGAAGCGCCGATATCTAGCGCTCCGCCGCCGCCCCTTCCACCTTCCCCGCGATCGCCGCCGATAGACGCCGCAAGTCGAGCAACGCCGCATCCGCGCCTTGCAGCCCTTCGAGGCTGGTGCCGAGCCGCTCGAGCGCATCGACGATTTCATCGATACGCCGCGCCTGGGTAGCCGCATGATCGATCAGACCGTGAATCGCGAGCGAAACAGGATCGTCCGCGTTGGGCGTAATGCCGTATGCGCAGAACGCGCTGATTTCGCCGCCACGCTTCGCGTCGCGCGCGGCGTTGTTTGCATTCGCGTTCGCACCGTTGGCGCCGTTCGCGTCCGCGGCGACCGACGCCGGCACGATGATGCGCGCCGGATTGCCGACCGCCGTGCCACGCGCGGGCACCGGCTTTGTCACCACGGCGTTCGATCCGATCTTCGCGTCCGCGCCGATCGTGAAACTGCCGAGCACTTTCGCGCCCGCACCGACGATTACGCCACGCTCGAGCGTCGGATGCCGCTTCGCGCCGCGAGTGAGCGACGTACCACCGAGTGTCACACCCTGGTAGATCGTGCAGTCGTCGCCGATCTGCGCGGTCTCGCCGATTACGACGCCCATGCCGTGATCGATGAACACGCGCCGCCCGACGGTCGCGCCCGGATGGATCTCGATACCGGTCATGAAGCGCGCCATCTGCGACACGAAACGCGCGAGCCAACGGCGCTTCGCGCGCCAACACGCGTGCGCGATCCGATGCAGCATGAGCGCGTGCAGTCCCGGATAACACGTGAGCACTTCCCATGCGCTGCGGGCGGCGGGATCGCGCTCGCGGATCGTGGCGATATCTTCGCGAAGTCTCGTGAACATGGCAGGGACTGTGTTGTTTTGGGGGAAAAACCGTCTGTGTGAGCGGGTCCGCGCGCTTTGCGCTTGCGCAGGCCTCTGCATTTCGCGCCACACGTGACGGCATGGCTGCCGCTTAGCACGGCGGCAGCTTTGTTTCTAACGTTTCGTGGATTGTAGGGCGATTGCGCGAAACCTGCCGGAAGTCCTCGTTACCGGCAAGGTTGTCGTCAGATGAACGCGGCGCAACAGGTGCGCCGCGACGGGATCGTCAACGGGCCGTCAGCCGGTCCGCCCGGTCTTGAGCAGGATGTGCTTGGCGATGCCGCGCACGATGTTGACCTCTTCGCGCTCAAGGCCCGAGCGCGCGAAGAGCCGCCGCAGCCGTGACATCAGCTTCTTCGGATTGGCCGGATCGAGAAACTCGAGCGCGACCAGTGCGCTTTCCAGATGCGCGAACATGCTCTCGATCTCGTCGCTGGCTGCCATCTGCGCGCGCGTACCGGCGGATTCGGCCGGCGCCATGCGTGCCCCTGCGGCGGGCGCATCGTCGGTCGCTTCATCGGCGCCGAGATACGCGGTGCGCAGCTCGTAGGCGAGCACCTGCACCGCCTGCGCGAGATTGAGCGAGCTGTAGGCCGGATTGGCCGGAATATGCGCGAGCGCGCTGCATCGCTCGACGTCCTCGTTCGACAAGCCCGTGCGCTCATTGCCGAACACCAGCGCGATCTCGCCGTGCATCGCCTCGGCGTGCGCGGCGGCGGCAGCCGCACGCGGTGTCCATTGCGGCGGACCGTATTCGCGCAGCCGCGCGGTCAGCGCGATCGACCAGTGCACGCCGGTCAGCGCATCGGCCAGCGACGGCACCACGTGCACGGAGGCGAGCACGTCGTCGGCGCCGCTCGCCATCGCGATCGCTTCGGGATCGTTCTGCACGTTCGGCACGCGCGGCGATACGAGCACGAGCCGCGAAAAGCCCATGGTTTTCAGCGCGCGCGCCGCGGCGCCGACATTGCCCGGATGGCTGGGCTCGACCAGCACGAAACGCGTCGACGTGAAGCCGCCGCGCAAATCGGCCACGGCGGGGTCGGAGGAATGGTGGGTGTGATCCACGATGAAACTCGGCTGGCTAGAACTCAAGACGCGTATGGTAGCGCCAACGGGCGTCCGTGCGGCACATCGGCTCTACGTTAGCGAGCACCTGCGCGAGGGCGGCCGGACTCAGGTAAAATACCGCTTTTCGCGTCCGGCGCCGACGTTTGCTAAAGCCTTCGTCGAACCGGCCGCACCGTTCTTATTCAATTCGTCTCCGTCGACGGAATGCGCTCCGGTTGGATAGCCGGGCGGCCGTTCCGTACTGTTTTTTGCGTCGTTGCGGCGCCCGTTAGCGCAGGTTTCGCGCTTATTTACCGGCCGGCAGCCGTGCTGCCCCGGCACAAGGATCAGTTTATGCATCCCATGCTCAATATCGCTGTGAAGGCCGCGCGCCGCGCAGCTCAGATCATCAACCGCGCATCGCTCGATCTCGACCTGATTCAGGTCAGCAAAAAGCAGCACAACGATTTCGTCACGGAGGTCGACAAAGCGTCCGAAGCAGCGATCATCGAAACGCTGAAGACCGCTTATCCCGATCACGCCATCCTCGCCGAAGAATCGGGCAAGTCGAACGACAATTCCGAATACCAGTGGATCATCGATCCGCTCGACGGCACCACCAACTTTATCCACGGCTTCCCCTACTACTGCGTGTCGATCGCGCTCGCGCACAAGGGCATCGTCACGCAGGCCGTCGTCTACGACCCGAACCGCAACGATCTGTTTACCGCATCGCGCGGCCGTGGCGCGTTCCTCAACGATCGCCGCATCCGCGTCGCCAGGCGTGACCGCCTCGCCGACTGCCTGATCGGCACCGGCTTCCCGTTTCGCGCGCAGGACAGCATCGAATCGTACGGCCGTCAGTTCGCCGAGATGACCGAAGCCTGCGCGGGCTTGCGCCGTCCGGGCGCCGCCGCGCTCGATCTGGCCAACGTCGCGGCCGGCCGCATGGACGGCTTTTTCGAGCAGGGCCTGAACGCATGGGACGTCGCGGCGGCCAGCCTGCTGATCACCGAAGCCGGCGGTCTGGTCGGCAACTACACTGGTGATTCGGATTTCCTGCACGTCGGCGAAGTCGTCGCGGGCAACCCGAAGGTCTACGCGCAGATGATTCCGATCCTGTCGCGCTATAGCCGCACACGTCAGCAGTCGGCGTAAGGTGCACCGCCGCGGCGGAACCGCGGCCACGTATAAGAGTTGTGCAGAAAAGCGGCTTCGGCCGCTTTTTTGTTGGCGGCGCTGCGGCTTACGGGGCGGCGTGCCGAAAAGCCGCGGTGACTCGGGACGGGACTCGGCCGGGACCGTTCTGTGCTCCATCCCGCTTTGACCCTGTCCGACGTTCACCCCGGGCGCAGACTCTAACCGTCCCCATGAAAAAAGGCTTCCATACGATCATCGCGGCACAGTTCATTTCGTCGCTCGCCGACAATGCGCTGTTGATCGCAGCCATCGCGCTGCTTTCCGTAATGCGCTCGGCCGCGTGGGTTACGCCGCTGCTGCAGGTCTTCTTCACGATCTCGTACGTGCTGCTCGCGCCCTTTGTCGGCGCGTTCGCCGATTCGATGCAAAAGCGCCACGTGATGTTCATCTCCAACGCGCTGAAGGCGAGCGGCTGCCTGATGATGATCATCGGCGTTCATCCGATGATCGCCTACGGCGTGGTCGGCTTCGGCGCGGCCGCGTATTCGCCCGCCAAGTACGGCATCCTCATCGAGCTGCTGCCCGCCGAAAAGCTGGTGCGCGCGAACGCGTGGCTCGAATCGGCGACGGTGCTGTCGACGATCGTCGGCACGATGCTCGGCGGTGCGCTGATCAGCACCGTCGTCGAGCATTTCGTCACGCGCGTGCATTTGCCGCTGATGCACCCCGCCGCCGATCTCGCGATGGCCGCGGTGATGCTCACCTACGCGATCGCCGCCGCGATCAACATCTTCATTCCGGATACCGGCGCGCGCTATCCGAACCGGTTGACCGAGCCGAGCAAGCTGCTCGGCGATTTCCATCACTGCTTCCGCGTGCTGTGGGCCGACAAGCTCGCGCAGATCGCGCTGTGGGTGACCACGCTGATGTGGGGCGCCGCGGTGACGATGCAGCTGCTGGTGCTCAAATGGGCGAACGTGAACCTCGGGCTGTCGTTGTCGAAAGCCGCGGTGATGCAGGGCGTGACCGGCGTCGGCATCGCGATCGGCGCGGCGAGTGCGGCCGCGCTGATTCCGTTGCGACACTCGCTGAAGGTTTTGCCGGTCGGCGTGCTCACAGGTGCGGTGGCGATCTTGATGGCCTTCTACAACAAGGACCTGTTCCCGCCGGGCGCGGGGCTGCGCTTCGGCACGCACGTCGCGCCCTACTACATTCTGCTGGCCTACCCGCTGATGATCGTGCTCGGCGGACTGTCGGGCTTTTTCATCGTGCCGATGAACGCGGTCCTGCAGCATCGCGGCGCGACGCTGCTGTCGGCCGGTCACTCGATCGCCGTGCAGAATTTCAACCAGAACCTCGCGGTGCTGCTGATGCTCGGCGTGTACGCGCTGCTGCTCACGGCAAAGATGCCCGCGCAGTGGATCATCGTCGTGTTCGGCAGCTTCATCACAGTGCTGATGTGGCTCGCGAAACGCCGCAGCGCCGAGAACGAACGCAGAGTGGACATGCGGGCGATGATCGAGGAATGAATGCATCGGGGTGCTCCGGCAATGACCGCGCGTGGCGCGGCTCGACGGCGCAGCCCGCCGCGATCGCGTAAATCGCACGCTTATATCGGATCGCTCATGCTGCCATCATGCTCCCGGGTTGGGCATCGTCCGTTCGGCCAGGGTCCGCTCGCCCCGCCGGCGGGTTAAACTCACGCCCTGAGCATCTACCGCAAGAAGACACGAAGGATGGGCATTCAAACCGCAGCGGCCAACGACGTCGCACAACACACGCCGATGATGCAGCAGTACCTGCGTATCAAGGCGGAGCATCCGGGCACGCTGGTGTTCTACCGGATGGGCGACTTCTACGAACTCTTTTTCGACGACGCGGAAAAAGCCGCGCGCCTGCTCGACCTGACGCTCACGCAGCGCGGCGCATCGGCCGGCAATCCGATCAAGATGGCCGGCGTACCGCATCACTCGGTCGAGCAGTATCTGGCCAAGCTCGTGAAGCTCGGCGAATCGGTCGCGATCTGCGAACAGATCGGCGACCCGGCCACCTCGAAAGGCCCGGTCGAGCGCAAGGTGATGCGGGTGGTCACCCCTGGCACGCTGACCGACGCCGCGCTGCTGTCCGACAAGAGCGATGTCTATCTGCTCGCGCTGTGCGTCGCGCACAATCGCCGCGGCGTCGCGACGAGCGTCGGTCTTGCGTGGCTCAATCTCGCGAGCGGCGCGCTGCGCCTCGCCGAAGTCGCGCCCGATCAGGTCGCCGCCGCGCTGGAGCGTATTCGTCCCGCGGAAATTCTGGTCGCCGATGCCGCCGCCGACTCCACCAGCTGGACACCGCCTGTCAACGCCAGCGCGCTCAAGCGCGTGCCGGCCTGGCACTTCGATGTCACGTCGGGTACGAAGCGCCTGTGCGATCAGCTCGAAGTCGCGAGCCTCGACGGCTTCGGCGCGCATTCGCTCGGCTGCGCATGCGGCGCGGCGGGCGCATTGCTGCTGTATGCGGCGTCTACGCAAGGCCAGCAACTGCGTCACGTGCGCAGCCTGAAGGTCGAATCCGAATCCGAATACATCGGCCTCGATCCGGCCACGCGCCGCAATCTCGAACTCACGGAGACGCTGCGCGGCACCGAATCGCCGACGCTGTGCTCGCTGCTCGACACCTGCTGCACGACGATGGGCAGCCGCCTGCTGCGTCACTGGCTGCATCATCCGCCGCGCGATTCGGCGGTGGCACAGGCGCGGCAGCAGGCGATCGGCGCGTTGCTCGACGCGCCGCCGGGCACCGATCTCGATACATTGCGCAGCGCATTGCGGCAGATTTCAGACATCGAACGGATCACCGGGCGTCTCGCGCTGCTGTCGGCGCGGCCGCGCGATCTGTCGAGCCTGCGCGATACCTTCATCGCGCTGCCTGCTTTGCGCGCGCAGCTCGCGGTAGTGGCAGCGAACGCGGATTCGCTTGCGCGCATCGACGCGGCGCTCGAGCCGCCGCATGCGTGCGTCGATTTGCTCAAGCTCGCGGTCGCGCAGGAGCCGGCCGCGATGGTACGCGACGGCGGCGTCATCGCACGCGGCTATGACGCGGAACTCGACGAACTGCGCGATATTTCGGAGAACTGCGGACAGTTCCTGATCGATCTCGAAACACGCGAACGCGCGCGCACCGGCATCAACAATCTGCGCGTCGAGTACAACAAGGTGCACGGCTTCTATATCGAAGTCACGCGCGGCCAGACCGACAAGGTGCCCGACGACTATCGCCGCCGGCAGACGCTGAAGAACGCCGAGCGCTACATCACGCCCGAGCTGAAGACCTTCGAGGACAAAGCGCTGTCCGCTCAGGAACGCGCGCTCGCGCGCGAACGCGCACTGTACGACGCATTGCTGCAAGCGTTGCTGCCGTTCATTCCCGACTGTCAGCGCGTCGCACTCGCGCTTGCCGAACTCGATCTGCTGGCCGCGTTCGGCGAACGCGCTCGCGCGCTCGACTGGGTTGCGCCGACGTTCTCGGCGAACGCCGGCATCGACATCGAGCAGGGTCGTCATCCGGTGGTGGAGGCGCAGGTCGAGCAGTTCATCGCCAACGATTGCTCACTCGCGACCGAGCGCAAGCTGCTGTTGATCACCGGTCCGAACATGGGCGGTAAGTCGACTTTCATGCGCCAGACCGCGTTGATCGCGCTGCTCGCATACGTTGGCAGCTACGTGCCGGCGCGGCGCGCGGCCTTCGGACCGATCGACCGTATCTTCACGCGCATCGGCGCCGCCGACGACCTCGCCGGCGGCCGCTCGACCTTCATGGTCGAGATGACCGAAGCCGCCGCGATCCTCAACGACGCGACGCCGCAAAGCCTCGTGCTGATGGACGAGATCGGCCGCGGCACATCGACCTTTGACGGTCTCGCGCTCGCGTGGGCGATCGCGCGTCACCTGCTATCCCACAATGGCTGCTACACGCTGTTTGCGACGCACTATTTCGAGCTGACGCAACTGCCCGCGGAATTTCCGCACGCAGCAAACGTGCATCTGTCGGCGGTCGAGCATGGGCATGGCATCGTGTTCCTGCATGCTGTCAACGAAGGACCGGCCAATCAGAGCTACGGTCTGCAGGTCGCGCAACTCGCCGGTGTCCCCAACGCGGTGATCCGCGCGGCGCGCAAACATCTCGCGCATCTGGAACAGCAATCGGCCGCGCAGCCCGCGCCGCAACTCGATCTGTTTGCGACGCAGCCTGCCATGCTCGCCGAAGATGCGGACGACGACCTCGAGGCGGCGAGCGACGCAACGCCTGCGTCGCCCGCAATGCAGACACTCGTCGAGCGCCTGCGCGGCATCGATCCGAACGATCTGCGGCCGCGCGAAGCGCTCGATCTGCTGTACGAACTGCATGAACTGGCCGTCGCTCCGGATGCGAACCACTGACACGCGGAGACGCCCGCCGCATCCGTGCGGGCTTCGCGCAGCGCTGCGCCACGTGCTCGCACCGGCAGGCGGCATCGTCGTGCTCGCGGCCGTGTGCGCATGGAGCGCGCCGGCGCACGCAGAAGCCTCGCGCTTCGGGTTCGCAGTGGTCTCCGACACGATGCACAGCCCCGCGGACGAAGCCGCCACGCAACGGTTGCTCGATGCGATTGGCCGCGAGCGCGATGTGCGCTTCATCGTCTACGACGGCAATCTGAAAGGGCCGAAGGAAGTTTGTCGCGACGCGTTGCTCGAGCGCCGTCAGACGTTGCTCGATAGCTCGCGCACTGCCCTCTTTTTTATCCCCGGCCAGCATGACTGGGTCGATTGCGGCACGGCGGAAGCCGGCGGCTTCGATCCGGTCGAACGGCTCGACCAGTTGCGCCAGACGCTGTTCGCCGAGCCGACCTCGATGGGACAGAACCCGGTCGCCTTGACGCGCGAGAGCGAGGTGTCGCGCTTCCGTCCATTTCGCGAAAACGTGCGCTGGGTGGTCAACGAAAAAGCGAATACAAAAGGCGGCGACATCGTCTTCATCGGTTTGAACGCGCCGGGTCCGAACAATCACTACCTGAGCGCGGCCGGCAGAAACGGTGAGTTCGAAGATCGCGTGATCGCCAATGCATTCTGGCTCGAGCACGCCGCCGAATACGCGAAGCGCCGGGACGCGCGCGCGATCGTCGTGTTCATTCAGGGTGACTTCGCCCCGGAGCGCTATGAGCGACCCGAACGGTTCGCCTGGCTGCACTTTGCGCACAGTCCGCGCCGCGACGGCTTTCTCGAATTCAAGCGCAGTCTGGTCAAGCTCGCGCAGATTTTCTCCGGACCCGTGGTCGTCGTTCATGCAGACGATGAACGGCAGGCCGGAGGTTTCGTCATCGATCAGCCGCTACGCAACGACAAGGGGATGGTCGTGACGAACTTCACGCGCATTGCGCTCGCGCCGCGTGATCGTCTCAACCAATGGATTCAAGTAGAAGCGGATTTCGGCAGGAAGCCGCCGTTCAGAGTCAGCGTGCGCGACGTGCCGAAGCAGATGCCGCTGCCCACCACGCCGCCTGTCTTGCCACCCGTATCGCCGCGTGACGAATCCGGCGCGTCGATGCCGGCTGCGCCGGAGATGCCGAATGTGGAAGGGTTCGGGCCGGGGTCGGAATTGCCGCCCGTATTGCAGACGCCTGGAGAGTCGCAGGACCAGCAGCCGCGCATCCCGTCCGACCAGGGCGGCGGCGACTACGGGCCCGCGATCTCAATGCCGCCGGGGTCGATACTGCCAGCTTCGCCAGCATTGCCCGCACCGGTGCCGCCTGCCCCCGCGACGACACCGCGCACACCCGCAAGCTCAGTGCAGGGTCGGTTTTGAGTTGTCGTCTTCGTCCTCGTCTTCGTCGTCGTCGAGGACTTCGAGGCCGTCCGCGCCATGCGCGTGCTCGTGCTGGATTTCGTCTTCAGTTGCCGGACGCACGTCTTTGACGGTCAACGCGAAACGCAGCGCCATACCGGCGAGCGGATGGTTGCCGTCGAGCACGACCTTGTCTTCGGCGACGTCGGTCACCACGTAGACCAGCGCGTCGATTTCCTCGTCGCCATCCTCCGGGGTGCCTTCGAACTGCATGCCGACTTCGAGCGGTTCCGGGAAGCGATCGCGCGGCTCGATCTTCACAAGCTCGGGATCGTATTCGCCGAACGCGTCTTGCGGCTCGAGCTGGATCTGGGTTTCGAAGCCAGCCTCGTGGCCGTCGAGCTCTTCCTCGATCTTGGGGAACGTGCCATCATAGCCGCCGTGAAGATAGACCATCGGCTCTTCGCTTTCCTCGATCAGATTGCCTTGCGCATCCGACAGCTTGTACGCGACCGACACGACGGTGTTCTTTGCGATTTTCATTCGATTCTCCAGAATACAACTCACATTATACGATGCCCAGGCGGCCCACTCACCTCCCGGCCGATGCACGTTCGGCAAGCAATTCGCCGTCTGCTGCAAAGCCGGCCACGCAGCCCATTCTTCCGCCCTCGCCCGACATTCCGACCGCACTGCTCGGCCAGCTTAGCCCGTCGCAATTCATGCGCCGCTACTGGCAGAAAAAGCCGCTGCTGATCCGCCAGGCGATTCCGGACATCGAAGCGCCGCTGTCGCGCGACGAGTTGTTCGAGCTGGCCGATCAGGACGACGTCGAAGCACGCCTGATCACGCACTTCCGCAACAAATGGCAACTCGAGCACGGCCCGTTTGCGCCCGACGAACTGCCGTCCGTCAAACAGCGCGCGTGGACCCTGCTCGTGCAGGGCGTGGACCTGCATGACGATCGCGCCCGTGCGTTGCTCGACCGTTTCCGCTTCGTGCCGGACGCGCGTCTCGACGACCTGATGATTTCGTATGCGACCGATGGCGGCGGCGTCGGCCCGCACTTCGATTCCTACGATGTGTTTCTTTTGCAAGTAAAAGGCAAGCGCCGCTGGCGGATCAGCGCGCAAAAAGACCTGACGCTGCAGCCCGGCTTGCCGTTGAAAGTTTTACAGCACTTCGAGCACGATCAGGAGTGGGTGCTCGAGCCCGGCGACATGTTGTATCTGCCGCCGCACATCGCGCACGACGGCATCGCCGAGGGCGAATGCATGACCTGTTCGATCGGTTTTCGCGCACCGTCCGAGAGCGAACTGACCGCGCAGTTTCTGTACCACCTGGCCGAGCGCGGAGACGGGACAGGCAAGGCCGGCGCCCTTTACCGCGATCCGCGGCAGGCCGCCGTCGAGCGGCCGGCCGAACTGCCCGCGGCGCTCGTCGACCGGGTGGGCGCGATGCTTGCTAAAGTGCGATGGAACGAGCAGGACATTGCGTCGTTCCTCGGCACATACCTCAGCGAACCGAAGCCGAGTGTCGTCTTCGATCCGCCGCAACGGCCACTCAACGAAGCCCGTTTCATCGGCGTCGCATCGAAATCCGGTCTACGGCTCGATCGCAAGACTAACCTGTTGTATGAACGTCGTTTTTTCTTCGTAAATGGAGAAGAAATGACGTGGGACGGCGCGAAAAAATGGCTGTTTGATCTCGCGAATCGGAGGTCGATGAGTGCGAAACGCTTTGTAACACTATCGCACGATTCATCTGTGACATCACTGCTACACGAGTGGTATCGTGCGGGCTGGATACAGGTGGGCGAGCTTGCGTAACTCTGCCCACGTGCTATACCGTACAGTGAAATTTTGTATGAGAAAGACAACGTATTGACCCCGGATTTATCGACTGTCAGTACGAAAGTGCATATAATTTCCGCCCAAGCCGTAGGGAAGATTCCAGCTCTCGAAAGAGCATCTCCACCAGCGGCCCAGGTCGGTGTTGGAGCACATTACCGGTTTTATTTTGCGCTGTTGCTTACCTTTAAACCATAAAAGGACGTGATCATGAAGAAATCCCTCCTCGTAGCATCCCTGTTGGCAGCTGTGGCACTCGCTGCATGCAATAAGAGCGAACAAGCCGCTGCTCCGTCAGATGCTGCGTCCGCACCTGCTGCCGCGTCCCCGGCTGAAGCAGCATCGCCGGCAGTCGCTGCATCCCCGGCAGAAGCAGCATCGCCCGCAGAAGCAGCATCCCCGGCTGAAGCAGCATCGCCGGCTCAAGCAGCATCGCCGGCTGCAGGCGCAAGCCAGTAAGCTGCGCTCGCTCGACGTTGCGACGGCTCTCGTCGCAGCCAACGTCGATGAGGGAGGCTGCTCAAACCAGCAGCCCCTGGCAAGCAGCATTAAAAAGCCACGAATGCAAATTCGTGGCTTTTTTGTTTGCGATGCACCGCGCATGCAGCACACGTCGTTGGGTTGCTGCGTCACCTGAACGCAGCAACCGATCAAGACATTCAACCGCGTTCGACCGGTTCCTCGAAGAACTCGCGGACCACCTCTATCTCGCGGGTGCGTTTGAACGGCGGCAGACTCTGCCAGATACGGCGGCCATAAGGCTTATCGACGAGCCGCGTATCGCAGATCATCAGCACGCCACGATCGGTCTCCGCGCGAATCAGCCGGCCCGCGCCCTGCTTCAATGTGATCACGGCTTGCGGCAACTGATGCACGGCGAACGGGCTCAAGCCCTTCTTCGTCAGTGCGTCGAGCCGCGCGGCCAGCACGGGATCGTCTGGCGGCGCAAACGGCAGCTTGTCGATCACCACCAGCGACAGCGCGTCGCCGCGCACGTCCACACCTTCCCAGAAGCTCTGACTGCCGACCAGAATCGCATTGCCGTACGTGCGAAAGCGATCGAGCAGTTCGGTGCGGCTCGCATCGCCCTGCACCAGCAGCGGATAGTCCCAGCCGCGCGACTCGATCGCGTCGCGCAGCTTCGCCGAGATACGGTCCACCGCGCGTAGCGTCGTGCACAGCATGAAGACGCCGCCACCCGATGCTTCGATCGCGGGCAATGCCGCATCGAACACAGCGTCGGTGAACATCGGCGATGACGGCTGCGGCAGATTGCGCGGCACGTATAGAAGCCCTTGCGACGGATAGTCGAACGGGCTCGGCAAGGTCATCGAGCGCTTCGAGTTCAAGCCCATCTGCGCCGCGTAGTGCGTAAAGTCGCCCCGCACCGACAGCGTCGCCGATGTGAAGATCCACGCGCGCGGCACGCCGGCGCGCTGCTTCGCGAAGATCGGCGCGACCGACAACGGCGTTTCGTGCAACTGCACCGTGTGCGAGAACACCTCGATCCAGCGGACCTTTTCGTTCGGATTGGTGCGCTCGGCACCTGCGTCGCCTTCGCGTGTCGCACCCGCGTCGCGTTCCGCGCTCGTTGGCGGCGTGGTCCAGCCGCTCAGCACGTCCTGGAGCTCGCGCGCGCGACGCAGACACGCGCCCAGCGATTCGGCTCGCTCGGCCTGCCCCGCCAACGCCGAAGCTAAAGCGTCGAGCTCGGCTTCGAGCGTGTCGAGCGCGGGGAATAGCGGATGATCGTCGGGCAACTGGCCGATCGACAGACGCACCGTATCTTCCTTGAACGCAAGCCGCACGTCGCGCGCGGCGCGCTCGAGCGTCGCGCCGAGCTTGACCCAATCGACCGCATCGCGTGCGTGACCGAGACCCTCGGCCACCGAATCGCGCGCGAGCTCGAGAAACTGCGCGGTCGATAGCGTCTCGCCGAAAAACAGCGTGGCGGTTTCGGGCAGCTGATGCGCTTCGTCGAAGATGACGGTGTTCGCAGTCGGCAGCAACTCCGCCATGCCGGTATCGCGCAGCATGATGTCGGCGAAAAACAGATGGTGGTTGACTACCACGATATCGGCCTGCTGCGCTTCGCGGCGCGCCTGCATCACGAAGCAGTCCTTGTAGTGTGGACACTCCTGGCCGAGACAGTTGTCGCGCGTCGAGGTGACCATCGACCACACCTGCGCGGTCTCCGGCACACTCGCGAGTTCAGCCTTGTCGCCGGTGCGCGTGATCTTCGCGAAGCGCACGATGTCCTGCAGATACGAGGTCTCCTGGCGCGACGGCAAACGGCCGTTGTCCGCAGTGCGTTGCAGGTAGTAATGGCACAGATAGTTCGCGCGGCCCTTCAGCATCGCGACCGACACCGGCACCGCGAGCGCGTCGCGCACGGTCGGAATGTCGCGCTGGAACAGCTGGTCCTGCAGATGCTTGGTGCCGGTCGAGACGATCACCTTGCCGCCCCACAGCATGGCCGGCACGAGGTACGCATAGGTCTTGCCGGTGCCGGTCCCCGCTTCGACGATCAGCGTGTTCTCACCTGCTTCGACGCCTTCGGCTTCGGCGTTGCTGTCGGTCGCCTCAGTGGCGGCGTCAGCGCCAGTCTGCTGCAGGCGTCGCGCCGGGCGCTTCTGCGCCTCGAACATCACGGGCTCGGGCATTGCACGGCCCGACGCCTCCATCGCCGCGGCAACCGCGCGCGCCATCTCGATCTGCGACGCACGCGGCCGATAACCGTCGATCTGCCGCGCGAGCAGACCGTTGTCGGCGAAGATGTCGTCGAGCTCGCTCGCGCGGCGCCGACTCAGCGACACGCCCGGCACCGGCGCTGCCGCACGCGGCGCGGGCGTGCCCGAAGCAGATGCGTTGTCCGGCGCGGCCCGGGATGAAGTGTCATGCGATGAATTCAAGGCAAGCGTTCCTGCTAAGTCGGGCTCGCGCGCTGCGCGCCCGGCGCCTGCCAGGCCGCGAACTCAGGCGCGCGCGTCCGGTTCGAGCTGCAATTGCAGCAAGATGATGGTGTCCTTGACTTTGAGTTTGCGCTTTTTCAGGCGCTGCAACTTGAAGTCGTCGATGCCGGGTTCATCCGACATCCGGTCGATCAACCGGTCGAGTCCACTATGCTCCGATTCCAGTTGCAGAATGCGGTCGCGAAGTGTGTTTGCGTCGATGACGTGATGACGATCGCGCATGCTCGCCTCCTCGGGTCGGCGGCACCGACCGCGTGCGCGCGGTCCGATGCCTGAGGTTGCTGTCCGGCTCAAAACGCATTACGGCGACTACGGCGGCCGTGGCCACGACCGCCACGGCTCACTCTACGACACTGCCACTACAGCACGCTTACTGTTGCTGTTGCTGCTGCTTTTGCTGGTCTTCGAGCTGTTGCTGCTTCAACTGGTCCTGACGCTTCTGCTCGGCCTTTTCGGCGGCCTGCTTTTGACGCGCTTCGACATCGAGCTTGTGCTGCGCGGCCTCGGCCTGCTTCCGCTCGAAATTCTCCTGTTTTTGCTGGCGCTCCGCAGCCTGTTGCGCGCCCTGCCTACGCGCCTCCTCGAGCTTGCGCTGGTAGTCGCTCTGCTTCTGGTCGTAGGCCTTCTGATTGGCCGCCGACTGCGCCGGCGTGACACCACGCTGCGCCTGGTCGAGCGCATGCTGGCGCTGCTTCTCCTCGTAGGCCTGCGCATTGGCCTGGTGCTGCGGTGCCGCGGCGTTGCGCTGCGCCTGCTCGAGCGCGTGCTGACGCTGCTTCTCCTCGTAGGCCTGTGCATTGGCTTCGCGCTGCGGCGCCTCGGCGTTGCGCTGCGCCTGATCGAGCGCGTGCTGACGCTGCTTTTCCTGATACGCCTGCTCGTTGCGCGCGTCTTCGGCGGCGCGTTGCGGCGCTTCCGCCTCGTTTTGCGCGCGCCGTAGCGCGGTGCGCTCGTCGCGCTCGCGGGCGCGCTGCGCACGCTGCTCGGCGTCGAGCGCGAGCTGCTCCTTGCGGATGTCCGCCTGCACGCTGCGCATCGCGTCGCGCGCACGATTCAAACAGTGATTGACGAAGAAGCGGCTGTAGCAGTTGTGTTGCGCGACAGCGAATTGATAGTTGTTGTCGTCGGTGCGCTGATTGAGCACCTGTTGCCGCTCGTCGAACGACTTGTCCAGCGCGGCTGCATCACTCGCGCTTTGAGGGCTGCCGCCCGTTGCGGCGGCTTGCAGGCCCGAGGCCGCGACCAGCGCCGTATCTTGCGCGGGCGTCGCGCTCTGTGCCGCGGCGGGCACCGGCACGGCAAGCGCTGCGGCGATCACGCACGACGACGCCGCCGTCACGACCGACGGACCGAACCAGCGCAACGAAACCAGCGGCAATTGAGACGAACCCCGAGACGAACCCGGCAGCGAACCTGACGCCAGCGAAGAGACCAGGCGGTTGAGGGACAAGGAGATTGGCAACGTCGTAGAGGGTCAACGGAACATGCCCGAAATTCTAACACCCCGCGGTTGAGCCCTTTGGCATTTATGGCAAAATGCCCCGCTCTAGCAACCTGGTCGCGGCGCCCGCCCGGCCTGTCCCGAATTGCCGCCCGCGCGCGGCCCATCACTGAGTCCGCAGGAACACCAAGACCTTATGACGGAAACCGTAGCACTCAAGATCGTCCAGCGCATCGCCACCGAACTGTCCGTCCAGCCGCGCCAGGTCGCGGCCGCGGTGGAACTACTCGACGAAGGCGCGACCGTTCCGTTCATCGCCCGTTACCGCAAGGAAGTGACCGGCAATCTCGACGATACGCAACTGCGCAATCTCGAGGAACGCCTGCTCTATCTGCGCGAGCTGGAAGACCGGCGCGCGGCGATCATCGCGAGCATCGACGAACAGGGCAAGCTCACCGACGAGTTGCGCAGCGCGATCGAAGGCGCCGATAGCAAACAGGTGCTGGAAGACCTCTATCTGCCGTACAAGCCGAAGCGCCGCACGCGCGCGCAGATAGCACGCGAAGCCGGTTTGCAGCCACTCGCCGACGCGCTGCTCGGCAATCCGCTGCTCGATCCGCAAACCGAAGCCGCCGCCTACGTGGACGCGGACAAAGGCGTCGCCGACGTGAAGGCCGCGCTCGACGGCGCGCGCGACATCCTCTCCGAACAGTTCGGCGAAACGGCCGAGCTGCTCGGCAAGCTGCGCGACTATCTGTTCAACCAGGGCGTGGTGTCGTCGAAGGTCGTCGAAGGCAAGGAAACTGCCGAAGAAGAGAAATTCCGCGACTATTACGACTACGCGGAAACGATCCGCACTGTGCCGTCGCATCGCGCGCTTGCCCTCTTCCGCGGCCGCAATGCCGGCGTGCTGATGATCAAGCTCGGTCTCGGCGAAGAGCTCGACGCGCAGGTGCCGCATCCGGGCGAAGCGCTGATCGCGCGGCACTTCGGCATCGCCAACCAGAACCGCCCCGCCGACAAGTGGCTCTCCGACGTCTGCCGCTGGTGCTGGCGCGTGAAGGTGCAGCCGCACCTCGAAAACGAGCTGCTGACCAATCTGCGCGACGAAGCCGAACACGAAGCGATCCGCGTGTTCGCACGCAACCTGAAAGACCTGCTGCTCGCGGCGCCCGCTGGTCCGAAGGCCGTGATCGGTCTCGATCCGGGCCTGCGCACCGGCGTGAAAGTGGCGGTGGTCGACCGCACCGGCAAGGTGCTCGCGACCGACACGATCTACCCGCACGAGCCGCGCCGCGACTGGGACGGCTCGCTCGCGAAGCTCGCGCGCCTTGCCGCGCAAACGCAGGCGGAGCTGATCAGCATCGGCAACGGCACCGCGTCGCGTGAGACCGACAAGCTCGCGAGCGAGCTGATCGCGCGTCACCCGGAGCTGAAGCTGCAGAAGATCGTCGTGTCGGAAGCGGGCGCATCGGTGTACTCGGCGTCCGAACTCGCCGCGAAGGAATTCCCCGACATGGACGTGTCGCTGCGCGGCGCTGTGTCGATCGCGCGGCGTCTGCAGGACCCGCTCGCCGAGCTCGTGAAGATCGAACCGAAGGCGATCGGCGTCGGCCAGTATCAGCACGACGTGAACCAGCGCGAACTCGCGCGCTCGCTCGACGCGGTCGTCGAAGACTGCGTGAACGCGGTCGGCGTCGATGCGAATACCGCGTCGGTCGCGCTGCTCGCGCGGGTCTCGGGCTTGAACGCGACGCTCGCGCGCAACATCGTCGACTATCGCGATGCGAACGGGCCGTTCCCGTCGCGCGAGCATCTGCGTAAGGTGCCGCGTCTCGGCGACAAGACCTTCGAGCAGGCTGCCGGCTTCCTGCGCATCAACAACGGCGAGAATCCGCTCGACCGCTCGTCGGTGCACCCGGAGGCGTATCCGGTCGTCCAGCGCATTCTCGCGAAGATCAGCAAGCAGGTCGGCGAAGTGCTCGGCAATCGCGACGCGTTGCGCGGACTGTCACCCACTGAATTCGTCGATGAACGCTTCGGTCTGCCAACCGTGCGCGACATCCTGGTCGAACTCGAAAAGCCGGGCCGCGATCCGCGTCCCGAATTCAAGACGGCGACGTTCCGCGAAGGCGTCGAGAAGGTCAGCGATCTGGTCCCGGGCATGGTGCTCGAAGGCGTCGTGACGAACGTCGCGGCGTTCGGCGCATTCATCGACGTCGGCGTGCATCAGGACGGTCTCGTGCACGTGTCGGCGATGTCGACGAAGTTCGTGAAGGACCCGCATGAAGTCGTGAAAGCCGGACAGATCGTCAAGGTCAAGGTGCTGGAGGTCGACGTGAAACGCCAGCGTATCGCGCTGACGATGCGTCTCGATGACGAACCCGGCGCGGCGACCGCGCGCAGCGGCGGGGGTGCGCAGCAGGATCGCGCCGGCTCGGGCGGCTTCAACCGCGGCGGAGCGGGACGGGGCGCGCCGCAGCGCTCGCGCGAACCGGAGCCGGGCGGCGCGATGGCGGCCGCGTTTGCCAAGCTCAAGCAGAAGTGAGCGTATTGGACCGGTGTACGTCGTTGGACGTGCTCCGGTCCATTGCATGACTGCGTCGCGCGCACAACCGCTTACACGCACGCGCGCATAAACAGAAAGCCCACGCATTGCGTGGGCTTTTTGTTTGCGCTCCCGCACGTCACACGCGGGCCGTCAAATCTCGATCTTGGTCCCCAACTCCACGACCCGGTTAGCCGGGATGCTGAAGAAGTCGGTCGGCTTCGCGGCGTTCTGATGCATCCACGCGAACACACGCTCACGCCACACCGACATCCCCGGCAGTTGCGTCGGCACCACCGTTTCGCGCGCGAGGAAGAACGACGTGTCCATCAATTCGAAGGTCATGTCGTGCGTGCGACCGACGTCGAGCAGCACCGCCTTCACGTCGGGCGTTTCGTTGAAGCCGTAGGCTGCCTTCACCAGCCACAGGCCACCGTTCATGTCCTTCACGGTCACGCGATCGGAGTCTTTCACGTACGGAATGTCGCGCGTGACGAAGGTCAGGAAGATCGTGCGCTCGTGCAGCACCTTGTTGTGCTTCAGGTTGTGCAGCAGGCTCACTGGCACCAGCGAATCGCTGCCGGTCAGATAGATCGCAGTGCCCGACACGCGATGCGGCGGATGCGCGAGCAGTCCTTGCAGGAACGGCATCAGCGGAATACCGTCGGCGGCCGTGCGCTCCTTCACGATCATCCTGCCCTTGAACCACGTCATCAACAGGAAGAACAGCATGCCGCCGATGCACAGCGGCAACCAGCCGCCCTCTTCGACCTTCAGCAGGTTCGCGCCGAAAAAGCCCAGGTCGACTACCAAAAACACGCCGATGATGAGCCCGACGAGCAGCTTGTTCCAGTTCCACACCTTCACCATCACGACGCAGGCGAGGATCGTCGTGATCACCATCGTTGCCGTCACCGCGATACCGTACGCGGCCGCCAGATTGTCGGAGCTCTTGAACGCGATCACGATGCACAGGATGATGAACAGCAGCATCCAGTTCACGACCGGCACATAGATCTGCCCGATCGCGAGTTCGGACGTGTGCAGGACCTTCATGCGCGGCACGTAGCCGAGCTGGATCGCCTGGCTCGTCAGCGAGTACGCGCCCGAAATCACCGCCTGTGACGCGATCACCGTCGCGACCGTCGACAGCACGACGAGCGGCAACAGCGCCCAGTCCGGCGCGAGCAGGAAGAACGGATTTTCGATCGCCTTCGAGTCGTGCATCAGCAGCGCGCCCTGGCCGAAGTAGTTCAGCACCAGCGACGGCATCACGAGCACGTACCACGCCATGCGGATCGGCTTCGCGCCGAAGTGGCCCATGTCCGCATACAGCGCTTCGGCCCCGGTCAGCACCAGCACGACCGAGCCGAGCACCACGTAGGCCTGCAGCACGTGCGCGGCCATGAAGGTGTACGCGTAGTACGGATTGAGTGCGCGGATCACGTTCGGCGACTGCATGATGTGCCACAGGCCGAGCAAGGCAAGCACGAGGAACCACAGCATCATGATCGGGCCGAACAGACGGCCGACCGTGGCCGTGCCGTGCCGCTGGATCCAGAACAGCACGATCAGGATCACGATGGTCAGCGGAATCACCAGATGCGACAGATGCGGCGCGGCGATTTCCAGACCTTCGACCGCCGAAATCACCGAGATCGCAGGCGTGATCACCGCGTCGCCGTAAAACATGCAGGCGCCGAAGATGCCGAGCATCATCAGAAGGCCGGCCATTTTCGATTTCTGATCGACCGAGCGCAACGCCAGCGCCATCAGCGCGAGGACGCCGCCCTCGCCGTTGTTGTCGGCGCGCATCACGAACAGCACGTACTTCACGCCGACCACGATCATGATTGCCCAGAACAGCAGCGAGATCACGCCCAGGATCGACTGATCGGTCAACGGGATACCGTGCGACGGGCTGAAGGCTTCCTTCAGCGAGTACAACGGACTCGTACCGATGTCGCCGAACACCACTCCGATCGCGGCAATCGCAAGGGAAGGAAGCGGCTGTTTGTGTTCGTGGTTGTTATCTGTCATGGACGCGAGGAAATCCGTTCCCGGGCGGAAAAAACGACCGCTATTTTAAACTGCTCATCCGGTACCGCCCGGCTTGTTGTGGATACGCCACGTGGATGTCCGCGCAGTGTAGCACTGCGATATGGACCCGTCTGCCGCAGGGCGAGCGTTCCGCCGCGGCGCATGACGCATAAAAAAACGGAGCCTGACTGGGCTCCGTTTGTGACACCGCGATGACGCGCGCGGCCTCGCGTTAATTGCCCGACGCCTCCTCGGCCTGGGCAATGCCGCGCTTGATCCAGGCGCCGAGGTTATGCGGACGCACGGTGTCCCACTCCTCGAACGGCTGATGAATCCACGGGTTGGTCGGCAGGTACTGCACGTGATAATCGGGCTTCACCTTCGAGCAGCCCTTGTACCACAGCACCGCCGAGCGTACCGCGGTGATAGCCGGATAGCGTTCCTTCAGATGCTGCTGCACGCGCGCGAGCGTGACGCCCGAATCGACGAGGTCGTCGACGAGCAGCACGTTGCCGTGCAGTTCGCCGCGCGTCATCGTGATGTATTGCGCGATGTCGAGTTCGCCCTGCTGCGTGCCGGCCGCCTCGCGATACGAGCTCGTTGCGAGAATGGCCAGCGGCAGATCGTAGATGCGCGACAGCTGGTCGCCGACGCGCAGACCGCCGCGCGCGAGGCACAGGATCTTGTCGAACTTCCAGCCCGATTCGTGCACGGCAAGTGCGAGCACCTCGATCAGCCGGTGATATTCGTCCCAGCCGACCCACAGGTTCTTGTCGTCGTTACGCGGATCTTTCATCGCGATCATCGGTACACCTTGCATCACTTAAACCTTGAACGGATGACGCAGCAGAATCGTTTCGTCGCGATCCGGACCGGTGGACACCATGTCGATCGGGATGCCCGCGACTTCCTGCACGCGCGTCAGGTACGCACGCGCGTTGGCGGGCAGCTTGTCCCACTCCTTGATGCCGACCGTGCTTTCCTTCCAGCCCGCGAAAGTTTCGTAGACCGGTACGCAGCGTGCGACTTCGGTCGCGCCGCGCGGCAGCAGATCGACGTTCTGGCCGTCGACCGTGTAGCCGACGCACAGCTTCACTTCGTCGAGACCGTCGAGCACGTCGAGCTTGGTCATGCACAGACCCGTCACGCCGTTGATCTGGATCGAGCGGCGCAGCGCGGAGACGTCGAGCCAGCCGGTGCGGCGCGGACGGCCGGTGACCGAGCCGAATTCCTTGCCGACGGTGGCGAGTTCGAGACCGATCGGGTCCTGGCGCGAGGTATTGTCCGCATCGTACAGTTCGCTCGGGAACGGGCCCGAACCGACACGCGTGCAGTACGCCTTGGTGATACCGAGGATGTAGTTGAGCTTCTGCGGACCGACGCCCGCGCCCGCCGTCGCGGCACCCGCGACGCAGTTGCTCGACGTGACGAACGGATAGGTGCCGTGGTCGATGTCGAGCAGCGTGCCCTGCGCGCCTTCGAACAGTAGATTGCCGCCGTTCGCGTTGACGTCGTACAGGCGGCGCGACACGTCGGTGACCATCGGCTTCAGACGGTCGGCGTAGCTCAGCATCGTGTCGAGCGTTTGCTGGAAGTCGACCGCGGCGGCACCGAGGTACTGCGTGAGCACGAAGTTGTGATAGTCGAGATTTTCGCGCAGCCGCTCGGCGAAGGCCGGCGCGTCGAACAGGTCCTGCACGCGCAGGCCGCGGCGCGCGACCTTGTCTTCATAAGCCGGGCCGATGCCGCGGCCGGTCGTGCCGATCTTGCTCGCGCCGCGGCGCGCTTCGCGGCCCTGGTCGATCGCGATGTGATACGGCAGGATCAGCGTGGTAGCTTCGGAAATGAACAGGCGCTTCTGGACGTCGATGCCGGCGGCTTCGAGTTCGCCGATTTCCTTGAACAGCGCTTCCGGCGACAACACGACGCCATTGCCGATATAGCACGCGACGCCGGGATGCATGATGCCCGACGGAATCAGACGCAAGATGGTTTTCTTGCCGCCGATGATAAGCGTGTGACCGGCATTGTGACCGCCCTGGAAGCGAACGACGCCCTGAGCGTGGTCCGTCAGCCAGTCGACGATCTTGCCCTTGCCCTCATCACCCCATTGGGTACCCACGACGACGACGTTACGCCCGGGGTTCACATTCACTGCGCTGGCAGACATGTTGTTTCGTAAGCTGGTTAAAAACGTATTTTACCTAGGTTCGCGGAAGCTTCCGGAATTTTTCCGTTTCCGCTCAACGGTATGCACGTTATGTTGAGTATTGCGAGGGATGCG
The DNA here is from genome assembly GCF_046543485.1 of Paraburkholderia sp. EG304. Taxonomy (NCBI): domain Bacteria; kingdom Pseudomonadati; phylum Pseudomonadota; class Betaproteobacteria; order Burkholderiales; family Burkholderiaceae; genus Paraburkholderia; species Paraburkholderia sp. EG304. The sequence continues at coordinate 245,393 of NZ_JBKGUA010000001.1, read as the reverse complement.
CGGCCGCGAAAAGTCGCTCGACCGCGCCCGGTTCGGGCGATGCTCGCACCGCCCTGTAGCGAGCGCCGCAAACGTGTTCCCGGCGGAGTTGACCGGAACGCGCGGCTCAAGCGCGCGGTTCGACCACCCATGCGCCATTGCGCTCGACCAGCACGCGGTCGAACGCGAATTCATCGAGATCGTGCTTGTGGCCGGGCAGCGCCTGGATCACCACTTCACCGCCATCGCGCAATGCCGCGACCGCCACGCGCAACGCTTCGTCGTGCCGCCACGGCGCGAGGATCGCGCTGCTGCGCGCTTCGATCGGCGAGATCCGCGCGACTTCACGCAGATCCAGCGAAAAGCCGGTTGCCGCGCGGGCTCGGCCATAGGCCTGGCCGACGTGGTCGTAACGGCCGCCGCGCGCCACCGCGTTCGGCACACCGTCCACGTATGCGGAGAACATCACGCCACTGTGGTAAGCGTAGCCGCGCAGATCGGCGAGGTCGATCATCACTTCGGCGCCGTCGACCTGGCTCGCGAGGAACGCGAGGTCGTCGAGCGCGCGGGCGATCGCCGGCGAATTCGGCAGACGCGCGCGGGCCTCTTCGAGCACCGATGCGTCGCCGTACAAAGTGGGCAGAGCGCGTAGCGCGTCGCGAATCACCGGCGAGAATTGCGCGGTCATCTCGACGAGGCGCGGCACGTCCTTGCCGGCCAGTGCGTCGTAGAGCGCCTGGCCGAGTTCCTCGGCGGCCGGCTCGGCTTCGATCAGCGCCGCCAGCACGCCCGCGTGACACAGGTCCAGACGCACCTTCGCGAGGCCGGCCAGACGCAGTGCGTCGAGCATCAGCTGCTGGATTTCGAGGTCCGCTTCGAGGCCCGCGTGGCCGTAGATTTCCGCACCGATCTGGATCTGCTCACGCGTCGCATGCAGGCCGCGCGGCCGCGTATGCGCGACGTTGCCCGCGTAGCAAAGACGCGTGACACCCTGGCGGTTCAGCAGATGCGCGTCGATGCGCGCGACCTGCGGCGTGATGTCGGCGCGCAGACCGAGCGTGCGGCCCGACAACTGATCGACGAGCTTGAAGGTGCGCAGATTCAGATCGTGCCCGCCGCCCGTCAGCAACGACTCGAGGTATTCGAGCAGCGGCGGCATCACCATCTCGTAGCCGTACGAGCGGAAACGGTCCAGCAAGTGACGCCGCAATTCTTCGATCTTGCGGGCCTCCGACGGCAGCACGTCGGCGATATTCTCAGGAAGCAACCAGGTCGACATCGATACAGTCCTACGGCGTTGAACACGGCGTCTTGAAGCGCCGATGATGAATGTGAATGGCGTATAGCGGCTTGATTCTGGCGGCTGACACCGACGCGCGGGCGGCGTTAAGCGGCGTTAAGCGGCGCTCGCGCGCGCCGCGCGGCGGCCTGACCGGATAGTCGGTGTTTCGCTCGACCGGGTGAAACACGCCACAGCACGCGGCGTTCGTCAGACAAGCAAGCCGGCTTCAGGTCGCGATGAACAGTAAAACCAGCCCGAGCAACATCACGATGAGCCCACCGACGCGAATGTGATGCGGCGGTCGTTCCGCTATTTTACGGAACGTGTCGCGCCAGGCGCTCGGAAAAACGAACGGAAACATCCCCTCGATAATCAGCATCAGCGCGATCGCGAGCAATAACGAGCCAGCTATGTCCATGCGAGTGAAGCGGCCGCGATGCGGATGCCGCGGCCTTCGGTAATCAGCGTTTGTGCGCAGCAGGCGCGGAAGCGTCCGGGGCGACGCCGCCGGTCGGGCTACGCATGAAGCGGAAGAACTCGCTACTGGAGTCGACCACGATCAGATCGCCCGGTTTGAAGGTCTTCCGGTACGCCTGCATGCTTAGATAAAACTGATAGAACTGCGGGTCCTTGCCGAACGCTTCGGCGGCGATCTCCGCGGCCTTCGCATCGCCTTCGCCACGAATGCCCTGCGCCTGCGCGAGGCCGTCGGCGAGCACCGCCTGCTGCTTCGCGAGCGCGTCCGCGCGGATCTGATTCGCTTCGGCGGCGCCCTTCGCGCGCTCGTCCGCTGCGACCTGCTGGCGCGCGGCGATCATGCGCTTGAACACCGAGTCGGCCACTGCCGCCGGGAAATCGACGCGCGTGAGTTGCACATCCACGACCGACACGCCGAGCGATGCCGCGCTCTTGTCCATCGCACCACGCGCCTCTTCGGCAACCGCCTGCTGTTTCGCGAGCGCGTCGGACAGTGTGAACTTGCCGAACGCGTCGCCGAGCGCGCCGCGCGACAGCAAGGCGAGCCGGTCGGGCAGGCTCTGCGGATCACCCTTCGTTTCGGCGATCAGCTTCAGCGGATCGGTCACACGGAACTTGACGACCGGGTTGACCAGCAGATCGGTTTTGTCGGACGTGACGTAATGATCTTCGTCGGGTGCGTCGAGCGACTGAATGCGATTGTCGACGAACGTCACCGTTTGCAACGGCGGCGGCAGCTTCACGTGCAGCCCCGGGCCGAGCAGCGTGGGCGCCGCGTCGCCGCGCGCGGACAGCACGGCCATATGCCGTTGATCGACGACGAACACCATCGACGATGCCGCGAACAGCACGATGACGACGGCGACGACGAGCGCAATGATTCGGTTCATATTCTCGTGCGCTCCTTATTGAACGTCTTCTTCGCGCATGCGATTGCGGAACGCTTCGCGCGAACGCAGCGACGCGGCGCTCGGCCGGCTCGCCGCCGCAGGCGCGGAAGCGGCGGGGCCAGATGCACCCTCGGGGGCGGAACCCGCCGCGGCACCGGTCTCAGCGGCCGACGCAGCCGACGGCGCAGCCGCGCTCGCCGCTTGCGGCGCGCCCGCGACAGCCGGACCGGAAGCAGCGGCGCCCGCCGCCGCGGCCTGACGTTCGCGGTTCTGTTCGACGAGCCTGTCGAGCGGCAGATACAGCACGTTGTTGCCGTTCTTCGCGTCTACGAACACCTTGGTCGCGTTCGCGTAAATCTGTTGCATGGTTTCCATGTACAGGCGGAAGCGCACGAGGGCCGGCGCCTTCGCGTATTGCGCGTAGACCTGCTTGAAGCGCTCGGCCTCGGCCTGCGCCTGCGCGACCGTGTTCTGGCTGTAGGTTTTGGCTTCCTGCACCTGACGATCGACGTCGGCCTGCGCGCGCGGCACGAGTTCGGCGGCATAAGCCTGCGCATCGCGTTTCGCGCGTTCATTTTCGTCGTGCACCTTCGCAGCATCGGCGAACGCGGGTTGCACCTGCTCGGGCACTTGCACGCTCTGAATCGTCACACCCGTGACCCCGAGACCGGACTGATACTGATCGAGCGATTGCTGGATCGACGCGATCAGCTGCTGGCGCAGTGTTTCGTGATCCTGATCGAGAATATCGCTGGTGCTGTGCGCTCCGACGATGCCGCGCACCGCCGCCTGTGCGGCATGCATCACGCTCTGATCGGGATCGACGCTGCGAAACAGAAAGTCGTTGGCTTTGCGCACCTGGTACTGCACGGCGAAGCGCACGTCGACGATGTCGCCGTCGTGCGTGAGCATCGATGCGTCCTTCACGTTCGCGAGACGCACCACATTGCTACGGCCGATCTCGACCTGGCGGATCTGGCCGACGTTGACGAACTCGTGGGACTCGAACGGATACGGCAGACGCCAATGCACACCCTGCGCCGCGGTATAGCGATACTTGCCGAACTGCAGCACGACGGCCGCCTGGCCATCCTGTACGACGAACACACCGCTGCCGAGATAGATTGCGATCAGCACGCCGATTACGATGCCGACGCCGATGCGCGCGCCGCGGCCATTGTCCGGACGGCCGCCCCCGCCGACACCGCCGCCGCCCTTGCGCCCGAAAATCCGGGACAGACGGCGATTGAAATCGCGCCACATTTCGTCGAGATCGGGCGGACCTTCACCGTCGCGCCCCGGCCGCTTCGGATCGTTCGGCCGTTGCCGGTCGCCGTTGCCGTCGCCCCGGCCCCAACGCGGATCGTTCAGTGAAAGCAAGGCGCGCATACGCAGCCAGATACTCCGCTCGTTGTAATCGTTCACCTGTGTTCGTTCACCAGAGTAGACAGCGGGTCAGTGCAATTGGAACGGGTCAGTGCCCGAGTTCTGGAATCTTGTGGTCTTCGCGCAGTTGCGCCGAGCGGTCGTCTTGCGACGCATCGAGCGGCATGTCGGCAAGCGGTTCGGCTGTAGCGATTTCAGCGATGGCAGCGCGCAACGCATCCAGCCCCTGCCCGGTGCGCGCGCTCAAAAAGACGCGCGAAATATTACCATACTCGTCCCGCTCGACCGCGTCCCCACGGGCTGCCAGTTCTGGCACCGCATCTATTTTGTTGAACACGAGCACCTGACGGATCGTGTCCGCGCCGATTGCGTGCAACACCTCGTTCACCTGATCGATCTGATCGAGCCGCACCGCGCTCGATGCGTCGACGACATGCAGCAGCAGATCCGCGTGAATCGTTTCCTCGAGCGTTGCGCGAAACGCCGCGACGAGCTGATGCGGCAGTTCGCGGATGAAACCGACGGTATCGGACACCACTACCTGCCCCGCTTCGTCGCCCAAGTACACGCGCCGCGAGGTGGTATCGAGCGTCGCGAACAACTGGTCGGCGGCGTACGCCTGCGCCTTGGTCAGCGCGTTGAAGAGTGTCGATTTCCCCGCGTTCGTATAGCCGACGAGCGACACCGACATCGTCTGGTTGCGATTACGCGCGCGACGCTGGGTGCCGTGCTGGCGGCGCAGCTTGTCGAGGCGGATCTTCAGCGCCTTGATGCGCTCGCCGATCAGCCGGCGGTCGGTTTCGAGCTGCGTTTCGCCCGGACCGCGCAAACCGATACCGCCCTTCTGACGTTCGAGGTGAGTCCACGCGCGAATCAGCCGGGTCGACAGATATTGCAGCTGGGCGAGCTCGACCTGCAGCTTGCCTTCGTGGCTGCGTGCGCGCTGCGCAAAAATGTCGAGGATCAAACTGGTGCGATCGACCACGCGCCGATTAAGCGCCCGCTCCAGATTGCGCTGCTGCGCAGGCGCCAGAGCATGGTTGAAGATCACGAGTTCGATGTCGTTCGCTTCACAGGCAAGGCGCAATTCTTCGGCCTTGCCGCTGCCGACGAACATCTTCGCGTCGGGACTGGAACGGCGTCCGGTGAGGGTGACTACGGGATTCGCGCCCGCGCTTTGCGCGAGCAGGCTGAGTTCTTCGAGACTGGCTTCGAAATCGATCTTGCCGAAGTCGATGCCAACGAGCGCTGCATTGATCAAATTGGAGGGTATCAAAATGACGCGGCCGGGAGTGATCGCCAACGGGCGACGCTGTGCCGGCCGCGGCGAGGGTTAGGACTGTTCGGAATCCGGGTGGAAATTCACCGGACGGGCCGGCACGACCGTGGAAATCGCGTGCTTGTAGACCATCTGGGTGACCGTATTCCGGAGCAACACGACGTACTGGTCGAACGATTCGATGTTCCCTTGAAGCTTGATGCCGTTGACCAGGTAGATCGACACCGGCACATGCTCTTTACGCAGTGCGTTCAAAAACGGGTCTTGTAACAATTGCCCTTTGTTGCTCATAGCAAACTCCGTATTTTTTTGCAGGTTGACTGAATTGACGGCGAAGAAAAAGAGATCCGCCGCCAACCGCTACACTATAGCTGATTTTCATTTCGACGCGCGGGCCCGGGACCCGCGGCCAAACCCAGCATACATGCGGGTTTCAGCCCAGGTTTAAGACCAGCTTCAGCCTGCTTCAGCCTTTGTCCGCGTAAGGGTTCGTCGACGATCTGAACTCTATTCGCAATGGAGTCCCCGTCAGCTTGAAAGTTTCCCGGAAGCGATTTTCGAGGTACCGCTTATACGTGTCGGTGATCGCGTCGAGCGCATTGCCGTGAATCACGATAATCGGCGGATTCTGCCCGCCCTGGTGTGCGTAACGCAGCTTCGGACGCACCGGACCGCGGCGCCGCGGCTGCTGGAATTCGACCGCCTCGATCAGCGCGCGCGTCAGCTTCGGCGTCGGCAGCTTCGACATCGCGGCCGTGTACGCGTCGTCGACCGAACGCATCAGCGGCCCAATTCCGGTTTTTTCCGCGGCGGAAATGAAATGGAATTTGGCGAAGTCCAGAAATTTTAGTTTGCGTTCGAGGTCGGCTTTGGTGCGCTCGCGCACATGCGGATCGAGACCGTCCCATTTGTTCACGCCAACCACCAGCGCGCGCCCCTGCTCGACGACGAAGCCGGCGATGTGCGCATCCTGATCCGAGATGTCCTGACGCGCGTCGAGCAGCAGAATCACGACATTCGCATCGGAAATCGACTGCAGCGTCTTCACGACCGAGAACTTTTCGATCGCCTCGAACACCTTGCCGCGGCGGCGCAGGCCGGCCGTGTCGATCAGCGTATACGGCTTGCCGTTACGCTCGAAATCGACGTAGATCGAGTCGCGCGTAGTGCCGGGCATGTCGAACGCGATCACGCGCTCTTCGCCGACCAGCGCATTGATCAGCGTCGACTTGCCGACGTTCGGCCGCCCGACGATCGCGATCTTCACGCCGCGCGCTTCCTTGTCTTCCTCGCTCTCTTCCGGCTGACCGGCATACGCGACTTCGAGCGCCTCGTTGATCATGTCGGTGACGCCGTCGCCGTGCGCGGCGGAGATCGCGCGCGGGTCGCCGAGGCCGAGTTCGTAAAAGTCGGCTGCGACGTTGGTGTACTTCATCCCCTCGGCCTTGTTGACGACGAGGAAGATCGGCCGGCCGACCTTGCGCAGATAGTCGGCGATCGACTTGTCCTGCGGCGCAAGCCCGTTGCGGCCATCGACGATGAACACGACGACGTCCGACTCCTCGACCGCCTGGCGGGTCTGGCGCGCCATCTCGTGCAGGATGCCGTCTTTCGCGACGGGCTCGAAGCCGCCGGTATCGACGACCAGATATGGCCGCTCGCCGGTGCGTCCTTCACCGTAGTGGCGATCGCGCGTGAGACCGGGCAGGTCTGCAACCAGCGCGTCACGCGAACGCGTAAGGCGGTTGAAGAGCGTGGATTTCCCCACATTGGGGCGCCCAACGAGGGCAATAACGGGTTTCATCTGATGTTGTTCACGGTGAAACGCGGGATCGCGATCGATCGCGCGCTTAGCGACGCCAGGCAGCCGCCACGCGGCGGCGCTTTGACGAAATTATCACGAATTCAGCCTGCTCCGGATGCACGATCGATACGCGCATCCAGGCGGACGGGAGTAGCTGCACAGACGCCACCGGGGGTCGCCTGCTTCAGACCGTGCTGGTCGGCGGCTGACGCTCGCGTGCGCAAGCGTTCCTGCGGTTCGCAAGACCGCCGACCAAGCGCACGCACCGCCTCTGATACCGGCGGGCGCAGCTTCGATCCGACTTGCCGGACCAGCCCGTCCGGCGATTTTTTCTATTGAGCCTGCCCGATCACGCCACGGACGGCGTGGCAACCCGACGCAGGAGCCGTGCGCCAAGACCCACGCAGACTTCAATTAAAAAGCGCGCGGCCGGCAAAGCCGGCCTGCGCGCCTGACATCACCTATAGCGATCAGCGCGGACGATAGCCGAACAGGCCGCCATCGCGCGTCTGGATCACCAGCGTGTCGCCGGCCAGCACCGGCGCTGCGGTAATCGCGCTGCCGTCGGTCTTGACCCGCGCGACGAGCGTGCCGTCGGCAGTCGACAGGAAATGCACGAAGCCCTGGTAGTCGCCGAACACGGCCGCGCGGCCGAGCAGCATCGGCACGCTCAGTTCGCGGTTCTTCAGCGCCTCGTTCTTCCACAGCACCGAACCGTTGTTCACGTCGAACGCGGACACGACCGACCAGTCGTCGGCGGCGACCACGCTGCGCTCATCCTGCGCGAGGCCGCTCGTGCTCGAGAACGGCTTGCCCCACAGCGCGCGGCCCGAGTTCGCGTCGAAACAGCCAATCTGGCCTTGAAACGTCACCGCGCAGGTCTCCGAGCCCACCAGCGTGGGCGGCCCGGTCACGTCGTTGATACGCTCGACCTCGGTCACGCCTTTCGGATACGACACCGGCGTCTGCCAGTAGGCGTCGCCAGTCTGCAGATTGATAGCGGCGAACGAACCGCCCGGGAAGCCGGCCAGCACGGCCGCGTCGCCCGCGAACGTCATGCCCGACGACACGCGCAGGTTCAACGGCACCGCGCGGTTGCGGAAGTTCCACTTCTGCTCGCCGGTTTGCGCGTTGAACGCGACGATCTGGCCGTCGATCGTGCGCACGACCACGAGACCATTGCCAACGAGCGGCGGGGAAATGATCTCGCCCGGCGCCTTAGCAGTCCACAGTTCCTTGCCGTCCGCGCCGAGCACGTATACGTCGCCCTTCAGGCCGCCGACCGCGGTGAGCGTGCCATCGCTGCCGACGCCCGCCGACAGATCGTCGTGCAGCTTGACGCGCCACACGTCCTTGCCGGTTTGCGCGTCAATCTTGGCAACCGTGCCGTTCGTGCCGGCAGCGTACACGGCATTGCCGACTGCAACCGGCGAGAACATGTAGCGGCCCGCCTTGCCGACGCTCGCCGACCAGGACTGCTGCACGTCGAGCACGGGTTTGAACTCGGTGAGCGGCGTCGGCACACGGCGCTCGTCTTTCGTGGATGAGCAAGCCGCCAGCGTGAGAACGGTCATCGCACAGATAACGGGCACGGCGTAACGTTTCAGCAGATTCATCGGTGGACGAAGCATTCAGGAAATGGATTAAAGGAGACCGTCTTGCGGTCGTGGCTCGCGGCGCGCCGCGCGGGACGCTCAGCCGCCAAGCGCATCCAGCTTGAACTGGATCAGCTGGCGCGCCGAACTGTCGCTCTTCGACAGCGAGTCGAGCGCGAGCTTGTAGGCCGCGCGCGCGTCGTCGCGCTTGCCTTGGGCGGCGAGGAGGTCGCCGCGGCGGTCAGCCACGACGCCCTTGAAAGCATCGGATTGCGGCTCGGCCAGGAGCGCGAGGCCCTGGTCGTAAGCCTTGTCGTCGAGCAGCAGCGATGCCATGCGCAGCTTCGCGATCTGCTTGAACTCGTCGTCCTTAGCTTGATCGATCGCCCATTGCAGCTGCGCCTTAGCGCCGGCTTCGTCGCCAGCGGTGTAAAGCGCCTTGGCGGCGCCGAGCGCGGTCATCTGAGCGTAAGCGGTGTGGCCGAATTTGTCTTCCATGTCGGCGGCGACGCGCGCGATCTGCGCCTTGTCGCCCGATGCCGTGGCTTGTTGAACCTGGTCATACAGCACCGCCGCTTCCGCGGCCTGGCGACGCTGCCAGAAATTCCAGCCATTCCAGCTCGCGCCTGCCAGCAACACCACCAGCACGATCCACGTGGTCGCATTGCCCCACTGCTTCCACCATGCCTTCAGACTTTCGATCGATTCTTGTTCGTCGTGGTAACTCATTGCCCGGCGATTTCCTCATTCTTGCTATGTGTGCGTGTCGAGCCAGCCGGCTCGACGACATCGCGATCAGTCGTCGCCGTCTTCGGCGGATGCAACCATCGCATTGATTAGATATTCGGTCAAGTCTTCGGCGGGCACGTTCTGTTGCTCGTTCTTACCGCCATAAGCTTGGGTATCGCGCAGCGGTTTCACGCCGACCGTGCCATTGGCGATTTCGTCCTCGCCGAGCACGACCGCAAACGCGGCGCCGCTCGCATCGGCACGCTTCATCTGCGACTTGAAGCTTGCCGACTGACCGTCCGCGCTGCAATGCAGGATCACGTCGAGACCGGTATCGCGCAGACGCTCGGCGATGATGAACGCCTGCTCCCGCGCGGCGTCGCCCTGATGGACCACGTACACGTCGCAACCTTCGTCTTCCGGCACGAGCTGCTCTTCCTTCAGCAACTCGAGAATCCGCTCGATGCCCATCGCCCAGCCGCACGCAGCGGTGGGCTTGCCACCGAGCTGCTCGATCAGGGGATCGTAGCGGCCGCCCGCCGCGACCGTGCCTTGCGCGCCGAGCTTGTCGGTCACCCACTCGAACACGGTCAGATTGTAGTAATCGAGACCGCGCACGAGACGCGGATTGATCGTAAACGGAAGGTTGTTTGCCTTCAGAAGACGTTGCAGACCTTCGAAGTGCGCGCGCGATTCTTCGCCGAGAAAGTCGATCAGCTTGGGCGCGTTTTGCGCGACTTCCTGCAGCGCGGGATTCTTCGTATCGAGCACGCGCAGCGGGTTCGTATAGAGACGGCGCCTCGCGTCTTCGTCGAGCACGTCCATGTGCTTTTCGAGGTACGCGATCAACTCGACGCGATGCGCGGCTCGCTCTTCAGCGAGGCCCAACGAATTGATTTCGAGCTTGATGCCGGTCAGGCCGAGGTCGTCCCACAGACGCTGGCACATCATGATGATTTCCGCATCCGCATCCGGCCCCGCGAAACCGAGCGCCTCGACACCGACCTGGTGGAACTGGCGATAACGGCCGCGCTGCGGACGCTCGTGACGGAACATCGGCCCGATGTACCACAGGCGCTTCGGGCCGTCGTACAGCATGTTGTGCTCGATCGACGCGCGCACCACCGCCGCCGTGTTTTCCGGGCGCATCGTCAGGTTTTCGCCGTTCAATGCATCGGTGAAGCTGTACATCTCTTTTTCGACGATGTCGGTCACTTCGCCGATACCGCGCGTGAACAGCTGCGTATGCTCGACGATCGGCGTGCGGATATTCTGGTATCCGTATGAACGCAGCATCGACCTGACGGTGGTTTCGAAAAATTCCCAGAGCCCGGCTTCCTGCGGAAGGATGTCGTTCATGCCCTTCACGCCGGAAAGCTTCTCGAGCTTTTTCTTCTGTTCAGTCATCTGTGTTTCGATTGCCGGTATTTAGTTGAGCGCTTCGGCGCGGCCATAACGGCGCTCGACGTAGTCGCTCACGATTTGCTGGAATTCTTGCGCGATGTTCTCGCCGCGCAGCGTCTTCACCTTCTCGCCGTCGATGAACACCGGCGCGGCCGGGTTCTCGCCCGAGCCCGGGAGGCTGATGCCGATATTCGCCTGCTTCGACTCGCCCGGACCATTGACGATGCAGCCCATCACCGCGACGTGCATCTGCTCGACACCGGGGTACTGGTCACGCCACACCGGCATCTGCTGACGCAGATAGGTCTGGATCTGCGACGCGAGCTCCTGGAACAGCGTGCTCGTGGTGCGGCCGCAGCCCGGGCACGCGATCACCATCGGCGTGAACGAGCGCAGGCCCATGGTTTGCAGGATTTCCTGGCCGACGATCACTTCGCCGGTGCGCGACGCGCCCGGTTCCGGCGTCAGGGAGATACGGATCGTGTCGCCGATGCCCTGCTGCAGCAGAACCGACAGCGCCGCGGTCGACGCGACGATGCCCTTCGAGCCCATGCCTGCTTCAGTCAGGCCGAGATGCAGCGCGAAATCGCAACGGCGCGCGAGTTCGCGGTACACCGCGATCAGATCCTGCACGCCGCTGACCTTGCACGACAGAATGATCTGGTCGCGCCCGAGGCCAAGTTCGACCGCGCGTTCCGCCGAGCCGATCGCCGACTGGATCAGCGCTTCGTACATCACGCTTTGCGCTTCCCACGGAGTAGCGCGCGAGCCGTTTTCATCCATCATTTTGGCGAGCAGGTCCTGGTCGAGACTGCCCCAGTTCACGCCGATGCGCACCGGCTTGTCGTATTTGACCGCTGCCTCGATCATCTGCGCGAACTGTGTGTCGCGCTTCGCGCCGTGCCCGACGTTGCCAGGATTGATCCGGTACTTCGACAACGATTCCGCACAGCCCGGATAGTCGCGCAGCAGCAGATGGCCGTTGTAATGGAAATCGCCGACGAGCGGCACCATCACGCCCATGCGGTCGAGTTGCTCGCGGATCGCCGGCACGGCAGCCGCCGCTTCCGGCGTATTCACGGTGATACGCACCAGTTCGGAACCGGCTTGCGCCAGTTCCTTGATCTGGATAGCAGTGCCGATCGCGTCGGCAGTGTCGGTGTTGGTCATCGACTGCACGCGCACCGGCGCATCGCCGCCGATGGTCACGAGCTGGCCGCCCCAACGGACGTTGACCGCATGCGATTTGCGCCGCATCGCGGGGCCGCCGAACACCGGCTCTTCTGAAACGATCTTGCTACAGGATTGGGATTGAGCTTCGGTTTGCATCGAAAAACCCATTTACGCCGCACGCGCTATGCAAAAACGCAGCGCCTCAATTGAAAAAGCGCCGCGGGCCGGTTGGCCGCGGCGCGTACCGTATCTGTCAAGGCAGCGCAAAGCGCGCCACATTGCCCTTGGCTGCCGCATATTTCGACGGATCGACCGGCTGGCCGTCGAGCGTCACCGACTCGAGACCCGCCTTGTTGCCGACCGTCACCTTGAACGGACCGGCGCCCGTCACTTCCTTCGGATCGCCAGCATGCACGAGGCCGGAGAACAGTTCCTTGCCGTTCTTGTCACGCACGCTGAACCAGCTGTCCTGCGTCACGCGCAGCGCGACGACCGACTTACCGGGCGCTGGCGTAACCGCCGGTGCCGACGCGTTCGCCACGACCACCGGTGCACTTGCGCTCTCCATGGCGGCCTGTGCCTGAGCCTGCGAGCCGGCTTTCGCCGCCGTTGCCGCGGTATTCGCGGTCGGGGCCGAGCCCGGCGCGGTGCCGGTGGCAAGCGGTGCGGGCATCGGCGTTGCCGACGCAGACGCAGACGCCGCATTATCCGCGCTCCCGGCGTTGTCCGCCGTGACCGCCGCATCCGGCGCCGATGCGCCCTCCGCCGTCGCCGGACCCTGCGCGACCGCTCCCGACGCCGCCGTGTCGCTGCTCGTCGAACTATTCGCGCTGGCCTTCAGGCGCGCGAGCCACGCGGATGAATCGCCGCCGTTGGTGCGCCACATGCCGAGCGCGATGACCGCGACGACGATCGCCGCAATACCCCATAGCCACGAACGACTCTTGTGTCCGCTGTCACCGAGCGACAGCGAAACCTTGCCGCGCGGCAGGTCCTTACCGGATGACGCGGGCATCGACAGATTCGGCGCCGGCACTCCTCTCTCGCGACGCAGCGCCGCCGTAAAAGGCGCCGGATCGGCGCCGAGCATTTTCGCGTAGCTGCGCACGACGCCGAGTGCGAACGTCGTGTCCGGCAGATGGCTGATGTCGCCCGCCTCGAGCGCGCTCAGCTTGACGACCGATACCTTCAGCCGCGCCGACACGTCCTCGATCGCCCAGCCCTTCGACTCGCGCAACTGGCTCAAGCGCGCGCCAACCGCTGCCAACGAATCGAGGGCCGGCTGCACGACCGGCTGTACCACCGCCCTTGCAACGGGTGCCGGATGGCCATCGTTCGTGTCTGTCTCGTGCGGCTGCGGGTGCTGCGGCTCACTCATCCCAAATCCTTTCGCGTCGATTCTTTTAATCGTGCGACCGGACGGGCTCGAGCCTCACGTCCAAATCGCAGACCGTTTATAACAAAATGCGCGGCTTTGTGTGCCGCTCCCGATCGATTCTGCAAACTTTCTTTTCAACCGCCAGGTGGTATCGGAGCATTTTTGCGCTCGCACTGCTTTCCGCCGAACGCCGACGCCCTGCTGCACCTGGCGATTACACGGCGCGAACCTCGATCACCTTCGCCGCCTTCCCGGTGCGCTCAGCAAGTCGCGTGCGGTCTTTCACCGCGCCGGCCAGCTGACCGCAGGCAGCATCGATATCGTCGCCGCGGGTTTTGCGCACGGTGGTGACGACGCCAGCGTCCATCAACACCTGTGCAAACCGCTTGATCTGTTCCGTCTTCGAGCGGACGAGGCCCGATTCGGGGAACGGATTGAACGGAATCAGATTGAACTTGCACGGCACGTTGCGCGTAACGGCGAGCAGCTCGCGTGCGTGCGCCTCGCTGTCGTTCACGCCATCGAGCATGCAATATTCGAACGTAATGAAATCGCGCGGCGCCACTTTCAGGTAGCGCTCGCACGCCGCCATCAGCTCGCGCAGCGGATACTTTTTGTTGAGCGGCACCAGCACGTCGCGCAGCGCGTCGTTCGACGCATGCAGCGACACCGCGAGCGCCACGGGCAAGTCCGCGCCGAGCCGGTCCATCATCGGCACGACGCCCGAAGTGGACAACGTGACTCGCCGGCGCGACAGACCGTACGCATTGTCGTCGAGCATCAGACGCATGGCCGGCACGACCGCGTCGTAATTGAGCAGCGGCTCGCCCATCCCCATCATCACGACGTTCGTAACGACGCGCTCGCCCTTGCCGTCGCCGCCCATCGCGCGGCCGCCGGCATCGCCACGCGACGCGCGCAGCGCAAACTCGGCCATGCGCAACTGGCCGATGATTTCGCCGGTGGTGAGATTGCGGGAGAACCCCTGCTTGCCGGTCGAGCAGAATCGGCAGTTGACCGCGCACCCCGCCTGCGACGACACACATAGCGTGCCGCGCGTTTCTTCAGGGATGTACACGGTTTCAACGGCGTTGCCATTACCGACGTCGATCAGCCACTTGCGCGTGCCGTCCGACGAAATATGATCGCTGACAACGCCCGGCATTGTGATCGTGGCGCGCCCTTTGAGCTTTTCGCGCAAAGACTTCGCGAGATCGGTCATGCCGTCGAAGTCGGCAGCGTTGTATTGGTGAATCCAGCGCTGCAATTGCTTGGCGCGAAACGGTTTCTCGCCCAGGCTATCGCAATAGGCGACGAGCCCTTGGGCGTCGAGGTCGAGAAGGTTGACGGAGGGACTGCTCGTCATATCGAATCCTGCCATTTCAGTGCGAGACTACGTTCATGCAACAAGCTGCATGAACGCCATGCCGCTCGCGCCCATTCCTGCTGCTTTTACCTTACTACTTTTGCCGTGCACCGCGCGCGATTCATGCGATAAAACGATTCGACCGCACGAAACGCGCCACGCGAGAGACGGCTCGCGATACGCGGCTGAGGTCACTGCCCGACCTCAGCGCGAGGCGCTCAACGCGAGTAGACGTTGACTTGGGGGAAGAAGAATGCGATTTCAACCGCAGCCGTTTCCGGACCGTCCGAACCGTGCACGGCGTTGGCGTCGATGCTGTCGGCGAAGTCAGCACGGATCGTGCCCTTTTCCGCCTTCTTCGGGTCCGTCGCACCCATCAGGTCACGGTGCTTCAAGATCGCGTTTTCGCCTTCCAGCGCCTGCACAACCACCGGACCCGAGATCATGAATTCGACGAGGTCCTTGAAGAACGGACGTGCTGCGTGCACAGCGTAGAACTTCTCGGCGTCAGCACGCGACAGATGAACCATGCGCGATGCCACGATCTTCAGACCAGCGTTTTCGAAACGGGTGTAGATCTGGCCGATCACGTTCTTGGCCACTGCGTCCGGCTTGATAATCGACAGGGTGCGCTCGATCGCCATAAAAACTCCAAAAAATTAAGAGGTTGCAGATTTAAATGAATCCGCTATTGTAGCATGTTCTCGTGTATCATTGCGATTGAACCCTTACAGCATTGAAAGGATTAAGGCAAGGGGTGCAAAATACTGGTAGCGTAGGCCATGGAGGCGACTGGAGGGTATTGAAACTCCGTGCCGCCGCGCTAATCTTACGGATGAACGTTGCGCCCGCCGGCGCTTCGCAAATTCCGTATCACCATCACGAAACACGCTTCCGAGGTAAGGAGAGACCATGAACGAACATCCGTATATGTTTGGCCGCAACGGCGCGGTCAGCACGGTCGAAACACGCAACCGCGTTCTACGGAATACCTACTGGCTGCTCGCGCTGTCCATGATTCCGACCGTACTCGGCGCGTGGGTCGGCCTTGCCACCGGATTCTCGCTGTTCGCCGCCACCAGCCCCGCCATGAGCATGCTGGCGTTCTTCGCGATCGCGTTCGGCTTCATGTTCGCGATCCAGCGCACCAAAGATAGTGCCGTCGGCGTATTCGTACTGCTTGGCTTCACGTTCTTCATGGGGCTGATGCTGTCGCGCATCCTCGCTTTCGTGCTCGGCTTCTCGAACGGCCCGTCGCTGATCATGCTCGCGTTTGGTGGCACTGGTGTGATCTTCGCGGCCATGGCGACCATTGCCACGGTCAGCAAACGCGACTTCTCGGGCCTCGGCAAGTGGCTCTTCATGGGCGTGATCGTGATCCTGCTGGCTTCGGTCGCGAACGTGTTCCTGCAACTGCCGGCACTGATGCTGACGGTCTCGGTCATGGCAATCGTGATCTTTTCCGCCTACATCATGTTCGACGTGCAGCGCGTCGTGAACGGCGGTGAGACGAACTACATCACCGCGACGCTAGCGATCTACCTGGATCTGTATAACGTGTTCGTCAACCTGCTTGCGCTGCTCGGCATTTTCGGCGGCAACCGCAATTAAGCTTGGCCGGTCGCGCGGCGTGCCCTACGCCGCCTCGACGCTCAAGGCAAAAGCCCATAACGATTGCTCGTTATGGGCTTTTTTCATTACCTGACTACGTGACGCATACTGCGCGGCACGACCGGAAGCCAACTCCGCACCGCAGTCACAGAGTCAACCACGCGAAACCTTCACTCTGCGACGCAACCACCACCTCGGTGGGAGCCGCGCCAAGCACACCCGCGAGCGCCGCCTGCGCGAGTTCCGGCAGATTGTTCTGTTGGCTCAGATGCGCGGCGACCAGATGCCGCAATCGCGAGCGGTCGAGCGACGCGAGGATTTCAGCCGCCGCATCATTGTTCAGATGCCCGTGATTGCCGCCGATACGCGCCTTAAGCGACGGCGGATAACGACTGCCCGCGAGCATCTGCACGTCGTGATTGCATTCGAGCACGAGTGCGTCACAACCACTCAGCACCGCGCTGATATGCGGGGTGGACGTGCCCACGTCGGTGAGCACGCCGAGCCGGCTTGCGCCGTTCGAGAACACGTATTGCAGCGGTTCGCGGGCGTCGTGCGGAACGGTATAAGGGAGAACGCTGAGGTCGCCGATTGCCACCGCCTCGTCGCCCCACAGCACCTGCAGGTCGACATCGGCTTCGTCGGCGCCCGCCGCGCGCGCGGTGCCCCAGCTCATGTACAGCGGAATCGACCACTTGCGCGCCAGCGTCAATGCGCTGCCGATGTGATCGCTATGTTCATGCGTAATCAGAATCGCGTCGAGATGCTCGGCGCTCGCGCCGAGCCGCGCGAGACGCCGCTCGACTTCGCGCGCGGAAAACCCGCAGTCGAGCAGCACGCGCGTCGTGCTCGCGCCGCTGTGCGCTTCCACCAGCAGCGCGTTGCCTTCACTGCCGCTGCCGAGACTTGCGAAGCGCACAACCCACCTAGTTCAGTTGCGCGTGCAGCAGCGACACGATGCGCTGCGCGTCCGACGACGTATCGATCTGTCCGTTCGCGTCGACGACCGCAACCTGCGTCACCGCGTCGCCCTTCGCGCGCACGTTGACGAGGAATTCCTGGCCCGGCTTGCGCGTCGAATTGCCGCTGTAGAAGAGTTTGCCGAACAGGCCTTCCTTCTTCAGTTCCTGCATCGAATCCGCATAGCGGACGTAGTAGATGCCCTTCTCGCGATCGCGGTTGTCGACCGTGAAGTTGGTGCGATCGAGCGCGAGGCCCACACGCAGCCAGGCGCGGTCGAACGACTCCTGCAGATCGAGCGTCGACGCGCCTGCGTTCTGCTCGATGGTGGTCGGCGCGCTGGCCGGGCGCGCGTCGGTCAGCAGCTGCTTCGACTGCGCTTCGGTCAGGCCGAACTTCTGCATCAGCTTGGCGAGGAACAGCGCCTCGAGCGCCGGGTCACGCGGACGCTCTTCCCAGCGCGAAGACGTCTTGTCCTGCCCGGTCATCACCTCTTCCATCGCGCTATGCGTGATCGAGATATCCGTCGCGCTGTCCGAACCGCGCGATACCAGCGTGCGGAAACTGTCGCGGGTGCCCGACGAATAGGCGAAGTCGATCACCTTGCCGATCGTGCGGCGGAACCAGTCGTCCGGAATGTTCGCGCGATTTTCGGCCCAGTCGGTTGTCATGATGCCGGTGGCCGGCGCGTCGGTCTTCAGCACGAAGCCGTTCTCCTGCCAGAACTCCTGCAGCTGCGGCCACAGCTGTTCCGGTGAACGGCCGTCTACCACCAGCCAGCGACGGTCGCCGTCGCGCTCGATATGCATGCCGAGTGGATCCTGCGCGTTCGGCTGACCTTCGGTCGCGTTGCCAGCGGCCGTGACGGCGCGCGTCGGCGAGCCACCGAGCGCCAGATTCGCGGGCGGCGCCACATAACGCTGGTCGTTCGGCGACGTGCTCAGGTCGCTCGGCACGGCGAGCGGCGGCGCGCTCGAGGTCGCCTTGTAGTTGACGCGGTCGGAAGCGAACCAGTCGTTCAGCGTGTCACAGCCGGCGAGCGTCGACAGGGCAAGCGCCAGCGCCGCCATGCGGGTTGCGTGGAGGGAAAGTGCGGAACGTTTCATGAGGGCCTTCGTGATGCTGGAACGCGATGCCTCGTTCGATCTGCCGGGAACGTGGGCTGAAGCGACGTCGGTTAATGAAATGCCGGTGGCGGTCTGGCGTGGGCGGCTGGACGGGCGGGCCGTTCAGCCGAGCAGGCCCGCTTCGCGCAGCGCGCCGCGCACCACTTCGTGGTATTGCGCGTCGAGCGGCGTGAGCGGCAGGCGGATGCCGCCCTGCACACGCCCCAGTTGCTGCAGCGCCCACTTCGCCGGAATCGGATTCGCTTCGGCAAACAGGTACTTGTGCAGCGACAGGAGTTTCAGATGAATCTCGCGCGCGGTCTTCGCGTCCGCGGCGAGCGCGGCCTTGCACAGCTCGCTCATGGCGCGCGGCGCGACGTTCGCGGTCACCGAAATATTGCCGTGACCGCCGAGCAGCATCAGCGCGATCGCAGTGGGATCGTCGCCGCTATAGATGCTGAAGTTTGCCGGCGCCGACTTGATCAGATGCGCGGCGCGGTCGATGTTGCCCGTGGCCTCCTTCACGCCGATGATCCCCGGCACCTGCGCGCAGCGCAGGATGGTCTCGTTGCTCATGTCGGCGACGGTGCGGCCCGGCACGTTGTACAGGATCACCGGCAGATCGACGCTTTCGGCGATCTTCGCGAAATGGCGGTAGATGCCTTCCTGGGTCGGCTTGTTGTAGTACGGCACGACCTGCAGCGTGGCATCCGCGCCGACGTCTTTCGCGTGCTGCGTGAGTTCGATCGCCTCAGCGGTGGAGTTGGCGCCCGCGCCCGCGATGACAGGAATGCGTCCAGCGGTGTGGTCGACCGCGGTCTTGACCATCAGCACGTGTTCTTCGACCGACAGCGTGGCCGACTCGCCGCTCGTGCCGACCACGACTAGCGCATTCGTGCCTTCCTCGATGTGCCAGTCGATCAGTTTGCGAAACGCCGGCAGATCGAGGCTGCCGTCTTCGAGCATCGGAGTGATGATGGCAGGAATGCTGCCGCGGATCTGAACGCCGTCCTGGTGACCGCTGTGGTTGCCGTTAGTCATGAAACGCCATGAATATGATCAGGTAAACCGCGATTGTAGCGGATTAGCCAGCCAACTCGTAACAAGGTGGAACTGTTGCCCGTGCGGGATCATTCGCACGTGCCGCTTCCCGAACCGCGCAGATGCGCTGAACGTAGGCCGGACGCGGCTCGGCGAGAAATCCGTCCTGAAACGCGATCACCCGCAGTTGGCCCCGCACGATCTCGAGCAGCTCGCCGGGCGCGAGTAAAAACGCCGGATTGGAAGGTTTGCCGACGCTTTCGTTTCCTTGCGCAAAGGTCTCGTAAACCAGTACGCCGCCGGGCGAGATCGCGCGCAGCAACTGCGGAAAAAGCGGCCGGTGCAGGTAATTGGTGATCACGACGGCGGCGAACGCCGCATCGCCCGGCAATGGCCACGGCGCGCCTTCGAGATCGGCCACGACAGGCGTGACGAGCGGCGCGTCACGCAGCAGGTCGAGGGCGACGGCATCGCGATCGATTGCGGTGACCGGATGGCCGAGCGACGCGAAAAAGCGCGCGTGCCGCCCAGCCCCCGATGCCACGTCGAGCACCGCCCCGCCCGCCGCGATCAGGTGCGCCCAGTGACGCACCCAGCGCGACGGTTCACCGAGGCCATGCAAGCCAGCGGAAACGGGCGTGCTCATCGCTGCGGCGCGGCGCCTCGAGTGCGCATCAGTTGTACGACAGCCCCATCGCCTCGCGAACGTCGCGCATCGTTTCGGTCGCGAAGCGGCGCGCCTTGTCGCAGCCGTCAGCGACGATCGCGCGCAACAGCGACGGGTCGTCCATGTACTTCTGCGCGCGCTCGAGCATCGGCTGCTGCTCGCGTAGAATCCCTTCGACGACCGGCTGCTTGCAATCGAGGCAACCGATGCCCGCCGAGCGGCAGCCCTTCTGCACCCACTCGTGGGTCGCTTCGTCGGTATAGACCTGATGCAGCTGCCACACCGGGCACTTGTCCGGATCGCCCGGATCGGTGCGGCGCACGCGCGCGGGGTCGGTCGGCATCGTGCGAACCTTCTTAGTGATCGTTTCCGCGTCTTCGCGCAGACCGATGGTGTTGCCGTACGACTTCGACATCTTCTGGCCGTCGAGGCCCGGCATGCGCGACGCCTCGGTCAGCATCGCCTGCGGCTCGACGAGGATGATTTTGCGCGAACCTTCGAGATAGCCGAACAGGCGCTCGCGATCGCTCATCGACAGGCTTTGCGATTCCTGCAGCATCGCCCGCGCGCGTTCGAGCGCTTCGTCGTCGCCTTCCTGCTGATACGCGTTGCGCAACTCGTGGTAAAGCTTCGAGCGCTTGCCCCCGAGCTTCTTCGCGGCTTCGTTCGCTTTTTCCTCGAAGCCCGGCTCGCGGCCGTACAGGTAGTTGAAACGACGAGCGATTTCGCGCGTCATCTCGACGTGCGGCACCTGGTCTTCACCGACCGGTACGAGCGAGCCGCGATACAGCAGAATGTCCGCCGCCATCAGCACCGGATAGCCGAGGAAGCCGTAAGTGGACAAATCCTTGTCCTTCAGCTTTTCCATCTGCTCCTTGTAGGTCGGCACGCGCTCGAGCCAGCCGAGCGGCGTGCTCATGCCGAGCAGCAGCGCGAGCTCGGCATGCTCGGGCACCCGACTCTGGATGAACAGCGTCGCCTGCGCCGGATCGATGCCGGAAGCGAGCCAGTCGATCAGCACGTCCCACACGTTCTTTTCGATCACTTCGGGCGTTTCGTAGTGCGTCGTCAGCGCGTGCCAGTCGACCACGCAGAAAAAGCACGGGTACTCGGACTGCAGCCGTACCCAGTTTTTCAACACGCCGTGATAGTGGCCGAGGTGCAGCGACCCGGTGGGCCGCATGCCGGAGAAGATACGGTCTGGGAACATGGTTATTTAGAAAAGCGAGACAAGAGGAGTCAGAATTGCGGTGATCGCGCTATAGCCGAGCGTAACGAGTGGCCTCAACCAGAAACGCGTGAGCGTGCCCGTCATCACGAGCGCCATCACGATGAAAAAGCCGTACGGCTCGAGCCGCGACAACGCGATCGATTGCTTCGGCGGCAACAGGGCCATCACCACACGACCGCCATCGAGCGGCGGCAGCGGAAACAGGTTCAGCACGCCGAGCACGAGATTGACGCCGACGCCCGCGCCCGCCATACGTGTAAAAAACGGTTCGTTGACATTGAGCACCGCCAGCACGATGCCGAATACGCCCCAGAGCAGAGCCTGGACAAAGTTGCATACCGGCCCGGCCGCCGCCACCCACAGGCTGCCCCAGCGCGGATTGCGCAGATTGCCGAACGCGACCGGCACCGGCTTCGCATAACCGAACATGAACGCGCCGCTCGTCGCGAAGTACAGCAGCAACGGAATCGCGATCGTGCCGAGCGGATCGATATGCCGCATCGGGTTGAGCGACACGCGGCCGAGCACGTACGCGGTGTTGTCGCCGAGCCAGCGCGCGACGTAGCCGTGCGCGGCCTCGTGCAGCGTGATCGCGAAGATCACCGGCAGCGCGTACACCGCAATTGTCTGTATCAGGGAAGAATCCATAACTCGCTATTGTAACAATGCGCTCGCGCGTGTCTGTCCGCTTTCACTCGGGCCGCTCGGGCCGCTCACGCCGTTTCCTCGAGGCCGAACGGCTCGAGCGGGCCGCGCCCTGCCCGCACCAGGACCGGCTCGGAGCCGGTCAGATCGATCACGGTGGACGGCTCGCACACGCACGCGCCGCCGTCGATCACCAGATCGAGCTGCTTTTCGAGCCGCGCGCGAATTTCCTCGGGGTCGTTCAGCGGCTCCGTTTCGCCGGGCATGATCAGCGTCGTGCCGAGCAGTGGCTGGCCGAGCTCCTCGAGAATCGCGAGCGTAATCGCGTGATCCGGCACGCGCAGACCGATCGTCTTGCGCGACGGGTGCGACACGCGTCGCGGCACTTCCTTGGTGGCCTGCAGCACGAACACGTACGGACCCGGCGTCACCGATTTCAGCAGCCGATACTGCCAGTTGTCCACCATCGCAAAATTGGCGAGCTCCGACAGATCGCGCACGAGCAGCGACAGCAGCTGCTTTTCGTCCAGTCCACGAATACGCCTCAGGCGTTCGACCGCATCCTTGTCGTCGAGACGGCAGGCGAGCGCGTAGGTCGAATCGGTCGGCAAGGCGACCAGGCCGCCGTCGTTGATGATCTGCGCGGCCTGCTTGACGAGGCGCGGCTGCGGATTGTCGGGATGAAGCCGAAAGTATTGCGACATGGAGACTCACGATGGCGGCAGACGAACTGCGGCGGATGGGCTGCGGCGAGCAGAGCGCGTGCCGCATCCAGCCGGCCCGCGCGCGAGACGTGCCGTTCCGGCACAGCGCGCGGTCACAGCCAGCGTTCCCAGACGGGCTTCAGATCGGCGGGTAGCGGCGGCAGTGTGCCGAGTTCGATGCGGCCTTCGCCTGGCGCATGGAAGTCGGAACCGCGCGAGGCCTCGAAACCATAGCGACGCGCGACGTCTGCATATTCGCGGTATTGGTCGGGCGTGTGGCTGCCGGTCACGACCTCGATCGCGTTGCCGCCGAGGTCGATGAATTCACCAAAGAATGCGTCGAATTCGAGTTGCGAATAGGCATAGCGACCCGGATGCGCGACGATCGCGACGCCGCCGGCGGCCTCGATCCAGCTGAGCGCGTCGGCGAGCTTGGCCCAGCGGTGCGCAACGTAGCCCGGCTTGCCGTCGCCGAGATAGCGGTCGAACACTTCCTGGGTGTTTGTGCAGTGGCCGTGCTCGACCATGAAGCGCGCGAAATGCGTGCGCGACATCATGTCGGGATTCGACACGTAATGCAGCGCGCCTTCGTACGCGTCTGGAATGCCGAGCGTGGCCAGTTGCTCGCCGATTGCCTCGGCGCGCGCGGCGCGGCCGTCGCGGGTGCGGGCCAGACCGTCGATCAGGACCTGGTTGGTCGGATCGATGCCGAGTCCGACGATGTGCACGGTGCGCCCCGCCCACGTAACCGAAATCTCGACGCCGCTCAGGTAGTTCATGCCGAGCGCCTCGGCCGCGGTGCGCGCCTCTTGCTGGCCGCCCACTTCGTCGTGATCGGTGAGCGCCCACAGCGTCACGCCGTTCGCGTGCGCGCGGCGCGCGACGTCGGTCGGCGCGAACTGGCCGTCGGAAACGGTGGAATGGCAGTGAAGATCGGCGTTCATCGTGGTCCTGGAAGGGTTCTGCGGTCATTTTACTGCAATGCAGTAAGGGTCCGCAGGGGTATCTAGCGACGCCGGCTGCGCTTGTCCGTGTGCCGCAAGGTCAGGACCGGGCGGTGCCGAGACCAACGTCCGGGCGACCCGCGAGCGCCCTTTCAAGCGTAGCCTCAGGCACGACGTCAGGCACAGAAACCCTCGATCAACGCGGCGACCTGCTCCGGCTGGTCGTGATGCACCATGTGCCCCGCACCATCGATGATCTTCTCGCGCCAATCGGCAAACGCGTGGAAACGCGCCTTGAATTCGTCGAGCGGCACGGCGCCGGCGATTCGCGCGAGCGTCGGCGAGCCGGCGGCCTCGACGTGCAGCACCTTCGCGCTGACCTTGCGCCATACCGCCATCACCTCGTCGAGACGATACAAGGTCGGGCCGCGGACCTTGTGCGCCGGGTCGGCGAGCAGCATGAAGCGCCCCTCGCCATCCGGCTTCGACCAGTGTTGCGCGAGAAACTGCGCGCGCCGCGGATCGAGGCGCGGATTGGTTTTGATCAGACGCGCGGCGACCTCGTCGAGCGACGCGTAGCGCTTCAGCTGCGGTGGATCGCGCAATTCGTCGAGCCAGTTCAGCAGGCGCTTCGGTGCCTGCGCCGGATGCGAATGCGCGAGCCCGAAGCCTTCCAGATCGACCACGCGCCGCACCCGCTGCGGCCGCACGCCCGCGTACAGGCACACGACGTTCGCACCCAGACTGTGACCGACGAGGTTCACCTCGCCGTCGGGCGCGTAGTGGTCGATCAACGCGTCGAGATCGCCGAGATAGTCCTGCACCCAGTAGCTGCCGCCGCCACGCTCGGCCACCGGCCAGTCGGACAGACCGAAGCCGCGCTGGTCCGACGCGATCACCTGCCAGTCGCCGCCGAGCGCATCGACGACGAACTGGAACGACGCGCCGACGTCCATCCAGCCGTGCAGCATGAACAGTATCGGCGCGTCGGGACGGCCCCAGCGCCGCACGTGCAGCCGGACGCCATGCGCGGTAACGAACTCAGAGCGGGATGTATTCATCGGCGGCGCACTCGAAAAAAAGAATGGTCGTTCGATTATAGGGCGGGCGCCGCAACAGGTGGTAACGGATTATTAGGGTGACGCCCGGTCGTCCGTAGCCTGTGGGCCTTGCCGCGCATCCTGGCGTGCGAGCGCGGCGAGCTCGGCGTCGTCGAAACCAGCGTCGCGGCGTGCTTCGAAATTGAACGGGCCACGCAGTTTCGGCGCGTGATACCGGTCGGCCAGACGCAGATACGTTTGGTGCGGATCGAGGCCGTCCGCGCAGCACAGGTGCCGGAACCAGCGGTTGCCGATCAGCACGTGGCCGATTTCATCGCGCAGGATCACGTCGAGAATCGCCGCCGACGCGTGATCGCCGGCCTGCTGCAGACGCGCGCGGATCGGCGGCGACGCGTCGAGGCCACGCGCTTCGAGCGTCCGCGGCACGAGCGCCATGCGCGCGAGCACGTCGCCCCGAGTGCGCTCGCACATGTCCCACAGGCCGGCGTGCGCCGGGAAATCGCCGTATGCGTGGCCGTATTCGGCGAGACGCGCGGCGAGCAGCGAGTAGTGGTATGCCTCTTCGGCGGCGACCTTGAGCCAGTCGATATAGAACTCACCGGGCATGCCGGAGAAGCGCCAGACGGCGTCGAGCGCGAGATTGATCGCGTTGAACTCGATGTGCGCGAGCGCGTGGAGCAGCACCGCGCGCCCC
The DNA here is from genome assembly GCF_046543485.1 of Paraburkholderia sp. EG304. Taxonomy (NCBI): domain Bacteria; kingdom Pseudomonadati; phylum Pseudomonadota; class Betaproteobacteria; order Burkholderiales; family Burkholderiaceae; genus Paraburkholderia; species Paraburkholderia sp. EG304. The sequence continues at coordinate 219,987 of NZ_JBKGUA010000001.1, read as the reverse complement.
TGCGGCGACTGCATGCTGCGTCGGCCGAGCTGGCGCGGCTCGACCAGTTCCGGCCGTTCGGGGCGGCCCGGCAGGCCGGCGGGCTCGGCGAGATCGAGGCCGGCGTCATAGAGCGCGCGGCCATCGAGTACCGCAGCGTGCAGTTCGCGGGCCGCCGCGGCCTTTGCGGCCGGTTCCCGCTCGCACAACGCAGCGAGCGCGGCGCGGCGCGCGCACAGCGGCTCGTCGTGAGAAATCGATGCGGGAGAAGCGACGGAAACGGGCGAAGGGACGGACGTCATGACAAATGGATAGGCGATGAAAGCGTTGAAGCCCACGGAGAGACGGCGCCCGGCCCGCACGCGAGCGGCTCAAGCACACAACCGTTTACAATACTCGATTCGACCACCCGGCGCGCTTTAGGGCACGCCCGTCAGTTGGCGACGCAGAACCGCCAAACTCCTCGCACCGCGCCGGGCGCACGCCGCCCCGCCCATGCGAGGCGATCGATCAGACACCCATCGTGCACGGGATCGGAGCCGCTCCAAGGCCCGGCTCCGACCGACAAGGAGACATTGTGACGATTTACAAGCTGGGCGAAGCCGCCCCGATCATTCATGAAAGCGTGTTCGTCGCGGATTCGGCGAACATCATCGGCAACGTGACGCTCGAGGAGAACGCGAGCGTGTGGTTTGGTGCGACGCTGCGCGGCGACAACGAGCCGATCACGATCGGCGCCGGCAGCAACGTGCAGGAAAACGCGGTGCTGCACACCGACCCCGGCTATCCGCTGACGGTCGAGTCGAACGTGACGATCGGCCATCAGGCGATGCTGCACGGCTGCACGATCAAGGAAGGCGCGTTGATCGGAATTCAGGCGGTGGTCTTGAATGGCGCGGTGATCGGCCGCAACTGTCTGGTCGGAGCGGGTGCCATCGTCACCGAGGGCAAGGTGTTTCCCGACAATACGCTGATCCTCGGCGCGCCCGCGAAGGCGGTGCGCGAACTGACGGAAGCGGATATCGCCAACCTGCAGCGCGCCGCGGCAAGCTATGCCGGCCGGCGCGAGTATTTCAAGGCGCAGCTCGTACGCATCTGCTAGACGGCCGGCGCGCGGCGCGCAAAGGCGCGGCATCACGCCGCGTCATTCCAGCGAGGAAAAGTTGTGAGCGACCAGTTGCAAAAATTCATGTTCAGCGCGGCGCCGGTGCGCGGCGAGATCGTTTCCCTGCGCAATACCTGGCAGGACGTGCTGACACGCCGCGATTATCCGGCGCCCGTGCGAACGATTCTCGGCGAAATGATGGCCGCGTGCGCGCTGCTGTCGGCGAACCTGAAGTTCGACGGCACCCTCGTCATGCAGATTTTCGGCGACGGCCCGATCAAGATGCTGGTCGTGCAGTGCAGCTCGAACCTGACGATGCGCGCCACCGCGAAGCTGTCCGGCGAAGCCGCCCATACGATCGACGACTCGACCTCGCTGATCGACCTGGTGAACGCGAGCGGCCACGGCCGCTGCGTGATCACGCTCGACCCGACCGACAAGCAGCCCGGCCAGCAGCCGTACCAGAGTATCGTGCCGCTTTCGGGCGCGAATGGACCGCTGAAGTCGATCGCCGAAGTGCTCGAGCACTACATGCACCACTCCGAACAGCTCGACACGCGCATGTGGCTCGCGGCAAACACCGAGCGCGCGGTCGGCATGCTGCTTCAGAAGCTGCCGGGCGATGGCGGCATCGTCCCGCATCCGGGCGAGCTCGACGCGGATACGTGGGAGCGCGTGTGCACGCTCGGCGGCACACTGTCACAGGACGAACTGCTGAAGGAAGAACCGGAGACGGTGTTCCGGCGCCTGTTCTGGCAGGAAAACGTCCAGCATTTCGAGCCGGTCACCGCGCGCTTCGAATGCACGTGCTCGCGCGAAAAAGTCGCCGCGATGCTGAAGATGCTCGGCCGCGATGAAGTCGACGGCGTGATCGAAGAACGCGGCCACGTCGAGATTCACTGCGAGTTTTGCAATCAGCGCTACGAGTTCGACCCAGTCGACGTCGCGCAACTTTTCGTCGCCGGCGGACTCTCACAAGGCGTGACGCCGGCGGCCGCGCAGTGGCACTAAACCCGCGCTTTCGGTGAAGCGGAGTGCGTGCCCACGAAGTGATCGCGCATTACGACGGAAGTCCTGACCGCGCCGCTCCATGCCTCGTCACGGCTCGGGCGGCGCGTTGCATTTGAGCGCCGCGTTGATGCATTGGAAGGATGCGTCACCGCGTGTTGGAAGACGCCTGCTCGAGCCTCGGACCTCGGACCGATGGAGATTCGACCATGAAGCACACGCTTTCGTTGATCCTGGCCGTCCTCACGGGCTGCGCGGCGCTGACCGCCTGCTCGATCGATCCGCCGGGCCCTGCGCCGATTCTGAGCCGACTGCCGCCCGACCAGGCGGAGGCCATCAGCCATACACAGACGCTGACACCGGAGGAACGCGCGCGCTACGACGCGATCGAGCAACAGGTCATGTTCGAACAGAATCAAGCGATCGCCACGGACGCCGCCGCGCAAGCTTGGTCCCGCTATTACTCGCGCTCGCCGCCCGTAAGGTTTTCCTTGGGCTTCTCGAGCGGCGGCTGGGGACGTGGCTGGGGGACTGGGGTCGGGGTCGGGTTCGGGCCGTATTGGGGCTGGTAGCAGCGAATCCTGCAGCCCAATAAACAAAAAGCGCGGTTCATGATGAACCGCGCTTTTTTTGCGCCCTTCGTGCAAGGTGGATTCGAGATATCGAACCTCAGTGCGCCGGCTTCTTCTCCTTTGCAGCCGCCGCCTTCCCGCCATGCTTGCGATCCGGCTTCGCACGCGACTCCGGATTCGGCACCACGTGTAGCGGCGCGGCCGACACCTCGCCGCGGGTCGACGTATCCACCGACGGCGTGTTCGCCAACGGCAGCGGCTGGTTCGGCGACACGAACTGCACGAACACTTCGCCATCCTTGACCATGCCCATTTCGTAGCGCGCGCGCTCTTCGACCGCGGCGGTGCCGTTCTGCAGATCCTGCACTTCGCCCTGGATGCGCTCGTTGCGCAGCTTCGCGTCGGCATTCTTCTGCAATTGCTGCGCGAGTTGGCCCTGCAACTCATGCACGCGCAGCCAGCCGCCGTGCCCCCACCAGAGCGGGTACTGGATTAACGCCAGCAGAACGATCAGGACAGCAGTGACAAGCCGCATGAAGTAAGCACAATAAATACGCGCCGCCCTGCGCTATACGCAGGGCGGCGAGGTCAATCAGAAACGAAGGATAACCGGCTCATCGATCGGCGGGAACAATCTGGCGAAAACGCTTAGCGCAGATTGTAGAACGCCGACTTGCCCGGGTAGCTCGCGATATCGCCGAGATCTTCCTCGATACGCAGCAGCTGGTTGTACTTCGAGATGCGATCCGAACGCGACAGCGAGCCGGTCTTGATCTGGCCGGCGTTCAGACCGACGGCGATGTCCGCGATCGTCGAGTCTTCGGTTTCGCCCGAGCGGTGCGAAATCACGGCCGTGTAGCCGGCGCGCTTGGCCATTTCGATCGCTGCGAAGGTTTCCGTCAGCGTGCCGATCTGGTTGATCTTGATCAGGATCGAGTTAGCGATGCCCTTCTCGATGCCTTCCTTCAGGATGCGCGTGTTCGTGACGAACAGGTCGTCGCCGACCAGCTGGACCTTGTCGCCGAGCTTGTCGGTCAGGATCTTCCAGCCTTCCCAGTCGCCTTCGTGCATGCCGTCTTCGATCGACACGATCGGGAACTTGTCGGCGAGGTTCGCGAGGTAATCCGCGAATTCCGTCGACGACAGCTGCAGGCCTTCGCCCGCGAGCTGGTACTTGCCGTCATGGTAGAACTCGCTGGCCGCGCAGTCGAGTGCGAGCAGCACGTCTTCACCGGCGCGATAGCCTGCTTTCTCGATGGCTTGCAAAATGGTGGACAGGCATTCCTCGTTGCTGCCGAAGTTCGGCGCGAAGCCGCCTTCGTCGCCGACTGCCGTGCTCATGCCGCGATCCGACAGGATCTTCTTCAGCGCGTGGAACACTTCGGCGCCGCAGCGCAGCGCCTCGCGGAAGCTCGGTTGGCTGACCGGAACGATCATGAATTCCTGGATGTCCAGGCTGTTGTTCGCGTGCGCGCCGCCGTTGACGATGTTCATCATCGGCACCGGCAGTTGCATCGCGCCCGAACCGCCGAAGTAGCGATACAGCGGCAGGCCGGCTTCTTCAGCGGCGGCTTTCGCGACGGCCATCGACACGGCCAGCATCGCGTTCGCGCCGAGGCGCGACTTGTTGTCGGTGCCGTCGAGCTCGAGCAGAGTCTTGTCGAGGAACGCCTGCTCGGAAGCGTCGAGACCCATGATCGCTTCGGAGATTTCAGTGTTGATGTGCTCGACGGCCTTCAGCACGCCCTTGCCGCCGTAGCGGCCGGCTTCGCCGTCGCGCAGTTCGATCGCTTCGCGCGAGCCGGTCGACGCGCCCGACGGCACGGCTGCGCGGCCCATCGTGCCCGACTCGAGCAGCACGTCGCATTCGACGGTGGGGTTGCCTCGCGAATCGAGAATCTCTCGACCGATGATGTCTACGATAGCACTCATGGTTTCCTCAAAGGATGACGTTGAATTCTTTACTCTGACACTGTATCGCGCTGCCGATCCGGAGTTGGTGCTTTAGCGCCTACTCCGGTCCCATGCAAGGCAACTGCCGGCCTCCCCGACAGACAACTCGCGCGCCGATACGTTCGACGACCATTATGCGAAAACGCCGCGAGTCATTATCGAGAGCAATCGTGACACGCGGCGCACACCTGAATCAGTTGAAGTCGCTTTCGAGGAACGGGCCGCGCTTGACGGCCTGGTCGAGTGTGACGAGCGTCTCGAGCAGGTCGGCCATGCGATTGAGCGGCACCGCATTGGGCCCGTCCGACTTCGCTTGCGCCGGATTCGGGTGCGTTTCCATGAACAGGCCCGCGACGCCGACCGCCACCGCGGCACGCGCGAGCACCGGCACGAATTCGCGCTGGCCGCCCGAGCTCGTGCCCTGACCGCCCGGCAACTGCACCGAGTGCGTCGCGTCGAACACGACCGGCGCGTTGGTTTCGCGCATGATGGCGAGCGAACGCATGTCCGACACGAGGTTGTTATAGCCGAACGACACGCCGCGCTCGCACGCCATGAAGCGGTCATCCGACAGACCCGCTTCGCGCGCGGCGTCGCGCGCCTTGTCGATCACGTTCTTCATGTCGTGCGGCGCGAGAAACTGCCCCTTCTTGATGTTGACCGGCTTGCCCGAGCGCGCGCACGCGTGGATGAAGTCGGTCTGACGGCACAGGAACGCGGGCGTTTGCAGCACGTCGACGACCGACGCGACCTGCTCGATCTCGTGCTCGGCGTGCACGTCGGTCAGCACCGGCAGACCGAGCTGGCGCTTCACTTCCGACAGGATGCGCAGACCTTCGTCCATGCCCAGACCGCGAAACGACTTGCCGCTGCTGCGATTGGCCTTGTCGTACGACGATTTGTAGATGAACGGAATGTTCAGCTTCGCGCAGATTTCCTTCAGGCGGCCGGCCGTGTCGATCGTCATCTGTTCGGATTCGACGACACAGGTACCGGCGATCAGGAAAAACGGCTTGTCGAGCCCGATTTCGAAATCGCCCAGTTTCATGCTTTCTCCTCGACCCTCGACTGCTGATGCGCGAGCGCCGCTTCGACGAACGACTTGAACAGCGGATGACCGTCACGCGGCGTGGACGTGAATTCCGGGTGGAATTGCACGCCGACGAACCACGGGTGCATGCTGCGCGGCAGCTCCATCATTTCCGGCAGATCCTCGCTCGGGGTACGGGCGCTAATGATGAGGCCACCGCCTTCGAGCTGGGGCACGAAACGGTTATTCACCTCATAACGGTGACGATGACGCTCGTTCACATCCGTGCCGTAGATCTCTTCGGCGAGCGTGCCGGGCTTGATCGGGCAACGCTGCGAACCCAGACGCATCGTGCCGCCGAGGTCCGACTCTTCGGTGCGCTTCTCGACGCGGCCTTCGCGGTCGTACCACTCGGTGATCAGCGCGACCACGCGGTTCTTCGTTTCCTGATCGAACTCGGTGCTGTTCGCGTCCTTCAGGCCGACCACGTCACGCGCGAATTCGATCACCGCGAGCTGCATGCCGAGGCAGATGCCGAGATACGGCACCTTCGCTTCGCGTGCGTAGCGGATCGCAGCGATCTTGCCTTCGGTGCCGCGACGGCCGAAGCCGCCCGGCACGAGCACCGCGTCGAGATGCTTGAGGCTTTCGACGCCTTGCGTTTCTATCTCTTCGGAGTCGATGTACTCGATATTCACACGCGTCGACGTATGCATCGACGCATGGCGCAGCGCTTCGATCAGCGACTTGTACGACTCGGTCAGATCGACGTACTTGCCGACCATGCCGATCGTCACTTCGTGCTTCGGGTTCTGCAGCTTGTCGACGAGGTCCGACCACATGGAGAGATCGGCCGCCTTCGGCGTGAGCTTCAGCTCTTCGCAGATGATCGCGTCGAGACCCTGGTCGTGCAGCATCTGCGGAATCTTGTAGATGCTGTCCGCGTCCCACACGGAAATCACCGCGTCTTCGGGCACGTTCGAGAACAGCGAGATTTTCGCGCGCTCGTCGTCCGGAATGCGGCGGTCGGCGCGGCACAGCAGCACGTGCGGCGAGATGCCGATCTCGCGCAGCTTCTGCACGCTGTGCTGGGTAGGCTTGGTTTTGAGCTCGCCGGCCGTGGCCACCCAGGGCACCAGCGTGAGGTGCACGAAGCACGCGCTGTTGCGGCCGAGGCGCAGGCTCATCTGACGCGCCGCTTCGAGGAACGGCAGCGATTCGATGTCACCCACCGTGCCACCCACTTCGACGATCGCGACATCCGGCTCGCCGCACGTCGCAGAAGCTGCGCCGCGTTCGACGAATGCCTGGATTTCGTTGGTGATGTGCGGAATGACCTGCACGGTCTTGCCGAGATAATCGCCGCGGCGTTCCTTGCGGATAACCGATTCGTAAATCTGGCCCGTGGTGAAGTTGTTGGCCTTGCGCATCTTCGTGCTGATGAAGCGCTCGTAGTGGCCGAGGTCGAGGTCGGTTTCCGCTCCGTCTTCCGTCACGAACACTTCGCCGTGCTGAAACGGGCTCATCGTGCCGGGGTCGACGTTGATGTAGGGATCGAGTTTGAGGAGGGTGACTTTAAGACCGCGCGATTCGAGGATCGCGGCGAGGGAAGCGGCGGCAATACCCTTGCCGAGGGAAGATACTACGCCGCCGGTGACGAAAACATATTTGGTCATCGCTGGATGCTCGCGGGAAAAACGGATTATACCGTAAAGGATGGTCCCGACCCAGCAAAAAACGACCGCCCCGCCGCGTGCCGATGCCGCGTCGGGCGGCAGCCGGCGCAGCAGTTTGGGGCCCGCTTCGTGCGCGCAGTGCGTCAGGCGGTTCGCTCCAGCTCGCGCAACATGCGTTGCACCGCGCGCGCGGTTTCGATCGGCTTTTCCATCGGATACAGATGGCTGCCCTCGATCCACTCGACGTGACCGCCGGTCGCACGCCGCGTCGCGTCGAGACCGACCTGGCGAATTTCCTTCGAGTGCGTGCCGGCGATGAACCCGACCGGCACCGCCGCGCCGCGCGCGAGCCGCGCGCCGAGCGTATGCGGCAAAGTTCGGTAGATCTGGTATTCGGTGCGACGATCGAACGCGAGCAAGCGGGTGCCGTCGGGCGAACTCTGCGGAATGCCGAAGTCGATGTAGTCGGACAGCATGCGCTCGTCCCAGCGCGCGAACGCGGGTTTCGAATGGAAGTGCCGCCAGGCTTCGTCGCGGCTCGCCCATTGCGTGCGGCGCTTGCGCGTCGCGGCGGCGGGCGACAGCCGCTCGTCGAGCCCGGTCCATTGCGACACGCGCAGCATGCTGCTGCGCCAGCCGGCGATCACCGGCGAGTCGAGCATCACGACGCCCCTCACCCACTGCGGCTTTTTCAGCGCCGCCATCACCGACAGATAACCGCCGAGCGAATGCCCGACGAGCCACACCGGCTGCTCGTACCTGCGCGCGATATCGTCGAGCAGTTGCTCGACCAGATGGGGCCAGTCCTGCGTGACCGGAAAGCGCGGATCATGACCGATCCGCTCGATTGAGCGCACCTCGTAGTCGTCGGAGAGTTCGGCGAAGATGGTCCGGTAAGTCGAGGCCGGAAAGCCGTTCGCGTGCGAGAAATGGATGATGTTTTTCAACTGCGGCAATCTCCGTGGTGTTTTTTACGCGCGGGCGGGTGCTTCGCCTGTGCCGCTGCTTATACCGCTGCTTGCGCCGGTTGTCTGCGCCGTTGCGCTCATTGAGCGGCGACGCGCTCAGGGCTCCATCCAGTAGCGGCGCTGCGTGTCGCGATAGCGCTCGAGCGTGAGCGCGGCGCCCTCCTCAGCGCGCGCGCGGATCGACGTCGACCCTGACGGCGCCATCGCGATCGCTGCGCGCGAGCTCGATATGACGCGCTACATAGCGCGCGAACACGCCCGCGTTCGGATGATGAAAACGATTCTCGTAGCCTACCTGAAATAACGCGATGGACGGATCGATAGAGTCGAGGAACGGTTCGGTCGACGAGGTTTTGCTGCCATGATGCGGCACTACCAATACTTGCGCGCGTAACATCTCGCGATCGCGTGCGAGCAGCGCGCGCTCGGTTGGCGCTTCGATGTCGGCGGTCAGCAGGGCCGCGAAACGCGGCGCGTTCGCACTGGCCGACGCCGCCTGACCTGCGTTGGTGGCGGGCAACGTGCTGACCCTCAACACGCAGCAATGCTCGTTCGCCTTGCCGGTGAGCGCCCCGGCGTCCGGCCACAATACCGCGAATTCGACACCGTCCCACTGCCAGCGCTGCCCCGCCACACACGGCAGCGTCTGCGTGCCATGCTGTTTTGCCTTCGGCCACAGCGGATTGTCCGGCCTCAGTCCGGCCACCAGCTGACGCACCTCGATCGCGTCGAGCACTGCCGGCGCGCCACCCGAATGATCCGAATCGTCGTGGCTGATCATCAGCGTATCGAGCATCGTCACACCTTGCGCCTGCAGGAACGGCACCACCACTCGCTCGCCAGCATGCGTCGATTCCGGGCCGGGGCCGGCATCGAACAGCAACGCGTGATGCGCGGTCTGCACGAGCACCGACGTGCCCTGCCCGACATCGAGCGCAGTCAGACGGAACGCACCCGATGGCTCGGCGAGCGCGCCGTTTGCGCCAGGCATCAGCAGCGGCAGCCACGTCAGCGGCGCCGCCCAGCGCAGCGGCCAGCCACGCGGCGCGAGACACCACAGCACACCGAGCGCCGCCGCGGCGAGCGCCCACGCATGCGGCTGCGGCAACCACCACAGCGTCCAGCGCGGTCCCGACACCAGTTGCAGGCCGGCCGCGAGGCCATCGAGCAGCGCGTGCGCGGCGCGCCACGCGAACGCGTCGAGCGGCGCGGGCAATGCGACGCCCGCGAGCACCGCCGGCGTGACGAGCGCGCTCACCCACGGAATCGCGAACGCGTTCGCGAGCGGACCGACGAGCGGAATCTGCGCGAACCAGTAGGCGGTCAGCGGCGCAAGCGCGACCGTCACCGCGAATTGCACGTGCGCGGCGCTGCGCAAGCGTTCGGCGAGAGCGCGCAGATGCAGGATCAACACCGGACGCAGCGCCAGCCACCTGGCTTGCGCCGCGCCGCCCTCCCCGTCTTCATGCTGACGTGACGCCTGCGGACCCCGCACGCGCGGCCGCCCCGACAACGCGAACAGGATCGCGCCGACCGCGCCGAACGACAGCCAGAATCCCGCCGACACGACCGCCCACGGATCGATCAGCAACACGAGCCCGAGCGCCCACGCGAGCACCGTTGAACGCGCCAGCTGCCGGCCGCCGACGAACGCCAGCGCGACGAGCGCGGCCATCCACAGCGCGCGTTGCGCCGGCACGTTGAAGCCCGCGAGCGCGGCATGCAGCGCAGCGAAGAGCGCCCCGGCCGTCACGCCGACGAGCTGCGCGGGCAAGCGCAGCGGCCAGTTGCGGCCGAGCCAGCCCGAGCGTCGCCAGATTGCTGCCGCGAGCCAGCCGGTCAGCCCCGCGACCAAGCCGATATGCAAGCCCGAAATCGCCACCAGATGACTCGTGCCGGTTTCGCGCATCAATTGCCAGTCGGCGCGGCTCAGCTGGTCCTGCGCGCCGATCGCGAGCGCGACGACGATGCCGCGATGCGGCGCATCGGCGAGCACCGTGTCGATACGCGCGCGCAACGCGGCGCGCCAGCGGTCGACCAGCACGGCGAGCCCGCGCGCGCGACCGGCGAGGCGCCGCGCATGATCCGGCACGCTCACGTAACCAGTCGCGCGGACGTTGCGCGCGAGCAGACTCGCCTCGGCATCGCGCACGCCAAAATTCGCGTTGCCGTGCGGGCGCTTCAGGCGCACGGTCAGACGCCAGCGCTCGCCCGGTTCAAGCTGCGGCGCCGGGGCGTCGCGCGCGATCCAGGCGAGTTGGATCACGCGCGGGAAGGCGGCGAGCCGTGCATCGTTCGACTCAACGTCGAACAGGAAGCGCGCGCCCTTGTCGTCGCGCGTCGGCAATCCCTTGATAGTGCCGACGACCTCGATATCGCGCCCTTGCCACTCATGCGGCAGGCTCACCGCGAGCCGCGTTTGAGCGCGCAGAGCCGCATAGCCGAAGCCGACGCAGATCGCCGCGCACCAGACAGCGCCCCAACCGGCCACCCGCCGCATGCGGGCATCGCGCCATACACGGCTAGCGAACTGGTGCGACAAGCGCCGCTCGTTTTCGAGCCGGTACGCCGCGCCCGCTCCAGCGCCACGCAAACCCCACCCGGCAACGCCGGCGGCGGCACAGCCGGCCAGTATCAACGCCCACCATCCGCCCGCATCCGGCAACGCCGCCTGCCGCTGCAGCCAGATCACACCCAACGCAAATCCACACCAGACTGCCCGCATCCGCCCTCCGCGCCACTGGCGTCGGGCGTCGTCACGCGCCGGCGAGCAGGCAGCGGCGAGCCCGCCGGGCGTGGGCGTCGCCCGGCGCGAACCCTTTCGATCAACCGAATCGATTATGCAGAGGAAAGCGCGAGTCGCGGCAGCGCGGCGAGCGCGTTAGCCGTTGTGCCAAGGGCGGCTGCGTCGGAAGTGACACCGCGCAGTTGCGCGAGGCTCGCCCCGATCGCCGGAATCTGCTCTGGCGAATTGCGCTGCTTGTACATCCACGATGGCGCGATATCGGGCGCGTCGGTCTCGACGACCAGCGCGTCGAGCGGCAGCTGTTCGGCGAGTCGGCGGATCTGCCGCGCGCGCTCGAACGTCACGTTGCCGCCGAACCCGAGATGCAGGCCCTGATCGATATATGCCTGAGCCTGCTGGAAACTGCCATTGAACGCGTGCGCGATGCCGTGATGGATCTGGTGCCGGCGCAGTCCCGCGATCACCTGATCCTGCGATTTGCGTACATGGCAGATGACCGGCAGATCGAATTCGCGCGCGAGCTCCAACTGGCCGTTGTAGAAAAATTGCTGGCGCGCATCGTCGAGACCGTCGACGAAAAAGTCGAGCCCGATCTCGCCGATGCCGACGAAGCGCGGATCGTCGAGACTCGCCTCGATCTCCATGCGCAGCAGGTCGAGGTCGGCGTCGACGGCGCCTGGCGTGTACATCGGATGAATGCCGAGCGCGTACGCGCCGCCGTCGACGCGGTGCGCGAGCTCGCGCACCGCCGCGAAGTTCTGTCGCCCGATCGCCGGAATCACGATGCGCGACACGCCCGCATCGCGCGCGGACGCCGCAACCGCGTCACGGTCGGCGTCGAACTCCGAAGCGTCGAGATGGCAGTGCGTATCGATCCACATGGGTTGTCTCGCTGGCAATGGGACCCGACCGAAGGTGGGCCGGCGGTTCGCGGCGGCGGTCGGTCATCCGCGGATCGCCCGCAACGACCGTGCCGGGGTTTGCCTCAACCCCGGCTCAAGCCGGGCTCAGACCGGCACCGGCGGCTCTTCGTGCAGCACGCCGTCACGCAGCCGCATGATGCGATCGCAGCGCCCCGCCAGCTCCGGGTCGTGCGTGACGATCACGAAGCTCGTCTCGAGCGTGCGCGATAGTTCGAGCATCAGGTTGAACACGGTGTCGGCGGTGCCGCCGTCGAGGTTACCGGTCGGCTCGTCGGCGAGCACGCAGGCGGGCTTCGTGACGAGCGCGCGCGCGATCGCGACACGCTGACGCTCGCCGCCCGACAGCTCGCCCGGCCGATGCTTCGCGCGATGCCCCATGCCGACGCGCTCGAGCACCGCCATCGCCTCACGGCGCGCGACTTCGGTCGTCTCGCGACGAATTCGTAGCGGCATCGCGACGTTATCGAGCGCGGAAAACTCCGGCAGCAGATGGTGAAACTGATAAACGAAACCGAGCGCGCGATTGCGCAGGTCGTTGCGCTCGCGCTCGGAGAGCTTCGTGAACGGCTTGCCGAGCACCGACACCTCGCCTGCGCTCGGATCGTCGAGACCGCCGAGCACGTGCAGCAGCGTGCTCTTGCCGGAGCCCGACGCGCCGACGATCGCGAGCTTCTCGCCGCGCCGCACGGCGAGTTCGGCATTGTTGAGCACCTGCACGTTCAGGCCACCCTGCACGAACGATTTGGAAATGCCGGTGGCTTCGAGCACGTACGGATACGACGCGGGGTCCTGAGCGGTCATGGATGAATCGGTTGAGGGATGGACGAGGCGGTCATTCATAGCGCAGCGCCTCCGCCGGACGGACCTTCGCGCCGCGCCAGCTCGGATACAGAGTCGCGAGCGCGGACAGCACGAACGCGATGATGCCGATGCGAGCGACGTCGGCCGGAACCAGCTCGGACGGCAACTCGCTGATGAAGTACACCGACGGCGGCAGGAACTGCACGCCGAGCAGATGCTCGATCATCGGCACCAGCCACGGAATGCTCCACGCGATCAGACAGCCGAGCGCGACGCCGGTCGCAGTGCCGATGAAACCGATCGTCACGCCCTGCACGACGAAGATCTTCATGATCGAGCCGGGCTGCGCGCCGAGCGTGCGCAGGATCGCGATATCGGCCTGTTTGTTGGTCACCGTCATCACCAGCGACGACACCAGATTGAACGCGGCCACCGCAATGATCAGCGTCAGGATGATGAACATCATGCGCTTCTCGATCTGCACCGCCGAGAACCAGGTCTTGTTCTGCTGGGTCCAGTCGCGAATGTACAGATCGCCCGACAGCGTGCGCGCGAGCTGACGCGCGACTTCCGGCGCGCGCTGCATATCGGTGAGCCTCAGCCGCACGCCGGTCGGCGCAGGCAGCCGGAACAGCGCCTGCGCGTCCTTGATGTTGATCAGCGCGAGCGTGCTGTCGTATTCGTAGTGGCCCGACTCGAAGATGCCGACCACCGTGAACTGCTTCAGGCGCGGCAGCATGCCGGCCGGCGTGATCGTTCCTTCGGGCGCGACGAGCGTGATCTTGTCGTTCAGCTGCACGCCGAGATTGGCCGCCAGATCGGCGCCGAGCACGATGCCGAAGTCGCCGGGCAGGAGGTCGGTCAGCTTGCCGCCCTTCATTTCCTTGCCGATATCGGACACTTCCGGCTCGAGCGTCGGCTCGATGCCGCGCAATGCGACGCCGCTCACCGCATCCTGGCGCGTGAGCAGCGCCTGCGCCTCGACGTAGGGCGCCGCGCCGATCACCTGCTGGTTCTGCCGCGCTTCCTTCGCAGTCAGTTGCCAGTCGGGCATCGAACCGGTCGGCGAAAAGATCTCGACGTGCGCGAGCACCGACAGCATGCGGTCGCGCACCTCTTTCTGAAAGCCGTTCATCACCGACAGCACCACGATCAGCGCCGCGACGCCAAGCGCGATGCCCGACATCGACACCAGCGCGATGAACGATATAAAGCCGTTACCGGTCGTGCGTTTACCGGCGCGTGTGTAGCGCCAGCCAATCTGCCATTCGTAGGGAAATTTCAAGCGAATCCTTTTGTGCGTTCTTCGACTGTGTGTCGGGAGCGGCAAACATCGAGCGTGTGCCGGGCGGCCCGAGCGTCGTGATCGTTGGGCTCGCGGCGGCGCCGATCGTTCCTCGCCCGGCCGGCCGCTGTGCGGCTGCGCCGGCGCATGGAGGCGTGGCGGCACGGTGCGCCACCGCTGCCACGTCCAGCGATCAAGCGCGAAGTTTGCCACACAATGCCGCCCGCTCGCGCAAAGCTCATGCCTCGGTACGCGATCGATAAACCAGCCGTGCTTGGTCGAAATACTCGCACCGTTTGCCCTACAATGCGCAGCATCATGCCTGCCGACCGCCTCCATCTTCTGCTGCCTTTCGCGCTGCCCGCCGCGGCCGACGCCTCCACCGCGCTCCACGACATCCATAGTCCCGCCCTCGACACGCTGATCGCGCGCGCGACGCTGATCGAACGCGTGATCGGCGAGGATTTTCAGCGCACGCTGCCGCACGAGCGCTGGGTCGCGCGACAATTCGGCGCGCTGCCTGATGGCGCAGCGGGCGCCTCGGCCGCCGCCGACGAAGCCCCGCTCGCGCCCTACATGCTGCGCGCCGACGGCGGCGAACCCGGCAGCGCGACGTGGGCGTGCGTGCAGCCGGTGCACGTGCACATCGCGCACGACCACCTGGTGCTGATCGATCCCGCCTCGCTCGATCTATCGGATGAAGAAGCGGCCACGCTGCTCGCGCTCGCGCGTCCGCTGATCGAGGAACTCGGCGTGCGCGTCGAAGCGCCGAAGCCGACCCGCTGGTATCTGTCGAGCGACGCGTTCGGCACGCTCGCGGGCGCGTCGCCGTTGCGCGCGAGCGGCCGCAACATCGAGATCTGGCTGCCGCACGAAGCGCATTCCGGCGAGCGTTCGCGCGCATGGATGAAGCTGCAGAACGAAGTGCAGATGGCATGGTTCGAGCATCCGGTCAACGAAGCGCGCGAGGCACGCGGGCTGCCGGCCGTCAACTCGATCTGGTTTCACGCGCAAGGCGCCGCGCGGCCGGTGCGCAGTCCGTTCGCGCGGGTGCTGTCCGACGCCGCCGCGACGCGCGGCCTCGCGCTCAGCGCGGGGATCGCGCCAGGCGCGCCGCCGGCGTCGTACCGCGAACTGCCGGCGGCGCTGCGCGGTGCAACCGACGGCAGCGGCAGCGGCGCGACACTCGTCGAACTCGATCCCTTCTCCGCGCCCTACATCGAACAGGACTGGGCGCGCTGGAACCAGGCATTCGCCGCGCTGGAGAGCGACTGGTTCGAGCCGGCTCTCGCGGCGCTACAGGCGGGCGAACTCGCCGAGCTCGGCCTCACGCTGTGCGGCGACACCGGCTCGGTGACGTTGAGCGTCACGCGCGGCGACCTGCGCAAATTCTGGCGGCGGCGCGTGCTGGCCTCGCTTTTCATCGAATGATCCACGGCCCTTCCGCATGACCCGAATCGTTACGCGCCCCTGCTCCCCTGTCGACGCCGACGTGCTGACCCGCTGCGGCATGCATCCGGTGCTCGCGCGCCTGTACGCATCGCGCGGCGTGTGCCTGCCCGAAGAGGTCGAGACCGGCCTCGCGCGGCTCGTGCCGCCCGCCGACCTGAAGGGCTGCGACGCGGCCGCCGCGCTGCTCGCCGACGCGCTCCAGCAGCAGCGCCGCATGCTGGTCGTCGCCGACTACGACTGCGACGGCGCAACCGCCTGCGCGGTCGCGGTGCGCGGACTGCGCATGTTCGGCGCGCGCATCGACTATCTGGTGCCGAACCGCATGGAGCACGGCTACGGACTCACGCCGGACATCGTCGAGCTGGCGGCGCGCAGCGCGGCGGGCAAGCCCGATCTGCTGATCACCGTCGACAACGGCATCGCGAGCGTCGACGGCGTTGCCGCCGCGAACGCGCTCGGCATCGACGTGCTGGTCACCGACCACCATTTGCCCGGCGACGAATTGCCCGCCGCGCGCGCGATCGTCAATCCGAACCAGCCGGGCTGCACGTTCCCGAGCAAGTGCCTGGCCGGCGTCGGCGTGATGTTCTACGTGCTGCTCGCGCTGCGCGCCGAACTGCGCCGCCGCGGCGCGTTCGGCGACGCGCTGCCCGAGCCGCGCCTCGACGGCCTGCTCGATCTGGTCGCGCTCGGCACCGTCGCCGACGTCGTCAAGCTCGACGGCAACAACCGCGTGCTGGTCGCGCAAGGTCTGCAGCGCATCCGCAAGGGTCGCATGCAGCCGGGCATCGCCGCCCTCTTTCGCGCCGCCGCGCGCGATGCGCGCAACGCGTCCGGCTTCGATCTCGGCTTCGCGCTCGGACCGCGCCTGAACGCTGCGGGACGGCTGTCGGACATGTCGCTCGGTATCGAATGCCTGACCACCGACGACGTCGGCCGCGCGTGGGAGCTCGCGCAGCAACTCGACACGATGAACCGCGAGCGCCGCGAAATCGAGGCCGGCATGCAGCAGCAGGCGCTCGACGACCTGTCGACGGTTGACCCAGACGGCGCGACCACGATCACGCTGTTCAATCCGGGCTGGCATCAAGGCGTGATCGGCATCGTCGCGGGACGGCTGAAGGAAAAATTCCACCGCCCGTCGTTCACGTTCGCGCCCGCCGACGATACCGGCGTGCTCGTCAAGGGCTCGGGCCGCTCGATCCCGGGCTTCCATCTGCGCGACGCGCTCGATCTGATCTCGAAGCGCGAACCGGACCTGATCGTCAAATTCGGCGGCCATGCGATGGCCGCGGGCCTGACGATCGCCGCCGCCGACGTGCCGCGCTTCACGGCCGCGTTCGAGGCGGTCGGCCGCGAATGGCTGTCCGCGGAGGCGCTCGCGCGCACCGTCGAAACCGACGGCGAGCTCGAAGATGCGTACTTCACGCCGCAATTCGTCGAGATGCTCGACGCGGCCGTGTGGGGCCAGGGCTTTCCGGCGCCGGTGTTCTCCGGCGAATTCGAGGTCGCCTCGCAGGCGCTCGTGAAGGACAAGCACCTGAAGCTGCAACTGCTGCGCGGCCGCCAGCGCTTCAACGCGATCTGGTTCAATCACACCGATACGCTGCCCGCGCGCACCACCGTCGCGTACCGGCTATCGAGCGACACGTGGAACGGCGTGTCGCGCGTGCAACTGATCGTCGAGCACGCGGTGAGCTGAAATCTTCCGCAAAATCAATCGCGAACACGCGCCGGATCGCCCGCGGGGCTCCGGCGCGGCGTGCCGATCGGCTATAATTTCTCCTTTTTACGAAGCTATAAAAGATCGACATGGAAGCGGAACGTCTCAACGCGATCGAAGCCTCTCTGGCCGACCTGCGCAAGCGCGCGGACGACCTACGGGGGTATCTTTGACTACGACGACAAAGCACTGCGTCTAATCGAAGTCAACCGGGAACTCGAAGACCCGGACGTCTGGAACGATGCGAAGCACGCCCAGGCACTCGGTAAAGAAAAAAAGCTGCTCGACGACACGGTCGGCAAGCTCACGTCGATCACCAACGACGTGAACGACGCGCAAGACCTGTTCGACATGGCGCGCGAAGAAGCCGACGACGAAACGCTGCTCGCCTGTGAAGCCGATGCACAGGCCATCGAAGCGCGCGTCGCCGACATGGAATTCCGCCGGATGTTCGCGAACCCGGCCGACCCCAACAACGCCTTTCTCGACATCCAGGCCGGCGCCGGCGGCACCGAAGCGTGCGACTGGGCGTCGATGCTGCTGCGCCAGTATCTGCGCTACTGCGAACGCAAGGGCTTCAAGACCGAAGTGCTCGAGCAGACCGAAGGCGACGTCGCCGGCATCAAGAACGCGACGATCAAAATCGAAGGCGAATACGCATACGGCTTCCTGCGTACCGAAACCGGCGTGCACCGCCTCGTGCGCAAGTCGCCGTTCGACTCGTCGGGCGGCCGGCATACGTCGTTCTCGTCGGTATTCGTGTACCCGGAAATCGACGACTCGATCGAAGTCGAAATCAACCCGGCCGATCTGCGCATCGACACCTACCGTGCTTCGGGCGCGGGCGGTCAGCACATCAACAAGACCGACTCCGCGGTGCGGATCACGCACATGCCGTCGGGCATCGTCGTGCAGTGCCAGAACGACCGCTCGCAGCACCGCAACCGCGCCGAAGCGATGGCGATGCTGAAATCGCGCCTGTACGAAGCGGAAATCCGCAAGCGTCAGGCCGAGCAGGACAAGCTCGAAGCCGGCAAGACCGATGTGGGCTGGGGCCATCAGATCCGTTCGTACGTGCTCGACAACAGCCGCATCAAGGATCTGCGCACCAACGTCGAAATCAGCAACACGAAGAGCGTGCTCGACGGCGATCTCGATCCGTTCATCAGCGCGAGCCTGAAACAAGGCGTCTAAGCGCGCACGGCGGCGCGGCCACGTCCAACGATCGGGACCGCGCTTGCCTCGTTTTCCAGTACCGCCTGAGGTTTTTACACTGACTGGCTTCCCGCTTTGCGGCGCACGCCGCGGCGGGCCACCGAATACCAAATCATCATGACTGAACCGACCCAGCCGACTGTCGTGCCCGAAGTGGACGACAACAAGATCATCGCCGAGCGCCGCGAAAAGCTGCGCGAGCTGCGCGAGCAAGGCGTCGCCTATCCGAACGATTTCCGTCCCACGCACCACGCCGAAGATCTGCAGTCGCAGTACGAGCACGCCGACAAGGAAGCACTCGAAGCGAATCCGCTCGAAGTCGCGATCGCCGGCCGCATGATGCTCAAACGCGTGATGGGCAAAGCAAGCTTCGCGACCGTGCGCGACGGCTCGGGTCAGATCCAGTTCTTCATCACGCCGGCCGACGTCGGTCAGGAAACCTACGACGCGTTCAAGAAGTGGGACATGGGCGACATCGTCGCCGCGCGCGGCGTGCTGTTCCGCACCAACAAGGGCGAGCTGTCGGTGCGCTGCACGGAGTTGCGTCTGCTGTCGAAGTCGCTGCGTCCGCTGCCGGATAAATTCCACGGTCTCGCCGACCAGGAAATGAAGTACCGCCAGCGCTACGTCGATCTGATCGTCACGCCGGAAACGCGCCGCACGTTCGTCGCGCGTACGAAGGCAATTTCGTCGATCCGCAAGTACATGGCCGACGCGAACTTCATGGAAGTCGAAACGCCGATGCTGCACCCGATTCCGGGCGGCGCGGCGGCCAAGCCGTTCTCGACGCACCACAACGCGCTCGACATGCAGATGTTCCTGCGCATCGCGCCGGAGCTGTATCTGAAGCGTCTGGTGGTGGGCGGCTTCGAGCGCGTGTTCGAGATCAATCGTAATTTCCGCAACGAGGGCGTGTCCGTGCGCCACAACCCGGAATTCACGATGATCGAGTTCTACGCGGCCTACACCGATTACAAGTGGCTGATGGACTTCACCGAGCAGCTGATCCGCCAGGCCGCGATCGATGCGCTCGGCACGGCCACCATCACCTATCAGGGCCGTGAGCTCGATCTGTCGAAGCCGTTCCATCGCCTCACGATCACGCAGGCGATCCAGAAATACGCGCCGCAATACACGAACGAGCAGCTCACCGACAGCACGTTCCTGCGCGCCGAACTGAAGAAGTTCGGCGTCGATGCCTCGCAGCCGCAGTTCCTAAACGCGGGCATTGGCTCGCTGCAACTGGCGCTGTTCGAGGAGACCGCCGAGTCGCAACTGTGGGAGCCGACCTACATCATCGACTATCCGATCGAAGTGTCGCCGCTCGCGCGTGCGTCGGACAAGGTGGAAGGCATCACCGAGCGCTTCGAGCTATTCATCACCGGCCGCGAAATCGCCAACGGCTTCTCCGAGCTGAACGATCCGGAAGATCAGGCCGCGCGCTTCAAGAAGCAGGTCGACCAGAAGGACGCCGGCGACGAGGAGGCGATGTTCTACGACGCGGACTACATCCGTGCGCTCGAATACGGCATGCCGCCGGCGGGCGGCTGCGGTATCGGCATCGACCGTCTGGTGATGATGCTGACCGATAGCCCGAGCATCCGCGACGTGATTCTGTTCCCGCATCTGCGTCGCGAAGACTGAGCGACGCAGAGCGCGAGTAGTCGCTGCGTTTCGCGTGCAATGTGATGGTTTTGACGAACGCCCGGTCGATACCGGGCGTTTTCTTTGTGCGCGCGTTTTCGCTTGGCGGGACCGATTTCTGCTAAGGGACGTTTTGTAACCGGCGGTAAAAGCTGCTCCAGTGCGCGCAAGTCGCCGTGGTCGCAAGGGCCTGAAAAGCTTGCTGACACAAAGGCGCGCCGCGTAGAGGCCACCGTCCTCCGGCCAAGGCCGCCATCGAGCCGGTTACAAATAGAAACGCTGCCCGGATCGAATTGCCCGACACTGAATCTCACAAGGAGTCGGCTCTGTCAGAAACGGAGGCCCCACATGGACACCCCTACTCATCAACCCACGCAGCCACGTCGTCTTCATCCGTTGATCGCGGTCGCCGCCGGCGCGGTGCTCGTCGCGAGTCTCGTCGCTACCGCGGCAATCACCGGCGTGTTCCCGAAGGCGTCGGGCAACGGCGCACAAAACGATCAGACACAGGCCGCGCAGGTCAGCACGCAAGTGCCGGGCGTCGTCGATTCGGCCGCACCGGTCAACCCAACCGCGCAACAGCAGCAGGGTCAGGCTCAGCAAGCGGCGCAGCCCGCTCCAGCCGCGCTCCCCGCTCCGGCGCAGCAACAGCAATACGCGCAGCAGCAACAGGCGCAGGCCGCACCGCAGTCGCAGTACGCGCAACAACCCGGGCCGCAAGCAGCGCCCCAGTACGCGCAGCAGCCGGCGCCGCAAGCCGCTCATTGCTCGACTTGCGGTACCGTCGTCGCGATCTCGGCGGTTCGTCATGAAGGACATGGCACCGGTATTGGCGCGGTCGGCGGCGCGGTGGCCGGTGGCGTCGTCGGCAACCAGTTCGGGGCCGGCGGCGGGCGTACCGCGATGACGCTGCTCGGCGCGCTCGGCGGCGGGCTCGCCGGCAACTCGGTCGAAAAACATCTGCGCAGCACGACGTCGTATTCGGTGCGCGTGCACATGGAAGACGGCAAGACGCGCTACTTCACCTATCACGAGGCGCCGCCGTTTCACGACGGCGAGCGCGTGCGCGTGCAGAACGGCGGCCTCGTCGCCGACTGACATCGGCTGCCTCACTCACGCGCTCCATTCTCGTCAACGCAGCCAAGAAAAAAGGCGATTCCATCGGAATCGCCTTTTCTTTGTAGTTCGATGAATCGGTTCGAACGCGCGTTCAATAATCCGCGTCTTCGATCCACGCCGCCTGAATCGCTTCGAGAATCTTTTCGCTGGAGCGGTTCGGATCGTCGTCGAAGCCTTCGAGCTCCATCACCCAGCGATGCAGGTCGGTGAAACGCACCTGCTGCGGATCGACATCCTGATGCTTGTCGGTCAGAGCCATCGCGATTTCTTGCGTATCGGTCCACTTCATGGCGGCGCCCTCCTGTTAGTGGTTTTCCTTCGCGTGATTGATCGAGTAACGCGGAATTTCGACGACCAGATCCTGCTCGTCCGGCATGATCGCCTGGCACGACAGGCGCGAAGCCGGTTCGAGCCCCCATGCCTTGTCCAACAGATCGTCCTCGTCTTCCTCGGACGGCGTCAAGGCGGCGAAACCCTCACGCACGATCACGTGACAGGTCGTGCATGCGCACGACTTCTCGCACGCATGCTCGATTTCGATACCGTTATCGAGCAGGTTGTCGCAGATGCTCTTGCCGGGAACGGCGTCGATCACCGCGCCTTCCGGGCACAGTTCGACGTGAGGCAGCACAACGATTTGAGGCATACAGTTTCCGTTTGGGTCTGAGGCACAGCGGCTGCCAGCAATGCCGCGTGCAGGCTCCGTACCATTTTACTGGCGCCGCGCGGACTTTTTAAGTCCACGCGGCGCGCTCCGGTGATTGGTGCGACGTTCGCAGTTCGTTCGCCCGTTCAGATCTCGTCGAGCTTGCGGCCCGACAGCGCGCGGCGAATCCCCTTGTTCATGCGGCGCGCGGCGAACTCGTCGGTGCCTTCGGCGAGCGCCTTCGTCGCGGCTTCGATCGCGCCGACGTCTTCGCCCGACGCGACATTGCGCAGCGCGGCGAGCAGCGTGTCGAGTTCGGCGCGTTCGCCGTCGTCGAGCAGTTCGGCGTCGGCGGCGAGCGCCGCGTCGGTCGCTTCGACGAGACGCTGCGCTTCGACCTGCGCCTCGCGCAGAGCGCGCGCGCGCATATCGACTTCAGCGGTCGAAAAGCTGTCTTCCAGCATGCGCGCGATGTCGTCGTCGGCAAGGCCATACGAAGGCTTCACGACGACCGACCCCTCCACGCCCGACGCGAGTTCGCGCGCGAACACGGACAGCAGGCCGTCGGCGTCGACCTGATAGGTCACGCGAATGCGCGCGGCGCCCGCGGCCATCGGCGGAATGCCGCGCAGCTCGAAGCGCGCGAGCGACCGGCAATCGCTGACGAGCTCGCGCTCGCCTTGCACGACGTGAATCGCCATCGCGGTCTGGCCGTCCTTGAAGGTCGTGAAATCCTGTGCGTGCGCGACCGGAATCGTCGAGTTGCGCGGAATGATCTTCTCGGTGAGACCGCCCATCGTCTCGACGCCAAGTGACAGCGGAATCACGTCGAGCAGCAGCCACTCGTCGCCTTCCGCGCCGCGGTTGCCAGCGAGCAGATCGGCCTGGATTGCCGCGCCGAGCGCGACGACCTGATCCGGATCGAGATTGACGAGCGGCGGCTGGCCGAAGAACGCCTCGACCGCGCGGCGGATCACCGGCATGCGCGTCGCGCCGCCGACCAGCACGACGCCCTTGATGTCCTTCGTGGTGACCTTCGCGTCGCGCAGCGCCTTCTTCGTCGGACCCAGCGTGCGTTGCACCAGCTCGGCCGTGATGGTCTCGAAAGTGGCTTCGTCGATCGTCAGATCGAGCGCGGTGCCGTTGGCAAGCGTGAGCTTGAGGTCAGCCTTCGGCGCGCTCGACAACGCCTCCTTGGCCTCGCGCACGCTATCGAGCAGCAGGCGCACGTCGTGCGGTGCGAGCGTCTGCGGAGCGATGCCGGCCTGTTCGAGCACATGGCGGTACAGCGCATGATCGAAGTCGTCGCCGCCGAGCGCGGAATCGCCGCCCGCCGCCAGCACTTCGAACACGCCCTTGGTGAGCTTCAGGATCGACAGGTCGAAGGTACCGCCGCCGAGGTCGTAGACCGCGTACAGACCTTCGGCGCCGTTGTCGAGACCGTAGGCGATCGCGGCCGCGGTCGGTTCGTTCAGCAGCCGCAGCACGTTCAGCCCCGCGAGGCGCGCAGCGTCTTTCGTCGCCTGGCGCTGCGCTTCGTCGAAGTAAGCGGGCACCGTGATCACCGCGCCGACCAGTTCGTCGCCGAGCGTGTCTTCGGCGCGCTGGCGCAGCGTCGCGAGAATTTCAGCCGATACTTCCACCGGGCTCTTCACGCCGTCGACGGTGCGGATCTGCACCATGCCGGGTGCGTCGATGAAGTCGTACGGCGCGTTTTCGGCGCCTTCCACCTCGGCCTTGCCGCGGCCCATGAAGCGCTTGACCGACACGATCGTATTGCGCGGGTCGCTGGCGGCCTCGGCCTTCGCCCGGCGGCCGATGCGACGGCCGCCCTGTTCCAGGTAGCGCACCACCGACGGCAGCAGCACGTGCCCGTCTTCGTCGGGCAGCACATCGGGCACGCCGCTGCGCACGGCGGCGACGAGGGAGTTGGTGGTGCCGAGATCGATACCGACCGCGAGACGCCGCTGGTGAGGCGCCGGCGCCATGCCGGGTTCGGAGATTTGCAGTAAGGCCATCTGGATCTTCTCGGGGACGTTTTGCCCCGTCCTGAATGTTCGCGTTGCTGGGGGTGATGCCACGGCTCGCGGCCGGGTTTTTGTTTGTCGCTTGCTACATCGCTGCCTGCTGGTGCTGCTTCGGCGTGGTGCTGCTTGCCTGCGCCGCGCTCTTTGCCCGCGTCGCACGAAACCGCGCTAGCCTTCGAGCCGCTCGATCTGCGCGTCGATTTCCGACGCGACGCGCTCGATGAACATCATCTGCCGCACCGCCTCGGCCGCCGCCTGATTCGCACCGCTGTCGAGCGATGCGCCGAGCTTGTCCAAGCGCTGGCGTTCCTCGTCGCGCAACTCCGTGAGCAGCGCGTCGAGCGCGTCGACGTTCTTCGCCGCTGCCGCATCCTCGATGTTCTCGCGCCACTCCATTTGCTGCATCAGGAACGCGGGCTCCATCGCCGTGTTGTTCTCCGCGCCGACGTTGATGCCGCGCAGCGACAGCAGATAGGTCGCGCGCTTGAGCGGATCGCGCAGCGTCTGATACGCCTCGTTCGCGCGCGTCGCCCATTGCATCGCGATGCGCTTTTGCGCATCGCCGGCCGCCGCGAAGCGATCCGGATGCACCTGCGCCTGCACCGTGCGGTACGCGTGATCGAGCGTGCTCGCGTCGAGCGCGAATTGCGCCGGCAGACCAAACAGATCGAAGTGGCTGTCGTTCAGCGATGCCATCGGATTAAAGTCCGTTGATGAAAACCTGGTGGGGAAACGTTGGGCCGTGTCAGGCGTGAGCGCTTCGCACGCGTGCGGATCAAACTAAAAAGGCGGCCCGCGCCGCCTTTGATCCGCCGCACGCGGAAAGTAACGAATCTAGACGCGGAACGACTCGCCGCAGCCGCATTCGTCTTTCACGTTCGGGTTGTTGAACTTGAAGCCTTCGTTCAGCCCTTCGCGCGCGAAGTCGAGCTCCGTGCCATCGATATACGCGAGACTCTTCGGGTCGACGACGACCTTCACGCCGCCTGTCTCGAACACCTGATCTTCCGGCGCGAGTTCGTCCACGTACTCGAGCTTGTAGGCGAGGCCCGAGCAACCGGTGGTGCGCACGCCGACGCGCAACCCGATGCCTTTACCACGGCGGGTCAGATACTTCTGGACGTGCTGTGCTGCCTTTTCGGTCAACGTAATTGCCATAACGTTTCTCAGTTGCCGGAGTGCGCGGCGCGTATTCGCGCCCCGCTCACCGGTTGCTTCGTTCTTACCTTGTTGCCGCTCAGGCGGCCTTGCCGTCTTCGGCAACCGCCGCTTCGCCGTGGCGCTGCTTGTAGTCGGCGACCGCTGCCTTGATCGCGTCTTCCGCGAGAATCGAGCAATGGATCTTCACCGGCGGCAGTGCCAGTTCTTCGGCGATCTGCGTGTTCTTGATCGACATGGCCTGGTCGAGCGTCTTGCCCTTCACCCATTCGGTGACGAGCGAGCTCGACGCGATGGCCGAGCCGCAGCCGTAGGTCTTGAACTTCGCGTCTTCGATAATGCCGTCCGCACCAACGCGGATCTGCAGCTTCATCACGTCGCCGCAGGCCGGCGCGCCGACCATGCCGGTACCGACCGTATCGTCGTCCTTGGCGAAGGAACCGACGTTGCGCGGGTTTTCGTAGTGGTCGAGGACCTTGTCGCTATAAGCCATGATTACACTCCTTGATTCGTTTCAACCTGCAATCCGATGAACGTTCGACGTCGATTTCGTTCCGCGGGCGCGTTAGTGCGCGGCCCACTGGATGGTCGACAGATCGATGCCGTCCTTGTGCATTTCCCACAGCGGCGACAAATCGCGCAGCTTGGAAATCTTCGTCTTCAGCAGGTTGATCACGTAGTCGATTTCCTGCTCGGTCGTGAAGCGTCCCACCGTGAAGCGGATCGAGCTGTGCGCCAGTTCGTCGTTGCGGCCAAGTGCGCGCAGCACGTACGACGGCTCCAGCGACGCCGACGTGCACGCCGAGCCCGACGACACCGCGACGTCCTTCACCGCCATGATCAGCGATTCGCCTTCGACGAAATTGAAGCTGATGTTCAGGTTGTGCGGCACACGCTTTTCCATGTCGCCGTTCACATATACTTCCTCGATTTCCGACAAGCCTTTGAGCAAACGGTCACGCAGCATGCGGATGCGCTCGTTTTCGGTCGCCATCTCTTCACGCGCGATACGGAACGCTTCGCCCATGCCGACGATCTGGTGCGTGGCGAGCGTGCCCGAACGCATACCGCGCTCGTGGCCGCCGCCGTGCATCTGCGCCTCGATACGGATACGCGGCTTGCGACGCACGTACAGCGCGCCGATGCCCTTCGGGCCGTAGGTCTTGTGCGCCGAGAACGACATCAGGTCGACCTTCAGCTTCTGCAGATCGATCTGGATCTTGCCGGTGGCCTGCGCCGCGTCGACGTGGAAAATGATGCCCTTTTCACGCGTGATCTCGCCGATCGCCTCGATGTCCTGGATCACGCCGATCTCGTTGTTGACCGACATTACCGACACCAGAATCGTGTCCGGGCGCAGCGCCGCCTTGAATGCGTCGAGGTCGATCAGACCGTCGTCCTTGACATCGAGATACGTAACTTCGAAGCCTTCGCGCTCGAGCTCCCGGGTCGTGTCGAGCACGGCCTTGTGCTCGGTCTTCACCGTGACGATGTGCTTGCCCTTGCTCTTGTAGAAGTGCGCGGCACCTTTCAGAGCGAGGTTGTCCGACTCCGTCGCACCCGAGGTCCAGATGATTTCGCGCGGATCGGCATTCACGAGTGCGGCGACTTGCTCGCGCGCTTCCTCGACCGCGCGCTCGGCCGTCCAGCCATAAGAGTGGCTTCGCGACGCGGGGTTGCCGAACTGCTCGCGCAGATACGGAATCATCTTGTCCACCACACGCGGATCGATCGGCGTCGTGGCGCTGTAGTCCATGTAGATGGGCAGATGGAGAGAGTCGTTGTTCATCAATTGCTCCGGGGACGTCATGTGCTCTGGCTTCTGGATTCGATATGGGGCTGCGGCGGAAGATTTCCTATTGCGCGCCGCGCTTCACGATCCGGCCATGTTGAAAACGGAATTGGGACCCTTGGGCGCCACGCGGACGGGTTCGACCGCCGGCGCGTCGCTGCGCCTGTCGCGCAGCACCGCCGGCGCGCCTTCGCGCGAACGCTGCTGGTCGACCAGATCCTTCAGCGAGACCGAATCGAGGTATTCGACCATTTTCTGGTTCAGCGTCGACCACAGCTCGTGCGTCATGCAGTGGCCATCGTGCTGCTTGGTGCCTTCGCACGTGCCCTTGCCGCCGCACTGGGTGGCGTCGAGCGGCTCGTCGACCGCGATGATGATGTCGGCCACCGTCACCTCTTCGGCACGGCGCGCGAGATTGTAGCCACCGCCGGGTCCGCGCACGGACTCGACGATTTCATGACGGCGCAGCTTGCCAAACAGCTGCTCGAGATACGACAGGGAGATGTGTTGGCGCTGGCTGATGCCCGCAAGCGTCACCGGGCCCTGCTCCTGGCGCAACGCCAGGTCGATCATCGCCGTGACGGCGAAACGGCCTTTCGTGGTGAGTCTCATATGATGTGGGAACCGCAATTCTCGACAAGTTTGGTCAAGTATAAATACATGACCGATTTAGTCAAGTATGGGCGGTAAATTTTGTGTCAGCTGCTTAATTGATTGCCCTACTTCGGCGCCAGGCCGCACGCGTGACGTTCCCGACATGTCCGCGTTTGTCCGCACGCGTGCATCGCCCGGGTTGTTCGCCCCGATACCTACGCGAGCAATTGCGGGCGCAGCGCGGCGATCAGCCCGCGGCAAGCTGCTTCGCACTGATCGAGCACCAACTCGAAGCCTTCCGCGCCACCGAAATACGGGTCGACGACCTCTCGCGCGCCGCTCCAGCGCCCATCCGACTCCGGCACGAACTCCATCAGCAGACGGATCTTGTCGCGCTGAGCGGGCGGGCAAATCTGACGCAACGCGGCGACGTTGCGGTCGTCCATGGCAATCAGCAGATCGAAGCGCTCGAAGTCCGCGACCGTGATCTGGCGGCCGCGCAGCGCGTCGAGCGTATAGCCGCGCTGGCGCGCCGCGTGTTGCGCGCGTTCGTCGGGCGGCGCGCCGATGTGCCAATCGCCAGTGCCGGCCGAATCGATCAGAATGCGGTCCGGGAGCTTCGCCTCGTCGACCAGATGACGCATCACGCCCTCCGCCGTCGGTGAACGGCAGATATTCCCGAGGCAAACGAAACAGATGGACACAGTTTTCATCAGGGATTCTTCGACGCTCCAGGCGCCGCGCGTGAGGTCTCAGCCAGTCAGCGGACTGCGCCGCGATTATACAAACCTCGACGGATTCGCGCCGGGTGTGGTACAGCCGCGCACGCGCAGCGGGCTTCGTACCGCCACAGTTCGCCGTCCTGCTTACGATGCCTCGGCCAACGGGGTCGCCGCGGCGGCAGGCAACGGTTTGGCCGGCAGTGCCGACGCGGTGTCGATCATGCCGTACGACACGGCGCGTGCGAGTTCGGCGGTCAGATGGTTGGCGTCGAGCGGCATCTGCGAAGCGCGCGAAGAGGTATGGCCGTTGACGTGCTGATACGCGAGCACCGCGAGCGATACAACGATGGCCAGAGGCCAGTACACCGATATTGTCTTTTTCATGATGTGTTTTCCAATTAGGGGCGCATGAGCTTTTGGCGCACTATGCCCAGCCGAAATCCTATAGGAATTCACAATCAGGAAAAACCCGCGCGCGCGGGATAGATCGTTGCTCGAAATGGAACAGTCAATTGAGAGCGCTGCGAGGAGCGACTGGGCACCGCTGGCACGAAAAAGAAGACCTTACAAACTCATACAAAACCGGCGCGACGGAAAGCGATAATGATGGTCTTATTCTTACATCGACATTTCTTTGCACTTGCAACTGGTCCTACAAAATGAAACGCATTGCACCTCTCGCTGGTCTCGTGGCCGCCGCGCTGGTCGGCGGCTGCGCGGTCTATCCGGACGGCACGCCGATGTATGGCAACGGCTACGGCGCCTATAGCGGCTATGACGGTTACGCGCCGGGCGCCGCGGTCGTGCCGCAAACCAATGTGTACCTCGGCTACAGCGATTACGGTCCTGGACGCTACTACGGCCCGCCGCCGGGCCCGGGCTTTCGCGGTCATCCAGGCGACAACGACTGGCACCACGGAAATCACGGCGACGATCGGGGCAACAATGGTGGCGGTCCTGGACAGCCGCACGGCGGGCCACCGCCGCAGGGCGCAGCGGGCGGTCCGCACGGCCCCAGCGGCGCCAATGGCGGCCCGCGCCCCGGCGCAGGTGGCCCGCCGCCGTCCCAGCCGCAGCCGCAAGCAGGCAACGGCGGTCGGGGCAACGACTGGGCGCGAAATCCGCCCGCCCGTCACCCGGGGCAACCGACGGAACATTGAGGACCGTCCGGCGCTGAGCTAGTCTCGCCCACGCCCACGGTGATGGCAGCGTGAGCTCGCAGCCGTCAAACCACTCCCGCTGCCGCCGGCTCAGCCAAGATGGCTGCGCTGCGCGGCATACAACTCCCGGAACGTACGACCCACCGGCGCTGGCATGTCGCGCGTATCGGTCCAGCCCGCGCCCCCCAGCGGCAGCTTTGCAATCGACCGATTGCGCCCACCCAGGCGCTCCAGCACCCGCACGGCGAGTTTCGTGAAGAGCGCATAGGCATCGGGATGCAGCGCGAGCCAACCCCACAGCGCCAACCCGGCGCGCTCCTTCCAAGGCCGCAGGTGGCGCTCCATCTGCTTTTCGCGCAGCTTGCGCAACAGATCGGACAACGGGATACCGACCGGGCACACGCTATTGCATTCGCCGCACAACGTTGCTGCTTGCGGCAAATCGAGCGCCTTGTCGATGCCGACATAGCTCGGCGTCAGCACCGAGCCCATCGGCCCCGGATACACCCACCCATACGCATGGCCGCCGACCTTCTGATACACCGGGCAATGATTCATGCACGCGCCGCAGCGGATGCAGCGGAGCATCTCCTGAAAGTCTCCGCCGATCAGCCCAGTTCGGCCACCGTCGACGAGCACCACGTACATATGCTCGGGCCCGTCCTGATCTCCCGCGCCTCGCGGCCCGGTCAGCACCGAAAAATAGTTCGAGGTGGCCTGCCCGGTTGCCGAGCGCGGCAGCAGGCGCATCGCGGTCGCGAGATCCTCGAGCGTCGGCAGAACCTTTTCGATGCCGGTGACAGCGACGTGCACGCGCGGCATCACCGTGCACATGCCCTCGTTGCCCTCGTTGGTCACGATCACCACCGAGCCCGTTTCCGCGATGACGAAATTGCCGCCCGTCACGCCCATGTCCGCGCTCAGAAAGTGCGGCCGCAGCATCTCGCGCGCCTCGCGCGTCATGTCGGGAATCTCGGTGAGCCGCGGCCGACCGTGGGTCTTCGCGAACAGATCGGCGATCTCGTCTTTATCCTTGTGAACCACCGGCGCGATGATGTGGCTCGGCGGCTCGTTGTCGTTGATCTGCAGGATGTATTCGCCTAGATCTGTTTCGATCGACTGCACGCCCATCTGCCCGAGCACTTCGTTCAGGCGCATTTCCTCGGTGACCATCGACTTCGTCTTGATCACCTTCTTCACGTCGTGCCTGCGGGCGATGTCGCCGACGAGCCGTGCGGCCTCCTGCGTGGTCTCGGCGAACAGCACCGTCACGCCGCGCCTAGTCGCCTCGCGCTCGAAGGTTTCGAGCCACACGTCGAGATTCTCGAGCGCGCGATTGCGACGCTCCTTGAGCGCCGCGCGGGTCGCCGGAAAGTCGATCGCGGTGATCGCGCTCGCGCGCGCCGACACGAACTTCGTGGACAGCTTGGTCAGGTTCTGCTGCAGGCGCTGGTCGGCGAGTTTCTGACCGGCGCGAGCCTTGAACTGCATCGATTGGACTTGCATGGCGGCCCTGATGAGATCGGATTGAAACGCGCGGCGTATCCGCGCGCGACGCAATGCGTGAAAGACGAGAGACACGCGACGCGACCAATGGCCGGGTTCGCCGCGCGGGGCTTACACGTCGCCGGCCAGCACCTGCGCGATGTGCAGCACGCGCGTCGTGGAGTCGCCCTGACGGCGCAGCCGCCCTTCGATATTCAACATGCAGCCGAGGTCGCCGAGCACGACCGTACCGGCGCCGCTCGCCGCGATGTTGGCGCACTTTTCATCGACGATCGCGGTCGAGATATCGCCGTACTTGACCGCGAACGTGCCGCCGAAGCCGCAGCAATGTTCGCAGTCCTTCATCTCGGTGACCGAGACGCCGACCTGCGCGAGAAGTTCGCGCGGCTGCGCCTTGACGCCCAGTTCCCGCAAGCCCGAACATGAGTCGTGATAAGTCACCTGTCCTGGGAACTCGCAGGGTTGCAGCTGCACCTTTGCGACATTGACGAGGAAGTCCGTCAGTTCGAACACCTTGCCGCGCAGGCGGCCGAAACGGTTCATCAGTTCGGGATCGTCGCGGAACAGGTCACCGTAGTGCGCGCGGATCATGCCGCCGCACGAGCCCGACGGCACCACCAGGTAGTCGAACTGTTCGAACTCGCGCAGCGTTTTCTCGGCGAGTTCGCGCGCGAGCCGGCGGTCTCCGGAGTTGTAGGCGGGTTGCCCGCAACAGGTTTGCGCAGGCGGCACCACGACCTCGAAACCGGCGCCTTCGATCAGCTTGATGACCGAAAAACCGATCTCGGGACGCATCAGGTCGATCAGGCACGTGACGAACAATCCGACTCGCATGAGCCCTCCTTTCGGGGAAACGTCCCTGATTATCCGCTGTTTGCCGGTGCAATACCAACGGCCGGAAGTCATAGGAAGCACGCACCGTCGGATTGGAAGCGCGCCTCGAAGCGCGTTCGCTTTTTTCACAATACGAGATACAATCAGTTTTCGCTGTTTGATGCATCCACCGATTCTCATATGAGCGATACGAACCCGGATCCCAAAACCTCGATCCAGGTGATCGAACGCATGATGCGCCTGCTCGACGCACTGGCGGCACATAGCGACCCGGTCAGCCTGAAAGAACTGGCCCTCCGCACGGAGTTGCACCCCTCCACCGCGCACCGCATCCTGAACGATATGGTGATGTGCCGGCTGGTCGACCGTTCGGACCCCGGCACCTACCGTCTCGGCATGCGCCTGCTCGAACTCGGCAATCTCGTCAAGGCGCGCCTGTCCGTGCGCGACGCGGCGCTTACGCCGATGCGCGAGCTGCACCGTCAGACCGGGCAGACCGTGAACCTGTCGGTGCGTCAGGGCGACGAAATCGTGTATATCGAACGCGCGTATTCGGAGCGCTCTGGCATGCAGGTGGTGCGGGCGATCGGCGGGCGTGCGCCGCTCCATCTGACTTCGGTCGGCAAGCTGTTTCTCGCCGCCGACGAAGCCACCCGCGTGCGGGCCTATGCGACCCGCACCGGTCTGTCGGGCCACACGCAGAACAGCATCACCGATCTCGCGAAACTCGAGCGCGAGTTGTCGCACGTGCGCCAGCAGGCCTGCGCGCGCGACAACGAGGAACTGGAGTTGGGCGTGCGCTGCATCGCCGCCGGCATTTACGACGATACGGGCAAGCTGGTCGCGGGGCTGTCGCTGTCGGCGCCGGCCGATCGCTTGCAGGATTCGTGGCTCGGGCAGTTGAGCCAGACCGCGTTGATGATTTCGGAGTCGCTAGGGTACCGGCCGCAGGCGCAGCAGGATCATTCGCACGGCTCGCACAGTTCACACGGCCAGCATTCGTAGGCCGCACGCGCAGCGGCCGTTTGGCCGCCGTTGCACCCTTGCGCTCGCTCTCTTCGACGCCAATGAAAAAAGCCTCGCATCCGCGAGGCTTTTTCTTTGCGATAACCGCAGCCGGCAAATCGTTCCGGCTTCAGGTACCGGGACCGCCGGCATCCGCGCTCGTGATACGCGCCTGGTCGCCGCCGTTGTCGAGCCATGTACGCAGACGCGTCGCGTCCGCGAAACGCGAGTACTTGCCCGACGAATCGAGCAGCACCAGGATCATCGGCCGGCCGTGGATGGTCGCCTGCATCACGAGACACTCGCCCGCTTCGTTGATGAAGCCGGTCTTCTGCAGACCGATGTCCCACGTCGGGTTGCGCACCAGCGCGTTCGTGCTGTTATACGCGAGCGTGCGCTTGCCGGTGTACACCTCGTAGCTGTGATCGGTCGAGAACTTGCGGATCAACGGGTACTGATACGCCGCGTTGACCATCTTCACCAGATCGCGCGCGCTCGACACGTTCATGCTCGTCAGACCGGTCGGGTTCTCGAAGTGCGTGTCGTTCATGCCGAGTTGCCTGGCCTTCGCGTTCATCGCCGCCAGGAACGCCGGGCGGCCGCCCGGGTAGTAGCGCGACAACGCCGCCGCCGCGCGGTTTTCCGACGCCATCAGCGCGATGTGCAGCATGTCTTCTCGCGATAGCACCGAGCCCACCGCCAAACGCGAACCGGTGTTCTTCTCGTAGTCGCGGTCTTCGTCGGTGACTTCGATCTGGTCGGTCATCGGCTCTTTCGAATCGAGCACCACCATCGCGGTCATCAGCTTGCTGATCGACGCGATCGGCACCACGGCACGCGAGTTCTTGTCGAACAGCGTCTCGCCGCTGTTCTGGTCGACTACGTAGGCGACGCTCGAGCGCAGCATCAGCACGTCCGGTGTCTCGTGCAAACCAAACGCCTGGCCGACGCTCGGTTGGCGCGGCTCGTACGCGACGCGTCGCATCACCGAATGGTGTCGGCCGTTCACCGCGAACGTCACACGCTTGCGTTTGACGTTCGCGCGCGGCGCATCTTCGTCGGCGGCAGCGGCTTTCACGGCCTCGCCCTTGCCGGCTTTCGCTGCCTCAGCCTTGCCGGCTTTCGCCGCACGGCTCGACACTTTTTCAGGGGCGGCCGCTTGCGCCGGCTTTTTGGCGGTTTTTGCGTGTTTGGAAGTTTTTGCGGATGCAGCAGACGTAGCTGCAAAAGTGCTGACAGGCGTAGCGAACGCCGCTGTGACGGCCAGCGAGACGGCCACCGATAGAGCGGTGCTGCGCGCCGCGCCGTGGAGCGCCTTTAGCGACGAAAACATGTCGGTTTTCATGGGTGTTCGATAGGGAGCGGCGAGAGGTTTCCGCAAGTGTAGTAAAGCAACGAAAAATTAGCAATTTGAAGCACTTATACGCGGTCCTTAAACCGGCTTGTCAGCTCCGATCGCGAAAACACAAATAAGTGCCGCGCCTCGATCGAAAAAACGATCGTCGCCAGCAAGCCTCGCCATTGCTGCCGCCCAGCCCAACCGAGCAGATCCTTGCAGGATAACGGCAATTTTGAGACAACCTTGATCCGGGGAAATACTGTCAGAGCGCCGGCGCACACTACTGCGCCGCGCCATGCGGGCGTTGCGAGCGTGCGACAGACTTTTAAGTGTCTAACGAAAGTCGCTAACGCGCGTTCGACTGCCTTCGTTCTTTAACGTTCCTTGTCATCGGGTGGTTTACATCGAATCGATGATGATTGGTTTTTTCAGGGACAAAGCGCTGCGATGCTACGCGTGTCGAGCCCGCAAAAAGGTTTTGACAGGGAAAAATAATTTCCAGACTGCCTGTTGAGCGGGTCGTTTATCTCGCACCAGCAGGTGCAAGGACCCAGTCGTTCCGCCTCATATTAATGACATGCCTACTGCATAACCTGTTGTTTTATCGGCGCTTTCTTAACATTGTGCGACGCACAAAAAACGCTTGACATTCTTTGTGACCATCCTAAAATGGGAACCATTGCTGCGATGCACAATACATCGCAGTCCTGGCAGACGATCAATCGGCGTCTTGCCACCCACCCAATGCGGTCCGCACAGACCGGCCGCGATCCAGGAGCGTAAACCATGACTCTGCTG
Source organism: Paraburkholderia sp. EG304 (assembly GCF_046543485.1). NCBI lineage: Bacteria > Pseudomonadati > Pseudomonadota > Betaproteobacteria > Burkholderiales > Burkholderiaceae > Paraburkholderia > Paraburkholderia sp. EG304. The sequence continues at coordinate 185,207 of NZ_JBKGUA010000001.1, read as the reverse complement.
ACCCCTGAGCAATTCGCCGCAGCCCAGAAAGCCAACTTCGAAACCCTGTTCGGCCTGACGACCAAAGCATTTGAAGGCGTCGAAAAGCTGGTTGAGCTGAACCTGCAAGTTGTGAAGTCGACGCTCGCCGAAAGCCAGGAAAATGCCCAACGCGCGCTGTCCGTGAAGGACGCGCAGGAACTGCTGGCACTGCAAGCAAGCCTTGCACAGCCGGTCGCCGAAAAGGCGCTGTCGTATGGCCGCCACGTGTACGAAATCGTTTCGGCAACGCAAGGTGAATTCACCCGCGTCGCGGAAGCACAATTCGAAGAGCAAAACCGCAAGGTTCAGGCGCTCGTCGAAAACGTCGCCAAGAACGCACCGGCTGGTTCGGAAACCGCTGTCGCCGTGATGAAGTCGGCCATCACCGCGGCCAACACCACGTACGAAACGGTCCACAAGGCAACCCGCCAGGCTGTCGAAATCGCCGAAAGCAACTTCAATGCAGCTGCAACGGCTGCTTCGAAGGCAGCTTCGCAAGCCGCTGCACAAGCATCGCGCGCTGCCGCCAAGAAGGCAGTCTAAGCTTCACGCATCAACACGCCAGGCTTTAAATACCTGGCGTCGTCGTCTTTCACGCCGGCCCAGCCTTCGCGCTGCGCCGGCGTTATCGCAAGCAACAGCGTCGTGCCGTTGCCGCTTATACGGTTTGATGGGCCGAACGCTCCGATACGTTGCAATGACGTATCGTTTGCCCGGCCGCCAAGCCGGGATTTTTTTGCCCGCCTACCGGGCGCCAGGAAAACAGAAACGGCGCGCTCCGACATGGAGCGCGCCGTTTTTCTTTGCGCCACAGCTTGACCCGCTTCGCCGGGCCCGCATGTCGCGATGCAGGCCCGGCGCACCGCCTTACTTCTTCTTGACGGGCGGCAGATCGGTACAGACGCCTTCATACAACTCGGCCGCCATGCCGATCGATTCGCCGAGCGTCGGATGCGGATGGATCGTCTTGCCGATATCCGTGGCGTCCGCGCCCATCTCGATCGCGAGACAGACCTCGCTGATCAGGTCGCCCGCGTTCAGACCGACGATACCGCCGCCGATCACGCGATGCGTCTCCTCATCGAACAGCAGCTTCGTGAAGCCTTCGTCGCGGCCGTTGGCGATCGCGCGGCCCGACGCGGCCCACGGAAACACCGCCTTGCCGAACTTGATGCCTTCGGCTTTCAGCTGGTCTTCCGTCTTGCCGGCCCATGCCACTTCCGGATCGGTGTAAGCCACCGACGGAATCTGCATCGCGTCGAAATACGCCTTCTCGCCATGCGCGGCTTCCGCCGCCACGTGGCCTTCGTGCACGGCCTTGTGCGCGAGCATCGGCTGACCGACGATATCGCCGATCGCGAAGATGTGCGGCACGTTCGTGCGCTGCTGCTTGTCGACTTCGATGAAGCCGCGATCGGTCACCGCGACCCCGGCCTTTTCCGCGCCGATCCGCTTGCCGTTCGGCGAGCGGCCCACGGCCACCAGCACGAGGTCATAGCGTTGCGGCTCGGCCGGCGCCTTCTCGCCCTCGAACGACACGTAAATACCGTCGTCCTTCGCTTCGGCCGCGACGGTCTTGGTCTTCAGCATCACGTTCGCGAAACGCTTGCTGTTGTACTTCTCCCAGACCTTGACCAGATCGCGGTCCGCGCCGGTCATCAGGCCTTCGAGCATTTCGACGACGTCGATCTGCGCGCCGAGCGTCGAGTACACGGTCGCCATTTCGAGACCGATGATGCCGCCGCCGATCACGAGCATGCGCTGCGGAATCTGGCGCAGTTCGAGCGCGCCCGTCGAATCGACGACCCGCGGGTCTTCCGGAATGAACGGCAGCTTCACCGCTTCCGAGCCCGCGGCGATGATCGCCTGCTTGAACTTGACGACCTTCTTGCCGCCCTCGGTCTGCACTTCCATGTGGTTCGGATCGACGAACGCGCCGGTGCCCGTCACCACTTCGACTTTGCGCATCTTGGCCATGCCCGCGAGACCGCCGGTCAGCTTCTTGACCACGCCGGATTTGAAATCGCGCAGCTTGTCGAGGTCGATCTGCGGCTTGCCGAACGTGATGCCGTGCGACGCGAGATCTTCCGCTTCGTCGATGACGAGCGCGGTGTGCAGCAGCGCCTTCGACGGGATACAGCCGACGTTCAGACACACGCCGCCGAGCGTCGGATAACGCTCGACCAGCACGGTCTTCATACCGAGGTCGGCGGAGCGGAACGCGGCGGAATAGCCGCCGGGGCCCGAACCGAGCACGAGCATGTCGCACTCGATGTCCGCGCTGCCCGCATAGCTGCCGGCCTGCGGCGCCGGTGCGGCGGCCTTCGGCGCGGCAGGCGCCGGTGCGGGCGCCGCCTTTTCCGGTTCCTTCGCCGCGGGCGCGGCCGCAGCCGCGCCGCCCGCCGCTGCCTCTACGAGAGCGATCACCGTGCCCTGCGAAACCTTGTCGCCCGGCTTGATGCGCACTTCCTTGACGGTGCCGGCGGTGTCGCTCGGCACTTCCATCGACGCCTTGTCGGATTCGAGCGTCAGCAGCGACTGCTCCTGCTCGATGACGTCACCCGCCTTGATGTTGACTTCGATGACGTCGACGTCCTTGAAGTCACCGATGTCCGGCACTTTTACTTCGACGAGACTCATGGTGTCCCCTTCTCTTATTGATCGATGATGAGCGGCGCGTTCGGCGCGCACGGCGCACGCGAACGCGCGGACGGCGCGACGCGGATCAGTTGGAACTACCCGCGCCCGCGCCGGCGGACCTCACCAGCCGGTCAAAGAATCACACGCCGGAAATCGGCAAGAATCGAACCGAGGTATGCGTTGAAGCGCGCGGCTTCCGCTCCGTCGATCACGCGATGGTCATACGACAGCGACAGCGGCATGGTCAGGCGCGGCTCGAACTGCTTGCCATCCCACACCGGCTTCATCGCGCTGCGCGACAGGCCGAGAATCGCGACTTCAGGCGCGTTGATGATCGGCGTGAAGTGCGTGCCGCCGATACCGCCCAGCGACGAGATCGAGAAGCAGCCACCTTGCATCTGGTCCGGCTTCAGCTTGCCTTCGCGCGCGGCCTTCGACAGGTCGGCCATTTCCTTCGCGATGTCGACGAGACCCTTCTTGTCCGCGTCGCGAATCACCGGAACGACGAGGCCGTTCGGCGTGTCCGCGGCAAAACCGATGTGGTAGTACTGCTTGAACACCAGGTTGTCGCCGTCGAGGCTCGCGTTGAAGGTCGGGAATTTCTTCAGGGCCGCCACGCAGGCCTTGATCACGAACGCGAGCATCGTGAACTTGACGCCCGCCTTTTCGTGTTCCTTGTTCAGCTTCACGCGCAGCGCTTCGAGCTCGGTGATGTCCGCTTCGTCGTTGTTCGTGACGTGCGGGATCATGACCCAGTTGCGATGCAGGTTCGCGCCCGAGATCTTCTTGATGCGCGACAGCGGCTTCGGATCGATCGGACCGAACTTCGTGAAGTCGACCTTCGGCCACGGCAGCAGATTCAGTTCGCCACCGCCGGCGGCCGGCGCGGCGGCTCCTGCCGGCGCCGCGCGCTGGCCGGTCATCACGCCCTTCACGAACGCGGTCACGTCGGCCTGCGTAATGCGGCCCTTCGGACCCGTGCCCTTCACCTGGCTCACGTCGACGCCGAGTTCGCGTGCGAACTTGCGCACCGACGGCGAAGCGTGGCTCGGATGACGCGTGCCGCCTTCGCCGGCCGGGATCAGGGGCGCCTGTGCAAGCGCGGACGGCGCGGCCGGTGCCGGGGTCGGCGTGGCCGGTGCGTCGGACGGCTTTTCGGCCGGCGCCTTCGCAGCCGGTGCCGGCGCGGGTGCCGGAGCAGCGCCGCCTTCCGCTTCGATCACGACGATGACCGAGCCTTCCGACACGGTATCGCCAACCTTGACCTTCACTTCCTTGACGACGCCGGCGGCCGAGCTCGGCACGTCCATCGTCGCCTTGTCGGATTCGAGCGTGACGAGCGACTGTTCCTTCTCGACGCGATCGCCGACCTTCACCGCGATCTCGATCACGGGAACGTCTTTGTAGTCGCCGATATCCGGCACCTTGATTTCCTGCACGCCGCCGCCTGCCGCCGCGGGCGCCGCGGCGGGAGTTGCCGCCGGCGCCGGTGCCGGTGCGGGCGCAGGAGCCGCCGCCGGCGCGGGCGCCGCGGCTGCCGCGTTGGCGCCTTCCAGCACGACGATGAGCGTGCCTTCGGACACCGCATCGCCGACCTTGACCTTCACTTCCTTGACGACGCCGTCAGCCGAGCTCGGCACGTCCATCGTCGCCTTGTCGGATTCCAGCGTAACGAGCGATTGCTCTTTTTCGACGGTGTCACCCGCCTTTACCAGCACCTCGATCACAGGGACGTCCTTGTAATCGCCGATGTCCGGCACCTTGACTTCGATCGCTTGACTCATTGTTAGTGTCTCCTGGGCCGCGCACGCCGCCTGCCCCTCGCGACGAGGAGCAGGCGCGTGCATCGTGGCACACGGGTGATGCCTTAGACGGTCATCGGGTTGGGTTTGGCGGGATCAAGGTTGTACTTCTTGAGCGCCTCGGCGACCACCTTGCGTTCGATCGTGCCTTCGTCTGCCAGCGCGTTGAGCGCGGCGACCGTGACCCAGTAGCGATCGACTTCGAAGAAGTGACGCAGCTTCTCGCGCGTGTCCGAACGGCCGTAGCCGTCGGTGCCCAGCACGACGAACTTCTGCGGCACGAACGCGCGGATCTGCTCGGTCAGCGCACGCACGTAGTCGGTCGATGCGATGACCGGACCCGGCGCGTCCTTCAGCAGCTTCTCGACGTGCGACAGCTTCTTCTCTTCGGTCGGGTGCAGCAGGTTCCAGCGCTGCACTTCGTGACCTTCGCGCGCGAGCTCGGTGAAGCTCGGCACGCTCCACAGGTCGGCGTTGACGCCCCAGTCGTTCTTCAGCAGGTCGGCCGCGGCGATCACTTCGTTGAAGATCGTGCCCGCGCCCATCAGCTGCACATGCGGCGCCTTCTTGTCGGCAGCGGTCTTGCTGAACGAGTACATGCCCTTGATGATGTCCTCGGCCACGCTTTCCAGCCCCGCGCCCTGCGGGATCGCCGGGTGCTCGTAGTTCTCGTTCATCACCGTGATGTAGTAATACACATCTTCCTGCTCGGCGACCATGCGGCGCAGACCGTCCTGCACGATGACCGCGAGTTCGTAGCCGAACGTCGGGTCGTAGCTGATGCAGTTCGGCACCGAAGCCGCCCACAGCAGCGAGTGGCCGTCTTCGTGTTGCAGACCTTCGCCGTTCAGGGTCGTGCGACCGGCCGTGCCGCCCAGCAGGAAGCCGCGCGAGCGCATGTCGCCCGCGGCCCATGCGAGGTCGCCGATGCGCTGGAAGCCGAACATCGAGTAGAAGATGTAGAACGGGATCATGATCTCGCCGTGCGTCGAGTACGACGTCGCGGCTGCGATCCAGTCGGCCATGCCGCCGGCTTCGTTGATGCCTTCCTGCAGGATCTGACCGGTTTCCGACTCACGGTAGAACATCAGCTGGTCGGAATCTTCCGGCACGTACTTCTGGCCGTCCTGATTCCAGATGCCGATCTGACGGAACAGACCTTCCATACCGAACGTACGCGACTCGTCCGGCACGATCGGCACGACGCGCTTGCCGAGCGCCTTGTCCTTCAGCAGGATGTTCAGGATCCGCACGAACGCCATCGTCGTGGAGATCTCGCGGCCTTCGCCCGTGCCTTTCAGGAGCGGCTCGAATGCCGACAGTTCCGGCACCGGCAGCGACTGGGCCTTCTGACGACGCGCCGGCAGATAACCGCCGAGGTCCATGCGCTTCTGGCGCATGTATTCGAGTTCCTTCGAGCCTTCCTCGAAGGTCAGGTACGGCACGTCGACGATCTGCTCGTCCGTGATCGGCAGACGGAACTGGTCGCGGAATTTCTTCAGCTGCTCCACCTGCATCTTCTTCTGCTGGTGGGTGATGTTCATCGCCTGGCCGGCTTCGCCCATCCCGTAGCCCTTGATCGTCTTCGCGAGGATGACGGTCGGCTGGCCCTTCGAATTGGTCGCTTCCGTGAACGCCGCGTAGATCTTGTGCGGATCATGGCCGCCGCGGTTCAGATTCCAGATGTCGTCGTCGGACCAGTCGGCGACCAGCGCCTTCAGTTCCGGCGTGTTGAAGAAGTGCTCGCGCACGAACGCGCCCGACTCCGACTTGTACGTCTGGTATTCGCCGTCGACGACTTCCATCATGCGGCGCATCAGCGCGCCCGACTTGTCGCGCGCGAAGAGGGCATCCCAGCGGCTGCCCCAGATGACCTTGATCACGTTCCAGCCGGCGCCGCGGAATTCGCTTTCTAGTTCCTGGATGATCTTGCCGTTGCCGCGCACAGGACCGTCGAGACGCTGCAGGTTGCAGTTGATCACGAACACGAGGTTGTCCAGCCGCTCGCGGCCGGCCATGCCGATCGCGCCGAGCGATTCCGGCTCGTCCGTTTCGCCGTCGCCGAGGAAGGCCCAGACCTTGCGGCCGTCGGTCTTCGCGATGCCGCGCGCCTGCAGGTACTTCATGAAGCGCGCCTGGTAGATCGCCATGATCGGGCCGAGGCCCATCGACACGGTCGGGAATTGCCAGAAGTCCGGCATCAGCCACGGGTGCGGATACGACGAGATGCCCTCGCCGCCGACTTCCTGGCGGAAGTTGTCGAGCTGCTTGTCGGTCAGGCGACCGAGCAGGAACGCGCGCGAGTAGACGCCCGGCGACGAGTGGCCTTGCACGAACACGAGGTCACCACCGTGCTCGGCCGACGGTGCGTGCCAGAAGTGGTTGTAGCCGACGTCGTACAGCGTGGCGGCCGACGCGAACGACGCGATGTGGCCGCCGACGTTGGTTTCCTTGCCCGCGCGCAGCACCATGGCCATCGCGTTCCAGCGGGTGTACGAGCGGATGCGGTGTTCGATGTCCTGGTCGCCGGGGTTCTTGGCCTGGCGCGCGACCGGAATCGTGTTGATGTAAGGCGTGTTGGCGGAGAACGGCAGATGTTCGCCGTGCACCCGTGCAAATTCGATCTGCTTTTCGATCAGGTAGTGGGCACGGTCAGGGCCAACAGCAGAAATCACGCCATCCAGCGCTTCCAGCCATTCGCCGGTTTCCTGGGGATCGTCGTCTTTCTCGGCGGCGACATATTTCATGACTTCGTCGGGTACAGCGGACATGCTCGTCTCCTGGGTATGGGGAACGCACTTTGAACAGATCACGCGGACGCAGGATAGGCCGCGGCAGCACCGGCTGATTGTAATAAGGGTCCCGACGTCAACGCAATCAAATTTTCAAATTACGAGATCAATTCTCACAATGCGGAAAATTGCTGCAACGCAACCTGGTTTGACTGCCGTTAGACCGATCCGTCGGCTAGTTTGCGCCGATTAACTGCACTTTCCGCGCTTTTTTGCGTCATTTGTCGGGGACGTGCTGAGCTACAATGCCACGCATGTTGACCGAACGGCTTTTCTCTCGCTCGGCGCGCACCGCGGGTTCGCCGGCGGATTCGTCGCCGTCCCCGCGCTGGCACCACGGACCCTGGTGGTCCAATTCCTATTTGCTGACGCCGCTGCTGTCGATCCTGGTATTCCTGGTCGTCATGAGCCTGATTCTCTGGAGTCTGAACCGGCGCGAACAGCAGCAGCAGGAAGACACGCTGTACCGCAACGTCGCGTGGGCGCAGCAGCAGATCCGGCTGTCGATGACAGGCGCGCAGGAACAGATTCAGGCGCTCGCGCGCGACCTCGCCGCCGGCCATGCTGACGAGCATTCGTTCCAGGTGAACACCACGGACATCATGCAGGGGCATCCCGAGATCCTCTACATGAACTGGTACACCGCTCAGCAGCAGCCGCGCTGGCCCAATGCCGCGCCGCCGGTGCTAGGCCAGCGGCTCGCGCGGCCCAACGACGCACAAATGGACGAAGCGGTCAAAGCCGGTTTCGCCGAGGCGCGCAACACGCGCCGCCAGGTGTACTCGCCGCTCATCTACGACGACCTCGGCAACGGCTTCATCACATTGCAAACGCCGATCTTCCGCGACCGCGATTTCCTCGGCACGATCGCCGCGGTGTTCTCGGTGGAAGGCATTCTGAAGCGCGACATCCCGCCCGAGCTGTCGGCCAAATACAAGATCTCGATCATCGACGTGAACAACCGCGAGTTGACCACCACGTCGACCCGCCCGCGCCTGCCGCGCGACATGTTCTACGACCTGCCGCTCGACCCGCCGGGCCAGGGCATCTCGGTGCGCGTATACGCGTTCCCGCAGATCACCAACTTCACGAACAACACGCTGGTGTGGCTGGTCGCCGGCCTCTCCTGCTTCGTGCTGTGGAGCCTGTGGAGTCTGTGGAAGCACACCCGGCAGCGCTTCGAGGCGCAGCAGGCGCTGTACGCGGAAGCGTTTTTCCGCCGCGCAATGGAAAACTCGGTGCTGATCGGCATGCGCGTGCTCGACATGCACGGCCGCATCACGCACGTGAACCCGGCGTTCTGCCGCATGACCGGCTGGGACGAAAGCGACCTCGTCGGCAAGAGCGCGCCGTTCGCGTACTGGCCGCGCGACGCGTACCCGGAGATGCAGCGCCAGCTCGACATGACGCTGCGCGGCAAGGCGCCCTCGTCCGGCTTCGAGCTGCGCGTGCGGCGCAAGGACGGTTCGACGTTCCACGCACGGCTCTACGTGTCGCCGCTGATCGACAGCTCGGGCCGCCAGACTGGCTGGATGTCGTCGATGACCGACATCACCGAGCCGAAGCGCGCGCGCGAAGAACTCGCCGCCGCCCATGAGCGCTTCACGACCGTGCTCGAAAGCCTCGATGCGGCGGTGTCGGTGCTCGCCGCCGACGAAGCCGAGCTGCTGTTCGCGAACCGCTACTACCGGCATCTGTTCGGCATCCGCCCGGACGGTCACCTCGAACTCGCGGGCGGCGGCTTCGACAGCTCGCAGGCGTCGTCCGATTCGATCGACATGGTCGACACCTTCGTCGGCCTGCCCGCCGCGGCGCTGACCGAAAGCACCGCCGACGCGCAGGAAATCTACATCCCCGGCATCCAGAAGTGGTTCGAGGTGCGGCGCCAGTACATCCAGTGGGTCGACGGCCATCTCGCGCAGATGCAGATCGCAACCGACATCACGACCCGCAAGCGCGCCCAGGAGCTGGCGCGCCAGCAGGACGAGAAGCTGCAGTTCACGAGCCGCCTGATGACGATGGGCGAAATGGCCTCGTCGCTCGCGCACGAATTGAACCAGCCGCTCGCCGCGATCAACAACTATTGCTCCGGGACCGTCGCACTGGTTAAATCCGGTCGGACGACGCCCGACAATCTGCTGCCGGTGCTCGAAAAGACCGCACAGCAGGCGGTGCGCGCCGGCATGATCATCAAGCGTATCCGCGAGTTCGTGAAGCGCAGCGAGCCGAAGCGTCAGGCCACGCGGGTCGCGGATATCGTCGCCGACGCGGTGGGTCTCGCCGAAATCGAGGCAAGAAAGCGGCGGATTCGCATCGTCACCGATCTGCGCTCGCGGCTGCCGGTGATCTACGTCGATCCGGTGCTGATCGAGCAGGTCCTGGTGAACCTGCTGAAGAACGGCGTCGAGGCGATGGCCGAAGCGCGCCCGAACGCGGTCGACCCAGTGATCCGCGTAGTCGTGCGGCTGGACAGCGGCTTCGTTTGCATCAGCGTCGTCGATCAGGGGCCGGGCGTCGACGAAACGACCGCCGAGCGTCTGTTCGAACCGTTTTACAGCACCAAGTCCGATGGCATGGGCATGGGGCTGAACATTTGCCGTTCGATTATCGAATCGCATCGCGGGCGTCTGTGGGTGGTCAACAATGTCGAGTCCGACGGCCACATCACGGGTGCCACGTTCCATTGCAGTCTGCCTATTGGGGAGCCTGACGGCCCGAGCAACGGCGGGTCCGAGGCGCCGACACCACAAACCGTTACGGGAGAGCTATGAACAGCCCAGTCACCACCCAGGAAACCGTCTTTGTCGTCGACGACGACGAGGCCGTGCGAGATTCGCTGCGCTGGCTGCTGGAGGCGAACGGCTACCGCGTTCAATGCTTCCTGAGCGCAGAACAGTTCCTCGACGCATGGCAGCCGCATCAGCATCCGGGCCAGATCGCGTGCCTGATCCTCGACGTGCGGATGTCCGGCATGAGCGGGCTCGAGTTGCAGGAACGCCTGATCGCCGACAACGCTTCGCTGCCGATCATCTTCGTGACGGGCCACGGCGACGTGCCGATGGCCGTGTCGACGATGAAGAAAGGCGCGATGGACTTCATCGAAAAGCCGTTCGACGAAGCCGAACTGCGCAAGCTCGTCGAGCGCATGCTCGACAAGGCGCGCAGTGAAAGCACCAGCGTCCAGCAGCAGCGTGCCGCGGCCGAGCGCCTGGGCAAGCTGACCGCGCGTGAGCATCAGGTGCTCGAGCGGATCATCGCGGGCCGCCTGAACAAGCAGATCGCCGACGACCTCGGCATCAGCATCAAGACGGTCGAAGCGCATCGCGCGAACATCATGGAAAAGCTGAACGTCAACACGGTCGCCGATCTGCTGCGACTCGCGCTGTCGAACAAGCCGCAAACGGCGCAGTAACGTCGCGCAGTAACGTCGGTATGGGCGGCCCTTCGCTCGGAGGGCCGTCTCTAAGTGACCGCCATGCGGCGGTTGCGTCGCTGGTTCGCGACGGCGTGAGCGTCGCTGAGTCCGGCGTGCGCGTGGCGTTCGAGCGGCCTGCCCCGCCGCCCGCGTTGCGCTTTCTTGCCGTCACACGTCCCGCCCCTCTCCTCCCGTACGCTTCCACGCGCCGCGAATCCCCTGCGGAAGCACGCCCGTCGCGCCGGTATAATGTCGGACTTTGCAGCGGCGCGTTGCCCGAATCGGCAACGCGCCTGTCGCGGGCGACCCGGCTTCGTCGAGCAGCCGAAGCACGCCGTCGCGCGCCCCCTCCGCGCGAGCGCTTCGCCCCGCCAGCCCAAACCGCCTGCCCCGAATCGATTCCCGATCTCCAACCTCGACTCAACGTTCGACCGACCATGACTGCCAAACTGATCGACGGCCTCGCCCTCTCCAAGACCCTGCGCGCCGACGTCGCGGCGCGCGCCGCAGCCCTGACCGCCCGCGGCCATCAGCCGGGCCTCGCCGTGATTCTGGTCGGTGACAATCCGGCCAGCGAAGTGTATGTGCGCAACAAGGTGAAAGCCTGCCACGACAACGGCCTCGGCTCGTCGTTCGACCGCTATCCGGCCCACCTGCCCGAAGCCGAGCTGCTCGCGCGCATCGACGAGCTGAACCGCGATCCGGCCATCCACGGCATCCTCGTGCAGCTGCCGCTGCCGAAGCACATCGACAGCCACAAGGTGATCGAGGCGATCGCGCCCGAGAAAGATGTCGACGGTTTCCACGTCGCCAATGCGGGCGCGTTGCTGACCGGCCAGCCGCTGTTCCGTCCGTGCACGCCGTACGGCGTGATGAAAATGTTCGAGGCCTACGGCATCGAGCTGAAGGGCGCCAACGCGGTGGTGATCGGCCGCTCGAACATCGTCGGCAAGCCGATGGCGCTGCTGTTGCTCGAAGCGGGCGCGACCGTCACGATCTGCCACAGCAAGACGCGCGATCTGGCCGCGCACACCCGCAACGCCGATGTCGTGGTCGCCGCGACCGGTCTGCGTAACATCCTGACCGCGGACATGGTGAAGCCGGGCGCGACCGTGATCGACGTCGGCATGAATCGCGACGACGCCGGCAAGCTGTGCGGCGACGTCGACTTCGCGGGCGTCAAGGAAGTGGCCGGCCATATCACGCCGGTGCCCGGCGGCGTCGGCCCGATGACGATCACGATGCTGCTCGTCAACACGATCGAAGCAGCCGAGCGCGAGGCGAACGCGGCCAAGGCGTAATCGCCGCGCGGTCGGTGCGAGGCGGAGTGAGGCGACTCATCCGTCTCGCGCACCGGGTCGTCTCCCGCCCTCCTCTCTCGCAGAACCACCCCATCATCACCGCGCCGCCGGACCCCGCGGCCCACGCCCCGCCCCAACGCGCGCCAGCGCACCGCAACATCTGTTAATTTGTCAGCCGATGGATTGGAATCGGCGCCTCCCGCCCCAATACTGTCGTTAGCCGGTGCCGCCGCGCGCCGATCGTCGAGCGACACGCCACCAGACGACTCGCGCGAACGCCGCCGCACCGCCCCCTTCACCCGCGTCAGACAGGAAGCCCTATGTCCACTACCGCCACGCCTCAAGACAACCCGCTCCTCGATTTTTCCGATCTGCCGCGCTTTGGCTCCATCCGACCCGAGCACGTGACGCCCGCCCTCGACGTGCTGCTCGCCGACGCGGCGGCCGCCGTCGAGCGTGCCGCGCTGCCGGTCACGCCCGCGTCGTGGGCCGACGTCGTCGAACCGGTCGAGCGCGCCACCGAGCCGCTGTCACGCGCGTGGAGCGTGATCGGCCATCTGAATGCCGTTGCCGATACGCCCGAGCTGCGTGCCGTGTACGGCGAGAACCTGCCGCGCGTGACCGAGTTCTGGTCGAGCGTCGGCCAGAATCTCGCGCTCTACGAGAAGTACAAGGCACTGAACGCGAGCGACGAGTTTGCGTCGCTGAACGGCGAACGCAAGAAGATCCTCAGCAACGCGCTGCGTGACTTCCGCCTGTCCGGCGCCGAGTTGCCGGAAGACCAGAAGCCGCGTTTCGCCGAATTGCAGGAGCGCCAGGCGGCGCTGTCGAAGGCGTTTTCGGATCACGTGCTCGATGCGACCAACGCGTATGCGTACCTCGTGGATGCGGGCAACGAGGCGCAACTGGCGGGCCTTCCCGAAGACGTGATCGAAGCCGCGAAGGAAGCCGCCGGGCGCGACGGCAAGACCGGCTACAAGTTCACGCTGCACTTCCCGTCGTATTTCCCGGTCATGCAGTACTCGGAAAACCGTCCGATGCGCGAAGCGATGTATCGCGCGTACGTGACGCGCGCGTCCGAGCTCGGCGCACAGTACGGCAACGGCAAGAGCGAGTGGGACAACACCCAGGTGCTCGCGGACGAACTGAAGCTGCGCGCCGAAGAAGCGCAGATGCTCGGCTACGGCAACTTCGCCGAAGTGTCGCTCGCGCCGAAGATGGCCGAATCGCCGGCTCAGGTGATGGCCTTCCTCGAAGACCTTGCGACGCGCGCGCGTCCGCATGCGGAGCAGGACTGGAAGGAGCTGCGCGAATTCGCCGCGAGCGAACTCGGCATGACCGATCTGCAGCCGTGGGACATGACGTTCGCCGCCGAGCGTCTGCGCCAGAAGCGCTATTCGTTCTCGGAAAACGAAGTGAAGCAGTACTTCCCCGAAGACGCGGTGTTCAAAGGTCTGTTCAAGGTCACCGAGACGCTGTTCGGCGTGCGCATCCGCCGCGACGATGCAGCCGTCTGGCATCCGGACGTGCGCTTTTTCCGCGTCGAGAATCAGGACGGCGGCCTCGTCGCGCAGTTCTATCTCGACCTGTATGCACGCGAAGGCAAGCGCGGCGGCGCCTGGATGGACGACGCGCGCGGCCGTCACAAGCTCGCGCACGGCGCGGTGCAAACGCCGGTCGCGTATCTGACGTGTAATTTCTCGGCGCCGGTCGGCGGCAAGCCCGCCTGCTTCACGCACGACGAAGTGATCACGCTGTTCCACGAGTTCGGCCACGGCTTGCATCACATGCTTACGCGCGTCGATGAGCTCGGCGTGTCGGGCATCAACGGCGTCGAATGGGATGCGGTCGAACTGCCGTCGCAGTTCATGGAGAACTTCTGCTGGGAATGGGACGTGCTGTCCGACATGACCTCGCACGTCGATACCGGAAAGCCGCTGCCGCGCGAGCTGTTCGACAAGATGCTCGCCGCGAAGAACTTCCAGAGCGGTCTCGGCACGTTGCGGCAGATCGTGTTCTCGATGTTCGACATGCAACTGCATACGGGCTTCGACGCGAACGGTGCGAAGAGCGCCAATGAACTCGCGCGCGAAATCAACGAACGCTTCCACGTCGTGCCGCAAGCGCCGTTCTCGCGCTGGCCGAATACGTTCAGCCATATTTTCGCGGGCGGTTACGCGGCCGGCTACTACAGCTACAAGTGGGCGGAAGTGCTGTCGGCCGATGCGTACGCGGCGTTCGAGGAAGCCGCGCAAGCCGCGGGCAGCGTGCTCGATCAGTCGACCGGCATGCGCTATCGTCGCGAGATTCTGGAAGTGGGCGGCAGCCGTCCGGCGATGGAATCGTTCAAGGCGTTCCGCGGCCGCGAGCCGAATATCGATGCGCTGCTGCGGCATAACGGCATGGCGCCGGGTGCCGCACACTGAGCGATTCGAGCGTCGCGATGCCAATAGAAAAGCCGGCGGTCTGCGCGAGCAGGCCGCCGGTTTTTTCATTCATGCGCGAGACAGCGCGCTACGCGCGATAGAGCTTGAAATCGACCTGCTCGGGCCGCCCTTCGATCGATAGCGACGCGCGCGCGGCCGGCGCGCGGCTCACCACCCTGCCCCGGCTCACCACCGCGAGCCGCGCGGCGCGCAGACGGATCGCCTCGATCTCGTCGCGCGCATCGAGCACGACGAGATTGGCCGCGCAACCGGGCGCGATGCCGTAGTCTTCCAGACCGAGAATGCGCGCCGCGTTCACGGTCACCGCGTCGAAACAGGCGCGCATGCCGTCGACGCTGGTCATCTGCGCGACATGCAGGCCCATCTGCGCGACTTCCAGCATGTCGGCCGAGCCCAGGCTGTACCACGGGTCCATCACGCAGTCGTGACCGAATCCGACCGTGATGCCCGCGGCGAGCATCTCCGGCACCCGCGTCATGCCGCGCCGTTTCGGGTAGGTGTCGCTGCGGCCTTGCAGCGTGATGTTGATCAGCGGATTGGCGATCGCCGCGACGCCCGACTCGCGCATCAGCGGCAACAGCTTGCTCACGTAGTAGTTGTCCATCGAATGCATCGACGTCAGGTGCGAACCGGTGACGCGTCCGTGCAGGCCGAGCCGATGCGTTTCGGCCGCGAGCGTTTCGATGTGACGCGACAGCGGATCGTCCGATTCGTCGCAATGCATGTCGACGCGCAGACCCTGCCCAGCCGCGTACTCGCACAGCATGCGCACCGACTGCGCGCCGTCGGCCATCGTGCGCTCGAAATGCGGAATGCCGCCGACCACGTCGACGCCCATGCCGATCGCGCGCTTAAGGTTGTCGAACGCGCCGGCGCTGCGCAGCAGACCGTCCTGCGGAAACGCGACCAGCTGCAGATCGAGATACGGCGCGACGCGGCGCTTCACTTCGAGCAACGCTTCGACCGCGAGCAGACGCGGATCGCACACGTCGACGTGGCTGCGGATCGCGAGCAGGCCGCGCGCGACGGCCCAATCGCAATACTGCATCGCGCGTTCGATCAACGCTTGCTGCGTGAGCTCGGGCTTCAACTCGCCCCATAGCGCGATGCCTTCGAGCAGCGTGCCCGACGCATTCACGCGCGGCAAACCGTACGACAGCGTCGCGTCCATGTGGAAATGCGGATCGACGAACGGCGGCGTGACGAGCGAACCGGCCGCGTCGATTTCGTCGCGCGCGCTCGCGGCCAGGTTCGGCCCGAGCGCGACGATGCGACCCGCGGCGATGCCGATGTCGACTGGGGACTGCTGCTGCGTGAACTGCTGGGCGGCACTGCGCGGCAGCGTCGCGCGGCGGATGATCAGATCCATGTTCGCTCCGGTTGATCGCGTTTGGACTCGCTACGATTCTATCGACGCCAGAATAATGCGCGAGCCGATGCGTACCGGCGTACAGGCCGCAATCCGTACCGGCTCGATGCGATGCGACGCGCCTATACTCGCCGTTTCGGCCATGCATTGACGGAGCGTACAGATGAAAACGATCGGCGTGATCGGCGGAATGAGCTGGGAGTCGTCAAGCGAGTATTACCGGCTGCTGAATCGCCATGCGAAGGCGCGGCTCGGCGGCCATCACAACGCACGCAGTCTGCTGCTGACCGTCGATTTCGCGTCGATCGAGGCGAACCAGCGCGCCGGCGACTGGCACGCGCTCGGCGAACAGATGGCCGACGCCGCGCGCCAGCTCGAACGCGGCGGCGCCGATCTCGTGATTCTTGCGACGAACACGATGCATCGCGTGTACGAATCGATCGAGCAGGCCATCACGGTGCCGTTCCTGCACATCGCCGATCCGACCGGCGCGGCGTTGCGCGCGGCGGGCGTCGAGCGCGTTGGTCTGCTCGGCACGCGCTACACGATGGAGCAGACGTTCTACACGGGCCGGCTGCGCGAGCGCTATGGACTCGACACGCTCGTGCCTGATGACGACGAACGCGCGGACGTGCACCGCATCATTTACGACGAGCTATGCCACGGTAATGTGGACGACGCGTCGCGCGAGGTCTATCAACGCGTGATCGAACATCTGGCCGCGCGTGGCGCGCAGGCGGTGATACTCGGGTGCACTGAAATCACGCTGCTGATCAAGCCGGAAGATTCGGTGCTGCCTGTGTTCGATACCACCGCGTTACATGCGCAGGCCGCGGTGGAGTGGGCGATCGGGGCGTGATGATGGGTTAGAGGCTTCGATCGCGCGCGAATCATGTTGCGCCAGTTCACGCGCGCGCAGCATATGCAGCGGGCGCCACAAAGCAAAATGAAGCGCTGAAAGTCAAAAAGCCCGCATGGCTTGCGCGATGCGGGCTTTCAACAAAGCTTGGTTGCGGGGGTAGGATTTGAACCTACGACCTTCGGGTTATGAGCCCGACGAGCTGCCAGACTGCTCCACCCCGCGTCAGAGAAAAGAGATTATATAAGCTTGCTAGCAAATCGTCAAACCTAAACGCGGAACATTTCTCGAACGACGTCGTCGCCATGAAACCCGAGCCTCGATGAACACACATGAGCTTGCGCCGTGAGCACAAGACACGCGACCCAGCCTCGCATTCCACGCGAGACGCGACGCACCCAGCAAGTAGAATGTCGCCGACTTTGACCGGCGAGGCCCCCGCTATAATCGCCTTGCTCTCATCACGCACGCATCGGATATTTTCGTGAAAATCGCGACCTGGAACGTCAACTCCCTCAAAGTCCGCCAGCAGCACGTCATCGACTGGCTCGCGAGCAGCGGCACCGACGTGCTGTGCCTGCAGGAACTGAAGCTCCCCGACGAGAAGTTTCCGCGCGCCGAACTCGAGGCGGCCGGCTATCGAAGCTGGTACGCGGGTCAGAAAACCTATAACGGTGTCGGCATTCTGGTGCGCGAAGGATTGAACGTCGACGAAACCAGCATCGTGCGCAACATCCCCGGTTTCGAGGATCCGCAGCAGCGCGTGATCGCGGCGACCATCGACGGCGTGCGCATCATCTCCGCGTACTTCCCCAACGGTCAGGCACCCGGCACCGACAAGTTCGCATACAAGCTGCGCTGGCTCGACGCGCTGCACGACTGGCTGGCAACCGAGATGACACTGCATCCGAAGCTCGCGCTGCTCGGCGACTACAACATCGCACCCGAAGATCGCGATGTGCACGACCCCAAGGCATGGGAAGGTCAGAATCTGGTGTCACCCGAAGAGCGCGCGGCGTTCGTGCGGCTGATCGGCCTCGGTCTGCTCGACGCGTTCCGCCAGTTCGAGCAGCAGGAAAAGATCTATTCGTGGTGGGACTACCGGATGATGGCGTTCCGTCGCAACGCGGGGCTGCGCATCGATCACATCCTGCTGTCGAAGGCGCTGTCCGACATCTGCAAGGCGTGCGACATCGACAAGGTGCCGCGCAAATGGGATCAGCCGTCGGATCACGCGCCGGTGTTCGCGCAGCTCGGTTGATCCGGAACACAGCCACGAAGCGAGGCAGTGCGGCCTCGCCTTCCTGGTGCTTCAAGCGCCGCCCAACACACCCCACAAGAACTCGAACACCATCGCATCATGCTCGGCCTGCTCGAGCTCATCGGAGCCGCCGTGTCCGCCTTCCGTATTCTCCCGGTACCACACGTTCTGCGCGCCCAGCGCCTGCATGCGCGCCGCCATCTTGCGCGCGTGGCCGGGATGCACGCGATCGTCGGCGGTCGAGGTCATGAATAGCACCGGCGGATACGCGACGCCGGCCGCGAGGTTGTGATACGGCGAATACGCGGCGAGCGCGCGCGCTTCATCGGGTTCGTCCGGGTCGCCGTACTCGTCGATCCACGACGCTCCCGCGTGCAGGAGGTGATAGCGGCTCATATCGAGCAACGGCACCTCGCACACGACCGCGCCGAATAGCTCCGGCCGCTGCACCATGCAGGCGGCCACCAGCAGACCGCCGTTGCTGCCGCCCTGAATGCCGAGCTTCGCGGCGCTCGTCACTCCGCTCGCGATCAGCGCTTCGGCGACCGCGATGAAATCATCGAACGCGCGCTGGCGATGTTCTCCCTGCGCCGCCGTGTGCCAGCGCGTGCCGAACTCGCCACCGCCGCGGATATGCGCGACCACGTACACGCCGCCGCGTTCGAGCCAGCCGATACCCTGCCCCGTCAAATAGCTCGGCAGCAGCGGAATCGCGAAGCCACCGTAGCCGCTCAGCAGACACGGACGCGTCGGTTGTCGATCGCCCAGCGATGACGATGCTTCCTTCGGCCCAATCACCGTGTACGGTATGCGCGTGCCATCGGCCGATACCGCATGTCCGCGCGTCACGGCAACGCTCGTCGCGTCGAACTGCGTCGGCCAACGGTCGAGCAACTCCCATTCGCCGGGCTCGTCGCGCGCGAGATCGGAGAGCCAGTAGGCGGGCGGTTGCAGATAATCGTCGGTGTCGACGAACACTTCGTCGTTAAGCGTCGACTCGACCGGCGACACGTCCACTTGCGCATCGCCGCGCGACGCGAACACGCGCTCGCGCCAGTGCCACGTGCCGTCCTCGCGTTGCCACGGCGTCCAGATCAGCGTCTTGCCGCGTACGTCGTCGATGTACGACACGATCAGATGATGGCGCGTATGCGACCACTCGCAGGCCGAGGTCAGCGGCGTCGGTGTGAAAAGCGGCGTCACGTCGCGCTCGCCGCGCAAAAACGCGTCCTCGCGAATCGCGAGCAGCGCGCCGCCAGGATAGCGCGCGCGATTGCCGTCCCACTCGCAGTCCCAGTCGAGCCGTGGCTCGAGCAGCAGCCAGCCCTGCCACGCCCCCACCGCGACATGCGACGGCACTTCATAACGATGCCAGGCATCGCTGGCATGGTCGAGGTAATAGGTGTGCGAATCGAAAAAGTCGACGCTGCTCGTCACCGTATGCCGGCGATCGACCGGATCGTAATTCGCCTCCACGCCGATGTCGTCAAACTCGCCGCGAAACACGACAGGCGCGTCGGCGAGCGCGGTGCCGCGGGTCCAGCGCCGCACGTCGCGTGGATAACCGGAACGCGTCAGCGTCTTGCGCCCGTTGTCCCAGCCGACGTACAGCGTATCGCGATCGATCCAAGACACCGTGTGCTTGCCCGCCTTCGCAATCGCGAAACCATCATCGACGAAACGCCCCGCGTCGAGATCGAACTCGCGCACGACGAGCGCGTCCGAGCCGCCCGGCGACATCGTGATCAGTGCGCGGTCGCCGTCCGGATAGAGGATGTCGAGATCGACGCACACCCACGGCGTGCCTTCGGCCGCGCCGAGCGCGTCGAAGTCGAGCAGGTTCTGCCAGACCGGCGCGCCGGCGCGCCATGCGGCCCACGCGGTGCGTCGCCAGATGCCGCGCGGATTGCTCGCGTCCTGCCACAGGTCGTAGGCCCAGTCCTTCCAGCGATCCGGAATCACCGGACGCTCGCGCGGCAGATACGCATCGGCGAGCCGGCGTTTGAGCGTGTCGAACGACGCGCCGCTGCACCACGCCGCGCGGGTGCGCGCATTTTGCGCGTCGACCCATGCGAGTGCGTCGCTGTCGTACAGCTCTTCGAGCGACAGGAAAGGATCGGGGGAAAGCGGCCACTCGAACGGGGCGGGAGAAGCGGGAGAAGCTGGCATCGTTAGCTGTCGGATCGGAACAGCGTTGATTATGCCTCGTGCACAGTAGTTGCCGGTTTGCCGCGACGCGCGCTGCAAAAACGACGAAGGCGGCCGGAGCCGCCCTCGCCTGCGATGCAGGATCGCTGAATACGATCGCATCAAGGCTCGAGATTGAGCTCCTGAATCTTGCGCGTAATCGTATTGCGCCCGATACCGAGCCGCTCAGCAGCCTCGACCTTGCGGCCGCGCGTGAAGTCGAGCGCCTCGCGGATCACGGCCGCTTCGAAGCGGCGCGCGAGTTCGTCCATCACGTCGGCCGCGTTCTCGCGCAGCATGCGCGCGACCTCGGTGCGCAAGCCGCCTTCCCATGCGCTCAGCGCGGTGGCGACCGACGCACCGACCGGATGGACGAGCGTGCTGGCGTTCGCGCCAGCGAGCGGCGCACCGACCGTGAATCCCCCATTGGTCGCGACGGCGCCATCCGTCGTCGCACCCGCGGCGGCGCCCGCACCGGGCTCGCTCCCGCCGCCGTGCGCGGGACCGAGATCGGGCGGCAGATCCTTGATCTCGATCGTCTGCGCGGGCGCCATCACCGTCAGCCAGTTCGCGAGATTCTCGAGTTGCCGCACGTTGCCCGGAAACGGCAGCGACGCCAGATACGCGAGCGCCTCGTCGGACACGCGCTTCGGTTCGACGCCGAGATCGCGCGCGCTCTTCTGCAGGAAATGCCGCGTCAACAGAGGAATGTCCTCGCTGCGCTCGCGCAATGCGGGCAAGCGCAAGCGGATCACGTTCAAACGGTGGTACAAGTCCTCGCGAAACAAACCCTGCCGCACGCGCGCTTCGAGGTTCTGGTGCGTCGCCGCGATCACGCGCACATTCGCGCGCAGCGGATTGTGGCCGCCGACGCGATAGAACTGTCCGTCCGACAGCACGCGCAACAGGCGCGTCTGCAGATCGAACGGCATGTCGCCGATTTCGTCCAGAAACAGCGTGCCGTTCTCGGCCTGCTCGAAGCGCCCCTGGCGCATCGCCTGCGCGCCGGTGAACGCCCCGCGCTCATGACCGAACAGCTCGGACTCCAGCAGATCCTTCGGAATCGCGGCCGTGTTCAACGCGATGAATGGGCCGTTCGCGCGTGGGCTATGTCGGTGCAGCGCACGCGCGACCAGTTCCTTCCCGGTGCCTGATTCGCCGGTAATGAGCACGGTGGCCGCCGAATGCGACAGGCGACCGATCGCGCGAAACATGTCCTGCATCGCGGGTGCCTGGCCGAGCATCTCGGGCGCTTCGGCGACGCGTTCGTCCCATGTCTGCTCGCCGCGCATGCTTTCGTCGACCGCGCGGCGAATCAGCTCGACGGCCTTGTCGATGTCGAACGGCTTCGCCAGATACTCGAACGCACCGCCCTGGAATGCGGCGACCGCGCTATCGAGATCCGAGAACGCGGTCATGATGATGACCGGCAAGCCCGGCACCTTGTCGCGGACGGTTTGCAGCAACTCGAGCCCGGAGCCGCCGGGCATGCGGATATCGGAGACCAGCACCTGCGGGCTGTCGTGATCGAGCGCGGCCGACGCTTCGCGCACGTTCGCGAAGCTGCGCGTCGCGAAGTTCTCGCGCGCCAGCGCTTTCTCGAGCACCCAGCGAATTGATTGATCGTCGTCTACTATCCAGATCGGCTTCATATAGTTCGGTCAGAAGTCTTGAGGTGCTTGTGGTAGCTAGAGGTCGAGCGGCAGCAGAATCTGAAACTCGGTATGGCCCGGCCGGCTGTCCACCTCGATCAGACCTTCGTGCTGCTGCACGAAGGTCTGCGCAAGCGTTAGACCGAGACCGCTGCCATCCTCGCGCCCCGATACGAGCGGATAGAAAATGCGGTCGCGAATCTCTTCGGGAATGCCTGGGCCGTTGTCGACGATATGCAAGTCCAATGCCAGCTTGCACAGGCGTTTTGAAATCGTGACCTTGCGCGCGATGCGCGTGCGCAACTCGATGCGCGCATCGCCCTGCGAGATCCGTTCGCGCAATGCCTCGGCCGCGTTGCGCACGATGTTCAGCAGCGCCTGGATCAGCTGCTCCTTGTCGCCGCGCAGATCCGGCACGCTGACGTCGTAGTCGCGCTCGATCGTCAGGCCGCGCGGAAATTCCGCGAGAATCACCTGACGCACGCGCTCGCACACCTCGTGAATATTCACGTCGCCGACGATATGCGGATGACGGTGCGGTTCGAGCAGGCGGTCGACCAGCGTCTGCAGCCGGTCCGATTCCTTGATGATGACCTGGGTGTACTCGCGCAACTCGTCGCGCTGACGCTCGCCGAGTTCGAATTCGAGCAACTGCGCGGCGCCGCGAATACCGCCGAGCGGATTCTTGATTTCGTGCGCGAGATTGCGGATCAGATGCTTGTTGACGGCCGTCAGGTCGTTGATGCGCTCTTCGCGGTCGGTGCGCAGATGCCGCTCGTTCTCGAACAGTTCGAGCAACACGTAGTCCTGCGCGCTTTCCAGAAAGCCGACGATCGCATGCACGTGCAGCGGCTCGTGGCCGGGACGCTCGAGCACGGCGTCCAGATGCGTCGCGTGAAAACGGTGTGCGGCGATCGCGGTGATCGTCGCGACCAGTTCGTCCGCATTCGAGAAGATGTCCGGCCACGCCATCTGCGTGAGTTGCTTGCGCGACATCTCCAGCATCGATTCCGCCGACGGATTCGCGAACGCGACGCGCAGCGTGCGCTTCTCGAGCACCAGCACGACGGTCGGCAACGCCTCGAAGCCTGGCAGCAAGCCAGAACTCACGAGCTGCACGTCATCCGACAGCGTCTGTTCGTGTCCTTTCCTTGCCTTGATCAGATTCTTGAGAACCATCTTGCAGTGTGGCCGGTAGGAGATGGTGGTAATTCAGGAGTGCGGGCTGTTGGTGATTCGTCGAATTGCATGTCGCCCGCGCGCGGCCGGCCGTGCGTACGGTCTAACGAAAAAGGGACGGCGCCGCCGTCCCTTCGTGACCGATCGCGAGCGTCGGGCAAAGCGCTTCGCCGCGTGAAGGGCGAAGCGCCATCGCCGCTTACAGCGAGTAGTACATTTCGAATTCGATCGGGTGCACCGACTGACGATAGCGTTGCAGCTCGCCCGTCTTCAGTTCGATGTACGCGTCGAGCATCGAATCCGTGAACACGCCACCGCGCGTCAGGAACTCGCGGTCCGCGTCGAGTGCGTCGAGAGCCTGGTCGAGGCCGGCGCACACGGTCGGGATCTTTGCATCCTCTTCCGGCGGCAGGTCGTACAGGTTCTTGTCAGCGGCTTCACCCGGGTGAATCTTGTTCTGCACGCCGTCCAGACCCGCCATCATCAGCGCGGAGAAGCACAGGTACGGATTCGCCAGCGGATCCGGGAAGCGCGTTTCGATACGGCGGCCCTTCGGGTTCGACACGTGCGGAATACGGATCGATGCCGAGCGGTTGCGAGCCGAGTAAGCCAGCTTGACCGGCGCTTCGAAGTGCGGCACGAGACGCTTGTACGAGTTCGTACCCGGGTTCGTGATCGCGTTCAGCGCGCGAGCGTGCTTGATGATGCCGCCGATGTAGAACAGCGCGAATTCCGACAGACCTGCGTAACCATTGCCTGCGAACAGGTTCTGGCCGTCCTTCCAGATCGACTGGTGAACGTGCATGCCCGAGCCGTTATCGCCGACGACCGGCTTCGGCATGAACGTCGCCGTCTTGCCGTACGTGTGCGCGACGTTGTGGATGATGTACTTCATCTGCTGCAGCCAGTCCGCGCGCTGCACGAGCGTCGAGAACTTGGTGCCGATTTCGTTCTGGCCCTGACCCGCCACTTCGTGGTGGTGCACTTCGACCGGAATGCCGATCTGTTCGAGCAGCAGACACATTTCCGAGCGGATGTCCTGGAACGTGTCGACCGGCGCGACCGGGAAGTAGCCGCCCTTGGTGCCCGGACGGTGGCCGGTGTTGCCGCCTTCGAATTCCTTCGCCGACGACCACGGCGCTTCTTCCGAACCGATCTTGATGAAGCAGCCCGACTGGTCCGTGTTCCACTGGACCGAGTCGAAAATGAAGAATTCCGGCTCCGGACCGAAGTACGCGGTGTCCCCGAGGCCCGAGCTCTTCAGGTACGCTTCGGCGCGCTTCGCGAGCGAGCGCGGGTCGCGCTCATAGCCCTTGCCGTCAGCCGGTTCGACGACGTCGCAGGTCAGCACGAGGGTCGATTCTTCGAAGAACGGGTCGATGAACGCCGTGTTCGCGTCCGGGACCAGCAACATGTCCGATGCTTCGATGCCCTTCCAGCCGGCAATCGACGAACCGTCAAACGCATGGCCGCTTTCGAACTTGTCTTCATCGAATGCCGACACCGGCACCGAAACGTGTTGCTCTTTGCCGCGCGTGTCGGTGAAGCGGAAGTCGACAAACTTGACGTCTTCGTCTTTGACGAGTTGAACGACGTCGGCCACGGATTTACTCATAACCTATCTCCTGATTAACAATTTCGGCGGATTTCTGCCGCCGCCCAATCTAGCTGACCCGTCCCGGAACGTCCACTTATACGGCGTCACAGACGGAAAATTCTGCGGGACAAATCGATCGGCACCAATAAAGCAGATAGCGTGCCATCTTTCAGCCCAGTATGAGCCAATGCGGCGCACATCGTTACTGCGCTTGCGTTTGCGGGCTACGCGCGGAGCGCGAGCGGCGTCACGAAGCAATGCCTGAGCATCCTCACGCACCAATTTCGTGCATTCACAGGTTTGGAAATCGCGTTATCTTCCATTTTGGTGCATTCGAACGAAAGTGCACCATATTTGCGCATCAAGTGTGGGGCGGCGCCCGCCGACGGCCCGACGACGCCCAGTCTACACACGTCTGCGCGGTGCCTGCCGCGCGCTAGAATGATCATTTGGTCCGAAGGAGATTGACGCTCATGAGCACGCTCGAACAGCTTTACGCGAAGGCGGACGCCCGTCGCGCCGAGAACCAACTGCCCTACGCGGGCGCGGTATCGCCGGCCGAGGCGTTCGAACTGCTGGAACTCGATCCGCGCACGCGTCTCGTCGACGTGCGTACCCGCGCCGAACTCGACTGGGTCGGCCGGCCGGTGATCGGCGATGGTCAATACGCGCACGTCGAATGGACGCGCTATCCGGGTGCAGTGCCCAATCAGGAGTTCATGCAACAACTCGCGCAGGTCGCCTCGCCCGACACGCCGGTGCTGTTCCTGTGCCGCAGCGCGGCGCGCTCGAAGCTCGCCGCGATCGCCGCGACCAAGGCCGGCTTCACGAAGGCGTACGACCTGCTGGAAGGCTTCGAAGGCGACAAGGACGGCCAGGGGCATCGGAAGACGGTGTCGGGATGGTGTTTTCGCGGCTTGCCGTGGATCGGCGCCTGATGGCGAGGCGACGCACTGCCCTCACATGCGCAAGCCCCGTCGCGCGAGGCTGAGGCAGGCTAATCGCAAAGGGGACGCGCCGACCACGTATTGATTGCATCGTCGGCGCGGGTTGTGACACTGCGATGTCGCGGCTCGCGCCAATCCTCCTGCGCGAACCGCTGCCATCCGCTCAGTTTCGCGGCTTGCCCGTGGCGGCTGCCGCCGCTTGCGCGACTTCAGGCTCGACGATATCGCCACCGAGCAGATGCACCCCTTCGCGCAGCTTCACGAACGCGGCGGCGACGGCCTCCGGCTCACCCTTCACACCGAGATCGATGTGATGCCGCGCATACACACCGCCGCGCTCCGCATCCCCGACGCTCGGCAGGCTGAACACCCGCACGCCCCGAAAATCGCGCTCGATTTTCTCCATCAGCGGCGTCACGCGCGACTCCGGCAGCTCGAACACCAGCAGCGACTTTTCAGCGTGCGGCGTGGTGTGATGCAGATGCGCGTACTGCGTGTCGAGCACCCACTCGATCATCGGCCAGGCCATCACCGGGAAACCCGGCACGAAATGGTGCTGGCGGATCGAAAAGCCCGGAATCTTGTTGTAGCCGTTCGGAATGATGCCGGCGCCCTGCGGGTACGTGCCCATGTTCAGGCGATGCCGGTTCTCGGGCGAGTTCAGATCGAGCGGCGTCGTTGAAGTCGCCGGATACATGTCGCGAATGCGCTCCTGGATCAGCTTCGCGGCCTCGGGATGCAGTTCGAGCGGCACGCCGAGCGCGGCCGCCGCGCACTGGCGCGTGTGGTCGTCAGGTGTCGCGCCGATGCCGCCCGTCGAGAAAACGATGTCGCCTGACGCGAATGTCCGACGCAGCGTCGCCGTGATGCGCTCCGGATCGTCGCCGATGTACTCCGCCCAGCCGAGCGACAGCCCGCGCGCGCGGAGCAATTCGATGACCTTCGGTAGATGCTTGTCGACGCGCCTGCCCGACAGGATTTCATCGCCGATGATGATGACGCCAAATGCCATTGCCGCCTCTTTCGTTTGATCAATAGGGAACCGGCGCGACCTCGCGCGCGCCGCCAGACGCTTCCGCCCGCATACGCTGCAGCGCGCGCAGGCAGTAGTTGCCGAACCATAGCGCCGAGAACACGAGGATGAACGCGTAAATCCAGATCGTCACCGTGGTGATGACCGGGAACAGCACGATCAGCCATACCGACGACGCCCACAGCAGTGTCGGCAGCGAACCTAGCAGGCCGCTCACGACCCCGATCAGCAGCAGCGGCAACCGGTGGCGCCGCACGAGTTCGCGCCGCTCATCACGCGTCGCATGCAACGCGAGCGCGTCGTATGTCATCACCCGATATGTGAGCCAGCCCCACAGCAGCGGCGGAATCAGCGCGAAGAACGGCGGTACGAGCCACAGCGGCAACGTGACGATCAACAGCACGAGACACAGCAGCGTGGTCCAGAGCGCCTGACCGAGGCTACCGTACCATGTTCCGCCGCGGCGTATCTCAAGCCCGGCGAACTGGCGCGCCGCGAGAAAGCGGATCACGGCCGGCATCGACAGCATGGCGATCAGCAGCAGCACGGTGACGACGATCAACGGGATCGCCATTGCAATCACGATGAACGGCGCGATGACCGCGTGCAGCGTCGAAAAACCGAGCACGTCGAACAGATGATAAAGCGTGGCGGTGAAAGACCAGTCGTCGAGCCAGATGCGGGTCGCGCCGGTCAGCGTCTGCCAGAAGAACCACAGGAGTAAGCCCCAACCGACCGTCGCAACGATAAACGGTTTGAAGGTCAGCCAGAGCATGCGCGGATGCAACGCGCTTGCGAGTGCACGCCCAAACGAGCGCAACAGATCATTCATGCGAGCCAATGCCTGCGAACGAAACGATGGACAGGAAAAACGCGCCGCGCGCCGGCCTGGCATGCTGGGGCACCGGAGGTGCGCACGAACGTGCACAGCATAAACCAACGGACCCGCCGCCGGCGGAAGTGGGCGTTGCGGCGCAGTGCGTGCTCGAGAGGATCCGCAATGAGCTCGGAATGAACTCTGAATGGACTCAAACGGCAGCGGTGTCGTTGCCGGTTGCACGGCGCTTCGATGCGAGGCGATGCGCGATGCGCACGAAGGCGAACCAGTGCTGCGCCCAGAAGCCGTCGCCATAGCGCCGGCCTTCGAGCTGATCGCTGATACCGGTCGGCTCCATGTCGCGGCTCCACGACGCGCTGCGGAACAGCATGTCCCACCAAGGGAACAGCACGCCGAAATTGCAGCCGTACTTGAGCCCTTCATGACCTAAGCCGATCGCATGATGACGGCGATGGAATGCCGGGCTAACGAGCAGCCGCTCGCCGAGCCAGCCGTAATACAGGCGGATGTTCGCGTGCTGCACGCTTTGCGCAAGGTTCGTGATCGCGACCAGCACGACGAACTGCGACGGCGGAACACCGATCGCGAGCGAGATCACCGCGAAGAACGACGCCTGCAGCAAATCGTCGAGCAGATGATTACGATCGTCGGACCACAGCGACATCTGCCGCTGACTATGGTGTACCGCATGCAGTTCCCACCACACGCCGAAGCGGTGCTGCCCGCGGTGATACCAGTAGCCTGCGAAATCGAGCACGAGCAGATACATGACGAACGTGACGAGCGGCTGCGTGGTCACGCCAGGCCACAGGTTGTCGAAGTTCAGGTTCGCGATGCCGTGAAGCCTGAGCCAGCCTTGCACGTTGTCGAAGAATGGCTGCAGTGCGAAGAAAAAGAACAGGTTCAGAATGCCGAGCTTGGCGATCCACGTGTACAGCACGTCGACGCGCACGGCCTTGCGGTTCTCCCATTGCTCGACCGGGCGCAGCGCCTCGAGCGGACGCAGGATCGCGTACATCGCGAGCACCTCGAGCACACCGACGATGACCCAGTACAGGCTATCGTAGGTGTCCTCGTCGTAGTCCATCAGATTGAACCGGAACAGCAGCGGCTGTACCACGTCGACGTACAGCCACGTCTGCGTGGCTGAAACGAAGCTGTCGAGTGTGGAGAAAATCAGATGGAACATGATCCTGGCCTGTTACTTCATCCTTGATGGCTCGTGGCGCCCGGGCTCTGCTGCGTTGCCGTCACGCACACCGTGAAATCCCTCAAGCACCGTTCGGCGCCGTGACCGGCGCGCGGTTGAAGAAATAGATGCCATGCGGCGAGCGGCCCACCGCAATCGTCTGGATCAGCTTGCGCGTATTGAGATCGATGATGCCAATGTGCTTCGCGAAGCGGAAGGTCACCCACAGATAGCGCTTGTCGGCGGAAAGTTCCATGTCGTCCGGTCCCGGCATCAGGCCGGTGATGTCGCCGACGTTGGTGAGCGTGTCTTCGTCGATGATGCTGATCGTGCTAGCCACGCGGTTCGACACCGCGACATGCTTGCCGTCGGCGAGCGAGCGGAAGTTGTGGGCGCCCTTGCCCGTGTGAATCGTCTTGACGATCTTCTGGTTGCGCCAATCCACGACGGCGACGTAGTCCTCGCCGGTCATGCCGACGAGCAGGTATTTTTCGCCCGGCGTCATCCACAGGCCCGCGGGCACCTTGCCGACCTTCATCTTCCATTTGACGGTTTGCGTGGGCAGGTCGATGGCGGCGAGTTCGCCCGAGATCTGCAGCGAAACGAACACCGTCTTGCTGTCATTCGTGAACGCCATATGGCTCGGCATCACCGCGAGCGGCAGCCGTGAAGCCAGCGTCATCTGGTTTTTCTGGTTGTCATAGTGGTAGATGTCGAGGCGGTCGAGCCGCAGGCCCGTAGTGACGAGCCACTTGCGATCCGGCGAGAAACCGATCTGATAGGGATCTTCGATGTTCTCGACCCAGCGCTGCAACTGCCCGGTTTTCGGATCGACGAACATCAGGTTGTTCGACACCGAATTGGCGACGATCAGCGAGGAATTGTCCGGTGTGACCATCAGGTGATGCGGTTCCTTGCCCGTGGGCACGGTGCCGACGACCTGGCGGCTGCTCTCGTCGATCAGGCTCAGCGTGGCCTCACCGGAATTGAGCACGATCACGTTGTTGGCGTGCGCCGCCGGAGAAAAAAGGCCTGCGGCGGCGACCAGCACCGCGGTTGCGGCGAACGTGGCAGTCAAGCCGGGAAGAAGAAATTTACGCATGAAAACTCGCTTCGGAGAACAACGGTCATTGTAGAACGTTTGCCGGTCCCAGCGGTTGACGTAAGTCACCGGGCGGCGCGCGAAAAATGACGGAAGCGATGAAGTGCGGCCGCGCGCCGGAGAGTTCGTCTGCCACGTCCCATTCGATGCTCGCGCCGCGGGTTTTCGAGTAATGAATCAATGTGCTCTCCTTGTCAGAATCAATCATGCATCGGCCACACGCTAATATCGCCTAAAGCAATAACCAAAACAATAGGAATATTCCATTATTTCTCGCGAATAAAAATTTACCTGTATTAATATATTTTTTAGCCCAATTGAATTTCGGAGTTCGCTGATATCTGAGTTCCGCGGGGACATCAGAGAATTCTTCTTACGCGTGGCCCCCAGTGCCTCACCCATGAAAGCCGTGCGTGGAACGCGGGGACGACGCGCACCCGACCAAAGAACGCAAGCCCTTTTTATTTTCGAGATTTTCAACTTACGTGAGCAATAACGTCACGCCAATCCCGAATTACGCAGTACACGCCACAAACTACAATTATGCGGAGGGT
The DNA here is from genome assembly GCF_046543485.1 of Paraburkholderia sp. EG304. Lineage (NCBI taxonomy): Bacteria > Pseudomonadati > Pseudomonadota > Betaproteobacteria > Burkholderiales > Burkholderiaceae > Paraburkholderia > Paraburkholderia sp. EG304. The sequence continues at coordinate 155,022 of NZ_JBKGUA010000001.1, read as the reverse complement.
TTTAAATTGATAAACAAGGAGATTTCGATAATTGGCCGTACCGCATCTCAAAGAAAAGTCGCAGCGCCGCAAACTGCCTGCCTGCAAACACATCGTGCTTCCGCGCGCCAGCCAACCATCGCCCGGGCAGTTCGACGTACTGCGGGTGTTGCCATAGCGGCGGCCGTTTACGTCACGGAAGCGAACGGCGCCGGCGTCGATTCGGTCGAGCTAGGCACGGCCAGCGCGCCCGGCGACGCCGCTGCCGCAATAGGCGCACAGGCCATCGCAAGCGGCAACTCATCGCTGGCGATCGGCTCGCAGGCGAACGCGCAAAACGACTGCGCGCTCGCGGTAGGGGCAGGCGCCACGGCACAGGGCGACAGCGCAGTCGCCATGGGTCTCTCCTCTTCGGCACAAGGGGAAGGCGCCAGCGCCTTTGGGCCCTATGCGAATGCGCAGGCGGAACGCGCGACCGCGGTCGGTCTGAACACGTCGGCGCTCGGCCTCGACTCGGTCGCAGTGCCTGACCAACGTCGCCGCGGGCGCTGCGCGCACTGACGCGGTCAACGTGAGCCAGTTGAGCGCGGTCGACAACAAGGTCGATGCACTCGCTGAAAGCAGCGCGCTGCATTACCTCAGCGCTGCCGACCCGGCCGACGGCTCCAACGACGCACTCGCAAAAGGCACGCACACGCTCGCCGCGGGCAGCAACGCTCGCGCCATGGGCGCCAACGCAAGCGCATTCGGCACGAGCGCCAGCGCGAGCGCAACCAACTCGACCGCGATCGGCGCGGGCGCGGTCGCCGGCACTTCCGGCGCGACCTCGCTGGGCGCGTCAGCGTCGGCCTACGGCTCCGGGGCCACGGCGCTCGGGCCAGCGCGACGGCAAACGGCGACGGCACCCTCGCGCTCGGCTCCGGTGCCAGCGCAGCCGCCGACAACGCACCTTCGCTCGGCTATCACTCGAGCGCGCTACCCGCAAACTCCGTCGCGCACGGTCAGGGCTCGATTGCCGATCGCGCGGGGACCGTATCGGTCGGGCAACGAGCGCCAGATCACCAACGTCGCGGCTGGCACCGCTGACACCGACGCGGTCAACGTCAATCAGTTGCAGCAAGCATGAGCGGCGCGATCAGCGCGGCGAATCGCCATACCGACGACCAGATCCGTTCCGTTCGCCGGGACAGCTACGGGGGCACGGCATCGGCGCTCGCGATGGCAGGCTCGCCGCAAGCGGTCCTGCCCGGACACGGCATGGTCGCGACGGCGGGCGGCACGTACGGCGGTCAATCCGCGCTCGCGATTAGCGTGTCGCAGTTGTCGGACACCGGCAAATGGATCTACAAGGACCAACGCAGCACCGACTCGCGCGGGCAGTTCGGCGCATCGATCGGCGCGGGGATGCATTGGTGAAATCAGCGCGGGCGATCGTGTCGGGCAAAGCCCGGCCGCCGTGCAGACCTGGTGTCCAGCGTCCGCGTGCGAGCGGCTTGGCTTTACCGCTGCATCGACTCCCACACCTTGTACAGGCGCTTCACCGAAACCGGCATTGGGGTGCGCAGTTCCTGCGCAAACAGCGAGATGCGCAACTCCTCGAGCAGCCAGCGGAATTCCGCAAGCCGCGGATCCATGACGCCGCCGCGCTGCGACACCGCCCGCTGATAGTGCTGCAGCAGCGGCTGGAATTCGGCGAACTGCCGTGCGTCGCGGGTGGCGTCCGCGCGCAGCTTGTCGATACGCAGCGCCATCCCCTTCAGATAGCGCGGGAAATGTGCGAGTTGGGCATACGGCGTATCGACGACGAAACGCTTGCCGATCAGCGCATCGAGTTGATTCTGCAGATCGGTGTACGCGGCCGCGAATGGCTTCGCCTGCAGAAGCTTCTTCGTCAGGCTCGCGTACTCGCCGAGGATCTGGCCGACCAGCCGCGAAATTTCCTGCGCGAGCAACGTGAGGCGGCTACGCCCTTCGTCACGTCGGGTATGGAAGCTCGCATCGTCGTCGGGCAGAGGGTCCTGAAGACACGCGCGGTCGAGTGCGGTGTCGATCAGTTGATCGCGCAGTTCTTCCTGCGTGCCGCGCGGCATGAACTGCATGGCCATTTCGCGCAGGCCCGGCAGATTCTTCTCCAGATACTTGATCGGCTCCTTCAACTGCAGCGCGAAAAGCCGACGCAGGCCCGCCCGATGAATCCGCGCGGCCTCTTCCGGCGAATCGAACACCTCGACGTCGCAATGGGTGCCACGGTCCACTAGCGCCGGGTAGCCAAACAACGTCTGGCCACCACGGCGAATTTCGAGCAACTCGGGCAGCTTGCCGAAATTCCACGTGGTCAGGTTTTCGTACAGCGCGGTGGCTGGTGCGCCATCCGGCGTCGCGGGTTGTGGCGTGGCCGCGCCTTTGCCGCGCGCCGGGCCACTCGCACCCAGATCGGGAGGCCGCCCAGGTGTCGCGACACCGCCGCCGCCCGCATCGGCCAAGGCGGCGCCTGCCGCGCCCGAAACGAGTTTCTGGAAATGCTGCTGCGCCTGACCGCCGAGCTCGGCGCGCAGTTGCGACAGATTGCGCCCCATTGCGAGCTGCCGGCCATGTTCGTCGATGACCTTGAAGTTCATGAACAGATGCGCGGGCAGCGTCTCGAGCTTGAAGTCGGACTGCTTCATCGCGACCTGGGTCTGCTCGCGCACGTCGGCGATCAGCGCCTCGAGCAGGCCCCCTGCTCCGAAGCGCTGGGCGCTGTGCCGTTCGGCGAAGCCCGCCGCGTATTCAGGGAGCGGCACGCAATGCCGACGCAGCTTCTGCGGCAGCGACTTCAGCAGCAACTGCGCCTTTTCTTTCAGCATGCCGGGCACGAGCCACTCACAACGGAGCGCGTCGACCTGGTTCAGCGCATACAGCGGTACCGCGAGCGTTACGCCGTCGCGAGGCGTACCCGGCTCGAAGTGATAGGTCAGCGCCATCTCGATGCCCGCCATCGTCAACCGCTTCGGGAACAGATCCGTCGTGACACCTGCCGCTTCGTGCCGCATCAGATCGTCGCGGGACAAATACAACAGCCGCAGCTTGTCCTCCTCCTGGCCGCTCTTTTTGACTTCGTCGCGATACCAGCGCTCGAACGACGCGCCGGTATAGACGCCATCGGGCAGCGCCTGATCGTAGAACGCGTAGATCAAGTCGTCGTCGACCAGCACGTCCTGGCGGCGCGACTTGTGCTCAAGCTGTTCGATATCCGCAAGCAGCTTGCGGTTGTGCGCGAAGAACGCAAGCTTCGTGTCGAACTCCCCCTCGACAAGCGCACCGCGAATAAACAGCTCGCGCGCCCGCGCCGGGTCCTGCTTGCCGAATGCGACGCGCCGCCGGTGATAAATCGGCAGGCCGTACAGCATCGCGCGCTCGAACGCGGACACTTGCGCCGCGCGCTTTTCCCAATGTGGCTCCGACAGCGACTTTTTCAGCAGATGCGCGCCGACCTTCTCGACCCACTCCGGTTCGATTTTCGCGATACAGCGCGCGTAAAGCCGGCTGGTTTCGACAAGCTCGGCAGCCATCACCCACTTGCCCGCTTTCTTCACGAGCGCAGAGCCCGGCCACAAATAGAACTTGATGCCGCGCGCGCCCAGATAGTACGGCTCATCGTCGGCTTTCAGGCCGATGTTGCCGAGCAGGCCAGTCAGCAGCGCAAGATGGATCTGCTCGAACGTAGCCTCCGCTTCGTTCAGGCGCCAGCCGTGCTCGCGCACGACAGTCAGCAGTTGCGAATGGACATCGCGCCACTCGCGCAGCCGCAACTGCGACAGAAAGTTCTTGCGGCACTCGTCCTGCAACTGCCGGTTCGATTTCTTGTGCGCGATCGCTTCGTCGAACCAGTTCCAGATCTTCAGCCACTGCAGGAATTCGGAGCGCTCGTCGGCGAACCGGCGATGCGCCTGGTCGGCCTGCTCCTGCGCCTCGATCGGCCGATCGCGCGGGTCCTGCACCGACAGCGCGCTCGCGATGATCAGCACTTCCTTCAGCGCCTGCTGGTCGCGCGCGGCGAGGATCATGCGACCGACGCGCGGATCGAGCGGCAGTCGCGCGAGTTCGCGGCCGAGCGGCGTCAGGTGATTGTCGTCGTCGACGGCGCCGAGCTCGTTGAGCAACTGGTAGCCGTCGGAAATCGCTCGGCCCGGAGGCGGCTCGATAAACGGAAACGTTTCGATCGCCGTCAGGTGCAGCGACTTCATGCGCAGAATCACCGAAGCGAGCGAAGAGCGCAGAATTTCCGGATCGGTGAAGCGCGCGCGGCCCTGGAAGTCGCTTTCCTCGTACAGACGAATGCAGATGCCATCGGCAACCCGGCCGCAACGCCCCGCTCGCTGATTTGCGGCGGCTTGAGAAATCGACTCGACCTGCAGCTGCTCGACCTTGTTGCGATACGAGTAGCGCTTCACGCGCGCGAGACCCGTGTCGACCACGTAGCGGATGCCGGGTACCGTCAGCGAAGTTTCGGCGACGTTGGTCGCGAGCACGATGCGACGCGCGTTCGACGCGCGGAACACGCGCTCCTGCTCGGCGGCCGAGAGCCGCGCGAACAGCGGCAGAATCTCCGTATGGGGCGGATGATGTTTGCGCAACGCCTCGGCGGCGTCCCGAATCTCGCGCTCGCCGGGCAGGAACACCAGCACATCGCCGTGACCCTCGCGGCACAGTTCGTCGACGGCCTCGACGATCGCCTCCATCAGATCGCGATCGGTCTCACGCTGCGTCTTCGGGCGCTCGCGGCCAGAAGACGCCACACCCGTAGTCCCTTGCGCCGCCTTGACCGCCGGGCTGTCCTCGACCACCGGTCGGTAACGCACCTCGACCGGATAAAGCCGTCCGCTCACTTCGATCACCGGCGCGGGCTTATCGTCGCTGCCGAAGTGGCGCGCGAAACGGTCGGCGTCGATCGTCGCCGAGGTCACGATCAGCTTCAGGTCGGGACGCTTCGGAAGAATCTCCTTCAGGTAGCCGAGCAGAAAATCGATGTTCAGGCTGCGCTCGTGCGCTTCGTCGATGATCAGCGTGTCGTAGGCTTTCAGCAGCGGATCGGTCTGCGTTTCGGCAAGCAGAATGCCGTCGGTCATCAGCTTGACCGAAGCGCCTGGCGCGAGGTTGTCGTTGAAGCGCACCTTGTAGCCGACCACTTCACCGAACGGCGTGCCGAGTTCCTCGGCGATACGGCGCGCGGTCGCCGACGCGGCGATCCGGCGCGGCTGCGTATGGCCGATCAGACCATTGCCGCCTGCGCCCAGCCCACGGCCGAGCGTGAGGCAGATTTTCGGCAACTGCGTGGTCTTGCCCGAACCGGTTTCGCCCGACACGATCACGACCTGATTCTGCGCGATCGCCCGCGCAATCTCGTCGCGACGACCGGAGACAGGAAGTGCCTCGGGAAACGTGATCGGTGGAATCGGATTCGGCTCGACAATCCGCGGCGGTCGCGGTTCGCGCGGCGCGCGAGGCTCCTTGCGCGGCTCGCCCGATGGTTTGTCCGGCGAGTGCGTATCGCGCGAACCGTGACGTTGCTCGCCGCGGGTCGACCCGAGTTGCTCGTTACGTGGTCCGCGCTCTTGCTGTTCGTTGCGAGGCGCACGATGCTGTTCAACGCGTGGTGTGTCCGAGCGCGCGTGGCGGGCATCGCCACGCTGCCCGCTTTGCTGCGCACCAGCTCGCTCATCGCGAGCCTGCCGGCCATGCGCACCGCGGGGCGCGCTCGAAGGTGTACTGCGGCGCTCGCTTTGCGGCTCGCCCTGTTGCTCGCTTTGCGGCCCACCGCTCTGCTGTTCACGGGTCGCGTTATGAAGCGCGGAACGGAACTGGCCAAGCTGCTCGCTCAACGAAGCGCCACGCTGCTCTCCACGAGCCCCACCGCCCCGCTTCGCACCGGACGCTTCGCCCGCTTCAGCGCGAGATTCACCGCGCCGTTCATCACGCGCCGCGCCTCGCGCGCGAGCGTGCTCTTCGCGATCTTCACGACCTGCACCGCCACCTTGCGGTGACACTTTTTGCGCAGACGCGCCCGCCTCCCGACGCGCGTCACGCGCCTGCTCTGGTCTCGCATCCTGCGCGGGGTGGCGCATCGTGTCACCGGGCTTGGCCGGCTCACCGGCCGACGCCGGTTTCTCGTTCGCCCCAGCGGGACTTTTGGGTACATTCGACATGGGGGCGCATTATAATCCTCGGCATGAATTCCCAAACCGACCTCGTCCCCGCGCCCGCGAGCGTTCCGGCCCCCGCCGACTCGCCGGAAACCCTCGCCCAGCACGCGCAATTCGTCGACTGGATGCGTTCAGTCGCCCCGTATATCCACGCGTTCCGAAACAAGACATTCGTCGTCGGTTTCGGCGGCGAAGTGGTGCATCAGGGGCTGCTGAATGCGCTCGTGTCCGACATCGCGCTGCTGCAGGCAATGGGCATCCAGATCGTTTTGGTGCATGGCTCGCGCCCGCAGGTCGAGGAGCAGATGAGCCTGCACGGCGTCGAATCGGAGTTTTCGCACGGCATGCGCATTACCGACGCGCGCGCGCTCGAGTCCGCGAAGGAAGCGGCCGGCGAAGTGCGTCTCGACATCGAAGCCGCAATCAGCCAGGGTCTGCCGAACACACCCATGGCGCACGCGCACATCAGCGTCGTGTCGGGCAACTTCGTAACGGCGCGCCCGGTCGGCATTCTGGACGGCGTCGACTTCCAGCACACGGGTCTCGTGCGCAAGATCGACGCGGATTCGATCCGACACTCGCTCGCGAGCCGCAAGCTCGTGCTGCTGTCGCCGCTCGGCTTCTCGCCCACCGGGGAAGCGTTCAATCTGTCGATGGAAGACGTGGCCTCGGCCGCGGCCATCGCGTTGCGCGCCGACAAGATCGTCTTCCTGACCGAAACCGCGGGTTTGATGGAAACCTGCGAAAGCGGTACGGAGCTGATCCGCGAACTATCGCTCGACGACGCCTACAAGCTGCACGAAAGCGGCGAAGTCACCGGCGACGCCGGGTTCTACCTGAAGCATTCGATCCGCGCCTGCCGCGGCGGCGTGCCGCGCGCGCACATCATCCCCTATGCGCTCGACGGCAGCCTGCTGCTCGAACTGTTCCTGCACGATGGCGTCGGCACGATGATCTCGTACGAGAATCTCGAGAGCCTGCGCGAAGCGACGCCGGACGACGTCGGCGGCATTCTCGCGCTGATCGAACCGCTCGAAGCCGACGGCACGCTGGTACGCCGCGGCCGTCACCAGATCGAGCGCGACATCGACCATTTCTCGGTGATCGAGCACGACGGCGTGCTGTTCGGCTGCGCGGCGCTGTATCCGTATTCGCAGGAGCGCATCGGCGAAATGGCGTGCCTGACGGTCGCGCCCGAAGCGCAGGGTACCGGCGACGGCGAGCGTCTGCTTAAGCGGATCGAGCAGCGCGCGCGGGCACGCGGCCTCACGCGCATTTTCGTGCTCACCACGCGCACCGAACATTGGTTCCTGAAACGCGGCTTCGTCAAGGTTACGGTCGACGACCTGCCCGAAGACCGTCGCCGACTCTATAACTGGCAGCGCAAGTCGCTCGTGCTGATGAAACAGCTTTGAGTAACCCGGTGATTGTCCCCATCCGATCCGAACTGGCGTTGCCCCGCGCCACATTGATACAGTAATTATTTTTCATGGGACCGGACTAAGTGCAAAAGCACCGACTCCGGTCGACACAGGAGAAGCACAGCATGACTCGTATGGTTCAATGCGCGAAGCTCGGCAAGGAAGCCGAAGGCCTCGATTTCCCGCCGCTGCCGGGCGAACTCGGCAAGCGGATCTACGAAAGTATCTCGAAGGAAGCCTGGCAGGCCTGGTTGAAGCAGCAGACCATGCTAATCAACGAAAACCGCCTGAACATGGCCGATCCGCGCGCGCGTCAGTATCTGATGAAGCAGACCGAAAAGTTCTTCTTTGGCGAAGGCGCGGATACCGCATCGGGCTACGTGCCGCCGTCGGCCTGAGCTTGCCACGTCGAGAACGACACCAGACACGCGCCGCCCGAGCCGGGCGAACACACGCCTAAAAATCCGCGCCGCGAGCGCGGATTTTTTTCGCCCCGATGTTGGCCGCGCCTCGTGTCCGCATGCGCACCATGTCTGCACGTCGAAAGTCACCCCGCGATTGTTCTAAGCGGTCCGTTTTCGAACCTCTTCCGACCCCGCCAGAGCTCCCGCCCCGCAATGGATTGAGGCACATCGGCGGCCTTCGCCCGCACCCCCGGTTTGCACGATCCTCTGTCATCGTGCTAACATGTGCGGCGTTTCAGCTGCAAATCACCTTCAATCGTGTTCTTTTCAAGTTGACTCGCCGTGTGCTTTTCGCGCGTGCATCATCCTGAATCGAGCTGTTTTTAAACAAGAAGGCTCGTCGGTCGTTTCCCCGCCTGAAGCGGATAAATTCAACACCGGCCTTTTTCGTTTCAAGCCTTCAGTGGCGCACGGGTCGGCTTCCGCCAGCCCCGCGTCCTTCATGCATCTGCCCCCCTTCCACGGCCACGCAGGTGCAACTGTCAGCACAATCTAGACGAGTGTTTTTTCGCGAACTTATCGCGAGGCACGGGCGTTTGTTTCTTTTCGCCAACTGTTCCGCCGCCGGATAACCAGCGCCGCGGATATCCTCGCCACGCTCACGAAATTGCACTTCCAGCAACCGAGGCGGAACGCATCACGAGTTTCGTCGCAGTCATTGGAGTTTTTAACCTTGACCGCTTCCAGCAACGGCTTCTGGCGACATCACAAACAAGAACAACGCCTTTCCCTCGACGACATCACCGTCGTCGATCACTCCCTCCTGAAACGGGCCGTCGGCGCCATGGCGCTCGGCAACGCGATGGAATGGTTCGATTTCGGCGTCTACAGCTACATCGCGGTGACGCTCGGCAAGGTCTTCTTCCCCTCGTCGAGCCCGTCGGCGCAGCTCATCGCGACCTTCGGCACGTTTGCCGCGGCGTTTCTCGTGCGGCCGATCGGCGGCATGGTGTTCGGGCCGCTCGGTGACCGCATCGGCCGTCAGCGCGTGCTGGCGATGACGATGATCATGATGGCCGCGGGCACCTTCGCGATCGGCCTGATCCCCAACTACGCGACGATCGGCATTCTCGCGCCGGCGCTGTTGCTGCTCGCGCGCCTCGTGCAGGGCTTCTCGACGGGCGGCGAGTACGGCGGCGCCGCGACCTTCATCGCCGAATTCTCGACCGACAAGCGCCGCGGCTTCATGGGCAGCTTCCTGGAGTTCGGCACGCTGATCGGCTATGTGCTCGGCGCAGGCACGGTCGCGTTGTTGACGGCGACGCTGTCGAGCGACGCGCTGCTGTCCTGGGGCTGGCGCGTGCCGTTCCTGATCGCCGGTCCGCTCGGCCTCGTGGGTCTCTACATCCGTATGAAGCTCGAGGAAACGCCCGCGTTCAAGAAGCAGGCCGAACAGCGTGAAGCCGAGGACCGCGCGGTGCCGAAGCAGTCGTTCCGCCAGTTGCTCGTGCAGCAATGGAAGCCGCTGCTGCTGTGCGTCGGCCTCGTGCTGATCTTCAACGTGACCGACTACATGGCGCTGTCGTATCTGCCGAGCTATCTGTCGGCGACGCTGCACTTCAACGAAACGCACGGCCTGTTCCTCGTGCTGCTGGTGATGATCCTGATGATGCCGCTGACGCTCGCCGCCGGCCGTCTGTCCGACGCGATCGGCCGCAAGCCGGTGATGCTGCTCGGCTGCGTCGGTCTGTTCGCGCTGTCGATCCCGGCGCTGCTGCTGATTCGCATGGGCACGGTGCTGCCGGTGTTCGCCGGCCTGATGATTCTCGGCGTGCTGCTGTCGTGCTTCACCGGCGTGATGCCGTCGGCGCTGCCGGCGCTGTTCCCGACCCGGATCCGCTACGGTGCGCTCGCGATTGGCTTCAATATCTCGGTGTCGCTGTTCGGCGGTACGACGCCGCTCGTGACCGCATGGCTGGTCGACCGCACCGGCAATCTGATGATGCCGGCGTACTACCTGATGGGCGCATCGCTGATCGGCATCGTGTCGGTGCTCGCGCTGCGCGAAACCGCGCGCAAGCCGCTGCTCGGCTCGGGCCCGTGCGTCGCGACGCGCGCCGAAGCGCACGCGGTGCTGCGCGGCGAACGCGAGGCCGAGGAGATGGATGAGCGGTTCGCAGCGGCTGCGACCGCACGTGCCTGATCCGCGCAGCCATCCCTCGCTAGAGTAGTTTCGAAGCGGGCCGGCGATATTCGCCGGCCCGTTTTTTTACGTCAGCAGCGCATCGAACGTGGCGCTGACCTGCGCGCCTTCGACGATCAGTTTGCCCGCGCACACCGGCAGCTTGAAGCGTCGCGGCCCCGCGCTGCCCGGATTGACGTACAGCACGCCGTCGCGCTCGGCGATCGACGGCTTGTGCGAGTGACCGCTCACCACGACGCGAATGCCTTCGTCGTGCGGCACGCAGCCCAGCTCGGCGATATCGTGCACGACCAGAATCGTCACCTGCTGGACGGTCAGCCGCGCATGCGTCGGTAAAGACGCGGCCCATTCACCGGTATCGTTGTTGCCGCGAACCGCGGTCAGCGGCGCGATCCGCGCGAGCGCGTCGAGCACGTCCGGGTTGCAGATATCGCCCGCGTGAATGATCGCGTCGCAACCGTCGAGATAGTGCAACGCTTCGGGACGCACGAGATTGTGCGTATCGGAGATGAGCCCGATGCGGGTAGCAGTCGATGGTGGGCGACGTGAAGTCATGCGCAGTCTCGCTCAGTCTGCGGCTGCACCAACCCGCGCGCCGTCGCCTGAGCGCGCGGCTGCCCAGCCAGCATGCGCCGCGTCAACCCCTGCACGACCACCGACACCACCGCCGCGCACGCAAAGCTGGTCGCCACACCGTACTGCGGCAGCAGCAACGCCGTCACCGCGAAGAACGCCGCGAACGAGCCGCGCCCGACCACCATGCCGCGCATCAGCAGCGCGACGAAGTCCGCGCCATGCGCACGCTGCGCCGATACCGCGAGCACGATCCCGAGCAGCGGAAACACCGACAGCACGCCACTCCACGCCGCGCCCATCGATGCCGAGGCCGTCGTCACCGCGAGCGTCAGCAGCGCGCCCGCGAGCATGCGTACCGCCAGATCCGCGTGCCCGACGCGCGCCGCCGGTACATGACCGGTCGCGCGCGGCAAGCTGCTCTGCGACACCGCCACGCCCACGCACGCCGCCGCCAGCGCCCATCCGGCCGAGCCGGGCAGCCGCACGATCAGCAGCGCCGCGCCGAGCCAGCCGGCCATCCCCACAACCAGTGCAAGCGGCCAGTCGAAGCGCCGGCAGGTCCACCCATAAGCAAGATTGAACGCCTCCAACGCGGCGATCGCCGCAATCGACGCCGCCGACGCCTGCGCCGCGAACGCCGGGCCGCGCTCGAGCGCGAGTAGCAGCATGATCGGTCCCGCGACGACCGGCAGCCCCGCGAGCCATCCCGCGACCGACGGTCCCCAGACGCGCGCGGCCACCGTCAGCGCGGCGAGAAAGGCCGGCACCAGCACGAGCTTCAGCGCGAGCAGCATGCTCAGGCCTCCAGCACGGCTTCGATGCGCCGGTCCGGCACGAACCACCACACCGCCGCGAGCGCGTACAGCGCAGCCGACGCCCACGGTACGACGAACGCGAGTCCGATACCGGTCAGGTAAATGACGACGGAGACCTTACCCTTGAAGTCGCTGCCGAGCGCTTTGGCCAGTGCCGAATCGCGTCCATGCTGAGAAATCAGCGCGCGCGTCAGGATGAAATACGCAATCGCCGACATGAACAGCACGATGCCGTACATCGCGGTCGGCCACGCGGCCAGATGGTTTCGGCCGACCCAGTGCGTGACGACCGGCAGCAGCGAGAGCCAGAACAGCAGATGCAGGTTCGCCCACAGCACCTTGCCGTTGACCGTCTGCACCGCATGGAACACGTGATGGTGATTGTTCCAGTAGATGCCGACGTAAATGAAGCTCAGCACGTAAGCGCAGAACACCGGTACGACCGGGCGCAGCGCCGCGAGATCGTAGCCCTCGGGCACCTTCAGCTCGAGCACCATGATCGTGATGATGATGGCGATTACGCCATCGCTGAAGGCTTCGACGCGTCCCTTGCCCATGCTGCGATGTCCCGAAGATGAATGCGGTGGGGCGCACAGCCCGCCCGCGCATTGCGCGCGGGCCGCGCCGCTGCCGATTATCCGTGATGGTGTGAGGATTTGTCGATGCGCGGAGCCGGCCGCGCGGATGGCTCCGTCCGCCGCGGCTCAAGGGTAGTAGACGGCGAGCCACACGCTTGGCTCGGTGTCGCTCGTATATGCGACGCGGTGCCGGCAATGCGCTTCGATCAGCACGTGATCGCCGGGCTTCATCGGATGCGGCTTGGGGTCGCCGTCGAATTCGAGCGCCGCCGCGCCGCTGAGCAGGACGACCCATTCGGCGCGCGGGCTGTCGTACCAGAAGCCGGGCGGACTCGCCTGCCCGGTCGAGACGATCCGCTCGATCGTCACGCCGCCCTGCTCGACGAGCGGGTCGACCTGCTCAGCGGCCATCGTCCCCGACCGCGCGACGGCGTCGAACAGGTTGCCGCTGCTACGTGCGGGTTTGAGCGAGTTCGTCATGGGCGTGTTGCGCCGGCGTCAACGCGGTTCATTGCATCGGTTTGAGTCCATCGAGCAGCGTCGGCACGAGTTCGCTGATGGTCGGATGCACGTGCATCGCGGATTGCAAGGTCGGATATGGCGCGCCCGCCGTCATGAGGTCGACGAACGTATGGATCGCCTCGTCGCCCTCGACGCCGTGAATCGCCGCGCCGAGTATCTGTTTGCTGTTCGCATCGACGAGCGCCTTCATGAAGCCGTCGGTTTCGCCACGCTCGCGCGCACGGCCCACGCGCGACATCGGCATCGTCGCGATCAGCGCCTGGCGGCCGCTCTTGCGCACCTCCTCCTCCGACATGCCGACACGCGCGAGCGGCGGATCGACGAACACCGCGTACGTCATGATCCGCGTGTCGACGCTGCGCGCGCCGCCGTCGAGCAGGTTCGCCGCGACGATCTGGTAGTCGTCGTAGGAGGTATGCGTGAACGCGCCGCGGCCGTTGACGTCGCCGATCGCCCACACACCCGGCGCGCTGGTGCGCAGCTGGCCGTCGACGATGATCGTGCCGTGCCGGTCGGTCTCGATGCCCGCGGCGTCGAGACCGAGGTCGTCGGTATTCGGCGTGCGGCCGGTCGCGAGCAGCAGGTGCGATGCCTCCATCGCCGGGATGTTCTGCTCGAAGCCGATGCACACGTCATTCGCGCGATGCGGATGCGGCTCGACGCGCGTCGGCTGCACGCCGAAATGAAACTCGACGCCCTCGCGCGCGAGCACCTTCTGCACCGATTCCGCGAAGTCCGCATCCTCGCGGTTGAGCACGCGCTCGCCGCGCACCAGCACGCTGACGCGGCTGCCGAAGCGGCGAAACACCTGCGCGAATTCGAGCGCGATATAACTGCCGCCGACGATCACCAGATGATTCGGCAAAGTGGTCAGTTCGAGCAGCGTCGAGTTGGTGTAGTACGGAATCCGCTGGATGCCTTCGAGCGGCGGCACGACCGCGCGCGTGCCGGTGTTGATGAAGATTTCGAACGCGCTGAGTTCGTCCTGCGGTTGGCCGTCGCGCCCGATGATCGACAGCGTGCGCGCGCCGGTGAAGCGCGCGTGGCCATTGAACACCGTGATGTTTTCCGTGCCGCGCAGCCATTTTTCGACGCCGCTGCGCGACTGTCCGATGATCCGGTCCTTGCGCGCCTTGACGGCCGCCATATCGACGCTGACCGAGCCCACCTGCACGCCCAGGTCCGCCGCATGGCGCGCCACGTGCGCCGCGCGGGCGCTCGCCACATAAGACTTGGTCGGCGTACAGCCGACGTTCACGCAGGTGCCGCCGAAGTCCGCGCGCTCGATCACCGCGGTACGGCGTCCGCTTTGAGCGAGGCGCACGGCGAGCGGGGAGCCGCCTTGTCCCGTACCGATCACGACTGCGTCGAAGTGCTGTGGCATGGCAACTCTCCCGGGTCTGGGTGCAGGTCGTAGCATCTTACGCTTAGTGCCACCGGCTGCCATGCGATGTCGGATCGTGCGGGCGCTTTGGCGACGACCCGTTTTGCCATGCGCCGCGCGAGGTGGCGCCAATCCGTTGGGATTACTGTGAATACGCTGCGGGACTTCTCAGGCGTGGCAATGAACCGCGCAAATCAACTCGCGCGAACGCTGCAAGGCGGCCTGCGCGCCGCGCGCCGCAAACACCCAGCCGACCTGGCCGAGATTGAAGTCTTGCGACACCATCACCTGCATCAAAGCGACCATCGGCAACACGACCGATGGCCGGTAAAGCTGGTTTCTAATCAACTCTGACATCACGACCCCCATTGCGGAGCGCCGCTTCGGCACCGCGCACCAATAACGTTTCGATGGGGGAATTCTAGGGAGCGCGTCGCCGCCGATAAATAGCGGCAACGCGAAGTCACTTGTTCGGCAATCTGAACAATCGCGTCAGGACGCCTTCGCCATGCCGATCAATTGCGCGTCGTACAGCGTGCGCGCATAGGCGCTGGCCCCGACCGGCCGGCTGTACAGGTAGCCCTGCTGCTTGTCGCAATCGATCGCGCGCAGAAACGCCGCCTGCTCGGCGGTCTCGACGCCCTCGGCCGTCACGTTCATGCCGAGCGAGTGCGCCATCGCGACGACCGCCTGCGTGATCGCGATCGAATCGCGATGATCCGGCAGCCCCGCGACGAACGACCGGTCGATCTTCAGGTTATGCAGCGGAAAACGCTTCAGGTACGACAGCGACGAATAGCCGGTGCCGAAATCGTCGACCGACACGCGCACGCCCATTGCGCTCAGCGCGCTCAGCATCGGCAGCACGGTGTCGCTATCGCTCATCAGCAGCCGCTCGGTGATTTCCAGTTCGAGCGCGGCCGGTTCGAGCGCGGACTGCGCGAGACAGCGCTCGATGCGCTCGAGCAGCCCGTCGTTGAACTGCCGCGGCGACAGATTCACCGCGACGATCAGATGCGGCGCCAATGTGCGCCGCCACTGCGCGACCTGCTGGCAGGCGTGTTCGAGCACCCAGTCGCCGATCTCGACGATCAGCCCGGCGTCCTCGGCGACCGGAATGAATTCGCCCGGCGACACGTTGCCCAGTTCGCTGTTGTACCAGCGCAGCAGCGCTTCCGCGCCGATCGTGCGACCGCTCTGGCTATCGACGATCGGCTGATACACGAGGCTCAGCTCGTTGGCCGCGAGCGCGCGCCGCAGCGACTGCTCGATTGTGAAACGCCGCTGCAGATGCCGGTTCAGCTCGGCGGTGAAGAACTGGAAGTTGTTGCGGCCGCGCTGCTTCGCGTGATACATCGCCGAGTCGGCGTTGCGCATCAGCGTCGCGACGTCCTGGCCGTCTTCGGGAAAGAGGCTGATGCCGATCGACGCGCCCAGGTAGTACTCGTTGCCCGCCACCGCGAACGGCACCGCGATCATGTCGAGAACACGATGCGCGAGGCCGATCAGCTCGCCGGTATTGCCGCACGCACTGGAGACGATCACGAACTCGTCGCCGCCCACCCGGGCCAGCGTGTCGCTGCGCCCGACGCAGGCCGACAGCCGCTCGGCGACGCTGCACAGCAAGGCGTCGCCGGCTTCGTGACCGGCCGTGTCGTTGACCTTCTTGAAACCGTCGAGATCGACGAACAGCACGGCGACGCTGGCGGGTTCGCCGCCATGCTCGCCGCTGGCGCGCGGCGCGAACAGGTCGCGCATCCGCTCGGTCAGGTAGGCGCGGTTGTAGAGGCCCGTCAGCGAATCGCGCGTGGCCAGGTACTTCAGCTGGCGCTGCGCCTCGCGCACCGGCCCGATGTCGGAAAACGAAATCAGCACGGAATCCGGCTCGCTCTCGCCCGGGCGCAGGATCGGCACGACGTTTTCCGTGATCCACACGACTTCGCCGCTCATCAGCTCGAGGCCGATCGTCACGCCGAGCATCGGCTTGCCGGTCGCGAAGACCTGGGTGACCGGACGGTTGCCGTCGCCGATCACCGAGCCGTCCTCGCCGAACGCGCGTGTCATCACGGTCTGCATGCTGCGGCCGACGACCTGCGGCGTCACGTGCAGCATGCGCTGCGCGCTCGGATTGCAGGCGAGCACGATGCCGGTGCGCGACTGCACGACGATGCCTTCGCTCAGATGATCGACGACCAGCCGGTGACGCTCCTCGCTGTGCGCGAGGCGCTGCGCCATCGCGTCCTGATGGACCGCGAGCCCGACGCTGCTGCCGATGTCGCGCAGCATCGCCTCTTCCTCTGGGGTCGGACGGCGCGTGGTGCGGTAGTAGACGGCGAACGCGCCGAGCACGATGCCGGCGTCGTTTTCGAAGGGCACGGACCAGCAGGCGCGCAAGCCGTGCGGCAATGCGAAAGCGCGGAAGTTTTCCCACAGCGGATCGGATTCGATGTCGTCGACGATCACCAGACGGCGCTCGAACATCGCCGTGCCGCACGAACCGGCGCGCGGACCGATCGCGGCGCCCTCGATCGCGGCGCTGAACGGGGGCGGCAGCGACGGCGCGCCGCCTACGCGCACATGCAAGCCGTCTGGGTCGAGCAGCAGGATCGAGCAGCACGCGCCGTCGCCGAGCAGCGCCTCGGCGCGACGGCAGACTTCGTCGAGCAGCTCGGGCAGCGGCGTGTTGCGCGTGATCAGCCGCAACACGCTGCGCTCGGATGCGAGTACTTCCTCGGCCCGTTCCGGGCGATAGCGGGCGCCCTCCGGCGCGGCTGTCGTCGTGCCACGTGATGTCGCTTCGCAAATCATAGTTGCGCCCCCCAACCCAACATCGGCAAGTTAGTGTACGCGGCACACCGGGGTTTACGCTAAGCACGGCGTGAAAATCCGCCACGCATCGGTGCGGACGGCTACGGGTGTGGCGTGCAAGCATCGGTTGACGCGGGTACGACGGGCGACGGCGATTCTCGCGCTGTGGGTTCGTAGCCCGCGGGCGCCGCGGCGGCTCGACGCCGGGCCGCTGCAGCAGGTTGCGGCGGCCCGTTTGGCACCATTGTCTTCAGTGCAGTGGCGGCGTCAATGATTGTCAATTGTTGCCGCCGCCTCCTGGAGGCCGTGTTCCGCCACCACCGCCTTGAGGACCTCCTTGGGGTCCGCCTTGATGACCACCTGGGGGCCGATTGCCGCCGCCTTGCTGAGCGCCGCCCGGCGGGTGACCGCCTCCGCCGCCTTGCGGTCCGCCGCCCGGCGGCCGGCCAGCCCCACCGCCCTGCTGCGCGCCGGGAGGACGGCCGCCGGCGCTGCCCGGAGGCGGGCCACCCGGTGGGCGTCCACCCGCGTTGCCCGGTGGTCGGCCACCCTCGTTACCTGGAGGCCGTCCGCCTGCATGGCCCGGCGGCGGCCCACCCGGCGGACGGCCACCCGCATGGCCCGGCGGCGGCCCACCCGGCGGACGCCCGCCCGCGTGACCCGGCGGCGAGCCACCCGGCGGACGCCCGCCGACATGCCCCGGCAGCGGCCGCCAGTTCGGCGGCGGATGCCCGGCGCCCGGTCGCGGCGGCGGGGGCGGCGCATGACGAGCCCAGCGCGAGCGCTGGCCGTACCACGGCTGGCCGCGGTAGTAGTTGCCCCAGTAATCGTTGATCGAGAACGCGAGGATCGGCAGGCCGAGCGCGGCGCCGTAGTTCAGCGGCATGTTGTAGCCCTGGTACGGCGAACTGAGCCGTGACGCATACACCCACCCGCGCAGATTCGGTGTGGCGACGTCGCACCACTGGTAGTTGCTCAGGCACCCCATCACCGTCACAGGAGCGCCGCCCGGTAGCTGCGCGACGATCGGATAATCGGACGCCGGGCCCGCGCGCACGTTGGTCCCGCTGTTCGTGTAGGCCTGCGCCTGCGCGCTGGCCACGCCAGGCAAAGTCAGCAGGCCCGCTGCCATGTAAAGACCGATCAAGAGTTGTCGTTGCATTCGCTCTCCCGATTTCGATGGCCACCTTTTGACCACGCCGGCCTATGTGCCCCACTTCCAATATATAGACGTTGCGCCTGCTTCATGACACGCGAACGTGCGCCCGCAGCAATCACGCACGGCATATGCCAGCCGGCAAACCCGTGCGGCAAGATCTTGTAACGACCCGCCCGAACTCCGACGTTGTTCGAGCGTCCGGGAAGCGCGCGACCGGTCGATCATCGGCGGCATGATCAATCGATGCACCGCCGGGACTCTGATGACCCTCTTCCGCCCCCTCGTGCTCTCCGGACTGCTGCTCGCGCATCTGTATGCCAACGCCACCAGCTTCGACTGCCAGCACGGCCGCTCGCCGGCCGAGCGCATGATTTGCGGCGACTCCGCGCTGTCGGCGCTCGACGATACGTTGGGCCAACTCTACTGGAAAGCGCGCCGGCGAGTCGCCCAGCGCCGCGCGTTCATCGACGACAGCAACAGCAAGTGGGCCTGGCGCGAAGCGAACTGCCGTGACGTCGCGTGTCTGCGGACGTGGTACGCGACGCGCATCGACGAATTGCAGCGGCTGCTGGCGAGCTTGCCGAAGGCCGCGCGGCACCCGGCGTCCGCGGGCGGGGATGTGAAAGCGCACCCGGACCCGTCGACGCTGCAATGCACGGCCGCGAAGCCCGGCCTCGTCGTCAACGAGCAGTGTGCGAGCGTGATCGAACAGTCGGGCCAGCGTTGGAGGTTTCAGCCGCGCGATGACGACTGGTTTTGCGGCGTGGCCACGCTCGAGACGGCGGACATGGCGCCATCGCAAGAGCAAGCGCCGATGCAGAGGCCGATGCAACCGCAGATGCAGGCGAGCGTTGGGCAATGAGACGGCGAAACACACTGGCCACGACGGCGATGAGCCTGCGCGCCGGGTGAACTGCGCGCGGAAAGCTCAGTCAGCGGCCGACGGCTCACCGCCCTCGCCCGTGCCGAACAGCTCCGCGCAAAGCTGCGCGCCGGTTTCGCTCAGCGACGCGGCTCCGGTGCCATCGTCATGGAACATCGTCTCGACGAGACCGGCGCCCGATAGCGCCGTCAATTGGCGCCGCAAGCTGCTCATCGGCACGCCGGCCTGCTTCGACAGCTTCGCGAGCGACCACCCGCGCCGGGGTGTCTCGCGATGCGCGCGCCATAGCTGCGCGAGTATCGCGGCGAGTTGCGGGTCGATGTCGTCGTCGTTCATGTCGGTCTCGGTGTTGCGATGCGTCGGTTGTATCGCGGTTGCGCGATTCACGCCATCGCCGTGGCCAGCTCGCCGAGCGTCTTCAACGCCGCCTCGGCCTGCGCGGTCCACGGATAGCTGTAATTCAGCCGGATGAAGTGCCGGTAATCGTTGCGCGTCGAAAACATCATCCCCGGCCCGACCGTGATACTGCGTTCGAGCGCGGCCTGATAAAGCCGCATCGAGTCGATCGCAACCGGCAGTTCGACCCACAGCACGTAGCCGCCGCGCGGCGTCGACACGCGCGTGCCGACCGGGAAGAAGCGCAGCACCAGCGCGCTCATGATGCTCGCCTGCTGCCGGTACACGCGGCGCAGATGCCGCAGATGCCGGTCGTAGCCGTCCTGACGCAGATAATCGGCGACCGCGACCTGCGGCACCGACGGGGTCGTCAGCGTATTCAGAAACTTGAGCTTCTCGACCTGCGCGCGATAACGCCCCGGCAGCGCCCAGCCGATCCGGTACGACGCCGTCAGGCTTTTCGAAAACGACGCACAGTGCAGCACGAGCCCTTTGGTGTCGAAAGTCTTCAGCGTCGATGGCCGCGCGTCGCCGAAGTACAGCTCCTGGTAGACGTCGTTTTCGATCGCCGGAATCTCGTGCGCGGCCAGCAGTTCGACCAGTTGCCGCTTACGCTCGTCGGACATGCAGAAACCGAGCGGATTCTGGAAGTTCGGCATCACCATGCACGCGGCGATCTTCTGACGCGCGATCACCTTCGCGAGCGCGTCGATGTCGATGCCGTCGACCGGATGCGTCGCCACTTCGATCGCGCGCATGCCGAGGCGCTCGATCGCGTGCAGCATCGCATAGAAGGTCGGCGATTCGACCGCGACGGTGTCGCCCGGCTTCGCGACCGCCTGAAGGCTCAGGTTGATCGCCTCGGTCGCGCCGAGCGTGATCACAATTTCGCCCGGATCGACCGGCAGACCGTTTTCCGCGTAGCGCCGCGCGATCTGGCGGATCAGCTCGGGGTTGCCCGGCGGCAGATCGTCGATCAGATTCCAGCTCGCGTGCCGGCGCGCGATCGCGTTCGCGTACTGGTTGATGCGCCGCCACGGGAACAACGACGGATCGGGATACGGCGAGCCGAACGGCACGGCGTCGTGCGCGCGGATGCTGCGCAGCGTCGACAGCACGAGCCGGCTCACGTCGACCGTCGCGGGCACCGGCGGCGGCGCGGACGTGCGGCCGGCGCGCGCCGCGGCGGGCGCCGGCGTGAGCGCCCGCGCGGCCGCGTCGCGCACGAAATAGCCCGACTGCGGCCGGCTTTCGATGACGCCGCGGCTCTCCAGCAGCGCATACGCATGCAGCACCGTCTTGATGCTGACGCCGTGCTGCTGACTCGCTTGCCGCACCGACGCGATCCGCTCGCCGGCCGCGAATACGCCGCGGCGCACGGCTTCGGTGATTTCGTCGGCGAGTTTTTCGTAGAGCTTCATGCGATTCGGGCGGGTTCGGGCGGTTTCAGAGATGGTCGCGCAACTGTACTCCTATTCTTTCCGATTTTCTGTATCCGACGTTGATTGTGGAACACAGTACGCTTGCGGGCATTGGGCTGCAAAGCCTGTCGAATCTGTCCATCGCCACGTCATGAAGAAGAACGAAGCACAAGCCGAACCCCGCATCGAGCCGTACAAGCACCCCGCCGCCGGCTGGGGCGCGCTGAAGTATGTCGCCATCAACCTGCTCAAGGAAAAGGTCGCGGGCGGCAACTACCGCACGCTGCTCAAGCAGAACCAGCCTGACGGCTTCGACTGCCCCGGCTGCGCGTGGCCGGATCGCGAGCACGCGTCGACGTTCGAGTTCTGCGAAAACGGCGTGAAGGCGGTGGCCGCCGAGGCCACCGGCAAGCGCGTGACGCCCGCGTTCTTCGAGCAGCACAGCGTCGCCGAGCTGATGAAGCAATCCGACTTCGAGCTCGAGCAGCACGGCCGCCTGACCGATCCGCTGGTCTACGACGCCGCGCGCGACCGTTACGTGCCGATCGGCTGGGACGACGCGTTCGAGCTGATCGCAAGCCATCTGAAGCGTCTCGACGATCCGAACCGCGCCGCGTTCTATACGTCGGGCCGCGCGAGCAACGAAGCCGCGTTCCTGTATCAGCTGTTCGTGCGCATGTATGGCACCAACAATTTTCCCGACTGCTCGAACATGTGCCACGAGGCGACGAGCCGTGGCCTGCCGCACACGGTCGGCATCGGCAAGGGCACGGTCACGCTCGACGACTTCGAACACGCGGATACGCTGCTGATCTTCGGCCAGAACCCGGCCACCAACCATCCGCGCATGCTCGGCGAGCTGCGCGAGTGCGCGAAGCGCGGTGCGACGATCGTGTCGATCAATCCGCTGAAGGAGCGCGGCCTCGAACGTTTCGCAAGCCCGCAGCATCCGGTCGAAATGCTGACGATGGGCAGCACGAAAATCAGCTCCGTGTTCATCCGTCCGAAGGTCGGCGGCGATTTCGCGCTGATCAAGGGCGTCGCCAAACGCGTGCTCGAACTCGACGACGAAGCGCTGGTGTCGGGCCTCGAGCGCGTGCTCGACGTCGACTTCATCGCCCAACGCACGGTCGGCTTCGCCGCATTCGCCGACGATCTGCGCGCCGAGCGCTGGGACACGATCGTCGCCGAGGCCGGCGTGCCGCTCGACGAGGTGCTGAAGCTCGCCGATATCTATGTGAAGGGCCGCGCGGTGATTTCGACCTGGGGCATGGGTCTCACGCAGCACAAGAACTCGGTCGCGACGGTGCAGCTGCTGTCGAATCTGATGATGATGCGCGGCAATATCGGCCGGCGCGGCGCGGGGCTGTGCCCGGTGCGCGGACACTCGAACGTGCAGGGCGACCGCACGGTCGGCATCGAGGAAAAGCCTACCGACGCGTTTCTCGACAAGCTTGGCGCAGCCTACGATTTCGCGCCGCCGCGCGAGCACGGACTCGACGTCGTCAACACGATTCAGGCGATGCTCGACGGCAAGGTGAAAGTGTTCATCGGCCTCGGCGGTAATTTCTCGATCGCGACGCCGGACACGCCCCGCACGTGGGACGCGATGCGCGCATGCGAGCTGACCGTGCACGTGACGACGAAGCTCAATCGCAGCCACCTCGTGCACGGCCGCGACGCGCTGATCCTGCCGACGCTCGGGCGCACCGAGATCGATATTCAGAACGGCGTGGCGCAAGGCGTCAGCGTCGAGGATTCGATGAGCATGGTGCACATCTCGTACGGGATGAACAAGCCGGCGTCGGACAATCTGCTATCCGAAGTGGCGATCGTCGCGCGGATGGCGCATGCGACTTTGGGCAGTGGCAAGGTGGACTGGCTCGCGCATGCGGCCGACTACGCGCTGATTCGCGATGGCATCGCGAAGGTGATCGACGGTTTCGACGACTACAACGAGCGCCTGAAGAAGCCGGGCGGCTTCCATCTCGGCGTCGCGTCGCGCGATCGCATCTGGAAAACGCCGAGCCGCAAGGCGCAGTTCATCGTCCACGCGATCGCGCTCGACACGCCGATTCATCAGGCGAAGAAGCGTCACGGCGAACGCCTGATGACGCTGATGACTACCCGCTCACACGACCAGTACAACACGACGATTTACGGTCTCGACGATCGCTATCGCGGCGTGTACGGACAGCGGCGCGTGCTGTTCGCCAACAAGGACGATCTGGCGATGCTCGGGTTCGCGGCCGGTCAGCGTGTCGATATCACGAGCGTGTGGGCCGATGGCATCGAGCGACGGGTGGACGGTTTTCTGCTCGTCGAGTACGACATTCCGCGCGGCTGCCTCGGCGCTTACTATCCGGAGACGAATCCGCTGGTACCGCTCTCCTCGGTCGCGGATGGCGCGGGTACGCCGACGTCGAAGTCGATTCCGGTGTTGTTGACGGCGTCGGTGGTGCAGGATGTCGCTGTTCTGGCGGCCTGAAGTCAGCTCTATTTTCCGCGCCTTGCGCGCGGCGTCCCTCACACGGGCTTCTTCGCCAGATCGCGATGCGTCAGATACAGACGTAGATCGAATTCGATCTGGTGGTACCCCGGCTGCATGAACTCGCACAGACGATAGAACGCCTTGTTGTGATCGCTCTCTTTCAGATGAGCGAGTTCGTGCACGACGATCATCTTCAGAAACTCCGGCGCCGCGCCCTTGAATAGCGACGCGATGCGGATTTCCTTCTTCGCCTTCAGCTTGCTGCCCTGCACGCGCGAAATGCTCGTATGCAGGCCGAGCGCGTGACGCATCACGTCGAGCTTGCTGTCGTAGGTGACCTTGTCGATCTGCTCCGCGTTGCGCAGGTGTTCGCGTTTGAGCTCCGCGCAGTACTCGTAGAGCGCGCGGTCGGTTTGCACCTCGTGCGTGTTCGGGTACTTCTGCGCGAGATAGGAGCCGAGCTGATTGTCGGCGATCAGCGTTCTCACCTTGTCTTGCAGAGGTGCGGGGTAGCCGGTCAGGTATTTGAGCGAAGACATGAAGGCGGATTGAGGTTGGCGAGGTGATATTACGCACGGTCGCGCCGATCGACAAGGTTAGGCGCTTGTCCGGATTTACGCCGAGTTCTGGAGGTTCCTCGCGTTATGCGGTGTGACAGTTTCTCACTCGATTTTGTCCGCATAGGCCAACGAGTTTCACCGCTTCCGTGCGATGCGCCGCAGATTCGAGCAACGCTCTGATCACCAGGGACACACAAGAACTACTGACCGGCAACGACCGGAACCTGATTCCCAACGACGTCGTGAGCCGCACGGTTGACGGCGATTCACCCGTACGCGCATGGAGCGAACAGCTCGGTTTCACTCAGGCGAACATCGCGGCGCGTCTTGGCATCAGCCAGCCTGCTTTTGCGCAACAGGAAAATAGCGATCGCTTGCGCAAATCAACGCGCGAAAAGATCGCGGCGGCGCTCGGTATCAGCGCGAAGCAACTGCATTTCTGATCGGGAAAACTGGAGAGCGAGATCGGCACGGCGGTCATCGGCGTGCGCGCATCGTGCCTGTCATTGCAACACTGGTGCCGGGGACCGGACTTGAACCGGCAAGCCCGAAGGCGGCGGATTTTAAGTCCTTAGTCACTGTATATAAACGCAGGCCTCGGGCGGGGCTTTCACGGTGTTATAACGGTTTGCGGGGTGGTCGCATACTGTATATGCGAACAGTGGTTTACCGCTTTAAGGCAGAAAAACCCACACCCCTTGCTCGCGGCTTATACTGTACATCCATACAGTATTTTCACGTTCATCATGGGTGCAGTCGTCAAAGCGCTGCTACTCGCCCGCTATACCCTCGTTATTCACAACGGAATGAAAGTCACGAGCGAGGCCGAGTCGTGGACGCTGGACTTCGCGACTCAACTCAGGAAGATCGACGCCGCGCTTCAAGGCGCCGGGATCGACACCACAAAGCCCATGCTCGCGCCGGTCGAGTGGTGAGCCCTTTACAAGTGCCCAACGTGCTCTAAACTGAAGATTGGCGCGGAGCAATGCCACGCCAAGTCCACGCTAATTCGCCCGGCTTCGGCCGGGTCTCTTTTGGCGCCAGCCTACTTTCTGCCGTTTGGCTTCCAGCCGCACTGCTTGGCGCCAGCCAGGTTATGGGCAAGGATCGCTTTCGCCGTCTCATCGGTGAGCACGTCCGAATTGCTCACGTAGATAGGCTTCGTCCAATCACACGCAGTGTCAACGAATCTAGTGCGGACTTGCACCAACCGCTCCGCGGCCGGCGTCTTCGCCTGGTCGGCTCCACTCGTCGCGCAACTGGTGAGCAGCGGACCCAGCAGGCAAAGCAGCCACGTCATTCTCAACATTTGCTCTCTCCTTCTGTGCTGCGGCACCCTGCTGTGCAGCGGCCGCGTTCGCTTGGGCCTCGGCGTCGCGCACCTCGGCGGTTTGTGCTTGAGCCTGCGCTGCGCTCGTTTGAGCCTCGGCCACCTTCTGGCCGGCCGCGGCGACTTTCGATTTGGCGTTCATGTGAGACAGCGCGGCGAACACTGCCGCGAGCCCTGCAATCAGCCAAGGGCCAACCTTGAACGCGAGTGCAATTGCTTCGGTCACGTCGAAATCTCCCCGCCTGCCGCCTGATAAGCGGCCTGCAAATGCGCCATCTGGTTTTCGTGCTGACCGTATCCGGCGCCGGGAAGACTGGCCCACACGTTGGCGACCTTTGCGACCGCCTGCTGAAACTGCCCCGCGTCGATGAGCGGAAACGCGCCGTGCTCGCGCAACTGCTGCAGCGCATACCGGTCCTGCGAGATCGGCGAGAAGTCGCGCAGGAACATCTGCGCTTTGTAGAGGCGCCACCACTTGTAGAGGATCTGGTATCGCCCGGCGGCCGTCGAATTACAGGCGGCGTTGTAGACGTTCGGATGATCGGCGTACGACGAGAACAGCAACGGCTTCGAAGGCGTGCTGCCGACGAGCACGTTGTACCCGTCGTCGCTCAGCGGCAGCAGTTGGTTGCCGATCTCGCTGACCGCGATCATGTCGAGAAAGGCCACTCGGTTTTCGCCGCCCGCTGTCGCGGCGTCAATGCGAGCCATCGTCACCCTCCCGCGGCACGCGGCGCACCGACGTGTAGCGCAGCGCAAGGAAGGTTGCGCACAGGATCGTGTAGCTGATCGCCTGCTGCACGCTATGCGGCAGATACTGCTTCAGGTCGTCAGGCATTCCGTTCCACGTCTCGCGCAGCACCGCGCCGAGCGGCGCAACGGCGCCGACGGCAGCCGAGAAAATGACGGTGCCGCGCGTATGCAGCTTTTGCCAGCCGTCAGCCAGCGTGATCTTGAATTTCATTTCGTCCACCCCCGAGTTTCTGGACGCACGCCTGCGCGATCGTAGAGAAGCCGGTCCAGCTTCTCGTTGATTGCCTTGAGCTGCTCCTTGTTGTCCGATTTCTGCTCGTCCTGGTCCTTCTCGACGTGGCTCGTGCGATCCTCCAGGCTACTGATCCGCCTGTCAAAGTTGAGGTAGATCCCGAAGCCCGACCCCAGACTCGCCACAAGCATCGCGACAAGCGTCAAAAGCGTCGGCAGGTTCACCGACTTGTCGAACGACCATTGAGGGCCAGCTGCCCGCCGCTCCGTCACCGGTTGTCGCTCATGAATCACGCGCACCTCCTTTTCAAATCGCGCGGACATAAAAAAGCCGCCCGAAGGCGGCCAATAAAAAAGCCAGCTCGAAAGCTGGCTTTTGTTCGTATTCGATTTGCGTCAGGTTCCGGTGCCCGATGCCCCGCTCGCGGCGCTCGCGCCACTTGCGCCGCCGGCGGCTGCCGCCGCCTCCTTGTATCCCTCCGCGATCGAGTCTGCGACCGACTGGACCTGAAGGTTCTGCACATAGGCATCGGGCGTGCGGCAGTCGGCGCCCATATGCGCCACGTTGGCTGATGGAATCACCTGCCCCGTGCCTGAGAAGCTGAAGCCGACGCCGGTCTGGCCGATGAATCGGATCGGCGCCCCGTTGACCAGCGCATTGCTTTCTGCGGTCCACAGCCCCGCCGAGGCCGAGTTGGCCGTATCGCACGTGAACACCGGCGTCACCACGAAGACAGCCTTGCCCTCGACGGCCGCCCACTGCGAAAACACCAGCAGATCTTGCGAAAACTGCGCCATCGCTGCCTGTTGTGCCGGATCGCTGGCCGGCGTCACCATGTCGTCGAGCTGGAAGTTGACGACGAGCCACGAACTCGGGTCCGTCTTGAACTGGTCGGCGGTCGGCGCGATGCCGTTATGCTCGGTAGTCACGATCTGGTGCAGTGTCGTGCCGTCCATCACCTGCGCGGTGACATCAGCGGTCACGCCGCGCGCGGCGAGCGCGTCGGTCAGGCTCTGCACCGTGGCCTGGGCATCCGTGGTGCCGGACGCAGGCGTCGCCGATGCAGCGGCGGAGACGGCGCTTAACTGCGCATGCGCCACGGCTGTAGTCGAACCCGAGACCAGCGGCTTGCCATACATCGAAATCGTCAGCGGCTTGGCGGTCGGCTGCGGCGCGCTAACGCCGCTGTCACTGCCACCGCCGCCGCATGCGCTGAGACACATCGCCGTCAGCGCACCCACTACCATCAGTTTCCTCATCGTCGCCCCGTATATGGTGGTTGATCTTCCTGGTTTTCTTACGAAAGCTTAGCTGGAAATCTCGGCCTCAGTCCACAATTTCGGCGCCTGCGAATACGAAACGGTTCGCATACGGACCGCTGCCGTCCTGTGGAGCTGCGGCGACGAGTTGTTGCTGCGCATAGTCGCGGGCGTCGGCGCCGGCAGCGGGCAGGCCGGCGACGGTGATCTGCTGCGTATAGAGCGGGAATTTTCCGGCGTCGCGGGCATCTTTGCTCAGGTACGACGCGACTGTCGCATCGATCTGCGACGACACATAGTCGAGTGAAACCTGCTGCACAACGTGATAGCCGGCCGTCGCACCGGTTGACGGCGTTTCGAAATCTTTTTGAAGAGGCATGGCTGCTTCCTGGTTACATGTAGCTGAGATCAACTGCCATGAATCGCCAGTCGTATTGCGATCCAAAGACGACATTGTTGTTGGGGTGCGCCGGACTGCCGTTCTGGTAGTACTGGTATTTGAAATTCACCACGTTGCCAGCTGTCTGCAGGCCGCTGATGTTGTACCAACTGTTGCTGCCGCCACCTTCCGGGCAGATGAAAGCTGTGCCGATCGCGGCGACACCAATCTTGGCCACCGCAGGGTAGCTCCACGAATACGTGCGCGTGTCCACCTGAGCCCACTGCCCCCAGTCGGGGCCCGTGTTATTGATGTTTCCGGATTGCGTATCGATCACCCGAGCAATGCGCTGGCGAGCGTCGAAAACTAGCACGCCGTTCTGGTCGAACACCTGGAGACCGTAGCCGGGGCCCGACGGGGCCGCAGCCGGCGCCTGATCGAAGATGTAGACGGACACGGTCGCCGCATCACTCGTCCAGAGCTTGACCGTCCATGTGCCATTATTGTTGTTGACGCACTGCAGGATTGTCGCGAATGCGGTCGAGCAATACAGCGCTATGAGCGGCTGAACAGCGGTTATCGTGAAACTCGCGACATTGGCCGAGTAGTAGTACATGACGCCCGCGTTCGACTTGCCGCCATTCATGCTGCCGGCCGCTGTCGTTACATCCAACTTTTGCCGCAGCGCATAGTTCGGCGTCGTGCCGTCGATCTGAACCAACCCCGTATCAGTGAACGCCTGGAATCCGACCGTCATCAGCTCGCCCCGTAGAAAAGCGTGCCGAGCTGATACGTATCGTATTGCGCACTGTGCTTCGCGGCATACGACCAACTCAGAATTCCGGTGCTGGGGTCGATCGAAAAGCGCGGCGTGATTACGCCACCCGAAAGGTAGCCGTCCCCACACGTGATGTTTGGCTGGAACGAGACGAAGCCGCCCTGTTTTAGGCGGTCATCCTGCAGGCTGCTGCTGCTTCCATCCATGACCTGGGAACCGATGATGCGCAGCACCCGATACGTCGCATCGAAGATCAGGTTACCGTTCTGGTCCCAACATTGAAGTCCCGCAGCCATTACCAGAGCCCCAGTCGGACGCGCAGCGTACCGTTGTTGTCGTAGACCTGGAGCGTTGAATCGCTCAGCGTCAGATAGCCGCTCCCGCCGTTTGCACCATTAAGCGTGAGCGTCCCGTTCTTGTCCAGCTTCCACCGCGGCTGCCCATTCGCGCCGACGGCCGTTGACTGAATCACGTCGCCGATCATCGCGTCCTGAATCCAGCCCGTGCCAATGAGCGCTTGCGAAATGAACACCTGGCCGCCCTGAATCACAAACGGCGACGTAACAGCGCTACCGTTCGGGTCCAGCACCGCGAACCGGCTCGCAGACACGAGCACCTGAGATTCGACAGTGCCGCTACTGTTGTCGACGCCGACGCCGACACCCGCGATGTACGTGCGGCCGTTTGCCGTGATCTGGGTCTTGATCTGGTACGAGGCCGCGACGCGGCCGTTGAGGTCCGCATAGGACTGCGCGTTCGTCTGCGCGGCTGCCGTGTTTGCATTGGCCTGAGCCTGCACGGTCGTGATCTGCGATGCCATGGCGCTATCAGCATCGGCGCGCGCCTGAGTCTCCGTTTGAACCGCCGCGAGCAACGTCGCCTTCGTTGAGGAAATCTGAGCCGTCGTCGTATCAATGTTTTGCGCGAGCGCAAGGTCCGCCTCGGCGCGCGCGGACTGTTCCGACCAAACGCCAGCATAGACCTGCGTCGACCCGGCATAGTCGCCCGTGCTGCCCGCCATCTCGGGAATGACAACCTGAGCCGTCACCTGATCGATGCGGTTTGACAGCGCCGTGTCGCCGTCCGCGCGCGCCGTCTGTTCCGCCGTGATAGCTGCGGCGTTCACCTCGACGCTCTGCTGCAGGTCAGGAATTGCATCGATCGGCGTGAGCACGTCGGAACCCAGCTGCGTCTTCGTGATCTCGCCGGTGAGCATTTCGAGGATCGGCGTCGCATCGCTGCTGCTTTGACCGTTCACGCCGGCGCCGGTCGGGTACCACGGCCCGAGGTTGCCCGATGTGTCGACGAGCCGCGCCCAGAAGAAAAACGACTGGCCAGCCGCAAGACCCATCAGACTCGCGCGCGCCTGCGGATAGGCGTAGTCGGAAAGCTTGGTCGCGGTCGTGCAGTCGTTCGTCCGGCTGTACCATAACTCAGTGCGCTGCGTGTCGTTCGCCGAACCATCGGCAGGGATCGTCCAGTCGAGCTGGATCGCAAAAATCTGCGTCGTCGCGGTGAGCGACGTCACGGCCGGCGGTGGGCTCGTCTTGCCGGTAAGCGCCGTCTGCACGCTGTACGCGGGGATCGAGGTCACTCCGATGGCATTCTGCGCGCGCACGCGAGCGAGATAGTTGCCCTGGTAGATGCCGGCGACCTCGACCTGCAGCCCGCCTGTCTGGTTTGCTGAAACCCACTCGCCGCTGTCCTTCTGCCACTCTGGGATATAGCTCACAGCCTTGTCGGCTGCATCCCACGCGATCACCATATTCGTCTTGGCGATGCCCTGATCGGTGAACGAGTAGGTCGAGACGCGCACGTTCGTTGGCGGTACTTGTGCCGAGGGTGGCGTAATCGTCACCGGCCGCTGCTGGATCTGGGCGCCGTTGTCGATCGCCGCGTACTTGCCGGGCTCGTGCTGCGCCGCGCTGATCGTATAGGTGACCTGGCCGTTGTCGGAGCTTTCCTCGACGCCTGTCACCCGGAAGAGCTGCGAGACGAGTTCGGCGCTCTCCAGCATCCACACCGCGCCGTGCACCGCATCTTCGCCGAACGCTGACGTCACCGTAAGCGTGTCGCCGGCGACCGACTGCACGCTGCGCGCTTGCGCGATGCCGTCGGGCATGATCACCGTGAGCGTGTCGCCGGCCGCCGCTGTCGGCGCCTTGTCGAGCACCACGGTCGCCCCGCTCATCGAGCGGATGCGGCCACCGATGCGTCGGCCGGACTTGTTGGAGTCGGCGACGGCGATCACCTCGCCGGGCATGCACAGAGTGCCGTCGAGACCGACCTGAAACGACACCGTGTTCGTCTCGTAGCGGCTCGTCAGCAGCGTCCAAAGGCCAAGGCGGTGCGCCTGCCCCTGAGACGTCGTGCCGAAAGCCGTGATCTGCGCCTTGACGACGCCGTAGCGCGCGAGGCCGTCGTCGTCGGAAACGTATTCGACGGCCTGCTTGTACTGATTCGCCGGGTCGTTCCAGCTCACCTGAGCCACGGTGTAGCGCGACTTGCGCTCCGACCCGACGTATTCGAACTTGCCGCCGACCACGTTCGCCTGCGTGTACACGTGCACCGGATCGGACGGCATGTCTGCCGTCGCGACGACGTTGCCGGCGCCCCAATACGCCTGGCCGCGAAAGATGCCGGCGATGTCCTGCAGTACCTTGAAGGCGTCCGACTGCGACTGGATCACGCAATTGCAGATGAAGCGGGGCTCCTGGCCGCCCTTGCCATCCGACACCATGACGTCGCAGTACTGCGCGATCTCATACAGGGACCACTTGTCGAGCGACGACGCGTCGACGAACTTGCCGGCACCGTATCGATCGTTCCGCACGAGGTCATAGAAGACCCATGCCGGGTTGTTGGTCCACGCCTGTTTGAATGTGCCGTCCCATGCGCCGGAGTACGTTCTTGCCTCCGAGTCGTAGTTAGACGGCACGCTAATGATCCGGCCTTTCACGTCAAACGATCGCGTCGGCACCGAACTGAACGAACGGGCATCGAACTGCATGCCGACGAGCGCGCTCATCGGATAGCGCAGCTTGCGATCGATGATCTCGGTGATCGCCTCGATGTTGACGGTGTCCTGAATATAGGTGTTGTGCGCGTTCGGCGTGATGCGGCGTACGCGCACCAGCCAACCGGTCGTCGCGGCAGGAAGCTCGATGCGCGGGCTGCGTTCGTACAGAGAGGTCGTCTTGCCATCGAACGCGCCAGAGAGGACCTGCGCATAGGATCCACCATCCACAGCAACGTCGATCGCGTACTCGATGCGATAGCCGGTTACGTCGCCCGACGAGGTGTTCGTTTGCTCGAGCGCCGGCACGCCGAAGCGAATCCGCACCGCGGTGAGCTGGATGTTCTCGACCTGCCGCACCCATGGCGCGTCGCTAGTGAGCGCAACGCCGATGGCCGTTTCGTTTTCGACTGATGGAAAGCCGCTCAGAAAGTCCTGATCCTGCGTGCCAACGCGCGTATCGACAGTGTAGTTCGAGAAGTTCGTCGAGCCGTCCGGGTTCTGGACCGGTGTGCCGTCGAGAAATACGGATTGCAGCCCGTTGACAAGCCCCACAATCGGGCCTTCCGAGATCAGGTCGAGCACCTTCGCATAGGCGATCGAATGCAGGCTGTCTGGCGATTCCGACGGCGACCCGCCGCCACCGCCGCCCTTTGCTCCCGAAATTCGCATCAGCTTTGATCCTCGGCATAGATGCCAGAACTGATCACCTTCGACCCGACCACCAACCGCAGCGCTGACACTTAAACTGCTGAGCAACAGCGACGCGCTGGCGCGTCTTGACCCAGCGACTGCCGCGAATGCGCGGCGTCGTGCCTGCCTTCGCTTCGAGCATCGGCACGCGCGTGGCTGTCAGCGACTGCACGCGCGGCTTGAGCGTCGTTAGCTTGCGACTCATGCGAAGTGCAGGCGCGACGATCAGGCGGCCGGTTGCGCTGCAGCTGCAGCGTCAGGTGCCGGATAAGCAGCAGCAAGCGCGGCATTGGTCGCGGCCTGCACTGCGTCTGCGCTCAGCGCGGCGTCGATTGCCTTGAGTGCGAGAGCGATCTGGATTGCGACATTGACGTTGTTCATACTTACCTCGGTGGTTGAATCGTTGATGGTGAATTCGCCGCTCTTTGAGATGGTCCAGCTGGCGCCCTTGACGGTTGAATCAAGCGACACGCCCGCGTCTCTTCGGTCGCCGAGCTCGACTGCGATCGCCGCCCGCAACTGGCTAACGCAATCGGCGATCGCGTTCTCGGCGGCCTTTGCGTCTACAACGATACGAGTCTCAATTGTCGTGGCTTCGCCTTTGAACCACGAGACGATCTTCTGAATGATGGCTTTCGGGTTCATAGCGGGCAGGTAGAATCGTTGCGCCGGAAGGGCCGGCACAACAAAAAAGGAGTTTCGAATATGGGGCAGTTTTCAAGCAGCGGCGCAGGCCAACTGATCAAGGAAGTGGTTTCTGCAGCGTTTTCCAGCGGCGGAGCGAAGCTCATCGGACCGGTTACTCCGGCGCACGCGGAAGCTAACGCCAAGGCCGATGCAATCTATTTGAGCACCTTGATCAACAATGTGTACGCGCAATTGAAGGGCAATTCGTCGCACGAGTAACAAAAAAGCCCGCGCGGCGCGAACCGTGCGGGCTTTTCTTTGGACGAGCGAAGTCGCCACGGACGAGACATTACCAAAGAACTTGCGGGTTTACAACTGCCCTTTTACGCTGGCTGATGGTCCTTCAGCCAATCGCGCAGCGCATCGTTCATGCGCGTCTGCCAACCATCGCCGGATGCCTTGAACGCCTCAACGATGTCCGCATCGTATCGAACGGACAACAGAACCTTCGGCGTATCAAGGCGTGGCCGACCACGCGCGCCGAGTCGCTTCATCTTCTTGAAGTCTTCATCGGGCACCTCGTAAGTGTCCGGGTCCGCGGCGATGCCGCGATTGATTGCCGCGTCTTCTTCATCCGTCGGCATGACGATCTTACGTTTGTTCGACATAGCTCTTTACCTCGCGCTTGTTCGCCTTTCGCATGCTGATGATGTGCATTGCGTTGCCGCGCTGTGTGAACACGACGCAGTAAAGGCGATCACCGATGACGCCGAAACCGACTTCGCGCACTTCCGTATAGTCTGCGCGGGTATCGACGTATGCCATCACGTCCGACCAGTCCAGCATCGCTGCCATTTCGAGCGAAACACCGTGCTTCTCGATGTTCGATTCGTTCTTTGCGGGGTCGTAGGTGATGTCCATGTAAATAATTGTAGCTACGTTTAATCGACTGCGCAAGGATTATTTGTAGCTACGTTTTATTGTCGATGCGAATGAGACCTTTGGCGAACAGCGCAGGGAGCAGGACGCGCTTCGCGTCCGCATAGTCGGCGTCCTGCGTCGCGGGACTGCGCGGGTTGCGGAACACGACAGCGCCAGCAACAAAGTTGCGCACAGCGGTCATGACCGCGATGCGATGAGCGAGCGACAGCCTCTGGATCAGCGGATCGACGGCCTCGCCGGTCGCCGCGCGCAACTGGCGGTCGACGGTGTCGGACAGATCGTCGTAGTCCATCCACTGATTGCTGATCTTGAAGTCGCGGCAGCTCGCCGACGCGCGACCGTACCCAAGGGCAGGCTCATATGCCTGGCTCCACTCGTACCACTCCGTCAGAATCGCGTCGATCTCGTCTACGGCAATGGCGTTTGTCGTCATGTTGGGTTGCCTCTTTCCGTATTGTTGGCAGCGGTCGCCATGTGTGTTGCCGAGTGCGCAGATGGTATGCATGGTGACGATGAATTCGTAGATTCGCTCGTGCGGGCAGCCTAAGCAGGTCGGCCGTTCAGTGGCGACCATGGTCGCGAGCGGATCGCCGTATGCAATGCGATGCCGCGCATTCACATAACCACCGTGAAGTGAATGCCGTTATGCGTGAACCAGTCGTCCAGCGCATGCCGCAAATTTGGGCTGTGCGGCCATGCGTATTCGATCTGCGTCACGCCACTCGACGTCTCCCTGATCTCGCCACTAAATGGGCAGTTATCGAACGCGATGAGTTCCGCGCCGGTGACCGTGTCGCGATGGCGCAGCGCCGAATCGATCAGCTGCTCGGGCACGGCGTCGTACAGGATGTATGCGTGCGCGCTCACGGTTCTATCTCCTTCACGTCCCGCTCCGTTTCCCCGCTAAGGAGAAACTCCTGCAGCGTCTGCCTGTTGTCTTTCACGATGGCCCGACACAGGAAAACGCCAGGCGCTACCCATCCAATGTCATTCGCGTCGATCCCTGCGCGGTGGTGCTCAGGAATCCAGGCGTGAACATGGATGCTTGGTAGGTCACGGTCGAACCGGCTCGGCGGTCCGATCAGCTTGTAGACCGTCGTCACAATCGGTCGGTAGCGTTGGTATTTCGTGATAAACCCCATGCCCTGACGACGCTTGTGGTAACCCTCACCGTCGGGAATCAATACCTGCAAAATCAAGCTGCCTCCTGCATTTCAAGTCCCATTTTCCGAGCGCGCCGCGGCAGCCAGCGCGCCAACGCCGCGTCGAATCGCGCGAATTTCTCCTCGCGCGACGCCGGCCCCTGATCCAACCACTGGTGACACAACATGCAACCCGGCAGCGTTCGCTCGTGGCTCGCTTTCAACCCCACGCCCTTGCCCGCGCTCAGCCGGTTGTCGTGGCACGGCACGACGGTCGGATCGGCCCAATCGCTGCGCGCGCACTTCACGTTCAGGTAGCAGGGCTCGCCGCGGCACGCTGCCAGGTATTTCGAGCCCTCCGCGACTGTCAGGCGTTTGCGCTTCGTCTTCATCGCTGCCTTGCGTGCCAGCGTCTGTGTGTTGCGGTCGAGCTGCGCCTTGAATGCGCCCGGCTCTTTGCGTTTGAAGCCTGTTCGCTTCATCGGCGCCGATCGCTTCAAGCCGCCTCCCGGACAATTTCAACGACAGCAGCGCTGGACAGCACCGGAATGTCGTTATCGAGCAGCCCTATCAGGTGCGCCGCCATGTAGACGCGGAGACCGAGGTCGCGCACGAGGTTGTGCTCGATGGGCGCGCCACGCGATTGCTCCCAACCCGGAAGCAATGCGATACCGTCGCATTTCTCAGTCATGATCGCGGCGATGTCGGCACGCATGCAGTCGAGCCATTTGGCGGTCGGATCGGCATTGATCTCCGCCGGGTTGACGATCTCGAAGCCAAGCGCGCGCAGTCGGGCTGCCTCGGCATGGAAAGCCGGGAAGTTCAGTTCGGGATAGCCCGACATCGGGCCTGCCAGATAGAGCTTCATGCGTGCGCCCTCCCGGCCGAGACAATCGCGTGCATGACGGCGAACACCATGTCACCGCCCAACACGCGGGCCGCGAGTCTTTCCTTGCGCGCGAGATAGCGCGGATTCGGCTTGTAGTCGGCACTGCGCGAAAACGGCTTGCCGGTCAATTCATAGAGCGCGCGATATTTCGATTCGCTCCCCTTCACGTGACCGCTACCCGAAGTGCCGGCACCCGCGCAATCTCCGGGCCGATCTATTCGGCGAATATCCGGTTTTCCTGCTTGCTGAATCTCACCGGACATTCAGCGGTGAAGACGAAAAGAGAATGCCATCGATCTGCGGCAAGTCGGGACGATGGTTTGACGATGGCGAAGACTAAGGGCGCACATGCGGTTTTTTACGGGCCTGCACCAGCCGTCTGACGCGAAACACTTCGACGCGGCATTCATCAGCAAGAACCGGCTGAAGGCTCGCAAGTCGGGTTTCGCGGTCGGCGACTGGATCATGGACAGCGGCGCATTCACCACGATCTTGACGCACGGCGGCTATCCCGAAGGCGTGGAGGTGTACGCGGCAGAGATTAAACGCTGGTCGACGAACGGAAATTTGTTGGCGGCGGTGGCGCAGGACTACATGTGCGAGGCACACATGCTGAAGATCACCGGCATGACGATCGAGCAACACCAGCAGCTCACGATCGAGCGATACGACGCGCTAATGCAATGCGACGTCGGCCGCGTCTACATCCTGCCGGTGTTGCAGGGTTATTCGCCGGAAGACTACGTGCGACACATTGCGATGTATGGCGAACGACTGAAGCACGGTGCATGGGTCGGCGTCGGATCGGTCTGCAAGCGAAACGGCGACCCGCGCGCGATCGAGGCGGTGCTGATGGCGATCAAGGCAGTGCGGCCGGATCTGAAGCTTCACGGATTCGGCCTGAAATCGACGGCGCTGTCGTCGTGGATTGTGCGCGCACTGCTGCATACGGCCGACTCGATGGCTTGGAGCTTCGCCGCGCGCAAGCAGGGCCGCAACGCCAACGACTGGCGCGAGGCGAAACGCTGGACTGAACGAATCGCGGAAATCCCCGAGCCCACACAGGCCGGACTGTTCACCGCACAGGAGCTATGCACGCTATGAACGAGACGATTGGCGCACGAATCCGGCGCCTTAGAAAGAACCGCGGCATGAGCCTCGCCGCAGTCGGAGACCGGGTCCGGATGTGCGGTACGTACGTCGGACAGGTTGAGCGCAACGAGCATGCGCCCGGCCTGATGCTGGCCGCTGAGCTGGCGAAGCAATTCGACGTCAGTCTCGACTACATCGCCGGCCTGACAGATCACGAGAACAATCCATACGTAAAACGCCACACCGCCTAACCGAGTACACCACCATGACCAAAGACGAACTGAAGGGCCCAACCGATCAAAACGCCATGGCGACAAGCTGGAAGAATGCGCCAACGCCAACGAGCATAAGACATGGCCTGACCAGCTTCTGACGCCGATGCATCCTAATTCGCTTCTCCTTATCCGGCTCACCGATGAGGCTAACTGAGCCATCAGGATTGTATTTCGGCGCAGGAGAAAACAAGGCCGCACCAACTCCGCCGAAAGTCACAAGAAGAAGTCCGATTATGTTCAGAACCGTACTGGCCATGGTCTCGTTTCCAACGTTATTTCAGGGAAATCCTAGCATGAGCGAGAACAGCAAAATCGAGTGGACCGACCACACGTTCAATCCGTGGGAAGGCTGCCAGAAAGTCGGGCCCGGCTGCGATCACTGCTACGCCGAAACGCGCAATGCGCGATTCTCTGGCGGCACCGCAATCAACTGGGGCCCGGGCGCGCCGCGGCGGCGCACCTCGCCGGCCAACTGGCGCAAGCCGCTCGCGTGGAATGCGGCGCATGACGAGTTCTTCGCCGTGCATGGCCGGCGCCAGCGCGTGTTCTGCGCGTCGCTCGCCGACGTGTTCGACAACGCTGTCGATCCGACGTGGCGCCGCGATCTCTTCAACCTGATCGCGAAGACACCGAACCTCGACTGGCTTCTGCTGACGAAGCGGATCGGAAACGTTATGCAGATGATCAGCGAGACGGCTCAGTACCGGTTCGACCTGGAATGCATCGAGTCGCCGCGACTGCCCGACAACGTCTGGCTCGGCGCGACGGTCGTCAATCAGGCCGAAGCAGACCGCGACATCCCGAAGCTGCTCGCGGTACCGGCGCGCGTGCGGTTCCTCTCGATGGAGCCCTTGCTCGGGCCGGTGAACCTGTGGCTTCCGACTCGCACATGGACGAACAGCGCGGGCGATACGACCTGCGATCACTGCTGCAACGGCGACCGTTGCGACGATCCTACGCATTACGAGCGCGGGATGCCCGAGTGGCGCGTCCGCTGCCCGCATTGCCGCGGCACGGGCAATGGCAAGCCGATCGATTGGGTAATCGTCGGCGGCGAGAGCGGCACTGATGCGCGGCCAATGCATCCTTCATGGCCGCGTGCGCTCCGCGATCAGTGCGCCGCAGCAGGCGTGCCGTTCCTGTTCAAGCAATGGGGGGAATGGACGCCTAGTGAGAACGTCCAGCGCCAGACTGGCGTCGTCAAGACCGCGGACTGATTCGCTCAGAAGTGGATGTTCGGCGAAGAAAGTCTTGCCAGCCACGGTCACATCGACGATGAGCCCGACCTCTATCGCGTCGGCAAAAAGGAAGCCGGCCGCTACCTCGACGGTCGCACGCACGACGATTTTCCGGCTACCGCTGATCTAGCTCCTGCGCTGCAATGCTGAACCCAAGATCGAATCCTTCCGACATTCGGTCAGCGATAAAGCGCCCGACAACTTTCTCACCATCGATATAGACGTGAACGGGGTACTTGTCGGAGTTTGCATCGTAGCCCGTTACCACTTCTACTTTACGGCCCTTGATTTCATCGGTTTGTACGTTCCGCGCGCCGTGTTCGGTTTGGATCCTGGCCATGAGCGCCTCCATATCAAAGGAAGGAAAATCCTAGCATGACCGCAGCAGCACAACGAATGATTGAAACCACGCGCAAACACTGGGGTGTGTAATGGACATTGCGAAAGGAAAGCGCGTCAGCGCGACGGAGGCGGCCGAGATTCTCGGCGTGCCTCGATACGCGATCAGCCGGATAGACCGCGCCGGCGAAATCATTCAACGATACAAGCTCGGCCACAAAACGCACGTCTACGAACTCGAGTCGCTCTACAAATTCCTCGCATCATGCCAATCGAAACCATTACAAAGGCCGGCCGCCGCCGCTATCGCTGGACGTTCGAACGCGTCATCGAAGGTAGCCGCGTTCGAAAAGCCAAGCTTCTCCCTGCGGGCATTTCTGCAAAGCAGGCCGACGAGCTAGGCCGCAAATGGGACGCGGAGACCTACGCGCTGCACACAGGCGTCGTGAAGGAAATTGTCACGATCGGTGACTGCGTTCTCGCGCATCTCACGGACAAGCGCGCGAGCTGGAAGGATGGGCTGAAGCGGGTGCAGATTCTGGAAAAATGGGCTCCCGAATACGCAGAGCAAGACGCGAACGATTTGCACGCCTGGTCGATCCGGTTCGTCGGGTACATGCGGGCGAAGGTCGACCATCGAGGCATGGCGAAGCGCCCATTGTCCGATGCTGCGATCCGAAACGTTCTGGCCTACCTGCGCGCAGCGATCAAGTATGCCCACAAAATCGGGCGAATCGAAGTCGACCAGACGGCACGAATGGTCATACCGGCCGTCAACAACGAGCGGCACCACTACCCGCAGCGGAAAGAGATGCTAGAGATCGCGCGCGCATGTCAGCATCGCGAGGTGCGCGCCGCTATCCGGATCGCGTTCTATTCGGGTATGCGCCGCGGTGAGATTCTGCGGGCGAAGGTTTCGAGGCAAGGGTATTCGCTCGACGACACGAAGAACGGCCGGCCGCGCATCATCCCCATCCACCCGCGAATTGCGGTGTTGGCGCGCCGCGTTCGCTTCACCCTCACGGTCAAGCAGTTTGAGGAGGCATGGAAGCGCGCCCGAGCTGAGGCGGGATACCCGCATACGAAATTTCACGATCTTCGGCATGGTGCCGCATCTGAGATGATCAACGCCGGCATCGATCTCTTTACGGTCGGTGGCGTGCTCGGGCACAAGTCCGTCGTATCGACGAAGCGATACTCGCACCTGGTCACGGAGAGGCTGGCGGCAGCAGTTGGGAAGATCGGGCAGAAGAGGAAGGAACCGGAAAATCCGGTTTAGGGCAGAAAAACACACACCCTTCGCTCTGGGTTGTCGCCGGTCAACGCCGCGAAACCCTTGCTGCTATTGTGGTGCCGGGGACCGGACTTGAACCGGCAAGCCCGAAGGCGGCGGATTTTAAGTCCGCTATGTTTACCAATTTCATCACCCCGGCAGGGGTCGCAATCGCGCGTGGTCGCGAATTCTACCATCGCGTCGCCGCTGCCCCAAGAACGCCCGACACCACGTTCATCCCCAAGTCACAAACCTTGCCGATAATCCGCTCACGAAAACGATTACAGCGGGCCGCAAACCGATGACGCCGACGATCAAGGATGTCGCCGCCCACGCGGGCTTTTCCATTGCCACGGTATCGCGCGCGATCAACGCGCCGCACACCGTGAACCCCATCACGCTCGACAAGGTACGTCAGTCGATCGACGCGCTGAACTTCCGCCCGAGCCCGCTCGGCCGGCAATTGCGCGGCGAGCGTACGCGCCTGATCGGCGTCGTTCTGCCGACGCTCGCGAACCCGGTGTTCGCCGAATGCCTGCAAGGCATCGACGATCGCGCGTCGGCGCAAGGCTATCGGCTGATGCTGATGACCACGCAGTATGACGTGGACCGCGAGCGTCACGCAATCGAGACGCTGCGCGAACATCGCGTCGAAGGCCTGATCCTGACCGTCGCCGATGCCGACACCCATCCGCTGCTCGACGAACTCGACCGCGACGGCCTGCTGTACGTGCTGATGCACAACGACACGGTGCGCCGCCCGTCGGTGTCGGTCGACAATCGCCTTGCCGCCTACGACGGCGTGCGCCGGCTCATCGCCAACGGCCATCGCCGCATCCTGATGCTGGCCGGCTCGTTCGCCGCGTCGGATCGCGCGCGTCAGCGGCATCTCGGCTACACGCAGGCGATGCAGCAAGCCGGCCTCATCGCCGCGCCCGCGCTCGAAGTCGATTTCAACGCCGACGAACTCGCGCCGTCCGTGCTCGCGCACCTGACGCAAGGCGCAAACCGTCCGACCGCCCTCTTCTGCAGCAACGATCTGCTCGCGATGGTCGTGATGCGCGGCCTGCGCCGCGCGCGTCTGAAGATTCCGCAAGACATGTCGATTCTCGGCTTCGACGGCCTCGCGATGGGCGAACTGCTGTCGCCCGCGCTCGCCAGCATCTGCGCGCCGAATCGCGAGATCGGCCGGGCGGCGTGGCAGCGTCTGCTCGCACGGATCGGTGGCGAGCGCGACGAGCGCGCATTCCCCGCCACTTCGCTCGCATTGACCCTACCGCACAGCGTGCGTGAAGGCGCGACGATCGC
Organism: Paraburkholderia sp. EG304; assembly: GCF_046543485.1. Classification (NCBI taxonomy): domain Bacteria; kingdom Pseudomonadati; phylum Pseudomonadota; class Betaproteobacteria; order Burkholderiales; family Burkholderiaceae; genus Paraburkholderia; species Paraburkholderia sp. EG304. The sequence continues at coordinate 113,675 of NZ_JBKGUA010000001.1, read as the reverse complement.
GGCACTCGGGTCCCACGCAGATTTCGACAGGGCATCACCAACGCAAGGGCTGACCGCCTAGGCAGCCTTCGCGCACTACAACCGCTTGCAACCACCACCTTTTACGGGCCCGGAGTGAGTGCGGAAGCACTTGCACCGATCGAACACAGGAGACCTGCAGTGACCCGCTCGACCTCACGCTTCGCATCCTCCAAACCGCTCTGGCAGAAACTGTCGCACGCCGCCGCGACCGTAGTGCCGGCGAGCCTGCTCGTGGCCGGCGCGGCGTTCGTCACGCTCGCGCCGCAAAAAGTGCGCGCCGACGAAACCGCGATCTGCTACAACTGCCCGCCCGAATGGGCCGACTGGGCGAGCCAGATCAAGGCGATCCAGCAAAAGACCGGCATTCGCGTGCCGTTCGACAACAAGAACTCGGGCCAATCGATCGCACAGCTGATGGCCGAGCAGAAAAGCCCGGTCGCCGACGTCGTGTATCTCGGCGTGTCGTCGGCGTTCCAGGCGAAGGACAAGGGCGTGATCCAGACCTACAAGCCCGCGCACTGGGACGACATTCCGGCAAGCCTGAAAGACCCACAAGGCTACTGGTTCACGATCCACTCGGGCACGCTCGGCTTCTTCGTCAACAAGGACGCGCTCGAAGGCAAACCGGTGCCGCGCTCGTGGGCCGATCTGCTGAAGCCTGAATACAAAGGGATGATCGGCTACCTCGATCCGTCGAGCGCGTTCGTCGGCTATGCGGGCGCGGTCGCGGTGAACCAGGCGCTCGGCGGCACGCTCGATAACTTTGAGCCGGGCCTCGACTGGTTCCGCAAGCTCAAGGCGAATGCGCCGATCGTGCCGAAGCAAACCGCGTACGCGCGTGTGCTGTCCGGCGAAATTCCGATCCTGCTCGACTACGACTTCGACGCGTATCGCGCGAAATACAAGGATCATGCGAACGTCGAGTTCGTGATTCCGCAGGAAGGCACGATCTCGGTGCCGTACGTGATGAGCCTCGTGAAGGGCGCGCCGCACGAAACGAACGGCAAGAAGGTGCTCGATTTCGTGCTGTCCGACGAAGGCCAGAAGCTGTGGGCGCAAGCGTATCTGCGGCCGGTGCGCGCGAGCGCGATGAATGCCGAAACCGCCGCGCAGTTCCTGCCCGCGAGCGAATACGCGCGCGCGAAGCCGGTCGACTTCGCGAAGATGGCCGAGAAGCAGTCGGGCTTCGGCGAGCGCTATCTGCAGGTGATGCATTGAACGACGTCACCTTCCCGCTGCGCTGGCGCATCGCATTGCTCGCGCCCGCGCTCGCGGTATTCATCGCGTTCTGGCTGCTGCCGATGGGCGCGCTCGCGCAGCTCTCCGGCGGCGGCCACGCTTTCGCGACCTATCGCGCGATGCTGACCAATCCGCGCTATATGTCGAGCCTCGGCGCGACCGTCGTGCTGTCGGCGGCGGTCACGGCGGCCACGCTGGTGCTGTCGGTGATCGCGGGGCTGCTGCTCGCGCGCCGCGAGTTCGCCGGCAAGCGCACGCTGCTCGCGCTGCTGACGTTTCCGCTCGCGTTTCCGGGCGTCGTCGTCGGCTTCATGGTCATCATGCTGGCCGGACGTCAGGGGCTGATCGGCGCGCTGTCGCTCAAACTCGCGGGCGATCGCTGGGTGTTCGCGTATTCGATGAGCGGCCTGTTTCTCGGCTATCTGTATTTCTCGATTCCGCGCGTGATCGTGACGGTGATGGCCTCCGCGACCAAGCTCGATGCGTCGCTCGAAGAGGCCGCGCGCTCGCTCGGCGCATCGCCGTGGCGCATCATGCGCGACATCGTGCTGCCGGCGCTGTCGCCCGGACTGATCGCGGCCGGCGCCGTGTGCTTCGCGACCGCGATGGGCGCGTTCGGCACCGCGTTCACGCTAGCCACCGACATCGACGTGCTGCCGATGACCATCTATACCGAGTTCACGCTGAACGCGAACATGGTGACCGCCGCGGGCCTGTCGATCGTGCTGGGCATCGTCACGTGGGCGGTGCTGGCGATCGCGCGCAGCGCGAGCGGTTCGGGCGTGGCGGCGAGCGCATGAACGACAACGCATCCATGAACTCAGTCACGGCCTCCTCGGCCTCCTCACCCTCCTCGCCGTCGCAACCGGCAGCGGGACCGCGCGCGCGACGCGCGTGGCCTTCCTCGCGAACCTGGCTCGCCGCGGGTCAATGGTTCGTCACCCTGCTGCTGTGCGCGTTCCTGATCGTGCCGGTCGTCATGTCGATCGTCGCGGGGCTGACGGTCAACTACTTCAAGGGCGTGTCGAGCGGACTCACGCTGCGCTGGCTCGTCGAAGTGTGGAGCCAGTATCACGGCTCGGTGTGGCTGTCGCTCGAAGTGGCCGCGGCGACGCTCGCCGTCACGCTGTTGACCGGCGTACCCGCGGGCTACGTGCTCGCGCGCAGCAAGTCGCGCTTCGCGCGCATCGTCGAGGAGTTTCTGGTGCTGCCGATCGCGCTGCCCGGCCTCGCATCAGCACTCGCGCTGCTGGTGATCTACGGCGGCTTCACGGCGTTCCGGATGAGCGCGGCGTTCATCGTCGTCGGGCATGTGGTGTTCACGCTTCCGTTCATGGTGCGCGCGGTCGCCGCGGTCTGCGCGAGCGGCGATCTTCGCACGCTCGAAGAAGGCGCGGCGAGCCTCGGCGCGGGCTTCTTCACACGCTTCATCACGATCGTGCTGCCGAACGCGCGGCCCGGCATCGTTGCGGGCGCGCTTGCGGTGCTGACGCTGTCGATCGGCGAATTCAATCTCACGTGGATGCTGCACACGCCCGACACGAAGACGCTGCCGGTCGGCCTCGCCGATACCTACGCGTCGATGCGTATCGAGATCGGCAGCGCGTACACGATCCTGTTCTTCATCATGACGATGCCGCTGCTCGTCGCGATGCAATGGCTCGGCGTCGATGCGACCGGCCAGCGCAGCGCGTCGAACAAACGCGGCGCCGTCTCTTGCCCGAAACCCATCGACACGCCATGAAACTGACCTCGGTTCCCATCACGCTCACGCAGTGCGCCAAGACGTTTCGCGGCACACGCGTGCTCGAGCCGCTCGACCTGGAGATCGGCGCGGGCGAAACCCTCGTGCTGCTCGGACCGTCGGGCTGCGGCAAGACGACGACGCTGCGCCTGATCGCGGGCCTCGAAACCCCGGACGCCGGCGGCAGCATCGCATTCGGCGACGACGACGTGACCGCGCTGCCGATCGAAAAACGCGCGGTCGGCATGGTGTTCCAGAGCTACGCGCTGTTTCCGAACCTGACCGTGCGCGGCAACATCGGCTACGGTCTGAAGATCAGGCGTGTGCCGGCGGCCATCGCCCGGCAACGCGTCGACGAACTGCTCGGCATGATGCGGCTTGCCGCGCACGCGGACAAGCCGATCGATCAACTGTCGGGCGGCCAGCGTCAACGTGTGGCGCTCGCACGCGCGCTCGCGGTGCAGCCGCGGGTGCTGCTGCTCGACGAACCGCTGACCGCGCTCGACGCGCGTCTGCGCGATGCATTGCGCACGGAAATGAACGCGCTGTTGCGCGAACTCGGCATCACCACCGTCTACGTGACGCACGATCAGGCCGAAGCGATGGAGCTCGGCGATCGCATCGTCGTGATGAGCGCGGGACGCATCGAGCAAATCGGTTCGCCGCGCGACATCTACTATCGGCCGGTCAATCGCACGGTCGCGCAGTTCGTCGGCACGATCAACCGTATCGCGGGCGAGCCGCGCGACGGCATGCTGACGACGAGCGGCGGCGCCGTGCCGTTACCCGCGCATGCATCGAATACGAACGGCGCGCACGAATTTTTCTTCCGCCCCGAGGACGCGCGGCTCACCGACCCCGCGCTCGCGCAACTGCGCGGCCAGATCGAAAGCACCGCGTTCCTCGGCGAACGCACGCGCCTGACGATTGGCGGCGCCGCGCCCGAGCCGCTCGTCGTCGACGTCCCGGGCCGTATCGAGCTTGCGCGCGGCACGCCGGTCGGCATTTCGATCGAGCAGCACGCATTGATTGCGCTATCGTAGGCACAAACAGCGCCGCTGCCCGGCGCTCAACACGAAGCAACCCGAAGGACCTCTGTCATGCTGCTGGCCCAAATTAGCGATCTGCATATCAAACAACCCGGCGCACTCGCCTATCGCCGCGTCGATACCGCTCCCTACCTCGCACGCTGCATCGACGCGCTGAACGCGCTCACACCGCGCCCCGACGCGGTGCTGATGACCGGCGACCTCGTCGATCAGGGCGACCCGCAGCAGTATGCGCACCTGAAGACATTGCTCGCACCGCTCGAGATCCCCTACTTCCTGATGGTCGGCAATCACGACGAACGCGACGCGTTGCGCGCCGCGTTTCCCGAGCGCGAGGAATTGCTAAGCGGCGGCGAGTTCGTGCAGTACGCGGTCGACGTCGGCCCGCTGCGCGTGATCGCACTGGATTCGCTGGTGCCCGGCTCGAGCGCCGGCATGCTGTGCGATACGCGGCTCGCGTGGCTCGCGCAGCAGCTCGATGCGGCGCGCGGCAAGCCGGTCGTGGTCGCGCTGCATCATCCGCCGTTCGAATGCGGCATCGGGCATATGGACGAGATCCGGCTCGACCCGGCGGCATCGGACAAGCTCGCCGCGTTGATCGCCCGCTATCCCAACGTCGAGCGCGTGCTCTGCGGGCACGTGCATCGCTCGATGTTCGTGCGCTTCGGCGGCACGATCGCGAGCGCGATTCCAGCGCCCGCACACCAGGTGGCGCTCGATTTTCGCGAGGACGGACCGTCCGCGTTCGTGATGGAGCCGCCCGCGTACGCGCTGCATTACTACGCTGCGGCGACGGGCATCGTCACGCATCACGCGTATGTCGATGCGGCCGACGGCCCGTATCCGTTCTACGACGCTGGCGCGTTGATCGACTGAAACCAGCGGTACATCTCGCTACAGACCGATAGCGGCCGCGCGGGCGAGCCTCGCGCGGCCGTCAGCACGAACCCCGCCGCTCCGGTATGATCGGCACGCTTGAGGACCGCGCATGGGCCGGTCCGTCGATCCGCCTCTGTCATGTCCACTTCCGACGCTTCCACTTCCGCTTCCTCCGCCCGGTCGTTGCGCGGCGTGTTGCTGCTGCTCGCGACGATCGCCGGTGTCTCGGTCGCGAACATCTATTTCAATCAGCCGCTGCTCGACAACTTGCGCCAGTCGTTTCCGGACAGCGCGTCCTGGGTCGGCGCGGTGCCGGCCGTCACGCAGCTCGGCTACGCCGCCGGCATGCTGCTGCTCGCGCCGCTCGGCGACCGCTTCGACCGGCGTCTGCTGATCCTGCTGCAGATCGCCGGCATGTGCGTCGCGCTCATCGTCGCGGCGTCGGCGCCGACGCTCGCGGTGCTGATCGTCACGAGTCTCGCGATCGGCGTGCTCGCGACGATCGCGCAACAGGCGGTGCCGTTCGCGGCCGAACTCGCGCCGCCGTCCGAGCGCGGCCACGCGGTCGGTACCGTGATGAGCGGCCTCTTGCTCGGCATCCTGCTCGCGCGGACCGCGGCGGGCATCGTCGGTGAATACTTCGGCTGGCGGGCGGTGTTTGGCGCATCGGTCGTCGCGCTGCTCGCGCTCGCAGTCGTCATCATTTTGCGTCTGCCGAAGAGCCAGCCGACCTCGACGCTGCCGTACGGCAAACTGCTCGTGTCGATGTGGCATCTGGTGACCGAGCATCGTGCGCTGCGCGAGGCGTCGCTGACCGGTGCGGCCCTGTTCGGCGCATTCAGCCTTTTCTGGTCGGTGCTCGCGCTGTTGCTGGCGGGTGCGCCGTTTCATCTCGGGCCGCAGGCGGCGGGGCTGTTCGGTATCGTCGGCGCGGCTGGCGCGCTGGCCGCGCCGCTCGCGGGCAAGTTCGCCGACCGGCGCGGCCCACGCGCGATCATCACCGTGTCGCTCGTGCTGGTCGTGATCGCGTTCGTGATCTTCGGCGCATCGGCGAAGAGCATCGCGGGACTCGTGGTCGGGGTGATCATTCTCGACATCGGCGTGCAGGCCGCGCAGATTTCCAATCAGTCGCGCATCTACGCGTTAAAGCCCGATGCGCGCAGCCGCGTGAATACCGTGTACATGGTCGCGTATTTCATCGGCGGGGCGCTGGGCTCGGGTGTCGGCGCGATCGTGTGGCCGGCGTTCGGGTGGATCGGCGTCACTATCGCGGGGATCGGGTTTGCCGGGCTCGGCGCGTGGAATCATTTGCGCTTGCCGGCGCGGACGGGGCATTGAACGCCCGATTCCACCTTTGATTTGTGCAGGCATCACGCGGACGCCGCGCGTTTTCAGCCCTTGCTGCGAGCGTTCAAACGTCGCCACCCCGCCCCAACGCATACTCATGCAGCGCATCGAGCACACGATCGAACTCGAACGATTTGTCGTAAAAGTGCCGCACGCCGTACTGCTCGCAACGCGCTCGATACGCGGGCAACGCATGATTGGTCAGCACCGCCGCGAACATCGAATCGATCAGCCCCTCGCGTTGCAGATACGCGAGCACCGGCACGCCGGAGCCCTGCTTCAGCTGCAAGTCGACGATCACCGCATCGAATGCTTCATCGCCGAGCAACGCGATCGCCTGATCGGCGGAATCGGCATAAGCGGCCACGCGCAGCAAGCCCGAAGCATCGATCGCCTCGACGAGGCTGCGGCGGATCAGCGGCGAATCCTCGATCAGCAGCACGCGCAACGGCGCGCGGCTGGCTGGATCGGTAGCAGGGTTCGATTCGCTGTTCATCGGGATGTCTCGATCGTCGGTCATTCGATCAGACCATTCTTGATCGCGTAATACGTGAGGTCCGCGTTGTTCGCGAGTCGCATCTTCTCGAGCACTCGCGCGCGATACGTGCTCACCGTTTTCACCGACAGATGCAGTTCTTCCGCGATCTGCGTTGGCAATTGCCCTGCCGCGAGCTTGCAGAAGATCTGGAATTCGCGCTCCGACAGCGCTTCATGCGGACGTCCGGCGGCGGGCTTGTCGAGATTGTCGGCAAGCGTATCGGCGACCGCCTCCGACAGATAGCGATGCCCGCGCGCCACCGAGCGGATTGCGCGCACGATTTCCTCCGGCTCGCAGTCCTTGTTCAGATAGCCGTTCGCGCCCGCGCGAAGCAGATTGATCGCGTATTGGCTCTCGGGGTAGCCCGACAGGATCAGCACCCCCTGCTCAGGACGCACCTGCTTGATCACCCGCAACGTATCGATGCCGTTCTTGTCCGGCATCGCGATGTCGAGCAGCACCACGTCGAATGCCTGCTCGCGCACGAGGCCGATCGCTTCCTCGCCGGTGGCGGCCTCGGCGGCGACGCACATGTCCGGCTCGTCGGCGACGAACTGTCTGAAACCACCTCGAACGATCGCATGATCGTCAGCTATCAGCACTCGAATCATCGGTTGGGTGTCCGTGCAAAGGGAGTCGCTCCTAAGCCGACATTGTAATGATCCGGGGCCACGGCAGAACGTGGACTGCGAGGGCGGCTTCGCATCGCAGCCGCCCGCATTCCCGAGTTCGTGTTCGTCGCTTCCCCGTCATTCTGGCGCGCTACTCACGCCCCGCGAGCAGATCCGCCATATCGTCGGCATGCTCTTCCTCGACCGCGAGAATCTCCTCGAACAGCCGGCGCGTGGTCACGTCCTTCTCGCCGAGATAGCGGACGATCTCGCGGTACGTGTCGATCGCGATGCGCTCCGCGATCAGGTTCTCGCGAATCATGTCGGTCAGATCGGTGCCTTCCTTGTATTCCGAATGAGCGCGTGCCTTGATGCCGTCCGGCGCGAAATCGGGTTCGCCGCCAAGCTGCACGATGCGCTCGGCGATGCGATCGGCGTGTTCCTGCTCCTCGCTCGCGTGCTCGGCGAATTCCGTCGCGACCGCTTCGGAGTTGATGCCCTTCGCCATGAAGTAGTGGCGCTTGTAACGCAGCGTGCAGACGAGCTCGGTGGCGAGCGCGTCGTTCAGCAGCTTGAGCACCGTTTCGCGATCCGCGCCGTAGGTCGGCGTGACCGGACCATCGGACATATGCTTGCGCGCGTCCTCGCGGATCTTTTTGATGTCCATCACGAACGTGTCGCCAGATTGCTTCGTCATCGAACTTCTCCTTTATCCGGTATTGGGGGAATCGCGCATCAGCACGAATCGCACCTGATGCGCCGACGGTGGAATGACGGCGCGCTTCGAACGCGGGCGCCTCGATCGAGGATTCAAACGCCGCGCGTTCCCGCGCCTTGTTGACTACCTGTACCAACGTATACGTATTGCGTACTTCGCTGCCGATCTCGTGTTACGTTCATCCAGGGCTCGCGTGGCTAGGTTCGAAACACGCCGAGCAGCAACGTGACCACGAACACGACGAGGAAGATGTAGAACAGGATCTTCGCGATTTCGGCCGCGCCGGCCGCGATGCCGGTAAAGCCGAACACCGCCGCGATGATCGCGATCACGAAGAAGACGATGGCATAGTGAAGCATGGCATTTCTCCCTTTTGTTGGCCCCTGCAATCGACTACCAGCAAACCCCTCGCCTGCTATGAAGGCGCGGCTTGCCCGACTGCGATGGCCGCGCTAATCGATCATTTTCTTGGTCACGACGAAGCCGAGCACGAGGAACACCACGCACAGCACGACAAACACGAAGAACAGGAACTTCGCGATCGCCGCCGCGCCGGCTGCAATGCCGGTAAAGCCGAGAAGACCCGCGATCACCGCGACGATCGCGAAGAACAGCGCCCACTTCAACATGATGGTTTTCTCCGGAAACATTGAATGAACGATCGGGTCCATCCTATCGATGCGCGGCGCCGCGCGCATTCCGACGCTCGCCGTTTTTCGTGTGAGAATCCGCTTACATTGGATTACGACGACGTTACGCGCGGCTTCGCGCGATGCGGGAGTCGACGCCTGAGTCGACGCCCTCTTTCTGGAGCAGCAAGTGTCGAATCTGCAGAACCCACCGGAACAGTCTGGCGCGCGCGCCACCGCGCGGCTCGCCGACTGGATGCGCAGGCGCAGCTGGGCGATCGCGATGACGGTCGCGATCGTGATCACGGTGGGCGGCCTCGTGATTCTGGAGAGCGCGCGTCAGCGCATCACCGCCGAGTACGAAACCGCGCTCGAAGCGCGCGACGTCACCGTGCAACTGAGCACGCTCGCGAGTGACCTGTCGCGCCTCAGCGCGCAACAGAACCAGTTTCTTCTGACGAAGGACGACGCATCCGCCCACGCGTTCTGCGCGAGCGCCGCGCGCATTCGCGACACCACCCGGCAGTTGGACCGCTTCTATCGCGGCGGCCGCGCGGACAGCGCGGAGCTCGCGAGCTTTACGCAGATTCTCGCGCTGATCGACGCGCGCATCGGCGCCGGCGCCGCCGCGATGCAGCACGCAGCGCCGCATCCGCTCGAACTCGGCGCATGCGGGCCCGCGAGCGACGTCAATCCGGCGGACGCGTCGTTGATCGACAGCACGCTCACGCTGCTGCGCGACAACGAGGAGCGCCGCGCGCAGCACGCGCTGGCCGCGAGCCGCGCCGATCAGCGGCTGTCGACGCTGTGCGCGGCGGGTCTGTCGGCGCTGAACATCGTGCTGTTCATTCTGCTGTTTCGCAATCTCGGCATCCAGATCGACCGGCAGGCGCGCGCACAGCGTCAGCTGATTACGCAGCAGGAGGAACTCGACCAGCTGGTGGGCGAGCGCACGCGGCAGCTCGAAGCGCTCGGCTGGCATCTGCAGGCGGTCAGCGAAAACGAAAAGACCCAGCTCGCGCGTGAGCTGCACGACGAGCTCGGCGCGATCCTGACCGCATGCCGGATGGACGTCGCATGGGCGCGCCGCAAGCTGAAGGACAGCGAGCCGGACATCGCCGACAAGCTGCAGCGCGCGCTCGCCAATCTCGACCAGGGTATCGCGCTGAAGCGGCGCATCATCGAGGACATGCGGCCGACCGTGCTCGCCAATTTCGGGCTCGTCACCGCGCTGCGCACGCTCGCCGACGAAGCCGCGCAGCGCAACAACTGGACGCTCGAGCTGCACCTGCCCGCCGACGATGTCCAGCTCGACGAGCAGACCGAGATCGCGCTCTTTCGGGTCGCGCAGGAGTCGCTGACGAACGCCGCCAAATACGCGCGAGCCTCGAAGGTCGGCATCGCGTTGCGGGTCGGCGATGGCGAGGTCGCGCTGCATATCGCGGACAACGGCGTCGGCATCATGCCGGCCGATCTGAAACGCACGCATACGCATGGCCTGCTCGGCATGCGCCAGCGCGTGGCCGCGCATGGCGGACGCTTCGACATCCGCCGTGGCGCGCAAAACGGCACCGAAATCGACGTCGTGATGCCGAGCGCAAGCACCGCGACGCCGTCGGTGGATCAGCCGCTGGCGCCGCCGGCCACGCCGTCCACTTCGTCGCAAAGTCCCGTCTGACGGGCGCTCGCCGCGGCACCGCAAAGCCGTTGTAGGAGTGCGCCGACGCAAACACCGGAGCACGCCTACAACAAAATCGCGGCACGGCCGACAGCGCGGCCCCCACCCTTTTTTTACCATGCAATCAGGCCGGTTCGAAACCGGATCGAAACCTGATCGACTGGCATGGCCCCGGTCGGACGACATCAACCGATGCATTCTCGACAAGGAGAAGTTTCATGACTCGACTGATCGCTTTGCTTGTGCTCGCAGGAACCGCCATGCTCGTCACGGGTTGCAACACGATGGCGGGCGCCGGCCAGGATATTTCGAAGGGCGGCCACGCCATCACGAACGAGGCGGAAAAGGCAAAATAGACCGGCACATGGCAGCAGGTTTTAGAGAGCCCGTCGCGGGATGCCGCGGCGGGCTTTTTTTGTGCATGTTGGCTTGCAACGCGACGCGTTTTCAGAGCGCCATCAAACAGAACGGCGACCCACTGTCGTGGATCGCCGTGCCGTCCCCCCATTTTCCGACCATCCGGAGTCCTTGATTGTCCGGCTGGCGTAAGCGGTTCATCGATGCTCGCGCCGCGCGAGGCTCATCCGGTAATCGGCGGCCCGCGTCATTGCCCGGTCAACGTATTCGACAGTTCCACACTCGGCGTGCTCGTATTGCCGTTCTGTACGACCAGCAGATGAATCTGCCCCAGCGCCAGTTGGCTCAACACGCCCGCGATCGGCACCGAGGTGATCAGCCAGTCGGCGTTGTTCGCCAGCGAGAACGAGTTCGACTGGAAGATCGGCGTCTTGCTGCCGGCCACCGTCGCGATCAGCACGTACTGGCCACCCGACACGTAGATCGAATCCTGGCCGCTCGCCGGCACCGCGTTCTTGAACGACACGCCGGCGATCGTCGGCGACACGTTGGCGATGCTGGTGGCGGTGGCCTGCACGAGATAGAGGTCGAGGTCGGGCGCGTTCGCCGACGCATTAAAGCCGCGCACGCGCGCGTCATTGGTCAGCAGGCCCTTGTCGAACGGATCGTCGATCAGGCCGATATCGGGCGCCGACAGACCCGGCAACGCTAGCACCGTGTACACGTGGCCCTTCGCGACATCGGGGAAGCTGCCGCTCGCGAGCGCGTTCTTCGTGCCGGTCGCCGCATAAGCGACGGTCGTCGGGCCCGTGTCGATATTGGTGAGGTTGGTCACGCCTTTATACGAGATGTTGGTCTGTCCGGAAGGCGCGCTGCCATTAACGAGGAAGTCGACCGCGGGGCCACCCGGAAGCGCGTGAACGAAGTGAATCTCGGGATTGGTCAAGCCCAGCGTCTTGCCTGCATCGCTGCCACCACCGCCGCCGCACGCGCTCAGTACCGCCGCGGTCGCAACGACCGCTACCATGGTTCGGATAATTTTCATTGTGTTCACCTGTTCTCGATGTCGGGCTTGACGCTCATCGCCCATTGATACGTGGGCGACCGCGGGAAGCCTCGCGGCCGCCCTCCTCCCGTCCGTGCCGCACGGCGCGCCGGTTTTGTCGGTGACGCGTCCGTGTCGATGGACGCTCAAAATCAGCAATGGGTGTGCCGTGCGCTTAATAGCTGGCGCGAGACAACCGACTAACGTCTTGCGGATCAATGGATTGCGACGATTAGAATTTTTCCTCGGCGGTCTGGTCTGGCGCGCGGTGTATCGTTCGTGCGGCCCTCCACTTACACGGTCCCTGCATGTCTTACCAACACTTGCTCGCCGAGCTCGACCTGGGCTTCACACGTCTGACCAACCGCGTCGTGATGGGCTCGATGCACACGGGCATGGAAGACCGCTTCTGGCATTACCCGCAACTGGCCGCGTACTTCCGCGAGCGCGCGAAAGGCGGCGTCGGCCTGATCATCACGGGCGGGATTTCGCCGAATCGCGAGGGCTGGCTGCTGCCGTTCGGCGGCACGCTCAACTCGGTATTCGATCTGCGCAATCACCGGCTCGTGACCGAGGCCGTGCATGCGGAGGGCGGCAAGATCGCGCTGCAGATCCTGCATGCGGGCCGTTATGGCTATCAGCCGTTCGTGGTGTCGGCGTCGGCGTTGAAGTCGCCGATCTCGAAGTTCAAGCCGCGCGCGCTGACGCTCGCCGGCATCGAGCGCACCGTGCGCGACTACGCGCGCTGCGCGCGGCTCGCGCAACGCGCGGGCTACGACGGCGTCGAGATCATGGGCAGCGAAGGCTATCTGCTGAACCAGTTCCTGTGCCCGCGCACGAACCGGCGCACCGATCGATACGGCGGCAGCATCGAGAATCGCATGCGGCTCGCCTGCGAGATCGTCGAGCGGGTGCGTGCCGAATGCGGCGAGCGCTTCATCGTCGTGTACCGGCTGTCGCTGATCGATCTGGTCGAGGGCGGCAATACGTGGGAGGAAACCGTGCAGGTCGCGCAGGCGCTCGAAGCGGCCGGCGTGACGATCTTCAACACCGGCATCGGCTGGCACGAGGCGCGCGTGCCGACCATCGTGACCTCGGTGCCGCGCGCGGCGTTCACCTCGCTGACCGCGCGTCTGAAGGCCGCGGTCAACGTGCCGGTGATCGCGTCGAACCGTATCAACACGCCTGAGGTCGCCGAAGCGCTGATCGCCGATGGCACGGCGGATCTCGTGTCGATGGCGCGGCCGCTGCTCGCCGATCCCGAGTTCGTGCTGAAGACAGCCGAGGACCGCACGCACGAAATCAACACCTGCATCGCGTGCAATCAGGCCTGCCTCGATCACACGTTCAGGAATCAGCGCGCGAGCTGCCTCGTCAATCCGCGCGCGGGACGCGAAACCGAGCTCGTCTACCGGCCGCTCGCAAGCGCACAGCAGGCGCGCTCGGTCGCAGTGGTCGGCGCCGGGCCGGCCGGGCTGTCGGCCGCGACCGTGGCGGCCTCGCGCGGGCATCGCGTGACGCTGTTCGAGGCCAGCGACACGCTCGGCGGCCAGTTCAATCTCGCGATGCGCGTGCCGGGCAAGGAAGAGTTCAGCGAAACGATCCGCTACTTCCGCAGCCAGTTGCAACGCCATCGCGTCGACGTGCGGCTGGGTACGCGCGTCGATGCCGCGCTGCTCGCCGCGGGCGCCTACGACGACGTGATCGTCGCGACCGGCATCGTGCCGCGGCGGCCGGCGATTGCCGGCATCGACGGGGCCAACGTGCTGTCGTATGTCGACGTGCTGCGCGGCGCGCCGGTCGGCGCGCGCGTCGCGGTGATCGGCGCGGGCGGCATCGGCTTCGACGTCAGCGAGTTTCTGCTGCATCGCGCGGGCGAGCCGCTGCCGGTGCCGCGCGATACGTGGCTCGATGAATGGGGCGTCGACCTCGCGGTGCGCGAGCGCGGCGGCCTGAAGCGGCCCGCTCCCGCGCAACCGGCGCGGCAGATCTGGCTATTGCAGCGCAAGGCCGGCAAGCTCGGCGCGGGGCTCGGCAAGACGTCGGGCTGGGTGCATCGGGCGGCGCTCGCGAGGAACGGCGTGCAGATGCTAGGCGGCGTCGAGTATCGGGAGATCAGCGCGCGCGGTCTGAGGATCGCGCGAGACGGTGCCGACGAATGGCTCGACGTCGATACGATCGTCGTGTGCGCAGGGCAGGAGTCGTTGCGCGAGCTGTTGCCGCCGACTGTCGATGGCAAGCACGGCAGCGGCGGCCCGCGCTTTCATGTGATCGGCGGCGCGAAGCTCGCGACCGAGCTCGATGCGAAGCGAGCGATCCGCGAGGGCGCTGAGCTGGCGGCGGCGCTTTGACAACGGTCGCGCGGTTCGACGAGAACCGCGCCGCGCTCAGGCGCTGCCCTTCTGGTAATCGAACCAGAACGACAAGCCGACGCTGCTCAGGATCACGATCGTCGCGATCACCGTCGAGCGCGTGACCGGCTCGCCGAGCAGCAGCGCACCCAATGCAACCGCGACGATCGGATTCACGTACATGCAACTGCTCGCGATGATCGGGCTCGTGTGGCGAATCAGATAACCGTACGCGACGAACGCGGCCATGGTGCCGATCAGCATCAGATACAGGAACGCGACGAGCGGCAGAAAATGCAGCTCGAGCATCTGCTCGCCCGCCGCCCACGCGACCAGTGTCGAGATCGCGCCGCCCAGGCCGATCTGCAGCGAAGTCGACAAAAACAGGTCCGACGGCAGCTTCAACACGCCGGCCAGATGCGCGCCGCCGGCCCAGAACAACGCGCCGCACAGAATCGCGAGGCTGCCGCCCACCGAGCCCGGCGTGCTGTCGCCGTGACTCAGAATCACGATGCCGGCGAACCCGAGCCCGACCGCGAACCATTCGCCGCGGCCGATCTTGCGTCCGGCGACGGCCGCGATCACGGTCGCGAACAGCGGCACGGTCGCGACCATCACGGCCGCGGTGCCGGTGCCGACCGTGCGCATGCCGTACGCGAGCATGCCGCTCGACAGACCCACCAGCATCGTGCCGACGAGGCCCGCGTTGCGAATTTCGGCGAAGCTCGGCCACACCGGCTTGCGGCGCGCGGCGAACACGAACAGACCAATGCCGGCGAACAGGTTGCGCAAGCCCGACATCAGCAGCGGCGGGAACGAGCCGAGCGCGACGTGCACGGCGAGATAGGTCGAGCCCCACACCAGATAAACGACGGCAAGCGCGAGCGCGACCTTCCCTTTGCGCGTCTGCGGCAGCCACAGCGGCCAGCCACGGGGAGAAAAAACTGAGGGTTGCAGCGACATGCGTTCAGCCCGCCGTCGCCACTCGACCCGCGCGCTGCGCTCGATGCCCGCGAGGCGCCGCGCCTGCGTCGATGCCTTTCGGGCGGGATGGCGGGCACCGCATCGGCGATGCGGTCTGACGGGTGAGGCTGGCGGACATGTCGGTGGAGCAGTAAGACGATGGGCGGCGCAGGAAGCGCCAGAAACGGCTGTGACGGCGGAATCGGTCAAAACGACACGACGCAACGCGGCCGCGATGCGCGGCGACGCCGCGGGCGAAAGCCGCGGCGCGCAACGCATTATGCAGTAAGCGCCGAGTGCGCCGCGCGACAGAATCGTAACTTTTTGGTTTCCTGCAACAGAAAAGCCGGTGACGCATCCCCGGCTTGCATTCAGCGTCGAATCCGTCCGATGCTCCCCGCATCGGCAGGATCGCTAAGCACCCCGCGCGCGGACTCAGTTGCCCATCGCGCCCGACGCCTCGTGCTTCATGCCCATCGCGCCGCCGCCCTTTTTCATCGAGTCGTGTTTCATCGCGTCCTTTTTCATGCCGTCCTTCGACATGCTGTCTTTGGACATCGAATCTTTCGACATCGTGTCTTTCGACATCGCATCGTTTGACATTGCGCCGCTCGCCTGCGCGAATGCGGCGCCACCGCTTGCCAGCATCAGCAGTGCGATCGTGGTGATTGCAATCTTCTTCATGGGATGACTCCGTTGGTGGTGGATGAATCGAAACCGGCTCGCGCCGGCGTGCTTCCGAAGCCGCTGCCGCAAGCGCGCGTGCGCCCGCATGCGTCAGGAGCCTCCGAACCAGTTGTAGCCTTGGTCGACCCAATAGCCGCCGGGATACGTGTTGGTGACGAATATCTCGACGATGTGCTTCGGATTCTTGTAGCCGAGCTTGGTCGGCATGCGCAGCTTCATCGGGTAGCCGTATTTCGCGGGTAGTCGCTCGCCGTCGTAGGAAAACGT
Organism: Paraburkholderia sp. EG304; assembly: GCF_046543485.1. Classification (NCBI taxonomy): domain Bacteria; kingdom Pseudomonadati; phylum Pseudomonadota; class Betaproteobacteria; order Burkholderiales; family Burkholderiaceae; genus Paraburkholderia; species Paraburkholderia sp. EG304. Next base: position 97,552 of record NZ_JBKGUA010000001.1, on the reverse strand, counting down.
CAGCAGCGTTTGCGGATGCAATGCGGTCGGCATGTCGATGCTTTCGTAGTAGTCGTCCGCGCATTTGAAGCCGACGTACTTCGCCGTCGTATCCGCGCCGACACGCCGCAGAAAATCGCCGAAGGGCGTGCCGCCCCAACGGCCGATCGCACTCCAGCCTTCGACGCAGATATGCCGCGTGATCTGCTCGGCATGCGGCAGCGCGTACAGTTCGGGCAGCGTCCACACGCGCTTGCCGGTCACGAGCCCGCTCAGCTTCAGCTGGTAAGCGGAGCCGTCCACGTGCGGCACGTCGTCGATGCCGTAGTACGCGTTGAAGGGGAACGGTCGCGTGATCTGCGCTTCGGTGTAGGTCGGCGCGAGCTGCTTCGGATCGAACAGCGCGGCCTGCGCGCGATCGTTCAGCCGCGATACCGCGCTCAGGAAGCGGTTGACGGAAGCGTCGTCGGTCAGCGAGCAGCCGGTGAGCATCGATAGACCGCCGAGCGTCAATAGCTGCTTGCCGAACAGGCGTCGCGACGGCATCGCCAGTTCGCGCTTCGCATCGAGCAGGATCGACGCGCGGTCGAGCGTGTGGCTAACACGCTGGGTGGGTTGGTCTGCTGCTTTGTCGATCGGCTTGTTCATGATTCCATATCCGTAGGGTGTTCGCATTGCGCTTTCAGGAGCGTGAACATGAGCATGGTCGTGCGCAGCCGCGGCTCAACGTCCGCGCAGCATCGCGAGCAACGAACGCGGCACGAGCGCGACCATCGCCAGATGCACCGCAAGAAACGCGGCCAGCAGCGACATCGCGGTGAAGTGCACGACGCGCGCGTTGTCGTAGCCGCCCATCAGTTCACGCAGCAGCGGAAACTGCACCGACTTCCAGATCGCGAGCCCCGATAGCACCAGCACGATCAGATCGGCGATCGCGAACAGGTAGGCAAATTTCTGCACCGCGTTGTAGACGCGCAGATCGTCGTGAGACAGCTTCCCGCGCAACGCGGCGATGAAATCGCGCAGCACCGCGCGCGGCGTCAACGGCAGGAACTTGCGCACGAAACGCCCGCTCGCGAGATTCAGCGCGATATACACGAGGCCGTTGAACACCAGCAGCCACATCGCCGCGAAGTGCCATTGCAGCGCGCCGCCGAGCCAGCCACCCAGCGTGATCCCGGTCGGAAAGCTGAACGCCGGGAAGATCGGCGACGCGTCGTAGATGCGCCAGCCCGACAGCATCATCACGACCGCGGCGAGCGCGTTCAGCCAATGCGTGATGCGCAGCCACAGCGGGTGAATGACCGCGCGCTTCGGTGCGGCGGGCGCGGCGGGTGCGCGGGGGCGCAACGCGTGCGGTGTGGGTGTGGACATGGCGGCTCTCCTCGGGCAGCGGTAGAGAATGCGGCGCGTGCGGTGTCGGTCAACGGCACGCTGGAAGATCGGCGGCTTGCAGCACATCGCCGCTCGCGTCGCTTTCGACGAACGCGACCACGCCAAAGCGGTCGGCGACGTTGGCGATCGGATCGGTTTTCGCGTCGACGCTCGCATCGCGTAGATCGACGTCCTGACGAATCCGCGCGTGACCGGCGACGATTGGCACCGGCCCGAACCACGCGCGCACGACGCGTTCGTGATGCAGCGTCGCGCCGCGGTTTTCGCCCGCGCCGACCTGCGTCGTCAGCGCGTTTTCGTAGACCGCGAGATAGCCGCTCAACGGACCCGTGGCGGCGTCCGTCGTGCTGAACTGCGCATCGACATCGAACGCACCGGGTGCACGCGGACTTAGTTCGAGGGCGACATTGGCCTGCGCGGGTTCGGCGACGAGCTCGTCGATGCGGCGCTCGAAACTGTCGCGTTGCGACCAGTCGCGCAGCTCGCGGCCCGCGACGAACACTTCCGGCGTATAGATCGTGTGCGCGCCCGCGAGGTGCGTCAGCGTCTGCTGACGTTCGGTGAAGCGACGCTGGGAAAACCGGTCGGTCCAGCCGAGGCTGTTCCAGTAGTCGACGTGCAGTGCGAGCGGCACGATGCCGTGGGCGGCGCCATTGCTTTTCCATTGACCGAGCCAGCGGTCGGCGGGCGGGCAGCTATCGCAGCCCTCGCTGCTGTACAGCTCGACGAGCGCTAACCGGTGCGCGGGGCTGTGTGTCGCACATTGGGGCCTGGCCGCATCTGCCGCACCTATGCCCGAAGCGCTCAGCACAACGAGCGCGAGGCCGGCGGCGGGCCTCGAAAAAGTCGCTAGGCGCTGAAGTAGCGAGCGATAGTGCGCGGTCGACATGACGTGCTCCGATCGAAATCTGCACGTTTGTCGGCCCGCGCGGCCGGTTATGACAAGCCTCTTTTAATTTTTTTCCGGCATGGGTAGCGAGCCAAGGCTCGCCGCGACTCAGTCGTAACTGACCACTACCGTCACGCGCGTGTCCGAATCGGTGCGCCGCGCGTTCAGCGACAGCACCCCGCCCGCGCGATCGACCGCGTAGTGGCCGTCGCGGGCCAGCACGACGTGCCCGGCGCCATCGACGAAACGCGCTGCCACCAGATCCCGCGACTGCGTGCCGCCGTTCACTTCGAGCGCGACATCGGCCCCGCTGACGACGCCCGGCGGCGCGCTGAACGTCACCGTGCGCGAGAAGCGCTGACCGGCCACGCTCGCACTTTCGACGGCGACGCCAGTGATCGCCGTATCCGCGCTGATCTGCAGCGGCGGTGCGACGATCATCCCCACGAACCGGATCACGCCGCCCGTCACCGTCGATGCCGCCGGCGCCGCCAGCGGCGCGGCAAGCAATGCCACCACCGCGGCTGTGCGACCGAACGTTCGCCACCGCATTCTTTCCGCTTTCATGTGCACCTCTCTGTCAATCGGTCAATCGGCGCGAGTCGCGTCGCGCCATTCACGCGCCATCCCGCGAATCGCTTCGCAGGAGTGCGGCCTTCGCTGCACTTTGATTAACGGCAATCGTGTGACTGGCTTGAACGCTATGCGGACCACGTCGCTTTCTTCTGGCACCGCACAAAAGACGGCCGCTCGACCGAGTGCGATGTCGCGAACGGAAACGCCCGAGACAGCGTGCTAACATCAAGTTTTCGTCGCTGGTGTCGCGGGCTTCACGTTTTGCTGCGCGGCAACCTCCTGTTCGCTATTCCCATCACCTGGTCGTTTTGCCCGTGACTTCTGTGCGTCGTCCGACTTTCCGTGCTCTCGCCCGCTTGCGCCCATGCCGCGCAGGCGGCTGCGCGCGCGCGGGTGTCGCGCCGCACGGCGCCGGCGAGACGTCCCGAACGCTCCCGCTTCGCGCCGCCCGGCGCCCTTGCTGACGTAGCCTGCCGATACCCAGGGCCGCGTCGCCGGGCTCCGGGCTTTCCCATTCGTGAACTCATCCGCCGACCACCCGCACGGGGTCGTCGCACGCGGCCATCCTCCACCGCCTTATCGGAGTCCTGATGATGAAGAAGATCAAAACCTGCTATCTGACCGAACTCGACGTGACCCGCCTCGAGAAATATGCGGCCGCCAACGCCAAGCTGCAGCACGTGCTCGACGACGTGCTCGAACGCGCGGTAATCGTTGATTCGCACGATATCCCCGCCGACGTCGTCACAATGAACTCGCAAGCGACGCTGATCGATACGGCGAGCGGCGAACAAATGACGTGGACCGTCGTCTATCCGCCCAACGCCGATTTCGCGCAAGGGCGGCTGAACGTGTTCTCGCCGGCTGGCCTCGCGCTGCTCGGCGCGCGCCGCGGCGAGAGCATCCGCTTCACGCCACCCAGCGGCGATCAGCAAGTCCTCAAGATCGCCAAAATCCTGTATCAGCCCGAAGCCGCCGACGATTTTTCGCTGTAAGCCGGCTGTTCCATTGTTGTAAGTTGCCCTGTCTGACGCGGTCTCGAAATAAGCATAGGAGATGTCCGGATTCATCTGGACCAGTTTTTTTGAATCACGCAGACAGGTTGCCAAACCGCGGGCGGGCGGTGTATCGTGTGCGCTGCTAACGCGGGGGTCCTGCGTAGCGCGGAGCTGGAGGTCCGTGTTGCGTGGGTGAGAAATACCCTTTGAACCTGATCTGGATAATGCCAGCGCAGGGAAGCGTACGGATCTCGCACCAGCCTCAACAGCCTCACCTCCCAGCGATTTCCGACCACTTCCATCTCAGTCTCCTGCTTAGCCGCCCCACTTTGTACGGAGACTTACATGAGCGCCAATCCGAAGTTTATTTCCGCCGAAGCCCATGTGGACGAGGCCGCCGTCGCGCCGCTGCCGAATTCGCGCAAGGTCTACGTGACCGGCTCACGCCCCGACATCCGAGTGCCGATGCGCGAAATCTCGCAGGCAGACACGCCCGACAGCTTCGGCGGCGAAAAGAATCCGCCGATCTACGTGTACGACACGTCGGGCCCCTACTCCGATCCGGACGCGAAGATCGACATCCGCGCGGGTCTGCCCGCGCTGCGTCAGGCGTGGATCGAAGAGCGCGGCGACACTGAGCCGCTGAGCGGTCTGTCGAGCAGCTTCAGCCGCGAGCGCGCTGCCGATCCGGCCACCGCGCAGCTGCGTTTCCCGGGTCTGCATCGCACGCCGCGGCGCGCGATCGCCGGCAAGAACGTGACGCAGATGCACTACGCGAAGCAAGGCATCATCACGCCGGAAATGGAATACATCGCGATTCGCGAGAACCAGCGCCGTGCCGAGTATCTGGAGACCCTCAAGGCGAGCGGCCCGAACGGCGCGAAGCTCGCCGCGATGATGGGCCGCCAGCATCCGGGCCAGGCGTTCGGCGCGAGCGCGTTCGGCCCGAACGGCCTCACCGAAATCACCGCGGAGTTCGTGCGCGAGGAAATCGCGCGCGGCCGCGCGATCATCCCGAACAACATCAATCACCCGGAAAGCGAGCCGATGATCATCGGCCGCAACTTCCTCGTGAAGGTGAATGCGAACATCGGCAACTCGGCGGTGACCTCCTCCATCGGCGAGGAAGTCGACAAGATGACCTGGGCGATCCGCTGGGGCGGCGACACGGTGATGGATCTGTCGACCGGCAAGCACATTCATGAAACGCGCGAATGGATCATCCGCAATAGCCCGGTGCCGATCGGCACGGTGCCGATTTACCAGGCGCTCGAAAAGGTCAACGGCAAGGCTGAAGATCTGACGTGGGAAATCTTCCGCGACACGCTCATTGAACAGGCCGAGCAGGGCGTCGACTACTTCACGATCCACGCGGGCGTGCGTCTGCAATACGTGCCGCTCACCGCGAACCGGATGACCGGCATCGTGTCGCGCGGCGGCTCGATCATGGCGAAGTGGTGCCTCGCGCATCACAAGGAAAGCTTCCTGTACGAGCATTTCGAAGACATCTGCGAAATCATGAAGGCCTACGACGTGGCTTTCTCGCTCGGCGACGGCCTGCGTCCCGGCTCGATCTATGACGCCAACGACGAAGCGCAACTGGGCGAGCTGAAGACGCTCGGCGAGCTCACGCAGATCGCGTGGAAGCACGACGTGCAGGTGATGATCGAAGGTCCGGGCCATGTGCCGATGCAGCTGATCAAGGAGAACATGGACCTGCAGCTCGACTGGTGCGACGAAGCGCCGTTCTACACGCTCGGACCGCTGACCACCGACATCGCGCCGGGCTACGACCACATCACGTCGGGCATTGGCGCCGCGATGATCGGCTGGTTCGGCACCGCGATGCTGTGCTACGTGACGCCGAAGGAACACCTCGGTCTGCCGAACAAGGACGACGTGAAGACCGGCATCATCACGTACAAGCTCGCCGCGCACGCAGCGGACCTCGCGAAAGGTCATCCCGGCGCGCAGGTACGCGACAACGCGCTGTCGAAGGCGCGCTTCGAATTCCGCTGGGAAGACCAGTTCAATCTCGGTCTCGACCCGGACAAGGCGCGCGAATTCCACGACGAAACGCTGCCGAAGGATTCGGCCAAGGTCGCGCATTTCTGCTCGATGTGCGGCCCGCACTTCTGCTCGATGAAGATCACCCAGGACGTGCGCGAGTTCGCCGCGCAACAGGGCGTCAGCGATAACGAAGCGCTGCAGAAAGGCATGGAAGTCAAGTCGATCGAGTTCATGAAGCAAGGCGCGGAGATTTATCAGCGGCAATAAGCGGCTTGCGCGATACGCGCGAGTTAGCCCAGCAGTATCGGAGCCCGCCGGCATGGCGGGCTTTTTTTTGTGCCACCGCGTCGAGCAGGCACGTTGTGTGCGGCGAGAAGGAAACAACTACGTCCAACAAAGAAGGGAGTCATCATCATGAAATCGATCCTTCAACTCCGTACTCGTCTTGGCACCGTCGCAGTTGCACTTTCGCTCGTCGCGGGTGTCGCGGCATGCGGCGACATGTCCCCACGCACACGCGATACCGCGATCGGCGCGGGTGTCGGCGGCGCAGCCGGCGCGGCGATCGGCGGCAGCGGCTTGTCGACGTTGGGCGGCGCGGCGGTAGGCGGTGTCATCGGTAACCAGATCGGCAAGTGAGCGGCAAACGAGCGTTCCGAGGACTGACGAGGGCGGCGAATGCAGTGCGCTCTCGTCTCGACTATGCGCGTGGAAATAGACTTAAATATGCGGTTGCGGTTTTGCCACAGCGCTGCCGCGGCAAGAGCGTAAGCTCCTCACAACGACGTCGCGCGAGGCGGCATCGGTTCATCGAGGAGCGCGCCATGAAGTCCCGCGTCGTCACCCATCTTCGCGCGGTGCGTCTCTCGTCGCCACGCATATCGTTTCGTTGTTCCGCGAGATTCGCGCGGCCCGCCGCCCCGATTTCCGCGCTCGCCTCCAGTCTGTTTTTATCCGGCTGCTACTACCCCGCCGGCTACTATCCGGCGGGCTATTACACGTCGTACTATTCGACCGCCCCCGCCACCGCAGCGGACCAAACCACACCGGCCACCGATCCACAGCAGACGCCTCAAGCCCAGGCGCAAATGCAGGTCGCGCCGCAGGACATGCCGCCCGGTTATGCAACCCCCGCGCCCGTGTATGTGGCACCTCCGGTTTATCCCGCCTACTATCCGCCACCGGCTTATCCTTATCCCGCCTATTACGGCTATCCCCCCTACTATGGACCGTCGATCGCGATCGGCATTGGTGGCTACTGGGGGGGACATTGGGGCGGTCATTGGGGCGGCCACTGGCATTGACCTGTCTCTGTTCACCCGTCACCGCGCACACCCCGCCCGTACTTTCCCGGCTTGACTCGCCGATATGGCGCTCTATTCTTGAAAGGTTGCACGCAGCACCCGCTTAAATCAGGCGCAGCCGCTTGGTCGAGGCCACTCGCGAGCGTCCGCCATGCCAGAGCGACGCGCCGTCATGCGCAATCTCCCGCGTCGAATTACACAACAACGAAGGAGACGTGATGTTTCATCAACTGCTCACTCCAGTCGGTAATTCGCTTTTTGCGTCGTTTATCGTCGCCGCGCTGCCGATCATCGTCGTGCTCGCGCTGCTCGGCTGGGCGCGCAGGCCAGCGTGGCAGGCATCGCTCGCGGGATTGATCGTCGGTTTGATCGTCGCGATTTTCGTCTGGCAGTTTCCGGTCGGGCTCGCCCTCAACTCGGTCGCAGCCGGCGTCGTCTTTGCGCTCTGGCCGGTGATGTGGATCGTCTTCACCGCGATCCTGCTGTACAACATCGCGCAGCGCTCGGGACGCTTCGAAGCCTTCCGCCTGTGGATGATCGACAACCTGCCGAACGACCGGCGCATCGTGCTCGTCGTGGTGGGCTTTTCGTTCGGCGCGCTGCTCGAAGGCATCTCGGGCTTCGGCACCCCGGTCGCGATCACGAGTTCACTGTTGATCATGCTCGGTTTTCCGACGCTCGAAGCGCTGATCTTCACGCTGATCTTCAACACCGCGCCGGTTGCGTTCGGCGCGCTCGGCGTGCCCATCACGGTGCTCGGCGCGGTCACGCATCTGCCGTCCGATGTGCTCGGCAAGATGGTCGGGCGGCAATTGCCGTTCTTTGCGGTCCTGCTGCCCTTCTATGTGATCGGCGTGTACGCGGGCTTTCGCAACATGCTGCGGATCTGGCCGGTGCTGCTGGTGTCGGGCCTGAGCTTCGCGCTGACTCAGTTCGTCGTCTCGAACTTCGTGAACTACAGCCTGACCGACGTGCTGTCTTCGCTGGTTTCGCTGATCCTGACAGTGGCGTTCCTGCGGGTGTGGAAGCCCGTCGCCGATCCGAAATTCGCGATCAACGTCGATCGCATCAACGAGGTGCGCGGCAAGATCGGCGGCGTGCAAGGCTGGTATCCGTGGATCATCGTGTCGGTTGTCGTGATCGTCTGGACGGTAGCGAGGATCTTCACGATCGGCGACGTGAAGGTGTCGTGGCCGGGTCTCGACAAGGCCGTGTTCATCACGCTGTACAACACGCCGTACGGCGCGATCTGGGACTTCCAGCCGCTTGCGACCGGCACTGCGATCCTCGTCGCGGCGCTCATCACCGCGTTCGTCGTGCGGCTCCCCCCCGCCGAGTTCGGCAAGGCGATCTCCGACACGTGGGTGCAAACGCGCATCGCGATTCTGACCGTGGCGACGATCGTCGGCCTCGCGTATCTGATGAACTACTCGGGCCTCAACTACACGCTCGGCCTCGGGGTCGCGTCGGTCGGGCCGGTGTTTCCGCTCGTCTCGGCGTTTCTCGGCTGGGTCGCGGTGTTCCTGTCGGGCAGCGATACGTCGGGCAATGCGCTGTTCGGCAATCTTCAGGTGGTGGCGGCCAAGCAGCTCAATCTGAATCCGGTGCTGATGGCGGCGACCAACTCGTCGGGCGGCGTGATGGGCAAGATGATTTCGCCGCAGAACATTTCGACCGGCGTCGCGACCACCGACTTGAAGGGCAAGGAAGGCGTCGTGTTCGCCAAGACCTTCAAGCATTCGATTCTGCTCACGGTGCTGCTCGGCGTGCTCGTGTGGGCGCAGCAGAACTTCCTGCAATGGATGATTCCGCGCTGAGCTCGCGCCGCTAACGGCGCAACGCAATTCACATCGTTTCCGACGGCGCCCGCGCATCGCGGGCTCCGTTTGCAATTCCATCCCCGCTACCGCGCCGCCGCATCGCAATTTTTCTCACATATCGGTGAGAATTGCTCGTTTGGCGCGCACTCTCGCAGCGCTTACGATCGACCTACCCGGACGCGGCCGTCTCCCGGATCTTGCCGTTTCATCCCGCATTGAAACGAATCGCGCGATCGCACTGTTAGGATGAGCTGGCGTCCCGACTCAACTGCGCGCGGCGCCATTCCAATGAAAGCCAGAAACCTTCTGCAACTGCTGATCCTCGCCGCCCTGTGGGGCGCATCGTTCCTGTTCATCCGCGTCGGCGTGACCGACTTCGGCGTCGCGCCGCTGATGGCGCTGCGCGTCGGCATCGGCGCCCTCTTTCTCGCGATCGTGCTGATCGCGCGACGGCCGCTGCAACAGTCCGGCACGCTGTTGCGCACGCACGCGCTGCCGCTGCTCGTGGTCGGCATTCTCAATTCGGCGGCGCCATTCTGCCTGTTCGCGTATGCCGAGCTGACTCTGTCGGCGGGCGTCACGTCGGTGATCAATGCGTGCGCGCCGCTGTGGGGCGCGCTGGTCGGCTTTCTGTGGCTGCGCGACCGGCTCAGCGCGCTGCGCACACTCGGCCTCGTGGTCGGCTTTCTCGGCGTGCTGATGCTCGTGTGGGACCAGATCGCGGCGCCGGACGGCTCGGCCGCCGCGCCGCTCACCGTCGCGCTCGCCGCCGGCGCCGCGCTCGGCGCGACGCTGCTCTATGGCATCGCCGCCAACTACACGAAGCGTCACCTGACTGGCGTCGACGCGCTCAGCGTCGCGACCGGCACGATGATTGGCGCAACGATCGTATTGCTGCCGCTCGCGGTGATCTACTGGCCCGCCGCGCCGATTTCGCTGCGTGCGTGGGGCGCGGTGATCGCGCTCGGCGTCGCCTGCACCGGCATCGCGTACATGCTGTTCTTCCATCTGATCGCGGTCGCCGGTCCGACACGCGCGATCACCGTGACCTTCGTGATTCCGATCTTCGGCATTCTGTGGGGCGCGCTGTTTCTCGGCGAGACGGTGTCACCCGGCATGCTCGAAGGGTGCGCGGTGATTCTGGTCGGCACCGCGTTGGCGACCGGCGTGATCAAGCGCTTGCCGTGGGTCGGCACGCGGCGGCGCGCGGATACCTGAGTAGGCGGTCGAAAAAAAACGCCCGGATTGCTCCGGGCGTTTTTTTCGTCGAACCGGCGGCGTTGGCCGCGAGGTTCCCGTATCAGTGCAGCTGATAGGCCATCAGGCTCATGATCTGCTTGGCCTGCGAGCTTTCGTCGACTTGCCCCTTGTCGTCGACCACGGCCACGCGGGTCTGATCCGGCGTCACCGCGCGCACGTTCACGCGATACTCCCTGGCGACCTTTTCCTTCCGGCCGTGGAAGACCTGGCTCCAGAAGCCCTGCTCAGCCGACGACATATCCTTCGGATCGACGTAGCGCACGAAATACAGACCGCGGCTCACGTCGCGGTCGTCGACCGTGAAATTGCTGCGATCGAGCGCGAGGCCCACGCGCAGCCACGCACGGTCATACGGCTCCCCGAGCGTGAGTTCGGTTGACGAGAGCTGGGCCGAAGTGTTGTTGGCCGAATCCACGTCCGGCGTCGACGGCTGAGCCGCCAGCGCGACGTTTTGCGCGACGACGGCGGCCGTCGCAGACTTCGCACCCGCCGTCGCCGCGTTCGGCGCGATCTGCGTGCCCGCAGGCGACAGCTCGGCGTTCTGCGTGCCACCCGCACCCGATTCAGCACGCGCAAGCGAGGCCATCAGGCGCTTCAGATATTCCTGCTCGAGCGCCGGGTCGTTCGGCTTGGGTTGCCACTGGGTGGACTCATTGTTCGTACCGGTGATCGCCTCGCGCATGCCTTTCTGGCTGACGAACACGTAGGTGCCGCCCTTCGGCGCCGCTTCGAGACGCGTGCGGAACTTGTTGCGCTCCGAGCTCACGTAGCTGTTGCCCATCGCCTTCGACAGCGTGTTGCGGATAAAGCCGTCGTTGATCTGCGCGTGGGTTTCGTTCCAGTCGGTTTCCATCACGCCCTTGTCGCGCTGGTCGACGACGAGCAGGAAGCCTTGCTCCTGCCAGAAGCGGCGGATTTGCGGCCACGCCTGGTCGGGCGTTTTGTTGTCGATCACGAGCCAGCTTTCGGTGCCGTCGCGCTGGATATGGATGCCCTGGACGGGCGGCACGACCGCAACCGCGTCGCCGGCCGGCGCCTGCGCCTGCACCTGTTTCAGCGTGGACAGCGAAGTTTCGCCACCCTGTGGCGGCAGCGAGCGCTGATCGGCCGTCTCGTCGATCATGTTCGGCGGTACGGCAAGCGATACCTGCTTCGAACGGGAGTCGCTCCTATAGTCGATTTTGGTCGGCGACGAGGTACCGCAGCCGGCGACCAGCCCGCCTGCCATGAGCATTACTGCAAACCGCTTGGTGAGACGAAAATCAGTCATGTTCGGGGAATCCTTCCGCTACGCCACGGCAAGTTTCCGTGGATCAACCCAACATTTTACCGGTCCCGGCGAGGCGTGTGCAAAAACTGGGGTTTGCCCGGGAATCGCCGCATGCCACCGCGACGAAACGGCCACGGGAAAAAAGTCCGCGCCCGTCACGCTATTTGCCCTCCTATGAGGTAAATTTAACACTCAATGACACTTTCGAGTTGACCTTGGGAGTACTCCCAAGTCTTCGCCGGAGGCCCGCCGAAAAAGGGTTCCCGGTCTGCATGCGGCTTGTTTTCCACATTGCGTGCGGTCCTGTCCGCCGCGATGTGCAAAGACCAGAAGAAAACCGGTGCTACGTTGATCGAGTTATCTCAATAAAAATCCGGCGCCAAACGAGGAAGGCCTCATGTCCCAGTCCAGTCTCCATCCATCCGCGATCGCCTCGGTGATCGCCGTCGTCGCGTGCTGCGCGAGCTTCGGCGCGCATGCCGAATTGGGCGGCACGATGCCGAGCCAGGCGGTGGCGGGCGCGAGCGCGCCGCGCACGCTGCTCAATGGCGCACTGCGCGAGCGCACGTGGACCGACGCCGGCAATACCACGATCAACGAATACGCGACCAGCACCGGCCTGATCGTCGCGTACGCGTGGCAAGGCCCGACGATGCCGGATCTGCACGCGCTGCTCGGTAAATACGGCGACTCGTACAAGACCGGCGCCGCGGCGCCGGCCGGCAGCGGCAATCTGCATTCTTCGCGGGTCTCGCGCTCCGACGTGATCGTCGAGTCCGGCGGACCGATGCGTGGCTACGTCGGCCGCGCGTGGCTGCCGGCGGCTTTGCCCGCCGGCGTCACATCCGACGACATCCAGTGACGCGCGCGCCCCGCACGCGTCGCTCGCGCCCCTTTCACGCCTGAGTTCCACCAGACGGACCGCCACGCCATGACATCCGCCTTGCGTTTCCATGCCCTGCTTCTGATCGTCTGCGCGGCCCTGGCCGGCTGCGGCGGCGGAGGCGGCAGTTCCTCATCCAGCTCGTCCGGCTCGTCCGGCTCGGGCTCGACGCCGTCCGCGAGCGCGCCGACCAGTTCCGCCAGCGCGAACGTGCCGCAATCGACCACGCCCAACGTGCAGCCGGTCACGGTCGGCGTATCGCCCGGCAACACGCGCAACATGCTGATGACGAGCGTCACCGTCTGCCAGGCCGGCACCGGCAACTGCGCGACGATCGACGACATCCAGGTCGACACCGGCTCGAACGGCCTGCGCATCCTCGCGTCAGCGCTGCCGACGACGCTGTCGCTGCCGACCATCGCCGCGGGCAGCGGCGTAAGCGCCGAATGCGCGGTGTTCGGCAGCGGCTACGCGTGGGGCTCGATCCGCACCGCGGACGTGCGCATGGCTGGCCAACAGGCGTCATCGATTCCGATCCAGTTGATTGCCGACAGCGCGCTGCCCGGGGCGCCCGCCGACTGCGCGAACTCCGGCGGCGCGTCGCTGTTGACCGTATCGAGCCTGCACGCGAACGGCATCCTCGGCGTGGGCCTGTTCCCGGTCGACTGCGGCAACGGCTGCGCCAATTCCGCGTTGCCGCGCTGGTACTACAGCTGCACGACGGGCGGCTGCAGCGCGACCGCGCAGCCGCTCGCGCAGCAGGTGACCAACCCGGTCAGCAGCTTCGCGCTCGATAACAACGGTGTGGTGATCGACCTGCCCGCCGTCGCCGATGCGGGTGTGGCGAGCGTGTCGGGCTCACTGATTTTCGGCATCGGCACCCAGTCGAACAATACGCTGACGGGCACGAACGTTCTGAGGGCGAACGCGGTGACGGGCTACGTGACGACGAACTCGGGCGGTCTCACCTATGCGGTGAGCTATCTCGATAGCGGCTCGAACGGCCTCTTCTTCCACTCGGCGCAGTTCCCGTTGTGCGGCTTCTGGTACTGCCCGACTTCGACGCAGTCGGCGAGCGCGTCGATCACCGGCATCGATGGCGCGTCGAGCACGGTGTCGTTCGACATCGCCAATTCGAACACGCTGTTCGCGTCGTCGAACAACGCGTTCGACAATCTCGCCGGCAATTCGAGCCTCGGTTTCGGCTGGGGCTTGCCGTTCTTTTACGGCAAACGCATTTACACGGCGATTGCGACGCGCAATACGTCGGCAGGCCAGGGGCCGTATTACGCGTTCTAAGGTTTGCCTGGGTTAGATGCGCAGCAACGGTGCGCCGCGCGGGCGCGAACTCAGCCCGCCGAGCTGGCCGGTTGTGCAGCCGGCGTGGCCAGCTGCGGCGGCGCGAGCCAGCGGAATACGTCGAGCTGTTCGCCATGGAATGTGCATTCGGCGGCGGCCGGCGTGCGGACCTTCGACGGCTGGGCCGGCTTGGCGGCCACCTTGACCTCGGAGGCCGCTTGCGACGCCGACGCGGTGAGCGGCGCGGAAGCCGCCGTCGCGGACGCGCTCACCGCATGCTCGATCGTCCCCTCCACCACGACCCGCGAGCCGCGAATCGCGGCCCCGCGATGGGTGACCCGCAGCCTATCCGACGACATTCCCGACGACGGCTCGGCCAGCTTGCTGCGCATCAATTGCTCGCAGGCGCTCGAGTTGCGGGTGACGATCGTGCAGGCCCCCAGCAGCGCCGCGGCGCATGCGAGACAGGCAATAGAGAGAAGGCGAATCTTCATCGATGTTCCGTTGTTCGAAGCCCCGGTCATTGTAGCCGCTTGACCTTGACCTTGACGCCGCGCATCGGCATCGTGTTGACCGGCCGCCCGTTGCCCATATGGCGCGGCGAATTCCAGGCGACTCTCCCTCGGTAACGACTCCGGCTTCTTCATGCTCAGCCTCGTCCTGCTCGCAATCGTCGCCTACGCCGCGACCAATATCGACAACCTGTTCGTGCTGCTCGGCTTTCTGACCGAAGCGGGCGCGGAGCGACGCCGCGTGATCGCGGGACAGTACGCGGGATCGTTGATCCTGGTCGCCGCGGCGCTCGTACTCGCGGCCTTGCTCACGCGCCTGCCGGCCGGTTATGTGGGCCTGCTCGGCTTGATGCCGATCGTCGTGGGCCTGTACAAGGCGTGGCAGCGCTTCGGTCCTGGCCACGCTCGGCATGACGCCAACGAGGATGGCGAGGACGGCCGCACAAGCGCTTCGCCATTCATTCGCGGCTCATCGAGTTGGACCGTCGCGAGCGTCGCCATCGCCAACGGCTCGGACAACCTCGCCGTCTACGTGCCGCTGTACGCAAGCCATACCCCCGCCGAGAACGCGCTGGTTTCGCTCGTGTTCATCGTGATGATCGGATTGTGGTGCGCGGGCGCGGCATGGCTCGTCGATCATCCGTTGCTCGGCGCGCCAATCCGGCGGTACGGCTCGGCGCTGCTGCCGCTGATCCTGCTCGCGATAGGCTTATCGGTGTTGTTGAACAACGATACGCTGCGGCTTTTGTCCGGCGGATGAGCAACGCGGGGCCCGGTCGAAACACTGTCCCGGCGTCGACGAATTCAATCCGCCGGCCGCGGCGGCTGCACATAAGTGCGCACGCCCGCCAGCGGCGCGCCATAGCCGCCCGCGCTCGGATTGTTCGGCAAGCCGTTGACCAGTTGCGCGCGCGGATCGGTCGGATTCAGATTCAGCTCGCCCGCCTGCTGGTTGCCGTGCGTCGGATACTCGCTGCCGAGCGCCGCATGTGGCATCAGGCGCGTGCTGTTCTGCGGCGCGTTCATGTCGTTCTGCGCGCTGAGCCCCTGCGCGCCGACCTGCCCGACGAACCCGCACGCCAACGCCGCGCACGCGCAGATCCTTGCGACGGCGGATATCCACGCTACCCTGTTCATGTTCGCCTCCTGCTCAATGAATTGACGACGCCTCGTGAGCTCACCCGTGAATCGAACGCGGCACGAGCACACTGCGTGCCCTTGACGCAATCTCAATAATATGTTCCCATTGCGCACTATGTACCGCGCCCAGACCACCCTATCGCTACTACTAGCCCGCTCTACCGGGCTAGGTCTGCTGCTGCGCGCGTCCGCTTCTCTCTGATACACCGAAGCATCGCTTGAATCCCCAGTAACTGACCCAGCCCCGGTTTCCGACCGGCGGCCCAGTATCGCGTTTTCGTCGTCCGGTCGACACCCGTTCCACGGTCTCTCCCTCGGATGATGAAAATGTTGAAAAACCCCGCTACCAAGTACCGTTCGTTCAAGCCGATCAATTTGACGGATCGCCAGTGGCCGTCGCGCACCATCACGCGCGCGCCGATCTGGATGAGCACCGACCTGCGCGACGGCAATCAGGCGCTGTTCGAGCCGATGAACGCCGAGCGCAAGATGCGCATGTTCAAGACGCTGGTGCAGATCGGCTTCAAGGAAATCGAAGTCGGGTTTCCGTCGGCGTCGCAGACCGATTTCGACTTCGTGCGCGAGTTGACCCAGGGCGGCCATATTCCCGACGACGTGACGATCGAAGTGCTCACGCAGGCGCGCGACGATCTGATCGAGCGTACGTTCGAATCGTTGCGCGGCGCTCCGCGCGCGATCGTCCACGTGTACAACGCGACCGCGCCGGACTTCCGCAAGATCGTGTTCGGCCTCGAAAAGAGCGGCGTGATCGAGCTCGCGCAGAAGGCCGCGCGCACGGTGAAGCGCCTCGCCGACGCGCAGCCGGAAACGCACTTCACGCTGCAATACAGCCCGGAAGTGTTCAGCGGCACCGAACTCGAATTCGCGAAGGAAGTCTGCGACGCGGTGTTCGACATCTGGCAACCGACCCCTGAGCACAAGGCGATCGTCAATCTGCCGGCCACCGTCGAAATGGCCACGCCGAACGTCTACGCGGACCAGATCGAATGGATGCACCGCAATCTCGCGCGTCGCGATTCGCTGATCGTCTCCGTCCACCCGCATAACGACCGTGGTACGGCCGTCGCCGCCGCGGAACTCGCCGTGATGGCGGGCGCGGATCGCGTCGAAGGTTGCCTGTTCGGAAATGGCGAGCGCACCGGCAACGTCGATCTCGTCACGCTCGCGTTGAATCTGTACACGCAAGGCGTCGATCCCGAGCTCGATTTCTCGAACATCAACGAAGTCGCGCGCACGGCTGAGGAATGCACGCAGTTGCCGATCCATCCGCGTCATCCTTATGTCGGCGACCTCGTCTTCACCGCGTTCTCGGGCTCGCACCAGGACGCGATCAAGAAGGGCTTCGCCGCGCAGAAGCCGGACGCGATCTGGGAAGTGCCGTACATGCCGATCGATCCGAGCGACCTCGGCCGCACCTACGACTCCGTGATTCGCGTGAACAGCCAGTCGGGCAAGGGCGGCATCGCGTATCTGCTCGAACAGAGCTACGGCGTCGTGTTGCCGCGCCGCCTGCAGGTCGACTTCAGCTCGGCCGTGCAGCGCTTCACCGACGACAGCGGCCAGGAAGTCACGCCGGCGCAGATCTGGGAACTGTTCCAGCAGGAATACGTGCGCACGGCGGAGCCGGTCCGCTATGTCGGCCACAGCCTGTCCGAGCACGACGGCCGCGAGCACATCAGGCTCAACGTCGAAATCAACGGCACGCCGCGCGTGCTGACGGGCGCCGGCAACGGCCCGCTCGACGCGCTGATGAACGCGTTCGACGTGCCCGTGCGCATCCAGCACTACGAGGAACGCGCGCTCACGCAGGGCGCCGATGCGCGCGCGATCGCGATCGCCGAAATGGCCGGCGCCGATGTGGCCGGCAGCGCGTTCGGCGTCGGTGTCGATGCGAACCTGATCACCGCGTCGATTCGTGCGGTGATCAGCGGCGTGAACCGCGCGTATGCCCGCGTGAACGCGGATGCACAGGAGCGTTTCTTCGACGCCGCGCTGAGCGACGCGACGGTATGACGCCTGGATCTGCCGCGTTGAACGCGCGGCACGCCGCATGTTCAACGGGCTGATGGCAATGAAGAAGGGGCGTCTCGACGACGCCCCTTCTTTTTTGACCTGAATATATTCGCGTCAAAGTCGGCCGAGGTTCACTGAAACACGTCCCGGCCGAAGTACTTGAGCGAAATCCGCTGATAGGTACCGTCTTTTCTCATGCGGGCGAGCGCATCGTCGATCGCGACGCGCAGCTTCGGATTGCCCTTGCGGATCAGTACCGCCGACTTGTCGCTGCTATCGGGCGACGTATCGACCGCGACGACCTTGATCCTCGCGTCGGGCACGCGCTTCTTATAGTCGAGAAACGACAATGAATCGTTGACGGTCGCATCGACGCGGCCCGTGACGAGCAGATCGATCGATTCGTCGAAGCCCTGCGCCGGAATCACCTGCGCGCCGTGCGCGGCCGCGATGCGGCCGACGTTGCTGGTCAGGGTGTTGGCCGACTTGCGGCCCTTCAGGTCATCGAAAGATCTGATCGTCGTGTTGTCGGAGGCGACGATCAGCACCGCGTGCGACGTGATGTACGGGTTCGAGTAATCGTATTTGAGCTTGCGCTCGTCGGTGATCGCGACCTCGTTGATCACCGCGTCGTAGCGATTGACGTCGAGACCGGCGATCAACCCATCCCATTTGCCTTCGATGAATTGCGGCTTGACGCCGAGACGCTGCGCGATCGCGCTGGCGAGTTCGACGTCGAAGCCGGTCAGCTTGCCCGCCTCGTCGTGATACGTGAAAGGTGCGTACGTGCCTTCGGTGCCGATCCGGAACACGCCCGACGCCTTGATCTGCGCGAGCTCGTCGGCGCTCGCCGGATGCGCCAGGACGGCATGCAATAGCGCGGCCATCGCGAGTGAACGAATCGGTTTCATCGGACGGCTCCGGTCTGAGTGGCTGCGCAGGTGGCGGACTGCCGCGTTTGGCGAGGGGATGCCGGCGCGCGGCCGGCTGCGTGGGCCGACTGTAGCAAATCGTCCGCGATTTTCAAAATGATTCGCGCGCGATCAGTCCGTCAGTACGTCAGTACGTCTCGAGATGCAGCCGCCCTTCCCGCTTCAGCTTCGCCCACAGCGCTTGCCAATCGAGCTGATGCTGCGCGCCGATATCCTCGAGCGCCTGCAGCACACCATCCTCCATGCCTTTGAGGCCGCACACGTAGATATAGGTGTTGTCGTCTTTCAGCAGGTTCGCAACGTCGGCCGAACGTTCGCGCATCGCGTCCTGCACATAGCGCTTCGGCTGTCCCGGCGTGCGCGAAAACGCGAGCGTGGTGTCGATGAAATCCTTCGGCAGATTCGTCAGCGGACCGAAGTACGGCAACTCCTCCTTGGTGCGCGCGCCGAAGAACAGCATCAGCTTGCCGGTCGCGCCTTTCAGGCGCTTGCGCCGGCGGTACTCGGTCATCGCGCGCATCGGCGCGGAGCCGGTGCCAGTACAGATCATCAGCAGATGCGAGTTCGGATGATTCGGCATCAGGAAGGTGCTGCCGAACGGACCGATCACGTTGACGACGTCGCCCTTCTTCAGATCGCACAGATAGTTCGAGCAGACGCCGTCGATTGCGTCGCCGCGCTGCTGCGACACGCGCTTCACCGTCAGCGACACGTTGTTATAGCCAGGCCGCTCGCCGTCGCGCGGACTCGCGATCGAGTACTGGCGCGCGTGGTGCACGCGGCCGTCGGCGGCAGCCCCCGGCGGCAGAATACCGATCGACTGGCCTTCGAGCACCGGAAACGGCATCGAGCCGAAGTCGAGCACGATGTGATGGATGTCGCTCGATGTGGCGCTGTCGGTGAGCCGGTAGTTGCCGACCACCGTCGCGGTGGTCGGCGCCTTGTGCGTGTACAGATTCACGTACGGCTTCGCAGCCGACCACGGCGGCACGACCGCGCCGCGCACGGTGTCGACTTCGATGCCGTCGGCTTCGGCGGAACTGTCGCCCGCGGCGGAAGCGGCCACTGTTTCTTCAGCCGGCACGGCCATCGTGTTCTGCTCCGGCAGCACGTCCCACGTGAACTGCTCGTCGATCGAATACGCGTCGGCCTTCAGCACCGTGCGCCAGTTGTCGATCGCGCCGGTCGGACACGGCGGCACGCAGGCCATGCAGCCGTTGCAGACATCGGCCTTCACGACGTAGTTGTTGTCGTCGTGCGTGATCGCATCGATCGGACAGGTCTCTTCGCAGGTATTGCAGCGAATGCAGATCTCCGGATCGATCAGATGCTGCCGCAGAACTTCGACCGATACTGGGCCGTTCATGACTTCCTCCACCTCGCAATACGGCGCGCGCGTGGCGCGCCTTTCGTGCTTCGGCTGCCAGGGCCTGCGCACAGGCCCTAGTTGAAGCGCACGTATTCGAAATCGACCGGCTGACGGTTCACGCCCATCGCGGGCGGCGCGATCCAGTTCGCGAACTTGCCCGGTTCGGCCACGCGACCCATCAGCGAAGCGACGAACGCGCGGTCTTCCGGCGTGGCGAGCCACGTCGCTTCATTGGCGGCCCATTCGGCTTCGCTGATCACGCGGCCATCGGGCGACACCCGCGTGCCCGCGAACGTGCCGATCTGCCGGTTGAAAGCCTTGTGCGGCACCGTCATGCGAAAGTCGATGCCGGCCTTCTCGAGCACCTTGTTCCAGCGCCCGACGCCCGCGACCGAGTCCTTGATGTAATCGTCGCGCAGCACTTCGTTCATCGCGTTGAGCATCGGCACCTCGCGCTCGACGAGCTTGCCGTCCTGCACGTCGAGCAGCTTGTAGCTATGCTCGTTCAGCCGATGATCGTCGTCGCGCTTGCCTTCCTCGTAGCGCCCCTTCAGGCCCGAGCTATAGAACGTCGCCGCGTTCGACGAATGATCGGCGCCGAACAGGTCGATCGTGACCGAGTAATGGAAGTTCAGATAGCGCTGGATGGTCGGCAGGTCGATCACGCCGGCCGCGCGAATCTTCGCGACGTCGTCGCTGCCGAGCTCGTTCATCACCTGCGCGGTGCGCTGGATCACGCGCGACACGCCCGACTCGCCGACGAACATATGATGCGCTTCCTCGGTCAGCATGAACTTCGTGGTGCGCGCGAGCGGATCGAAGCCCGACTCCGCGAGCGCCGACAACTGGAACTTGCCGTCGCGGTCGGTGAAGTACGTGAACATGTAGAACGCGAGCCAGTCCGGCGTTTTCTCGTTGAACGCGCCGAGAATGCGCGGATTGTCTTCGTCGCCCGAGCGGCGGCCGAGCAAGGCTTCGGCTTCCTCGCGACCGTCGCGGCCGAAGTAGCGATGCAGCAGATACACCATCGCCCACAGATGCCGGCCTTCCTCGACGTTGACCTGAAACAGGTTGCGCAGATCGTACAGCGACGGCGCGGTCAAGCCGAGGTGACGCTGCTGCTCGACCGAAGCCGGCTCCGTATCGCCCTGCGTGACGATGATGCGGCGCAGGTTCGCGCGATGCTCGCCTGGCACGTCCTGCCACGCGGCCTCGCCCTTGTGCTCGCCGAAGTGGATCTTGCGATCCTGCTCGCCCGGCGTGAGGAAAATACCCCAGCGGTACTCCGGCATTTTCACGTAGTCGAAGTGCGCCCAGCCGCCCGCGTCGACGCTGACCGCGGTGCGCAGATACACGTCGTAGCTGTGCGAGCCTTCCGGGCCCATGTCGCCCCACCACGACAGAAAGTTCGGCTGCCATTGTTCGAGCGCGCGCTGCAGTGCGCGGTCGTCGGCGAGGTTGACGTTGTTCGGAATCTTTTCGCTGTAGTTGATCGAGGACATGGTCGGTTCCCTGGGTCGATTCCCTATTCGGAAGCTGCAGTGGCGAGAGGCGCGTATCGGCAAGCGGCGTCGTTTGGTCGGTGTGAGCGCGATGCCGATTACACGCGCGACACATCGAATTGCGCCTTGCTGCCCTTGCCGTACACCTTGAGCGCACCCTTGTCGCCCACTGCGTTCGGCCGGTTGAAGATCCAGTTCTGCCAGGCGGTGAGACGGCCGAAGATGCGCGTCTCCATCGTCTCCGGCCCGTTGAAGCGCAGATTCGCTTCGAGGCCGGTCAATGCATCGGGCGACATCGCCGCGCGCTCTTCGAGCGCGATGCGGATTTCGTCGGCCCAATCGATATCGTCCGGCGACGCGGTAACGAGACCGAGGCGCTCGGCATCGAGCGCCTTGACCGGCTGGCCGATCAGCGCGCGCACCGCGTCGAGCGGCTCGGCTTCCTCGTAGAAGCGCCGCGCGAGCCGCGACTGATGCGTGACCATCGGATACAGACCGAAGTTGACTTCCGACAGCGTGATCGACGGCTCCTCGTCCTCGTTGTCGGGAAGCGCCGCCATGTAGGTGCGATCGGCGGCGAACGCGAGTTCGGCGAACGTGCCGGCGAAGCACGAACCCGGCTCGATCAGCGTGAAGATGGAACGCGACGACACGTCGAGGCGCGCGAGCGTGCGACGCAGCATGCCGATCGTTTCGCGCACGAACCAGTGATCCTTGTGCTGCAGCAGCGTCGCATCGACGGCGAGCAGATGGCGCGCGTCGCCTTCGGTCTTGAACACCCAGGTGCCGATGTCGAGCGCGTTGGTGCGCATCGACAGGATCGCGTCGTCGAGTTCGCGGGCGAATTGCAGCGGCCACCAGTTAGCGCCGGCCGCGACGATCGCGGCGAGCTCGGTCGGTTGCTCGGTGCGCGGCGCGCGCGCGGTGAAGGTCGCCACCCGTTTCGCACGATCGATGGTCACGTCCACGGTTTGGTAGCCGAGGCCGTCTTCGCGATCCGTGCGTTCGATGCGCGTGAGCGCGACACCCTGTGCATCGGCCGGACGATCGCTGTGCGCGCCGAGTTCGAGCGCGCGCGCCTGAATGGCCTGCTCGAACTGGTTCGGCTTCACGACTTCATCGACGAGACGCCATGCCTTCGCGCGCTCGCCACGCACTCCCTCGACCACCGTGCAGAAAATATCCGCGCGATCGTGGCGCACTTTGCGTTTATCGGTCACGCGCGTGAGACCACCAGTGCCGGGCAGCACGCCGAGCAGCGGCACTTCTGGCAGCGACACCGAAGAGGAACGATCGTCGATCAGATAGATTTCGTCGCAGGCGAGCGCGAGTTCATAACCGCCGCCCGCGCACGCGCCGTTCACCGCGGCGAGAAACTTCAGCCCCGAATGGCGCGACGAATCTTCGAGGCCATTGCGCGTTTCGTTCGTGAACTTGCAGAAGTTGACCTTCCATGCGTGCGACGACAGGCCCAGCATGAAGATATTCGCGCCCGAGCAGAACACCCGGTCCTTCAGGCTCGTCACCACCACCGTGCGAACTTCCGGATGCTCGAAGCGGATGCGCTGGATCGCGTCGTGCAGCTCGATGTCGACGCCGAGGTCATACGAATTGAGCTTCAGCTTGTAGCCGTCGCGAATGCCGCCGTCCTCGGCGATGTCGATGCCGAGTGTCGCGACCGGACCGTTGAAGCTGAGCTTCCAGTGCTTGTACTGCGACGGCTCGGTGCGGTAGTCGACCGGCGCCGCCTCGGCAACGACGGCAGGTGCTGTGGACATGGGGCGTCTCCTGACTGGACGATGCAATCTGTTTTTTTGAACAATAGTGCATCGTCATACCACCGTAAAGCACTTTAATGCATTTTTAAGTGGAAACCCTACTGCCCGATCGGTCAGTTCACGCGCGCTTCGTCAGGCGCTTCCGCCGCGAGCCGCGCGGCGAGACGGTCGCGCAACTGCAGGTAGGCATCGGCGAGCGTCTTTTCGCTGGTGTCGAACGTCATGTCGGCGCGCCCGTACAGCTCGGCGCGCCCCGCGAGGATGCGCTTCAGGTCGTCCATCGCCTCGCGGTTGCCGGACATCGGCCGCAGATCGCCTTGCGCGACGACGCGGCGCATATGTTCCTCGGGCGTCGCCTGCAACCACACGGTGAAGCAGTGCGACAGCAGCACGTTGAACGTGCCCGATTCCGACACCAGTCCGCCAGGCGACGCGATCACCGCGCGCGAATGCTCGTGGATCACTGCCTCGAGCGCGCGCTGCTCGTAGCGTCGATACGCGCTCGCGCCGTACAGCGAATGAATCTCCGACGGCGGACAACCCGCCAGTTGCTCGATCACGCGTGTGAGCTCGATGAACGGCACCTTGCGCTCCTGCGCGAGCATGCGTCCGAGCGTCGACTTGCCCGCGCCGCGCAGACCGATCAGCGCGATGCGGTCCTTGCGATGCGGGTCACGCGGCGCCTGCGCGAACATCTCCGCAAGCGCGATGCGCGCGCGCTGCAGCGCCGCCTGGTCGCGCCCCTGCAGCAGTTCGCGGATCAGAAGCCATTCGGCGGACGCAGTGGTTTCGTCGCCGATCACCTCGGCGAGCGGGCAGTTCAGCGTGGCCGCGAGCTGCCGGAGCACCAGCACCGACGCATTGCCGACGCCCGATTCGAGATTCGCGAGATGCCGCTCCGACAAACCGGTTTCGGCCGCCAGCGTCTTGCGTGTCATGCCGCGGCGAGCGCGCAGCAAACGCACGCGCTCGCCCATCGCGGTCAGGAACGGGTCGCGCTCTTCGCGCTCGCCGCCGCGTTCGGCCGCGCGGTCGCCCGCGCGCTCGGTGCGTTCGGCGCGGGCCGCGTCGTCGGTTGCGTCCAACGGTGCGGGTGGATACTTTTGGTTCATGTTTTGCGACCTCTTGACTACGAGACATGTACTATAGTGCTTGACACGCACCAGGTGAACGGTTTAATTTTCGCCAAAAGCTGATCCAATCACAAACACAGGCGCGCGCCGCCCTGCATTCCGGCCGCGTCACGGAGACGGCGCCGCACCACGCATGCAACAAAGTTCCGGGGGCCGGCCCTCCGGCCTGCGTGAGCGCGCTTCTGGAGGCTCGCATGTCCGCACAGGAATTCCAGCGCCTGATCGCAGGTGTCACTAGGCACCTCGCCGGGCGGCCGCTCGACGCTTCGCTCGCCGACTGGCTGAACGACATCTGGCCCGCCGATAGCCCCACCTTTCACGAACTCGCGAGCGCATGCCGTACAGGCGTCGCCGAAGGCTGGCTGTGCAACCGCGAGGCCGGCGGCATCCGCTACGGCCGCATCTTCAAGGCGCTGCCCGACACGCACGGCTTTTCCGTCGACGTCGTCGACATGCAGGACATTGCCGGTCCGCACCACGTCCATCCGCACGGCGAGATCGATCTGATCATGCCGCTCACCGAAGGCGCGACGTTCGACGGCCATCCGGCCGGCTGGTGCGTGTACGGCCCCGGCTCCGCGCATCGTCCGACCGTCGCGAATGGCCAGGCGCTGGTGCTGTATCTGCTGCCGCAAGGGGCGATCGAATTCACGCGCGCGTGAGCCGGGAGCGGCAAGCATCGAGCGGATCACGCGCATACAAAAGCCGGACGCGTCCACGGACGGAGGAGACATATGGAAGCCCTGCTGGAAACGAGCACGCGCGAGCCGGTTGCGCCGCCGCCCCCGCTGTTCAACTTCGCGACGCATCTGTTCCAGCTGAACGAAGCGCGCGCGCGCAAGGTCGCTTATATCGACGACCACGGCGCGATGACCTACGGTGAGCTCGAACAGCGCGCGCGGCGTTGCGCCAGCGCACTGCGCGCGCTCGGCGTGCATCCCGAGGAGCGCGTGCTGCTCGTGATGCTCGACACCGTATCGTTGCCGGTCGCGTTTCTCGGCGCGCTGTACGCGGGCATCGTGCCGGTCGTCGCGAACACCTTGCTGACCGCCGCCGACTACACGTACATGCTGACGCACAGCCATGCGCGCGCGGTGATCGTGTCGGAACCGTTGCTGCCCAACTTGACGGAGGCGCTGAGCAGCATCGACGACGACGGCTGCCAGCTGATCGTCTCGCAGCCTGACGCTTCCCCTGGAGAGCCGCTCGCGGCGCCCCGCTTCGAAACGCTGGTCGATACCGCCACACCCGCCGTCAAAGGCTGCGCGAGCAACGCGGACGACATCGCCTTCTGGCTCTATTCGTCGGGCTCGACCGGCAAACCGAAAGGCACCGTCCACACGCATGCGAATCTGTACTGGACCGCCGAGCTGTATGCGAAGCCGGTGCTGGGGATCGTCGAGAGCGACGTGGTGTTTTCGGCGGCGAAGCTGTTCTTCGCGTATGGGCTCGGCAATGCGCTGACGTTTCCGCTGTCGGTCGGCGCGACCGCGATTCTGATGGCCGAGCGCCCGACCGCCGACGCGATTTTCGCGCGCCTCGTCAAGCATCGCCCGACCGTGTTCTACGGCGTGCCGACCTTGTACGCGAACATGCTGGTGTCGCCGAATCTGCCCGCGCGCGCCGACGTCGCGATCCGCGTGTGCGCGTCGGCCGGCGAGGCGTTGCCGCGCGATGTCGGCGAACGCTTCACCGAGCACTTCGGCGCTGAGATTCTCGATGGCATCGGCTCGACGGAAATGCTGCACATCTTCCTGTCGAATCGCGCGGGCGAAGTCGAATACGGCACGACCGGGCGCCCCGTGCCGGGCTACGAAGTCGAGTTGCGCGACGAGGCCGGGCGGCCGGTGCCCGACGGCGAAGTCGGCGATCTGTTCATCAAGGGGCCGAGCGCGGCGCTGATGTACTGGAGCAATCGCGAGAAAACACGCGCGACGTTTCTCGGCGAATGGATCAGAAGCGGCGACAAGTATCGGCGTCTCGCGAACGGCTGTTATGTTTACGCGGGCCGCAGCGACGACATGCTGAAAGTAAGCGGCCAGTATGTGTCGCCGGTCGAGGTCGAGATGGTGCTCGTCGCGCATCCGGCGGTGCTCGAAGCGGCGGTGGTCGGCGTCGATCATGGCGGACTCGTGAAAACGCGCGCGTTCGTCGTGCTCAAGCGCGACTTCATGCCTTCAGACCTGCTCGCCGATGAACTGAAGGCCTTCGTCAAGGAACGGCTCGCGCCGCACAAGTATCCGCGCGATATCGTGTTCACCGACGATCTGCCGAAAACCGCCACCGGCAAGATTCAACGCTTCAAACTACGTGAACTGTCATAGGTGTTTCATTGATGCAGAACCGAGGTACCGCCCCTGCTGCTCCCTCCACGAATCCCGCCAGCGGCTTCGCCGAACTGCCGGCGACCACGTCGCATGGGCCGCTGCGCATCGAGTACCAATGGGTCAACGAGCAGGCGAATGCTCAACACGACGATCCACCGATCGCGGTCTTCCTGCATGAAGGGCTCGGCTCGATCGCGATGTGGCGCGACTGGCCGCAGACGTTGTGCGAGCGGCTCGGCATGCGCGGGCTCGTCTATTCGCGGCCCGGTTACGGACTCTCGACACCGCGTGCGCCTGACGAGAAATGGCCGGTCGATTTCATGACCGCGCAGGCGCGCGACATTCTCCCCGCCTTGCTCGACGCGCTCGATATCGGCTTGCGGCAACGCCAGCGCATGTGGGTGATCGGCCATAGCGACGGCGGTTCGATCGCGCTGCTGTACGCGGCGCTATATCCCGATGCGCTCGCGGGCGCGGTCGTGATCGCACCGCACGTATTCGTCGAAGACATCTCGGTGCAAAGCATCGCCCAGATGAAGCAGCTTTACGAAACCACCGATCTACGCGCGAAGCTCGCCCGCTATCACGCGGACGTCGATTCCGCGTTCTACGGCTGGAACGATATCTGGCTCGATCCCGGGTTCAGGCAGTGGTCGATCGTCGAGGCGCTCGCGCCGATCCGCCGACCGCTGCTCGCGATCCAGGGCCACGACGATAACTACGGCACGATGGCGCAGATCGATAGGATCGGCGCGCGCGTGCCGCATGCAAAACTCGTGAAGCTCGACGCGTGCGGACACTCGCCGCATCGCGATGCGCCCGCCGCGCTCAACGACGCGATCGCTGCGTTCGTCCGCGCGCAGCGATAAGCGGCGCCGTGGCTGTTACCGATACTTCATAAAAATTACACGGTTCGGCGATTATGCTTGCGCATCGCTGACCTCGGCACATCGATGGCGAGGCATCCCTTCCTCGCCCGGAGACAGTGCCATGCCTTTCGTGTCGAAGCCGATTCGTGCGCCGCGCCGCAAACGTTTGACCGGCGCCGTGGCGGTCATCGCGCTGTGCGCGCTAGCGGGAGCGTGCAGCAACGACGACCCGCCCCCGAGCACGGATACGATCAGTTCAACGGAACATTCCGCCGCCAGCCCGGGCGACCCATCGATCGCCCCGCCGCCGGCCGACCCCGCGCCGCCGACGCTGACGATCCAGACACCAGCGGCACCGGCATCCGAAGCCGGCACGGCCTTGTCCGCCGCTGCGCCGCCGCTTGCCCGCCCCGTCATCCATACCGTCGATTGAGAATCGCGCCGCGCGCGGAGACTAGCCTGCCTTCGCGCGTCCGACGCAGCATTGCCGTTTCAGTACCGCAAGTCGTCTTCCCCGTGCCTTTTTCCTCCACCGAAGATCTAAGCCACAACCATGACCTCAACAAATCGCCGTGATTTTCTGCGCTCGGCCGCGCAAGCCGCCGGTTCCTTTACCGCGTTGAGCATGCTGCCGCCCGGCATCCGCAATGCGCTCGCGATTCCGGCCAACAACCGCACCGGGACGATCCGCGACGTCGAGCATATCGTCGTGCTGATGCAGGAGAACCGCTCGTTCGACCACTACTTCGGCACGCTCAAGGGCGTGCGCGGCTTCGGCGACACGCGCGCGATCAAGCTCGCGAATGGCCAGCCGGTGTGGTATCAGCCGCTCACCACCGATACCACCGGCGCCGGCTACGTGCTGCCGTTCCGTCCGAGCGCGCCGAACCTCGGCCTGCAATTCCTGCAGGATCTCGCGCACGACTGGGGCACCACGCACGCCGCATGGAACGGCGGCCGCAACGATCAGTGGGTGCCGTCGAAAGGCGCGACCACGATGGCCTACCTGACGCGCGATGACATCCCGTTCCACTATCAGCTCGCCGACGCATTCACGATCTGCGACGCGTACCACTGCTCGCTGATGGGCCCGACCGATCCGAACCGCTACTACATGTGGAGCGGCTGGGTCGGCAACGACGGCAGCGGCGGCGGCCCGGTGATCGACAATTCGGAGCTCGGCTACGGCTGGTCGACCTTCCCCGAAGTGCTGCAGAACGCGGGCATCTCGTGGAAGATCTATCAGGACATCGGCACCGGGCTCGACGCGAACGGCTCGTGGGGTTGGACGCAGAACGCGTACATCGGCAACTACGGCGACAACTCGCTGCTCTATTTCAACCAGTACCGCAACGCCCAGCCGGGCAACCCGCTGTACGACAATGCGCGTACCGGCACCAACGCGGCGAACGGCGACGGCTACTTCGACATCCTGAAGCGCGACGTGCAAAACGGCACGCTGCCGCAGGTGTCGTGGATCGTCGCGCCCGAAGCGTACAGCGAACACCCGAACTGGCCGACCAACTACGGCGCGTGGTACATCGACCAGGTGCTGCAGATCCTCACGTCGAACCCGGACGTGTGGAGCAAGACCGTGCTGCTGATCAACTACGACGAAAACGACGGCTTCTTCGATCACATCGCCGCGCCGTTCGCGGCCGCGTCGAGCGCGAACGGTCTGTCGACCGTCGACATCACGAACGAGATCTATGCGGGCGATCCGAAGAACGTCGCCGGGCCGTACGGGCTCGGACCGCGCGTGCCGATGCTGGTGGTGTCGCCGTGGTCCAAAGGCGGCTACGTATGCTCGGAAGTATTCGACCACTCGTCGGTGATCCAATTCATCGAAAAGCGCTTCGGTCACCGGCACAATCTCGGCGAATCGAACATCACGCCGTGGCGTCGCGCGGTGTGCGGCGATCTGACCTCCGCGTTCAACTTCGCGAATCCGAACGCGTCGGTGCCGTCGCTGCCGAGCACGAGCGGTTACGTGCCGCCCGACCAGAACCGTCACCCGGACTACGTGCCGCAAGCGCCGACGGTGCAGACGGTGCCGAAGCAGGAAGCGGGCGTGTGCCCGGCACGCGCGCTGCCGTACGAACTGTTCGTGCGCGTCGACGAAGGCGCGAACGGCAAGCTGACGATGCGCTTCGTCAACACGGGCCGCGCGGGCGCCGTGTTCCTCGTGTACGCGGCCAATAGCGCAGACGCGCCGCGCAGCTATACCGTCGAAGCGGGCAAGCATCTGCAGGACACGCTGATGCTCAATGCCGATGGCAGCTACGACTTCAGCGTGCACGGACCGAACGGCTTCCTGCGCCGCTTCGCGGGCAAAGTGGTTGCGCGGAACTGGTGGAATGGTTCGGATACCGCACGGCCCGCCGTCGCCGAAGGCTACGATGTCGCGAACGGCAATCTCCAACTGCGGCTCGAGAACGTCGGCAGCGCGCGTTGCCAGTTCACGATCGTCAACGCGTACGACAGGAACCATGTGATCAAGCATTGGGTGCGCGGCGGCGACACCGACAATCTGTACCTCGATCTGCGCAAAGCATACGGCTGGTACGATCTCGCGATCACCGTCGATACCGACCCGACGTTCGCACGCCGCATCGCCGGTCACGTCGAGACGGGCAATGACAGCATCAGCGATCCGGCGCAGGGCGGCTGAGCGTCGCTGTCAGCCAACGCTGCAAAAGTAACGGCCGCTGGCTCTTCGAGCACAGCGGCCGTTTTTTATCCAGCTATCTCGAGCGCACACCCGCCAACCCGCAATCGCGCGCGGGCGTCTACGCTTCGAAATCGAGCCCGCCGATCAACGTAACCGGCTCACCCTGCGTGTGCGTGGAGAAATCGAGTTCGCGCGCCTGGGTCCACGCATTGAGCTTGCGCGGCAGCGCGGCCAGATATCTGGCGAAGCGCGTCACGCCCTGCTCGCCCATCAGTCTTTCTATTTCATCGCTGTCCCAGGTCAGATACAGATTCAACGGATGCGGGTAATGACCGAGTTCATCGAGCGGCGTTGCGTGAATCCGCACGCGGGTGGGCTGCCCCGGCTCGCCATGCGGCAGCACGTCGGTGTGAACGGTCGTCGCGACGCACGCGGCGATCGCCTCGGCAATGCGCGGCGCGAACTCCTGATCGAAACGAATGGCACTCTCGGGGCGCATTCCATGTCTCCGCTGTGATTCTCATCGTGGGTGGGTCATCGTAGCAGACTCAGTTTTTTGCCGGTGGGACCGCGTCCGGGTCGTGCGCGCCGGTCTCCCCCAACGCCTCGCGCAGCGCCTTGCGGATCACCTTGCCGGTGGCCGTCATCGGCAGGCTTTCGACGAAGCGAATCTCGCGCGGATATTCGTGCGCGGCCAGACGCGTCTTGACGTGCTGCTGGATCTCGCGCACCAGCGCATCGTCGCCGACGAAGCCCGCTTTCAGCACGACGAACGCCATCACGATTTCGGTGCGCTCGCGATCGGGCGCGCCGACCACGGCGGCCATCGCGACGGCCGGATGACGCAGCAGCGAATCTTCGATCGATGCCGGCCCGATCCGGTAGCCGGCGCTCGTGATCACGTCGTCGCCGCGGCCGACGAAGCGAATGAAGCCGTCCGCGTCGCGCGTGCCGAGATCGCCGGTCAGCAGAAACTTGCCGCGGAATTTCTCGCGCGTCGCCGCTTCGTTGCGCCAGTAGCCGACAAAGATCACCGGGTCAGGCGCGGCCACCGCGATATCGCCGATCGCGCCGGGCGGCAGTTCGTTGCCGGCGGCATCGACGATCGCGACATGGTGCCCCGGCACCGCGCGCCCGATCGCGCCGAAGCGCGGCTCGAACAGCGCCGCGCACGACGACACCACGACGTTGCACTCGGTCTGCCCGTAGAACTCATTGATCGTCACGCCGAGCGCGTCGCGCCCCCAGCCGATCAGTTCCTCGCCCAGCGATTCGCCGCCGCTCGCGACCGAGCGCAACGCGAGCCGCAGATGAGCGGGCCGCTCGACACCGCGCATCATCTTCAGCGCGGTCGGCGGTAAAAACGCATGGGAGACCGCGTGACGCGCGAGCAGATCGAACGCGGCGTGGCCGTCGAATTTCGCAAAACGGCGCGCGAGCACCGCGACGCCGTGATGCCACGACGGCAGCAGCACATCGAACAGACCGCCGATCCACGCCCAGTCCGCGGGCGTCCACATCAGCGTCGCGTGCGCGGGAAAGCCCTGCTGCGACATCTCGACGCCGGGTAAATGGCCGAGCAACACGCGATGCCCGTGCAACGCGCCCTTCGGTTTTCCGGTCGTGCCCGACGTATAGATGATGATCGCCGGCTCGTCCGCAGCGGTATCGACCGGCGTGAACTCAGCGGAAGCGCCATGCAACGCCTGCCAGAACGACCTCACGGGCGCGTCCGATGCTTCGTCATCCTGCTCGATATCGACGCTGAACACGTGTCGCAACTCCGGCAGCGCGGCGCGGATTTCGTCGATCTTTTGCACGCCGGCGTGATCAGTGACAAGTGCGACCGCACCGCTATCGCCGAGCCGATGCTCGATCGCGTCGACGCCGAACAGCGCGAACAGCGGCACCGTGACCATGCCGGCCTTGTAGGCAGCGAGATGTGCGATGGCCGTTTCGATCGATTGCGACAGGAAGATGCCGATGCGCTCGCCGCGCTGTGCGCCCGCCGCGAGCAGCGCATTGGCGAAGCGGTCGGACAGCGCTTTCAGTTCATCGAACGTATAGCGGGTCGCGCGGCCTTCGGCATCTTCATAGATCAGCGCGAGACGCCCCGAGCCATCGGCCCACTTGTCGCATGCATCGACGCCGATGTTGTAGCGCGGTGGAATGCGCCACGTGAAATTGGTCGTGAGCGAATCGTAAGTCTCGCCGTCGAGGTTCATCGTGTCTCCTGAATATCGTCGTTATCGCTGCATGGGCTGCCGCATGGCCCATCGCTTGCTACTTCCGCGCGTGGCCGGTGTTCCGCAGTTTAGCCCACGATCTTGCCTGTCCCGTTCGACGCGTCGCCTTGCGCAACTGGATTCGCCAAATACGACATAGTCCCGCCCATAATCGCCGACCGGTCGCACTGAACTCAACGTTTTGCGACAACTCCTGTGTGATTCAAGCCCTTTACGTCTGACCTGTGCCGTCCCCGTCTAGGATCGTTACACAGCTTCGGCGCCTATGTTGCGCCGCATGATCGCTCCCCCCGGATGACATATGCGCAAGGCAAGATTTGCATCGTTCTGGCACGGCCCGGAACTTTCTCCCTATGAAGTCGCCTGCCTAAGTTCGTTCACGCAGTACGGCAGCGAGGTCGCGCTTTATAGCTACGAGCCGATCGCCGGATTGCCGCCCGGCGTAGCCGCGAAGGACGCGACCACGATATTGCCGCGCGATTCGCTGAACGACTTCCCGATTTGCGGGGTGCCGTCGATGCAGCATTTCACCGACTATTTCCGCTTCGTGATGTTCACGAAGACCGACGAGATCTGGGTCGACACCGACATGCTGCTGCTTCGTGATTTCGATCTCAACGCCAAGGGCGATCTGATCGGACGGGAAAACCAGACGAGCATCTGCAATGCGATTCTGAGGCTCGATCCGGATCAGCCGCGCTTGCACGAGGCAATCGAACGGATCGAAGCGATGAAAGGCACCGCACTGAAGTGGGGCGACACCGGCCCTCGTCTGTTGACCGCCGTCTACGGCGTGAAGGCCGGGCTTCCCGAGAGCCTGTTCTATCCGGTGCATTTCAACGATTACTACAAGGTGTTCCTGCCGCGCTATTTCGAAGAGTGCGCGGCGCTCTGTTCCGACACGTACACGCTGCATCTGTGGAACAACCGGGTCGTCAAGATGGGGCTCTTCAAGCGCATCGGGCCGCCCGTCGGGTCGTTCCTGCATCACTTGTTCGAGCAAGCCGGCGCCAACGAGCTGTTTCGCGAGTTTTATCCGGCGAGCGTGATGCAGGCGATGATCGACAACGCGGTGGAGAAAGTCGGCAGCGACGAAGGCGTGCGCAAGCTGCTGCGCGTCGGCGTGCCGATGGTCACGACGGCCATCGCGCGCAGACTCGGCGCCTGAGTTCGCCGCTTCAGTTCGCAGCGCCCCTGCCCGAGCCCTGCGCCTGCTCCAGCACGAAGTCGATGAACGTCGCGGCCGCGCGCGTGTGGTGCCGGTTCGGCATGTACAGCATGTACATGTGGGTGCCGAAGATGCTGAGCCGCCAGGCATCGAGCGCGGTCAGCACCGCGCCGCGCTTCAGATCGTCCTGCACCACATAGTCGGGTACGAGTCCGACGCCCAGACCGGCCAGCACCGCCTGCCGTAAAAATAGAAAGTTCTCGGAAATAATCGTCGGTTCGAGCAGCACTTCATGACGCTCGTCGCGCAAATATGCGGCGAGCCGCAACTGCTTGCCGATCACGGCCGCGGTAATCAGCGGCGCGGCGCGCAGGTCGTCGAGCGTCGCGGGCATGCCGTGCGTCCGCGCGAATTCGGGGGATGCGCAGGCCACGTACCGGACCGGCCCCATGTCCCGCGCGACGAGGTTTTGCGGCGGCTCCGACATCACGCGCACCGCGATGTCGATTTCGTCGCGCATCAGATCCTCGACGCGGTTCTCGAACATCACGTCTAGCACGATGCCCGGATACAACCGCTTGAACGCGATCAGCCAGTCGGACATCACGAGCTGGCCATAGCCGCTCGGCACGCTCAGCCGCACCCGCCCCTGCAGGCTCTGGCCCAGCGTCGCCACCGACTCGCGCGCGGCCAGCAACGCGTTGCGAATAGTGCGGCCGTGCTCGTAGAGCCGCAGACCGATCTCGGTCGGCTCGACGCGGCGCGTGGTGCGCCGCACCAATTGCAGGCCCACGGAACGCTCGAGCTGGTTCAGGTGATAGCTAACGTTCGCGCGGCTCATCTTGAGCCGGCGCGCCGCTTCGCTCAGATTGCCGGCGTCGAGGATGTCGACGAGCAGGGTCAGCGAGTTGACGTCCATGGCCGCATCGTTGTCAAAATAATTTTGACAGTCTGTCAATCAACCATGTGATTGTCAATGAACGTTGACCACTCCAGAATGGGACGATCCGGCGCACTTCGCCACCCTGGATACGGAGACACCCACGATGAATCAATCCCCTTCAGCCGACGTCGTCACGCGCGAATTGCGCGGCAAGGTACTGCTCGTCACGATCGACCACGCGCCGGTCAACGCGCTCTCCGCCGAGGTGCGGCGCGGCCTGCTGGACGCGATCGAAGCCGCCGACGCCGAGCGCGCCGTCGAAGCCGTGCTGATCGTCGGCGCGGGGCGCAACTTCATCGCCGGTGCCGATATTCGCGAGTTTGGTAAGCCTCCGGTGCCGCCTTCGCTGCCGGAGGTGTGCAATCGCATCGAGGCCTGCGGGAAACCCGTGATTGCCGCGTTGCATGGCGCCGCGCTCGGCGGCGGGCTCGAAGTGGCGCTCGCCGCGCATTACCGGATCGCCGTGGACGGCGCGAAGCTCGGCCTGCCCGAAGTGCAGCTCGGTCTGCTGCCCGGCGCGGGCGGCACGCAACGCACGCCGCGCCTGATCGGCGCGCCGGCCGCGCTCGATCTGATCCTGAGCGGCCGTCATGCGAGCGCGAAGGAAGCGCTCGCGCTAGGTCTGATCGACCGTCTCGGCGACAGCGGCGACATCCTCGCCGAAGGACTCGCCTACACGCACGAACTGCTCGCCGCGCACGCGCCGGTGCGTCGTACGCGCGACGCCGCCGCATTGAGCGATCGCGCCGCGAGCCTCGCCGCCGTCGCGAAAGCGCGAGACGAAACCGCGAAGAAAGCGCGCGGCCTGTTCTCGCCGCTGAAAATCGTCGACGCGGTCGAAGCCGCGATCGAACAGCCCTTCGACGAAGGCCTGAAGTTCGAACGCAAGCTGTTCCTGCAATGCCTCGACAGCCCGCAGCGCGCAGGTCTCGTGCACGCGTTCTTCGCCGAGCGCGAAGTGCTGAAAGCGCCCGAAACGCGCGACGCGAAACCGCGCGCGCTCGGGGCGATCGGCGTGATCGGCGGCGGCACGATGGGCGCGGGCATTGCGGTCGCGGTGCTCGACGCGGGTCTGCCCGTCACGATGATCGAACGCGACGAAGCGTCGCTCGCGCGCGGCCGCGCGCACATCGACAAGGTCTACGACGGGCTGATCGCCAAGGGCCGCCTCACCGCCGAGAAGAAAGCCGCGACGATGGCGCGCTGGAGCGGCAGCACGTCGTACGATGCGCTTGCTCACGTCGACCTCGTGATCGAAGCCGTGTTCGAAGATCTCGGCGTCAAAAAGGCCGTGTTCGCCGAGCTCGATCGTGTCTGCAAGCCCGGCGCGGTGCTCGCGACCAACACGTCGTATCTGGATATCGAAGCGATCGCGGCCAGCACCTCGCGCCCCGCCGACGTGATCGGTCTGCACTTCTTCTCCCCCGCCAACATCATGAAGCTGCTCGAAGTCGTGGTGCCGAAGCAGGTCAGCGCCGACGTCGTCGCGACCGCGTTCGAGCTCGCGAAGAAGCTGCGCAAGACGCCGGTGCGCGCGGGCGTGTGCGACGGATTCATCGGCAATCGGCTGCTCGCCGTCTATCGCGCCGCCGCGGACGCGCTGATGGAAGACGGTGCGTCGCCGTATCAGATCGACGCGGCCGTGCGCGCGTTCGGCTTGCCGATGGGCCCGTTCCAGGTGGTCGATCTCGCGGGCGGCGACATCGGCTGGGCGGCGCGCAAACGCCGCGCGGCCACGCGCGACCCGAACGCACGCTACGTGCAGATCGCCGACCGCCTGTGCGAGCGTGGCTGGTTCGGCCAGAAGACCGGCCGCGGATTCTATCTGTACCCCGAAGGATCGCGCGGCGGCATCCCCGATCCCGAAGTCGAGGCGATCATCGACGCCGAACGCAAGCGCGCGGGCGTCACGCCGCGCAGCTTCACCGACGAGCAGATCATGCGCCGCTATATGGCCGCGATGATCAACGAAGGCGCGAACGTCGTGCACGAAGGCATCGCGCTGCGCCCGCTCGACGTCGACGTGACGCTGCTGTACGGCTACGGCTTTCCGCGCTACCGCGGCGGTCCGATGAAATACGCGGATAGCGTCGGGCTGGCGACGATCCTCGCCGACATCCGCGAGTTCGCGAAGGAAGACCCGCTGTTCTGGCGGCCGTCGCCGCTGCTCGTCGAACTGGTCGAGCGCGGAGCGGATTTCGCGAGCCTGAACACGACGGCCTGAGCCGCCACGAACCGGACGGAACGACTGCGATGGATCTGAACTTCACCCCCGAAGAAGAAGCGTTTCGCGCCAGCGTGCTGGCGTTTTTGCGCGACAAGCTGCCGCGACGCCTCGCCGACAAGGTGCACGGCGGCCGGCGTCTGACGCGCGACGACATGGCCGGGTGGCACGCGATTCTGAACGCGCAAGGCTGGCTCGCGAATCACTGGCCGAAGGAGTTCGGCGGCCCGGGCTGGAACGCGGTGCAGAAGTTCATCTTCGAGAACGAATGCGCGCTGGCCGGCGCGCCGCGCGTCGTACCGTTCGGCGTCAACATGCTCGGGCCGGTGCTGATCAGGTACGGCAGCGACGCGCAGAAGCGTCACTGGCTGCCGCGCATTCTCGATGGTTCCGACTGGTGGTGCCAGGGCTATTCGGAGCCGGGCGCGGGCTCCGACCTTGCGTCGGTCAAGACGACGGCGGTGCGCGGCAAGGATGCGCAGGGCGAACACTACATCGTCAATGGCCAGAAGACGTGGACCACGCTCGCGCATTACGCGAACATGATCTTCTGCCTCGTGCGCACCGCGACCGACGTGCGCAAACAGGAAGGCATCAGCTTTCTGCTGATCGACATGAACACGCCGGGCGTCGAAGTGCGGCCGATCATCACGCTCGACGGCGAGCATGAAGTCAACGAAGTGTTTTTCACCGACGTGCGCGTGCCTGCCGACAATCTCGTCGGCGAGGAGAACAAGGGCTGGACTTACGCAAAATATCTGCTTACGTACGAGCGCACCAATATCGCGGGCGTCGGCTTTTCGGTCGCCGCGTTCAATCGTCTGTGCAAGATCGCCGCGAAACAGCTGCGCAATGGCCGGCCGCTCGCCGAGGATCCCGCGTTCGCGGCACGCATGGCGCGCGTCGAGATCGACCTCGAGAACATGAAGACGACCAACCTGCGCGTGATCGCAGCCGTGGCGGGCGGCGGCGTGCCCGGTGCCGAGAGTTCGATGCTGAAGATTCGCGGCACCGAAATCCGTCAGGAAATCTCGTCGCTGACGCGGCGCGCGATGGGCGCTTATGCGCAGCCATTCGTCGAGGAAGCGCTGTACGAAGGCTTCGATGGCGTGCCGGTCGGCCCGGACGAAGCCGCGAGTGCCGCGTCGCAGTACTTCAATAATCGCAAGCTGTCGATCTTCGGCGGCTCGAACGAAATCCAGAAGAACATCATTTCCAAAATGATCCTCGGACTGTAAAAGGCGCACGTCATGAATTTCCAGCACACCGAAGATCGCCGCATGCTGGCGGATACGCTGAACCGGTTTATCAGCGAGCAGTACGGCTTCGCGACGCGCGATCAGATCGCGCGCTCGACGCAAGGCTTCAGCCCCGATCTGTGGGCGCGCTTCGCGGAGCTTGGCGTGATCGGCGCACTGTTCGATGAAGCGAGCGGCGGTTTTGGCGGCGGCGGCTTCGATATTTCCGTCGTGTTCGAGAGTATCGGCCGGGGGCTCGTCGTCGAGCCGTTTCTCGATACGCTGATCGTCGGACGGGCGATCGCTCGCAGCGGCAGTGACGCGCAAAAAGCGGCGCTCGGCTCGTTGATCGACGGTTCGCGAATCGTTGCGCTCGCGCATGGCGAACCGGACAGTCACTACGAACTGGCTCGGGTCGCAACGACGCGCGCGCGGCGCAGCGTTGAGGGCAACAGCGGCGTGTGGACTTTGCATGGCGCGAAGGCCGTCGTTCAGCATGGCGAGCATGCTCAGGTGTTCCTCGTCTCGGCACACACGTGCGGCGATGACGATGCGGAAGCCGGCATCACGCTGTTTCTGGTGCCGGGGGACGCGGCGGGTGTGAGCGTGCGCGGCTATCGGAAGATCGACGGAGGACGCGCGGCCGAAGTGACGCTCGACAATGTCACGCTCGGCGACGACTCCGTGCTCGGCTCAGTGGACCAGGGCTTTGCGACGCTCGAATATGCGGTGAGCTGCGGCGTGCTCGCGCTGTGCGCGGAAGCCGTCGGCGCCATGGACGTCGCGAAAGACTACACGCTCGACTATCTGCGCACGCGCAGGCAGTTCGGCGTGCCGATCGGCAGCTTCCAGGCATTGCAGCATCGCATGGCCGATTTGCTGCTCGAAATCGAGCAGGCGCGCTCCGCAGTGATCAATGCGGCGGCAGTGCTCGATGGTGAACGCAATGCGCGCGAGCGCGCGGTGTCGGCGGCGAAGTACAGCATCGGCCGGATCGGCACGCGAGTCGCGGAGGAATGCATCCAGTTGCATGGCGGGATCGGCATGACCTGGGAGTTGCCGCTTGCGCATTACGCGAAGCGGCTCGTGATCATCGATCATCAGCTTGGGGATGAGGATCATCATTTGGAGCGGTTCGTGGCGCTGGGGGCTGCGGTTTCGCTCGCGCAGGTCTGATCATGAGGCGACCTGCTTGACGGAGACGAGCGGCGTCGCAGTTATCCGCGACGGGCAAGAAAAAAGGACTTACGGCTTTCACCGTAAGTCCTTTTTGATCTTGGTCGGGGCGAGAGGATTTGAACCTCCGACCACCTGCACCCCATGCAGGTACGCTACCAGGCTGCGCTACGCCCCGAACAGAAAAAAAATTATAACAGACACTTCATTCGATTAGAACTGCCCGACGCGAACAAAACGAACGAGCCGATGGAACTAGTGGCCCAGCAGATCGATTACGCTCTGCAGTTCCTCGCGCAACTTCTCGACATCGACAGCAACCGTTGCCGCCGATGCCTGCACCTGCCCCGCGGCTGCGCCGGCGGCCTCACCTTCTTCGACCGCCGCTTCCGGCCCACCGCCGCTATGCGAATCGAGCCGGTTGCGCGCCCCGTTGATCGTAAAACCCTGCTCGTACAGCAACTCTCGAATCCGCCTGATCAGCAGCACCTCGTGATGCTGATAATACCGACGATTGCCGCGCCGCTTGACCGGCCTCAACTGGGTGAACTCCTGCTCCCAGTAACGCAGCACGTGGGGCTTCACGCCGCAAAGTTCGCTGACCTCACCAATCGTGAAGTAGCGCTTCGCCGGAATCGGAGGCAAGACGACTTTTTCGATCGTCGCTGTCATCGTCAGTTAGCCGTGATGGGTTGCCCGGAAGCGCGCCAGTCGATCAGCGCGCGAAGCTCGCTTCGGCGCCGTTTTCGACGAGCGCCTTCAGCTTTTGACTTGCATGAAACGTCACCACGCGACGCGCCGCGATCGGAATCGCCTCGCCCGTCTTCGGATTTCTGCCGGGACGCTGCGGCTTGTCGCGCAACTGGAAGTTGCCGAAACCCGACAGCTTGACGCTGTCGCCGCTCTCGAGCGCATCGCGGATCACCTCGAAGAACGCCTCGACCATGTCCTTCGCTTCCCGCTTGTTGAGCCCGACATTGTCGAACAGCAACTCGGCAAGTTCCGCCTTGGTGAGCGTCGGCGTTTCATTGGAAACGACGGCGGGTGATGTCGGAATTTCTCGAATCATGGCGCTGCGTTGCGCCGTAAGAAGGGCTTCGAAATCACTCGAGTTCATTTCATTCATATCTATCAAATGGCGCGCCAAGCGTAAAACAATGGATGCGGAAACAGCCGTGCAAATGATAAATGCGGGTTATCCGCGCAACCGTGCGCCATATACTCGAGCCAGACGTTCCACCAGAGTTTGAATAGCCAGATCGACCGTTTCATCCTGAAGGGTTCCGCCAGTATCTTGCAAGGTCACCCGGAACGCAAGGCTTTTCTCGTGCGCGGCCAGACCACCGGAAGTGTTTGATTTTGGACGAAATTCGTCGAAAAGTGCAATCTTCTGGACAGCCTTGCAGGCCGGCTCGGACTGGGCCTTCTGCAGCTCGTCGAGCAGCGCCTGAACCTCGATTTTCTGATCGACGACCACCGCAATATCACGTCGTACC
This sequence comes from Paraburkholderia sp. EG304, assembly GCF_046543485.1. NCBI lineage: Bacteria > Pseudomonadati > Pseudomonadota > Betaproteobacteria > Burkholderiales > Burkholderiaceae > Paraburkholderia > Paraburkholderia sp. EG304. Next base: position 57,111 of record NZ_JBKGUA010000001.1, on the reverse strand, counting down.
GGCGGGAATTTTGAAACTTCCGACGGAATCGGCAATACCCGCTGCATTAATGCTTCCGCTTCGATTTCAAACAGAATTGGCGCATGCGGCAAATCATATTTTTGCATCCAGCGCGGATGCAATTCGCCAATCCAGCCCACTGCGCGACCATTCAATTCGATACGCGCGCTGCGTCCCGGATGCAGCGCCGGATGCTCGGCCTTCACGAACCGCGCGACCGCCGGCGCGACCAGCGCTTCGATGTCGCCCTTCACGTCGAAGAAGTCGACAGCACGCGTCGGTGCGCCCCACTGCTCGTCGAGCGCGGGACCATAAGCGAGCGCGCCGATCATCTTCGGCTGCGCGAAACCTTCGACGGTCAGCTCGCCGGCCTTGATCGACGGATCGTGCAGGAACACGCGGCCCGCTTCGAACACGCGTACACGGTCCGCCGCGCGACGGTTCAGGTTCGTGCGCAGCACATGGATCAGGCTGCCGAACAGCGTCGTACGCATCACCGACAGCTGGCTCGCGATCGGGTTGATCAGACGCACCGGGTTGCTGTTGCCTGCGAAGTCCTGCTCCCACTCGGCATCGACGAAGCTGAAGTTTACCGTTTCCGCGTAGTCGCGCGCGGCGAGTGCATGCCGGATCGCGTGGATCGAGCGTTGCGTCTCGTTGGTCGGGCGCATTTCGCTGGTCGCGACCGGCGGGCGCGCCGGAATCTTTTCGAAGCCGTAGATACGTGCGACTTCTTCGATCAGGTCCTCTTCGATTTCGATATCGAAGCGGTACGACGGCGGCATCACCGAGAACGTATCGCCGTCGCGCTCGAACGACAGGCCGAGGCGCGTGAAGATCTGTGCGATTTCATCGGCGCCGATCGCGACGCCGATGATGCGGTTCGCGCGCGAAACGCGCATCTTCACGGGCGCGCGCTTTGGCACGTTGACGATCTGATCGTCGACCGGACCCGCTTCGCCGCCGCAAATGTCGAGGATCAACTGCGTGATGCGCTCGATATGATCGACGGTCGTCGCGTAGTCGACGCCGCGCTCGAAGCGATGACCTGCATCGGTCGAGAAGTTGTACTTGCGCGAGCGGCCACGAATGCTATCGGGCCACCAGAATGCGGCTTCGAGATAGATATTGGTGGTGTCGAGCGTGACCGCGGTGCTGTCGCCGCCCATGATGCCCGCGAGGCTTTCGATATGCTGCTCGTCGGCGATCACGCCGACCGTTTCATCGAGCTCGACCGTGTTGCCGTTCAGCAGCTTCAGCGTTTCACCCTTGCGGGCCCAGCGCACGTCCATGCCGCCGTGGATCTTGTCGAGATCGAACACGTGCGACGGACGCCCCAGCTCGAGCATCACATAGTTCGAGATGTCGACGAGCGCGGAGATGCTGCGCTGGCCTGAGCGCTCGAGACGCTCGACCATCCATTGCGGCGACTTCGCGCGCGCATTGACGCCGCGGATCACGCGGCCCGAGAAACGGCCGCACAGATCGGGCGCCGAGATTTTCACGGGCAGGGTTTCAGTGAGCTTGACTGGAGCCGGCTTGATGTCGAGCGGGCGCAACGGCGCGCCGGTAATCGCCGACGTTTCGCGCGCGACGCCGAAAACCGACAAACAGTCGGCCTTGTTCGGCGTCAGCTTGATTTCAAAAACGGTGTCGTCGAGGTTGAGGGTCTCGCGGATGTCCTGGCCGATCGGCGTATCTTCCGGCAGGATCATCAGACCGCTGTGATCTTCGGAGAGCTTCAGCTCGCGCGCCGAGCACAGCATGCCCTGGCTTTCCACGCCGCGCAGCTTCGACAGCTTGATCGCGAACGGTGCGCCGCCCTCTTCGGCCGGCGGCAGTTGCGCGCCGACCAGCGCGACCGGCACCTTGATGCCGGGCGCCACGTTCGGAGCGCCGCATACGATGTTCAGCGTCGCGCCGGTGCCGGCGTTGACCTGACACACGTTGAGCTTGTCCGCATCCGGGTGCTTGACGACTTCCAGCACCTGGCCGACGACGATCTTCGAGGTCGGCGGCGCGGCCGGCCGCAGGTCTTCGACTTCGAGACCCGCCATCGTCAACGCGTGCGACAGCTCGTCGGTGGTCAGTCGCGGATCGACAAAAGTTCTGAGCCAGGATTCCGGAAATTGCATGGTTCTGTGTACGTTCTGATCAGGTTAGGTCCACGTCCGGCAGGTGCTTCGTAAAGCCGGTAATCTCTTCGTAAAGCCGGTGATCTTGCGCCGGTTCAGCGAGCTCTGCCGGGGACGCTCGCGGTGCGCACCGGGTGCGCTACCACGTTCTATGCTTTGTCACGCTCGTGCGCGCCGGTTCATGCGAATTGACGCAGGAAACGCAGGTCGTTTTCGAAGAACAGGCGCAGGTCCTGCACGCCGTAACGCAGCATCGTGAGACGCTCGAGGCCGCTGCCGAAAGCGAAGCCGATGTAGCGCTCCGGGTCCAGACCCATGTTGCGGATCACTGTCGGATGCACCTGGCCGGAGCCCGAAATTTCGAGCCACTTGCCCGCGTTCTTGCCCGTTTCGAACTGCATGTCGATCTCGGCCGACGGTTCGGTGAACGGGAAATACGACGGTCGGAAGCGCACGAGAATGTCGTCGCGCTCGAAGAATTTTTTCAGGAAGTCGGTATAGACACCCTTCAGGTCCGCGAAGCTGATGTTTTCGTCGATCCACAGGCCTTCGACCTGGTTGAACATCGGCGAATGCGTGGCGTCGCTATCCACGCGATACGTGCGGCCGGGCACGATCACCTTGATCGGCGGCGTGTTGGTACGCGCGTAGCGTACCTGCATCGGGCTCGTATGCGTACGCAGCAGCAGCGGGCGGCCGTCGGCGTCCTTGCCGTCGACGTAGAAGGTATCCTGCATGGAACGCGCCGGATGGTTTTCCGGGCTGTTCAGCGAAGTGAAGTTGTACCAGTCGGTTTCGATCTCGGGGCCGTCGGCCACGTCGAATCCGATCGTACGGAAAATCTGCTCGACGCGCTCCCAGGTGCGCATCACTGGGTGCAGGCTGCCTGCATTGGCGCCGCGGCCCGGTAGCGTGACGTCGATCGCTTCAGCGGCGAGGCGCTCGTTCAGAAGCGCGTCGGCGAGCGACTGACGACGTGCCGTCAGCGCCGCTTCGACCTGTTGCTTGACGAGGTTGATCCGAGCGCCTTCTGTCTTGCGCGTTTCAGGAGCGAGTTTGCCAAGACCCTTCAACAGCTCGGTCAGCGCACCCGCCTTACCGAGAAAGCGCGCTTTCTCGTTCTCGAGGGTGGTGACGTCGGGGGCTTCTGCGAAGGCTTTTTGCGCGTCGGCGACAATCTGGTCCAGATCCATTGATCCCATCATTTCAACGTCAGTGTTCTATCGAAACAAAACTGGTTCTACCAACAAAAACGGGGCTCGGTGAGGAGCCCCGTTTTTGTTGCAGCGTCACCGAGACGACCGGATGTTCGCTGCAACGAACCACGCAGTTTTAATTGCCAGAAGCGCAATCAGGCTGCAACGGCGGCTTTCACCTGCTGAACGATCGCAGCAAAAGCAGCCTTGTCGAACACAGCCATGTCGGCCAGCACCTTGCGGTCCAGTTCGATCGACGCCTTCTTCAGGCCGTTGATGAACACGCTGTACGTCATGTCGTGCTGACGCACCGCCGCGTTGATACGCGTGATCCACAGTGCGCGGAACACACGCTTCTTGTTGCGGCGATCGCGGTAGGCGTACTGGCCTGCGCGCATGACCGCCTGCTTGGCGATGCGATAGACGTTATTGCGACGGCCGCGGTAACCCTTGGCCAGCTTGATGATCTTCTTGTGACGGGCCCGTGCGGTAACCCCACGTTTTACTCGAGGCATGTTTCGCTCCTATGAGTGTCGGTTAAGGGTTAAGCGAACGGCAGCATTGCGCGAACGGAGTTCAGATCGGAATCATGAACTGCCGTGGAGCCGCGCAGATGGCGTTTGTTCTTGGTGGTCTTCTTAGTAAGAATGTGACGCTTGAAGGCCTGACCGCGCTTGACGGTACCGCCCGGACGCACCACGAAGCGCTTTGCAGCGCTCTTCTTGGTCTTCATCTTCGGCATGACAACTCCATTATTAGATGGACATGGGTGTGCGGTCGGCCAGATGACCATTTCCCGCCCTTCGAAACCCATTCCACTTGGTATGCAGACCGCCGATACCGCCAGCGGCCGCTTTTCGGGAACGACTGCGCCCTTGCATGCGCGACGTTCCGAAACTTTCCAACACCGCGCTGGACACCTAGCACAGCATCAAACAACCTTGCGCTACCGGAGCGCGGGCCACATGGCACGCCGCCGCTCCGGCCAACTGCTTCGTGCTTACTTCTTTTTCTTCGGAGCGAGCACCATGATCATCTGGCGCCCTTCCATTTTCGGCATCTGCTCGACCTGACCGACTTCGTCGAGATCGGTGCGCAGGCGTTCGAGCATGCGCATGCCGATTTCCTGATGAGCCATTTCGCGGCCACGGAAACGCAACGTGATTTTCGTCTTGTCGCCGTCTTCGAGGAAGCGGACGAGGTTGCGCAGCTTGACGTTGTAATCACCGTCGTCAGTACCCGGGCGGAATTTGACTTCCTTGACCTGGATGACCTTCTGCTTGAGCTTGGCCTCGTGTTGCTTCTTCGCTTCCTGGTACTTGAACTTGCCGTAGTCCATCAAGCGGCAAACCGGCGGAACCGCCTGCGGGGCGATTTCGACCAGATCCACGTCCTGCTGTTCCGACATGCGGAACGCATCAGCGAGTTTCACAATGCCGAGCGGTTCGTTCTCGACGCCGACCAGTCGCACCTCGGGTGCTGTAATTTCACCGTTGATGCGGTGCGCAGACTTATCAGTAGCGATGTTACGTTTCCTCTAAAAATTAAAAAAAACGAGCCGGGTACCAAGTGGATTAGTTGAACGACTGCACGTCCTGGCGCAGACGCTCAATGAAGGCGTCAACAGGCATCACACCCATATCGACACCACCACGGGCACGCACGGCTACCGTTTGTGCTTCACGCTCCTTGTCGCCGACCACCAGTAGGTACGGCACCTTTTCCAGCGTGTGCTCGCGTATTTTATAGCTAATCTTCTCGTTGCGCAAATCAGCCTCGACTCTAACCCCTTGTTTTTGCAACGATTGGGCTAGCGACTGCGCATATTCGGCCTGGCTTTCCGCGATATTCATCACGACGACCTGCATCGGCGCGAGCCAGGCGGGCATTGCACCAGCATGGTGCTCGATCAGAATTCCGAGGAAGCGTTCCATCGATCCGACAATTGCCCGGTGCAACATAATCGGGCGACGGCGACTGTTGTCTTCGGCGACGTATTCGGCGCCCAGACGCTCCGGCAGCACCATGTCGAGCTGCAGCGTACCGCACTGCCACGATCGGCCGAGCGCGTCCTTGATGTGATACTCGACCTTCGGGCCATAGAACGCACCCTCGCCGGGCAGTTCTTCCCACGTGACGCCGCAGGCCGTCAGCGCCTCGCGGAGCCCCTGCTCCGCGCGATCCCACGTTTCGGCGGTACCGGCGCGCGCATCCGGACGCAGCGACAGCTTGATCTCGACGTTGTCGAAGCCGAAGTCGCGGTAGACGCTCATCGCCAGTGTATTGAACGCGATCGATTCGCTGATGAACTGGTCTTCAGTACAAAAAATATGGGCGTCGTCCTGCACGAAGCCGCGCACGCGCATCAGACCATGCAGCGCGCCCGACGATTCGTTGCGATGGCACGAACCGAACTCCGCGTAACGCAGTGGCAGATCGCGATACGAGCGCAGACCGTGGTTGAACACCTGTACGTGACCGGGGCAGTTCATCGGCTTGATCGCGTAGTCGCGCTTTTCCGACTCGGTCGTGAACATATTTTCACGATAGTTTTGCCAATGTCCTGAGGCTTCCCACAGCGAGCGGTCCATGATCAACGGCGTCTTGATTTCAAGGTAGCCGGCGTCGTTCACGCGACGGCGCATGTACTGCTCGACCTGCTGCCACAGCGTCCAGCCGCGCGGATGCCAGAAAACCATGCCCGGCGACTCGTCCTGCATGTGGAACAGGTCGAGCTGCTTGCCCAGCTTCCGATGGTCGCGCTTTTCGGCCTCTTCGAGCATGTGTAGGTACGCTTCCTGGTCTTCCTTCTTCGTCCAGGCCGTGCCGTAAATGCGCTGCAACTGCTCGTTCTTCGAGTCCCCACGCCAGTAGGCACCCGCGACTTTCATCAGCTTGAAGACCTTGAGCTTGCCCGTGGACGGCACGTGCGGGCCACGGCAGAGGTCCGTGAAGCCGCCATGCGAGTACAGCTTGATTTCGTCGCTGGCCGGGATCGATTCGATGATTTCGGCCTTGTACTTTTCGCCGATGCTCTTAAAGTACTCGACCGCTTCGTCGCGCGACACCACGCGACGCGACACCGGCTCGTCCTTCTTCGCGAGCTCCTGCATGCGTTTTTCGATCTTTTCGAGGTCTTCCGGCGTGAAAGGACGGTTGTACGAGAAGTCGTAATAGAAGCCGTTGTCAATGACCGGGCCGATCGTAACTTGCGCTTCGGGGTACAGATCCTTCACCGCATACGCGAGCAGGTGCGCCGTCGAGTGGCGGATGATATCGAGTCCGTCCGCGTCCTTCTCCGTGACGATGGCGAGCGCCACGTCGCGATCGATCAGCGCGGAGGTATCGACCAACTCCCCGTCGATCTTTCCGCCGAGTGCGGCTTTCGCGAGGCCGGGGCCGATCGAAGCGGCCACTTCGGCGACGGTCACCGGATGCTCGTACTGTCGAACAGAACCGTCAGGCAAACGTATCGAAACCATTGCGTTCTCCGTGGTGCCGACCGGCGGCGGCACATACAACCAGGGTCAAAAAGACAAAAAAAAATGCGGCCCCGCTTTCGAGGGGCCGCATTCACATTTTATGCAAACATCACTGGCGAAAGTGGTCCTCGACTAGCGTCGTTCCGAAGTGGTTTCGGTCAACGTTCGCGGTGTCATAACCGTATTCGCCTTTTTGCGCTCCAAGCGCTTACTGCAGTTTGCGAAACCCCGGCGAAGCCGGAATTTCATTTCGTTGGTAGGCTCGATTGGACTCGAACCAACGACCCCCACCATGTCAAGGTGGTGCTCTAACCAGCTGAGCTACGAGCCTGAAGAAACGAGAGTATATGGGGTATATCGCAGCTTGGCAAGTACTTTTATGCAGCGACTTTAATTCGTCTCGCCGTCAGCAGGCCTTTTTTCAATCGTCCCGGCCTCAGTTCTTGCGCGTCGCCCGCACCACTCCCGTGATTTCGCCCAGCAACGTGCACGCGCGCTGGATCTGCGCAGAGCTCGATACCTCGACGGTAAATTGCATGAACGCGGCATTGCGGCGCGATTGCGTCTTCACGCCGATCACGTTCATCTTTTCCCGCGCGAACACTTCGGAGATATCACGTAGCAAGCCCTGTCGGTCCGTCGCCTCAATGCTGAGATCGACCGGGTAGACGGACTGGCCGCGGCCGCTCATCACGTCAGCCGACCACGCGGTCTGCAGCACACGCTCCGGCGCGCGCTCTGCCATGCGGCGGAACGTTGCGCAGTCACTGCGATGCACCGACATGCCCTTGCCGCGCGTGACGAAGCCGCAGATATCGTCGGGCGGCGCGGGGCGGCAGCAGCGCGCGAGCTGGGTGAGCAGTGCATCGACGCCGACCACCAGCACGCCGGTAGACGCGCCGCGCGCGACGCTCGCGCCACTGCTGCGTTTCTCGAATTTTTCCGGTGCCTCGACCTCGGGCTCGGGCGGCGGCGCGTCGTGCAGCGCCTGCTCGACGAGCCGCAGGCTGAATTCCTCCTTGCCGACCACGGAGAACAGGTCGTCGGTGGCCTTGAAACCAAGCCGCGCGGCCAACTGATCAAGATTGACCGAGGTCTTGCCTTCACGCTGCAGGGTTTTTTCAACCATCGCGCGACCGTTCGCGATGTGCTCCTCCAACTCGACCGCATTGAACCACGCGCGCACCTTCTGCCGCGCTCGCCCACTTTGCAGATAGCCAAGTTGCGGATTGAGCCAGTCGCGCGACGGACCGCCCTCCTTCACCGCCACGATCTCGACCGTCTGGCCGTTCTGCAATGCGGTGTTGAGCGGCACCATCACGCCGTCGACGCGCGCGCCGCGGCAACGATGCCCAAGCTCGCTGTGCAGGTGATACGCGAAGTCGATCGGCGTCGCGCCGTGCGGCAACGGAATCACGCGCGCCTGCGGCGTCAGCACGTAGATGTGATCGTCGTCGAGCGTCGCCTGGCGCAACTGCTCCCATGGCTGCACCGCGCCCGCTTCGCCATGCTCACCCTCGGACACCTCGTCCTTCCATGCGAGCAGCTGTCGCAGCCAGGCGATCTTCTCGTCGTATTTCTCGCTCGCGGTGAACGTGCCGCCATAGCCGCGCGCACCCGCTTCCTTGTAGCGCCAGTGCGCGGCAACGCCGTATTCGGCGAAGCGATGCATTTCCTGCGTGCGGATCTGCACTTCGAACGCGCGGCCGTCGTCGCCGATCACGACCGTGTGCAGCGACTTGTAGCCATTCGGCTTCGGCCGGGAGATGTAATCGTCGAACTCCTTCGGTACCGGCTGCCACAGGTTGTGCACGATGCCGAGCACGGTGTAGCAGTCCTTGATGTCCGGCACGATCACGCGAAACGCGCGCACGTCGTACAGCTCCGCGAAGTCGAGCTGCTTGCCGCGCATCTTGCGCCAGATGCTGTAGATATGCTTCGGCCGGCCGCTCACTTCGGCGCGGATATGCGCGGCGGCCAGCTCCTGCTGCAGGCGTTCGATTGCCTGCGCGACATAGCTCTCACGCTCGACGCGCTTCTCGTCGAGCAGCTTCGCGATGCGCTTGTAGGTGTCCGGCTCCTCGAAACGGAACGCGAGATCCTCGAGCTCCCACTTCAATTGCCAGATGCCGAGGCGGTTTGCGAGCGGCGCGTAGATATCGAGCGTTTCGCGCGCGACGTCCGGCGACGGCGTGATCTTCGCGGCTGCGTAGTAACGCAGCGATTGCAGCCGCGACGCGAGGCGGATCAGCACGACGCGAATGTCCTGCGCGAACGCGAGCAGCATTTTGCGCAGCGCCTCGACTTGCGCGCGGCGCGCAGCCTGCGCGTCACGCCCGGCCTCGGGCATCGCGTTTTGTGCCGCACGCAAACTGACCGTGCCGAGCCGCAGCAGCTTGCGCACGTCGCCGACCAGTTGCGCGACTTCTTCGCCGAAGTTGTCGGCGATCACCCGCTCCGGATCGTGCAGATGCGGTGTTAGCGCGAACAGCGCCGCGGCCAGCACCGCCGGCGGATCGACGTTGAGCTTGCGCATGATCGACGCGGTGCCCGCCGCGTGATCCGCGAGCAATTCGCCCGACGACAGCCGCACCTCGCCCGCATGTTCGCGCACGAACGCCATCGCTTCGTCGAAGGAACGATGGGGGTGAGGCGCGTTCGGAACGGTTTCGGTATTCATGGTGCGACGGCCCGCCGGGCCAGACGATTCAACGGAAAATCAGCAACGGTGCGGCCTCGCAACCGCAAGTCAGCTGCGCTGCGCCGCGATCACGACGATTTCGACGAGGCACTTCGGATTCGCGAGCTTTGCCTCGACGGTCGCGCGCGGCGGCGTGTCGCCCTGCGCGACCCACTCGTCCCACACGGCGTTCATGCCGGCGAAATGCGCCATGTCCGAGATATAGATCTGCACCGACAGCAGCAGCGACTTGTCGCTGTTCGCTTCAGCGAGCAGACGGTCGATGTGGCCGAGCACTTCACGCGTCTGGCCGGTGATGTCCTGATCGTCGTCCTCGGCGATCTGACCCGCGAGGTACACGGTGCCGTTGTGCACGGCCATTTCCGAGAGACGCTTGCCGACGTGATAACGAATGACTGCCATGAAATGTCCTGAGCTGAGGGTTGATCGAACTACATGCCGCACGACACTGCTGATAAAAGCTTCATGCGGAACTCAATATTATGACCCGTTCGCGGCCGAACCGATGAAGAACTCCCTCGCGAGCGCGATCTGGTCCGCCGCGAGAAACGCCGGCGCATGACCGACGCCCGCGATCTCCACGCTCGCTACGGCACGCCCGGCCGCCACCATCTTTGCGACTGTTTCACGCGACAGCAAATCCGAATGCTCGCCGCGCACCACGAGCACCGGCCCCTGAAACGACGCGAGCGAATGCCACAGCGCCGCTTCGCCGAGCTTCGCCGCTTCCTCGGTGACCGCCTCGAACGGCTGGGCGATGCGCGGGTCATAGCGCAGCACCCACGCGCCGTCGTCTTCGCGCAGCAACGGCGAATTGATTTCGCGCCATTCGTCAGGCGTCAGCGGGCCGAAGCCCTGCGCGAGTTGCGCCGCGTAGTCGACACCCTGCTGCAGCGTATCGAAGCGTGCGGGCTTGCCGAGGTAATCGCCGATGCGCTTGACCGCGACCGGCTCCAGATGCGGCCCGACGTCGTTCAGCAGCAGCTTGCGGATCGGGGTGTCCGGCAGACCGGCGAGCCCCATGCCGATCAGGCCGCCCATCGAGGTGCCGAACCAGTCGACGGTGTCGACGTCGAGCCGCGCGATCAGCGTGACCATGTCGGCGACGTACTGCGGCACCGCATATAAGTTGGGGTTCGCGAGCCACGACGACAAGCCCCGGCCAACCACGTCCGGGCACACCACGCGATAGGTTTCCGCGAAGTTGGCAGCGAGCCGGTCGAAATCGCGCCCCGATCGTGTCAGTCCGTGCACGCACAGCAGCACGCGCGGATTGTCCGGATCGCCCCACTCGGTGTAGGCGACGCGATGCAGGCCGGCAGCGCTCGCGCACTGCACGTAACGTTGACGCGGCTCGGGCCGCCCGGTGGGGGAAGCGGAAGTCGTTGCGCTCATCTGGTGTCCTTGCAAAGACGCTGCGGATTGGGCTGCGAACGATTGTAAACCGCTTCGTCGCGCGGCAAGCATCGGCCAGAAGGCGTAGGAAGGTCGTGCAAACCGTCCGGCGCATCCGGCGCCGCGCGCCAAAAAAATAGAACGGGCGAGACTCGCGTCTCGCCCGTCCGAAAACATCGTTGCCGCCGCGTGGTCGCATCGACGCGCGCAGCGGCGTTTGAACCCTCGTCAGCTCACCGCGCTCACATCGAGCGGTGCGCCGGTCTTCGCCTTGATTTCGTCGACACTCACTCCAGGTGCAAGTTCGGTCACTTTCAAGCCGTTTTCGGTCACTTCGATCACGCCGAGATCGGTGATGATCTCGTCGACCACCCCCACGCCCGTCAGCGGCAGCGTGCATTCTTCGAGGATCTTGTGCTGATCGCCCTTGGCGACGTGCTCCATCAGTACGACCACGCGCTTGACGCCCGCGACCAGGTCCATCGCGCCGCCCATGCCCTTGATCATCTTGCCCGGGATCATCCAGTTCGCGAGGTCGCCCTTCTTGCTGATCTGCATCGCGCCGAGAATCGCCAGATTGATGTGGCCGCCTCGAATCATCGCGAACGAATCCGCCGAAGAGAAAATCGACGAACCGGGCAGCGTGGTCACCGTCTGCTTGCCGGCGTTGATCAGGTCCGCGTCGACTTCGTCTTCGGTCGGCGACGGGCCGATGCCGAGCAGACCGTTCTCCGACTGCAGCCACACTTCGACGCCCGCCGGCACGTGGTTCGCGACCAGCGTCGGCAAGCCGATGCCGAGGTTCACATAAAAACCGTCCTGCAGTTCCTTCGCCGCGCGCGCGGCCATTTCGTCACGAGTCCAAGCCATGATCAGTCTCCTTTCGCGCGGACGACGCGTTGTTCGATGCGTTTTTCCGGATGCGCATTCAGCACGATGCGCTGCACGAAGATGCCAGGCGTATGGATCGCGTCCGGATCGAGTTCGCCCACTTCGACGATCTCTTCGACCTCCGCGACGGTGATGCGGCCCGCCATCGCGCACATCGGATTGAAGTTGCGCGCGGTGCGGCGATAGATCAGGTTGCCGGCCTTGTCGGCCTTCCACGCCTTGACGAGCGCGATATCGGCGGTCAGCGAATGTTCGAGCACGTAGTGGTTCTCGCCGAACTGACGGGTTTCCTTGCCCTCGGCGATCTGCGTGCCGAAGCCGGTGTTCGTGAAAAACGCCGGGATGCCCGCGCCGCCCGCGCGCAGTTTCTCGGCGAGCGTGCCTTGCGGCGTGAATTCGAGCTCGAGTTCGCCGGACAGGTACTGGCGCTCGAACTCCTTGTTCTCACCGACGTACGACGAGATCATCTTCCTGATCTGACGCGTCTCGAGCAGCAGGCCGAGGCCGAAACCGTCGACGCCCGCGTTGTTGCTGATGCAGGTGATGCCCCGCACCTTCGAATCGCGCAGCGCCGCGATCAGCGCCTCTGGAATGCCGCACAAGCCGAAGCCGCCGACGGCGAACGTCTGCCCGTCCTTGACGATGTCCTTCAGCGCCTCGGCGGCGCCTGGATAGACTTTGTTCATCTGTATGTCCCTTCCTCTATGGAAACCCGAAACCAAACCTGTATGCAGGCCGCCGGATCATTGCGGCTGATATCGCAACTGGCGAACTTCACGTCGCCTCACGATACCGCTACGTCATTCTAGTAGTCATCCGCGGCATGCGCCGCGTTGTCATCTGCCCGCAAGAGTACGCTGGCCCCGCCATACGGCACAATACGCAAAAATACATAAGTACTTGCCGCCCCGCCCATGCCCGCCCTGGATTACCGCACTGCCTTTCACCTCGCGCCGATCGGACTCGTGCTGTCGCGCGAGCGGACCATCGAAGACTGCAACGACGAACTCGCGTCGATTTTCGGCTACGCGCGCGACGCGCTGATCGGTCAGTCATTCCAGGTGTTGTACCCATCGACGGATGAGTTCGAGCGGATCGGCGCGCGCATCCCGCCGATCATGACCGCGCAAGGCAGTTACGCGGACGACCGCATCATGAAACGCGCGAACGGCGAGCTGTTCTGGTGTCACGTGACGGGCCGCGCGCAGCAGCGCACCGACCCGCACGCGGCGGGTGTCTGGACCTTCGAGGATCTGAGCGCGACCCGCCGGGTTGCCGTGGAACTGACGCCGCGCGAGCGCGAAATCGCCGCGCAACTGGTGACGGGCAAGACCAGCAAGCAGATCGGCCGCGTGCTCGACATCAGCCCGCGCACGGTCGACGTCTACCGTGCGCGGCTCATGCGTAAATACGATACGGGCAATGCGACCGAGCTGTTGCAGCGGCTGCTCGGAAACTGACAGAGAAAGGGAGTATGAGGCGCGCGATCGCGCGCTCAGGGAGTGCCGTCAGGCGGCCTTGACGAGCGCCGCGCTCTCGATGGCCGCGCGCAGCACGTCGGGCACCGGCATCGACTTGCCTGCCGCGTAGTCGATCCACACGCATCGCGCGGCGCCCCGCGCATAGAGCGTATCCGGCTCATCGGCACGCAGAAGCTCGAAAGCCGTATCGAAGCTGCTGCGCCCCGGCGTGGCCACCGACATCCGGCCGATCACGTCGCCCGGATAGTGCAGCTGCTTCAGAAACTCCATCGACGCATTGACGATCACCGGCCCCTGGCCGTCCGGGCGCTCGCCGAGAAAGTCCATCTGTTCGAACCAGGAAATCCGCACCTGCTCCATGTAGCGGAAATAAACCGTGTTGTTCACGTGACCGAAGGCGTCCATGTCGCCCCATCGAATCGGCATCGTCATTTCGAAAACTGCGTGAAAATCGCTCATGCTGTACTTCCGTTCTTCCTTTTGCTGCCTGACTGTTGAAACTTAGGACGGCCCGCTCACGCGAGCCCGAAACCGTCGTCGGCGGCGATCACCGAGCCGTTGATAAATTGCGATTCGTCCGCCGCGAGCAGCAGGAGCAGCCCGTCGAGGTCCTCCGGCTTGCCAACCCGATGACGCGGCAGCATCGCAATCAGTTTCTGCCCCTGATCGGTCGACCAGTGGTGATGGTTGATCTCGGTGTCGATATACCCGGGGCAGATCGCGTTCACATTGATGCCGTGCTTGCCCCACTCGAGCGCCATCGCCTTCGTCATGTGGACGACCGCGGCCTTGCTCATCGAATACAGGCCGATTTGCGGCAGCACGCGCAAGCCCGCCATCGACGCGATGTTGATGATCCGGTACGACGGCTTCTGTGCGTTGTTGCCGCGCATGATCATGCGCTTGGCGACTTCCTGCGCGACGAAAAAAGCGCCGCGCGTATTGGTGTCGAACACGTATTCGAAGTCCGCCGGCGTGACCTCGGACAGCTTCTGCGTAGTCGACACGCCCGAGTTATTGACGAGGATATCGATGGTGCCGGCTTCGGTTTCCGCGTGCGCGACCGCCGACTTGATGCTTTGGTAGTCGGTCACGTCGAGCGACACCACGTGCGCGGCGCCGCCGGACGCCTCGATTTCCGCACGCAGCTCCTTGAGCCGCTCGGTACGTCGGCTCGCAAGCACGACCTTCGCGCCCGCCTGCGACAGCACCTGCGCGAAGCGCTTGCCCAACCCGCTCGAGGCGCCAGTGATCAGCGCGACCTTGCCTTCCAGATTGATCGAACGGCCCATTGTCTTTCCTTGTTCGGTTGTAAGGACAACTGCGGTTGACGGGGTTTGGTACGACCGCGACTAGGGTCTATACCGTATCATGAAATAGTACGCTCGTGCTAATCTGTGGCTTTTGGGTTGCGGCGCAGGGATCGATCGCCCACAATACGAACCCGAAAAAAGCATTCTAACGGTAAGAGGAGCATCAATGACCCCCGCAAGTCTCATTGAGCAGTATTGCCCGCGCGAGTCGATGGAGTATGACGTCGTCATCGTCGGCGGCGGCCCTGCGGGCCTGTCGGCTGCCATTCGTCTGAAGCAGCGCGCCGCCGAACAAGGCGTCGAGCTTGGCGTATGCGTACTCGAAAAAGGCTCTGAGATCGGGGCGCATATTCTGTCGGGCGCGGTGATGGATCCGCGCGCGCTGACCGAGCTGATCCCGGACTGGAAGGACAAAGGCGCGCCGCTGACGGTCGAGGTGACCGAAGACCGCTTCCTGTTTCTGTCGGCGACGGGCGCGAAGAGCGTGCCGAACTGGGCGCTTCCGGACAATTTCAAGAACCACGGCAACTACGTGATCAGCCTCGCGAACGTGACGCGCTGGCTGGGCCAACAGGCCGAGGCGCTCGGCGTCGAGATTTTCCCGGGCTTTCCGGCCGCTGAAGTGCTGTACAACGACGACGGCTCGGTCAAGGGCGTCGCGACCGGCAACCTCGGCATCGGCAAGGACGGCGAGCCGACCGAGAACTTCCAGCTCGGCATGGAACTGCACGCGAAGTACACGCTGTTCTGCGAAGGCGCGCGCGGCCACCTCGGCCGCCAGCTGAACGAGAAGTTCAAGCTGCGCGACGGCGTCGATCCGCAGGTGTACGGCATCGGTATCAAGGAGCTGTGGGAGATCGATCCCGCGAAGCACCAGCCGGGTCTGGTGATGCACACGGCCGGCTGGCCGCTCGAAAACGACACGTACGGCGGCTCGTTCCTCTATCACATGGACAACAACCAGGTCGTGGTCGGCTTCGTGGTCGGCCTCGGCTATTCGAATCCGTATCTGTCGCCGTTCGAGGAATTCCAGCGCTATAAGACGCATCCCGCGATCCGCGCGATTCTCGAAGGCGGCAAGCGCGTGTCGTATGGTGCGCGCGCGATCACCGCGGGCGGTCTGATGTCGCTGCCGAAGCTGGTGTTCCCGGGCGGTGCGCTGGTCGGCGACGACGCGGGCTTCCTGAACGCGTCGCGCATCAAGGGTTCGCACGCCGCGATCAAGACCGGCATGCTCGCCGCCGACGCCGCGTTCGCCGCCGTCCAAGCCGGCCGTCAGTCGGACGAACTGACCGCTTATCCGGAAACCTTCAAGACGTCGTGGCTCTACACCGAGCTGTATCGCGCGCGTAACTTCAAGCAGTGGATGAGCAAGGGTCTCTACCTCGGCACGCTGATGGTCGGCGTCGAGCAGAAGCTGCTCGGCGGTAACGTGCCCTGGACGCTGCATCATCAGCATTCCGACCACGAGATGCTGAAGCCGGCTTCGCAGTGCAAGCCGATCACTTATCCGAAGCCGGACGGCAAGCTGACGTTCGACCGGCTCTCATCGGTGTTCATCTCGAACACGAATCACGAGGAAAATCAGCCGGCGCATCTGACGCTGAAAGATCCGACCGTACCGGTCAACGTGAACTGGCAGACCTACGCCGGACCGGAGTCGCGCTATTGCCCGGCTGGCGTGTACGAGTTCGTGAAGAACGACGAAGGCAACGAGCGACTCGTGATCAATGCGCAGAACTGCGTGCACTGCAAGACCTGCGATATCAAGGATCCGACGCAGAATATCGTGTGGGTTACGCCGGAAGGCGGTGGCGGGCCGAACTATCCGAACATGTAACTGTTGTGCTGTTTGCCTTTGCGGCGCTGTGCGATAAGCGGCAGCGTCGCGAAGGCAAATTCCGATAGCGCGCTCGCGCTTTCGTCTGCGCGCATTGTTGCGCGTTTCGTTGGTCCCCTTCCCTATTCTTTTTCATGGCGGCTCGTTCGCCGCCAATCTCGGGCCGCGTCGGCGTTATGGCGCGCTCGCCGCGATCTTTGGCGTGCTCACGGCCACATCGCCGCATTGCGCGCGATGGCGCAGCGCGTGGTCGATCAGCACGAGCGCAAGCATCGACTCGGCGATCGGCGTCGCGCGAATGCCGACGCACGGGTCGTGCCGCCCGAAGGTTTCGACGACCACCGGCTGCCCCGCCTTGTCGATCGAACGGCGCGGCGTGCGAATGCTCGAGGTCGGCTTGATCGCGATCGACACCGTGATGTCCTGCCCCGTCGAAATGCCGCCGAGCACCCCGCCCGCGTGATTGCCGACGAAGCCCTCCGGCGTCAACTCGTCGCCATGCACCGAGCCGCGTTGCGCGACGCTCGCAAAGCCCGCGCCGATCTCGACGCCTTTCACCGCGTTGATGCCCATCATCGCGTGCGCGATGTCGGCGTCGAGGCGGTCGAACAGCGGCTCGCCGAGGCCGACCGGTACACCGGAGGCAACCACGTTGATGCGCGCGCCGATCGAGTCACCGTCCTTGCGCAGCGCGTCCATATACGCCTCGAGCTGCGGAACGATCTCGGCATTCGGCACGAAGAACGGGTTTTCGCGCACCTGGGCCCAATCGACGAACGGCACGTCGATCTCGCCGAGCGCGGCCATATAGCCGCGAATCTCGGTGCCGAACTTCTCGCGCAGCCATTTCTTCGCGACCGCACCCGCCGCGACCGTCGGCGCCGTCAGCCGTGCCGACGAGCGGCCGCCGCCGCGGTAATCGCGAATGCCGTACTTCTGCCAGTAGGTGTAATCGGCGTGGCCGGGGCGGAACGTCTCGGCGATGTTGCCGTAGTCCTTGCTGCGCTGGTCGGTATTGCGAATCAGCAGCGCGATCGGCGCGCCGGTGGTTTGACCTTCGAACACGCCCGACAGGATCTCGACCTTGTCCTCTTCCTGGCGCTGCGTCACGTGGCGCGACGTGCCCGGCTTGCGGCGATCGAGTTCGAACTGGATATCGGCTTCGTTGAGCGCCATGCCCGGCGGGCAGCCGTCGATCACGCAGCCGATAGCGGGGCCGTGCGATTCGCCGAAGGTCGTGACAGTGAAAAGCGTACCGAGCGTGTTGCCGGACATGAGCGTCGTCCAAAGAAATTCGGGGAGAACGCTATTATGCCAGCCCGCTCGCCTCTAAGACGGGGCTGGGCGACAGCGCTGCCGAATGCGGGTGATACTGGGCAAACTAGCGACCTCAGCATCCGCGCACCGGCCCAAGGCTATTTGCGCGCGCCGCGCAGCTCGGTCACGATCTGCTGCAGTGTTTCCGGCGTCGCGAGCGCCGGGTCGATCGGCTCGCCGACCGCGAGGCTCAGCCGGGTCATCACGCCCTTTCTGAGCGGACGCGGCCAGTGGGCGTCGACCGCGCGCGAAAACACGCTGCCCCACAGACCGCGCAGCGCCATCGGAATAACCGGCGCCGGCGTGCGCCTGACGATCTCGGCGACGCCGTGGCGAAACGGATTCAGTTCGCCGGTGCGCGTCAGCTTGCCTTCGGGAAAGATGCACACGAGCTCGCCGTCCGCGAGCGCCTGCGCGCACAGATCGTAGGCACGCGTGAGCAGCGCCGCGTCCTGATGCGCGGGCGCGATCGGGATCGCCTTCGCATGCCGGAACAGCCAGCCGATGAACGGTGAGCGGAAGATCTGATGGTCCATCACGAAGCGGATCGGCCGCGGGCTTTCGGCCATGATGACGATCGCATCGACGAAACTGACGTGGTTGCACACGAGCACCGCCGCGCCGTGCTCCGGAATGCGCTCCGCGTGCACGAGCCGGATCCGGTAAAACGTATGCACGAGCAGCCACGCAACGAAGCGCAGCAGGAACTCGGGCACGAGCGAATAGATGTAGCCCGCGACGACCACGTTCAGCAGCGCGGTGACGAGAAAAATTGCCGGAATGCTGAAGCCCGCGGCGGTCAGGCCCATCGCCATCAGCGCCGACACGATCATGAACAGCGAGTTGAGGATATTGTTCGCGGCGATGATGCGCGCGCGATGACTCGGCTGACTACGGCTCTGAATCAGCGCATAGAGCGGCACGCTGTAGAAGCCGCCGAACATCGCGAGCAGGAACAGATCGGCGAGCACGCGCCAATGCGCGAGCCGCGCGAGAAATTCGCCGACGCTGAGCAGATGCCCCGCCGGCGGCAGCGCGTGGCTCGCGAAAAAAAGATCGATCGCGAACACGCTCATGCCGATCGAGCCGAGCGGCACGAGGCCGACTTCGATCCGCCGCTTCGACAGCCGTTCGCACAGCAGCGAGCCGATGCCGATGCCGATTGAGAACGTGGCGAGCAGCACGGTCACGACGTCCGGATCGGCGGACAGCACGTCCTTCGCAAAATTGAAAAACGACGCGAGGAACGTCGCGCCGACGAACCACAGCCACGAAATGCCGAGCAGGCTCAGAAACACCGTGCGGTTCTCGTGCGCCAGTTTCAGATTGCGCCACGTTTCGCTGACTGGGTTCCAGTTGATGCGCAACCCGGGTTGCGGCGCCGGCGTAGCCGGCACGAAGCCGGAGACCGCGCGCCCGATCAGCGCGATCGCGATACACGCGCCAGCGAGCACCACCGCGCCATGCTCGGCGAACCCCGCGCCCGCGCCTCCGACGATCGTGCCGACCAGGATCGCGACGAAGGTGCCCATCTCGATCATGCCGTTGCCGCCGACCAACTCCGCCTTCGACAGATGCTGCGGCAGATACGAATACTTGACCGGCCCGAATACGGTCGAATGCACGCCCATCAGGAACGTGCAGAGATACAGCAACGGTGCGCTATGCAGCCAGAAGCCCGCGCCGCCGACCAGCATCACCGCGATCTCGAAAGTCTTGACGAGACGCGTGAGCAACGCCTTGTCGTACTTGTCCGCGATCTGGCCGGAAGTGGCCGAAAACAGCACGAACGGCAAAATGAAAATCGCCGAGATCAGGAACGCCGCGGTTTTTGGGTCGACGCCCGAAAACCGCGCCGCCTGATACGTGACGAGCGACGTGAAGCCGATCTTGAACACGTTGTCGTTCATCGCGCCGAGAAACTGCGTCCAGAAGAACGGCGCGAAACGACGCTGGCGAAGCAGGCGGAACTGGGATTCGTGCGCTTCATGCGCGCGAGCGGCGCGCCGGGCGGCAGGCAACGGACGATCGTTCATGAATTCAGAACAACGGCGCGGAAAATGGCAATGAAGCGCGCGGAGCGGCGGACAAACGGCCCGGACACAAAAAAAGCGCCCGCTTGCGCGCGCGCCCTGTCGGCGGATTCGCGCTCGCGGCGACAGCCGGAGCGCGACGTTCGAGCCACGCGCATCAACGCGCCGGTTGCTGGTCCTGTCCTTCCTGCTCTTCCGGCCAGTCGCGGATATAGGCCTTCAGCATGCGGTTCTCGAACCCCTGCTCCTCGACCACCGCCTTGGCGACGTCGTAAAACGAGATGACGCCCATCAGCGTGCGGCTTTCCATGACCGGCAGATAACGCACGTGATGCTCGAGCATCATGCGGCGCACTTCGTTGACGTCGGTTTCGGGCGTGCAGGTGAGCGGATGGTCGTCCATCACCTTGCGGATCGTCGACGTACCGACGCTGCCGCCGTTCTCCCTCAAGGTCAGAATGATTTCGCGAAACGTCAGCATGCCGACGAGGTCGCCGTACTCCATCACGACGAGCGAGCCGATGTCGTGCTCGGCCATGGTGATGACGGCGTCATGCAGCGTGGTATCCGGCGTGACCGTAAAAAGGGTGTTGCCCTTGACTTTAAGAATGTCGCTGACTCGCATCATCTATCTCCTGGTACCGCCAATCTTGCAGTGCATTAAATGGTTGTTTCGATCCTATCGGAAAGGCCCATAAAAGGAAAGCGGCCCGCCAGCCAAGGCTCGGCGGGCTTTCGAGGGCTCCAATTCAGCTGACTTCCAGATAGCGAGCATGCCCCGCTCCCGGCACGAGCCGCACAAACCCGTGCTCCACCCGCGGGAAAACCGCGCTTGAAGCGGCGCGCGCCAATGATAGGATGGCCGGCCCACCCTGATCATTCGCGTGGCCCCTCCCGGCCCGCCGCACACGATGTCCGCCAACCGTTTCGATACGCTTGCGCTGCACGCCGGCGCTGCCCCCGACCCCGCCACCGGCGCGCGCGCGACGCCTATCTACCAGACCACGTCGTTTTCGTTCCGCGACTCGGACCACGCCGCCGCGCTGTTCAACATGGAGCGCGCCGGCCACGTCTACTCGCGCATCTCGAATCCGACCGTCGCCGTGTTCGAAGAGCGCGTCGCCGCGCTCGAAAACGGCGCCGGCGCGATCGGCACCGCGAGCGGCAAGGCCGCGCTGCATCTGGCGATCGCGACGCTGATGGGCGCCGGCTCGCACATCGTCGCGTCGAGCGCGCTGTACGGCGGCTCGCACAATCTGCTGCATTACACGCTGCGGCGCTTCGGTATCGAGACGACCTTCGTGAAGCCCGGCGACCTCGACGCGTGGCGCGCCGCGCTGCGCCCCAACACGCGCCTGCTGTTCGGCGAAACGCTCGGCAATCCGGGCCTCGAGGTGCTCGACATCGCCGCGCTCGCGCAGATCGCGCACGCGCACCGCGTGCCGTTGCTGGTCGACTCGACCTTCACGACGCCCTACCTGCTGCGCCCGTTCGAACACGGCGCCGACTTCGTCTACCACTCGGCGACCAAGTTTCTCGGCGGCCACGGCACGACGATCGGCGGCGTGCTGGTCGACGGCGGCACGTTCGACTTCGAGGCTTCCGGCCTCTTTCCCGAATTCACCGAGCCGTACGACGGCTTCCACGGCATGGTGTTCGCCGAGGAAAACACGGTCGCGCCGTTCCTGCTGCGCGCGCGGCGCGAAGGCTTGCGCGACTTCGGCGCGTGCCTGCATCCGCAGGCCGCGTGGCAATTGCTGCAAGGCATCGAGACTCTGCCGTTGCGCATGGAGCGGCACGTCGCGAACACACGCCGCGTGGTCGAGTTTCTCGCCGGTCATGCGGCGGTCGAATCGGTTGCCTATCCCGAGCTGCCGACGCATCCCGACCACGCGCTCGCGAAGCGGCTGCTACCGCGCGGCGCCGGCGCGGTGTTCAGCTTCAACCTGCGCGGCGACCGCGCGGCCGGCCGCGCCTTCATCGAAGCGCTGACGCTGTTTTCGCACCTCGCGAACGTCGGCGACGCGCGCTCGCTGGTGATCCACCCGGCATCGACGACGCACTTCCGCATGGATGCCACGGCGCTCGCCGCGGCCGGCATCACCGAAGGCACGATCCGTCTGTCGATCGGGCTCGAAGATCCGGATGACCTGATCGACGATCTCAAGCGCGCGCTGAAGGCCGCGCAAAAAACCGCCGCTGCGGCGCCCGCCGCCACGAACGCCCCCGCCCGACCGGAGTCCGCATGATCGTCACCGTCCAAGGCAAACCGGCCTACGCCTACACCGGCGGCAAACCCTTCGACGCGAGCCTGCCGAGCGCCGTGTTCATCCACGGCGCCGAGCACGATCACAGCGTGTGGGCGCTGCAAAGCCGCTATTTCGCGCATCACGGCTTCGGCGTGCTCGCGCTCGACCTGCCGGGCCACCGGCGCAGCGCCGGCCCCGCGCTCGCCAGCATCGCCGCGCTGGCCGACTGGCTCGCCGCGCTGCTCGATGCCGTGGGCGTCGCGCGTGCGTTCGCCGCCGGTCACAGCATGGGCTCGCTGATCGCGCTCGACTTCGCCGGCCGCTATCCGCAGCGCGCCACGCATCTTGCGCTGCTCGCGAGCGCGCTGCCGATGACAGTTTCCGACGCGCTGCTCGACGCCGCGCTCAATCGGGAGCCCGAAGCGATCGACATGGTCAATCAGTGGTCGCATTCGACGCTCGCGGCGAAGCCCTCGTGCCCCGGCCCCGGCTTCTGGCTGCACGGTATGAACCAGCGGCTGATGGAGCGCGTGTCCGCGAGCGGCGAACCGCATCTGTTCCACACCGATTTCACCGCTTGCCATACCTATGCGGACGGCCTCGCCCGCGCGGCGCAGGTGCGTTGCGCGACGCGCCTGATCGTCGGCCGGCGCGATGCGATGACGCCACCGCGCGCGGCGAAAGCGCTCGCCGATGCGCTCGCGCAGGCGGGCACGCCGGTCGACACCGTCATGCTCGATGCGGGCCACGCTTTGATGACCGAGCAACCCGACGCGACGCTCGATGCGCTGTACAGCTTCGCTACGCGTGCGCCGCACGAAGCGCGCTGAATCACGACGATATCCACGCCGAACCTGACGCGCCATTGGCCAAATGGCCAGGTTGCGTTAGGCAGGCGATCGCCGGAGAATGATTTGAAGCGTCTCTTTCAGCCTCCGGAGGCCGTTATGGCTCATACAGCACATACCGATCACTTCGCGAGCTTCGCGGAGTTTTACCCTTACTACCTGAGCGAGCATCGCAACATCGCGTCGCGGCGGCTGCATTTCGTCGGCTCGCTCGGTGTAATTGGCTTTCTCGCGATGGCGCTCGCCACCGGCAGCTGGGTATGGCTGCCGGCGGCGGTGGTGTGCGGCTATGGCTTCGCGTGGGTCGGCCATTTCTTCTTCGAAAAGAACAAGCCGGCCACCTTCCGTCATCCGCTTTACAGCCTGATGGGCGACTGGGTGATGTTCAAGGACATCTGCGTGGGGAAGATATCGTTGTAGTTTTACCAGGTCGGCTCGAAGTCGAGCCGACCTGTCATGCCGCCTGGTGCGGCATCGAAGCCGCCGCACGTTCGTCTCCGGGTCGCGCCGCCCTTGCCGCCGCGCGCGAAGCGAGCAGCGCGGCGAGCGTCACCTTCAGCTGGTCGTTGTCGAGCGCGGCGAGCAGCATGCCGCCGTCAACCCGCGTGGAGTCGAGTTCGAGCTGATACGTGAGCTCCGCGCGGTCGATCACGAACAGGTCGTACAGCCGCTGCACGGTCACCTGCGCCGGGTTAGCGAGCAGCACGTAGTGCGGGCCGGTATGGTCCTCCTCCAGCCGCGCGATCCATTCGATCTCCTCGAGACGCTGCAACAGAATCAGCGTCGTATCCTTGTCGCGGCGAAGCATGCGTGCAAGCTCGGGCATCGTGTAGCCGCGTCTGCCGCCCTCACGCGCTTCGCACAGCCGCGCGAGCAATTCGAGCGAATCGAACAGATTGCTGCCATAGAACACCGGGCGGTGAAACTGACCGATGCGGATCGCCGGCAACGCCGATGCGATCATCGCGCCGGTCAGCGTGATGAACCAGCACAGATACATCCACACGAGGAACAGCGGCACCGCGGCGAACGCGCCGTACACGGCCGTATAGGTCGGAATACGGCGCACGTAGTAGCCGAAGCCGCGCTTGGCGAGCTCGAACGCGACCGCGGCGATCACGCCGCCGACCACCGCGTCGCGCCATTCGACACGGCAGTTCGGCAAATAAACGTAAAGGATCGTGAACGCGAGCATCGTGAACGGCAGCGTGGCGCTCGCGAGCGCCCATTCGATCAGCGGTGTGATGCGCTGCGCGGCGCTGAACGACATCGATTGCGTGAACAGATACGACGAGATGGACAGGCTCACGCCGATCAGGATCGGACCGAGCGTGATGATCGCCCAGTACACGAGAATGCGCTGCGCGACGGGCCGCGCCTTGCGCACGCGCCAGATCACGTTGAACGCGGACTCGACGGTCATCATCGTCATCACCGCGGTGACGAACAGGATGATCATGCCGATCGTGGTCAGCCCTTTGGCCTTCGACGCGAACTGGTTCAGATACTTGAAGATCTGATCGTTCAGTTGCGCGGGCATCAGGTGATCGGCAAGAAAAAACTGCAACGACGCCTGGAACGAGCTGAAGATCGGAAACGCGGTGAACAGCGCAAACGCGACGGTGGCGAGCGGCACGAGTGCGAGCATCGTGGTGAACGTCAGGCTGCCCGCGACCTGCGGAATCCGGTCCTCGCCGATGCGTTGCGCGGCGAATGCCGCGAGCCGTTTGAGCGTGTCGAGATCGAAACGCACCCTAACCAACAAACCTGCCTCCTTGCTTGCTGAACCGTCGGAACGGGACTGCGGGTACCCCGTGCGGCGTTCGGCCGGACCTGCTGGCCGAACGGCTATGAATGGCCTGTGCAACGGACCGAACCCCTATAATACCCGTTCAATGATGAGGCCTATGAAAGACATTCTCGTGCTTTATTACAGCCGTCACGGCGCCACGCGCGAGCTCGCGCTGGCGATCGCGCACGGCGTCGACAGCGTCCCCGGCATGCAGGCGCGCGTGCGCACCGTACCGGCGGTTTCCACGGTCTGCGAGGCGAGCGAGCCGGACATCCCCGCCGAAGGACCACCGTACGTCGAGCTGCGTGACCTCGAAGAATGCGCGGGCCTCGCACTCGGCTCGCCGACCCGCTTCGGCAACATGGCGGCCGCGCTCAAATACTTTCTCGACGGCACCACGCCGCAGTGGCTATCGGGCGCGCTGGCGGGCAAGCCGGCCTGCGTGTTCACGTCGACCGGCAGCCTGCACGGCGGCCAGGAATCCACGCTGCTGTCGATGATGCTGCCGCTGCTCCATCACGGCATGCTGATCGTCGGCATTCCGTACACGGAGAGCGTGCTGTCCACCACGCAAACCGGCGGTACGCCGTACGGCGCGTCGCATTTCGCGCGCGTGGGCACGACCGGCCATGGCATCTCCGCCGACGAACGGACGCTCGCCATTGCGCTGGGTGCGCGGGTTGCGCGCACGGCGGCGTCGATGTCAGAAAGGCCGTGAGCGCAAAGCCGTGAACGACCCGCACCCGCAACCAACCGACCGCGACGACGCCCGTCGGGACGCCAGCGGCGCGGAATTCGCAAGCACGTCGGCAGCCGCAACCGTCGTACCCGTGCAGCCCAAAGCCGCCGCCGCGCTCGTCGCCGCTTTCACACTGGTCGCGATGATCGTGCTGGCGGTCGCATGGGAATGGTGGCTCGCGCCGTTGCGGCCTGGCGGCTCCCTGCTCGTGCTGAAGGCGTTGCCGCTGCTCTCCGCGTTGCCGGGCGTGTGGCGGCGTCGGCTCTATACGATGCAATGGGCGTCGATGCTGGTCCTGCTGTATTTCGCCGAAGGCGTCGTGCGCGGCTGGAGCGATCAAGGCCTGGGCGCGCGGCTCGGCTGGCTGCAAGCAGCGCTCGCCGTGATCTTCTTCACCTGCGCGCTCGCGTATGTGGGGCCGTTCAAGCGCGCGGCGAAACGCGCCGCGAAACAAGCCGCAAAGCAGGCTGTAAAGCAAACCACCCGCGAACCAACCCCGCCCGCCTGACGTCCAAGCTTCAAAACCGTCAACCGATCCACATGAACCACACCGCTTTTCTCGCCGCCTGCCGCGACGCCATCGGCGCGGCTCACGTCCTGACCGATCCGCACGACACCGCTCCCTTTCTGACCGACTGGCGCCGCCGCTACACCGGCGCGGCCTGCGCTGTGCTGTGCCCGGCCACGTCCGCGGAAGCCGCCGCGCTCGTCACACTCGCGGTCGAACATCGCGTCGCGCTGGTGCCCCAGGGCGGGAACACAGGCCTCGCGGGCGGCGCGACTCCTGACGCTAGCGGCGCGCAAGCGGTCATCAGCCTGCGCCGATTGAATCGCGTGCGCGACATCGATCCGCACAACAACACAATCACCGTCGAAGCCGGCGTGATCCTCGCCGACGTGCAGAAGCACGCCGAAGCGGCCGGGCGTCTGTTTGCGCTGAGCCTCGCCGCCGAAGGCAGCTGCACGATCGGCGGCAATCTGTCGACCAACGCGGGCGGCACCGGCGTGCTCCGCTATGGCACCACGCGCGAGCTATGCCTCGGCCTCGAAGTGGTGACGGCCGCAAGGCGAACTGTGGGACGGCCTGCGCGGGCTGCGCAAGGACAACACCGGCTACGATCTGCGCGACCTGTTCATCGGCGCGGAAGGCACGCTCGGCCTGATTACCGCGGCAGTGATGAAGCTGCATCCGCAGCCGGCGGCGCGCGTCACGGCGCTCGCCGCGCTCGCGTCGCCGCATGCGGCGCTCGATTTTCTCGCGCTCACGCAACGCGTCGCCGGGCCGCTGCTGACCGGCTTCGAGCTGATGTCGGATTTCTGCCTGCGCCTCGTCGGCCGGCATTTCGAACAGATGCGTTATCCGTTCGCCGAGCCGCATGCGCAAGTCGTGCTGCTCGAACTGTCGGACAGCGAAAGCGAAGAGCACGCGCGCACGCTGTTCGAGGGGCTGATGGAAACCGCGCTCGAACAGGGTCTCGTCGAAGACGCCGTGGTCGCGGAAAACCTCGCGCAGTCGCGCGCGTTCTGGAATCTGCGCGAGCACATTCCGCTCGCGCAGGCCGAGGAAGGGCTGAACATCAAGCACGACATCGCGGTGCCCATCTCACGCATCGGCCACTTCATCGAAGCGACCGATGCCGCGATCGCGCAAGCCGCGCCGGGCGCGCGCATGGTCACGTTCGGCCATCTCGGCGACGGCAATCTGCACTACAACGTGCAGGCGCCCGAGGGCGTCGACGCGAAAGCGTTTCTGCGGCAGTACCAGAGCCCGATCAACCGGATCGTCTACGACAGCGTGAATGCGCACCGCGGCAGCATCAGTGCGGAACACGGACTCGGCCAACTGAAGATCGACGAGGCCGCGCACTACAAGCAGGACGTCGAGGTGCGGATAATGCGCGCGATCAAGCACGCGCTCGATCCGCTGAACCTGATGAATCCGGGCAAGGTGCTACGCTAATGTTTGAAGCCTCCGCGATCCGGCGCGGCGGCGTTTCGCAGGAGTCGCGTCCGTGAAGATTCGCGTGCTGTCCGATCTGCATCTGGAAAACGACGAGCCTGAACTGATCCCGCATGCGCAGGCGGATCTGGTCGTGCTGGCGGGCGACATTCACAACCATGGGGCCGGCCCGCGCTGGGCCGCACAGGCGTTCGACGACACGGTGCCGGTCGTCTACGTGCCCGGCAATCACGAGTACTACGACGGTGAGTTCGGCGCGCTGGAGAGCGCGACGCTCGACGCGGCCGCGCAGGTCGATAACGTGCACGTGCTGAACAACGCCACGCTCGTCGATAGCCAGGGGCGCTGGCGCGTGCTCGGCACGACGTTGTGGACCGACTTCGCGCTGTACGGCGCGACGCCCGAAGCAATCGAGGAATCGATCGTCGCGGCGCGCCGCGTCATGCTCGACTATCGCGGGCTGATCCAGATGAACTGGCCGCACGACCCGCGCGACGCCGCGCGCGACTTCACGCCCGCCGACTCGCTCGCGCTGCACCAGCATGCGCGCGCGTGGCTCGAAAGCGAGCTGACCAAACCGTTCGCCGGCCAAACGATCGTGGTCACGCACCATGCGCCGCATCGGCTGAGTCTCGCCGAGCGCTTTGCCGAGGACCGCGCGTCGGCGGGCTTCGTCAATCACCTGCCGGAGCTCGTGCGCGCGCCCGTCGCGTTATGGATTCACGGCCACACGCATACGTCGTTCGACTATGTGCTGGACGGCACGCGTGTCGTGTGCAATCCGCGCGGCTATTTCGACCGGCGCAAGCGCGAGTGGGAAAATCCGCTGTTTGCCTGGGACAAGGTCGTCGAGATCTAGCTGGTTCTAGCGGGCCCGCTCACCGCTCTCGCCGCGGCGCATCCTGTGACTCGACCTCGACCGGCACGAGGCGCGGCTGCTGTACACGTATGCGTCGCAACAGATCACGCGACGCGGCGACGCCGATCAATCCGAACATGACGGCCAAGCCGATCATCAGGTGCGTATCCATGGATGTGTCGTCCTTCAGTGGTTGCGAGGTGCCGAACGGCGGCGAATCCAGCGCGTACGGCCAGAGCGGCGACGCGTGAACGACACGTTAACAAATCGACTGCGCGGCAGAAGTAAAGAAATGTTGCGGCGCGGCGCGTGTGTAACACGCTGTCACGCCGCGCGCCCCTCGAACGTCAACGCTTGACGAACCGGTCGGTCAGGTTCGCGCGAACTGCCGCAATTCTTCCTGATCCGCCGCCAGCGTCGAGGGCAACTCGTCGCGCAGGAATTCGACCCACGTGCGGATCTTCGCATCGAGATACTGCCGCGACGGATACAGCGCATACAGGTTCATCTGCTGCGACGTGTACTCGGGCAGCAGCCACACCAGCTCGCCGCTGCGCAAACCGCTGATCGCCGAGTAGATCGGAATCAGCGCGATACCCATGCCCTGGGCGACAGCCACGACCATCGCCTCGGCCACGTTCACCTGGAACGTCGCCGAGCCGAGCGACACGAGTTCCTCGCCGTTCGGGCCGTCGAAGGTCCATTTGTCGGGCGGGTACACCGGCGTCACCATCTGCAGGCAGTTGTGCTGCGCGAGATCCGCGGGTGTTTGCGGCACGCCGTGCCGCTCCAAATACGCAGGCGACGCGCACGCAATGCTGAACGCGCTGCCAATGCGCTGCGATACGAGCCCCGAGTCCGGCAGGCCGGTGGCGAGCGTCAGCGACACGTCGAAGCCTTCGTCGAGCAGATCCGGCATGCGCTGCGCGAGCGTCAGCTCGACATGCACGTCCGGGTAGCGCTGCTGATAACGGCTAACGGCCGGCACCACGTAGTGCTGGCCGAAGCTCGTCATCGCGTGAACCTTCAGCTTGCCGGATGGGCGCGCATGGGCGTCGCTCGCCTCGGCCTCCGCCTGATCCACGTACGCGAGGATCTGCTCACAGCGCTGCAGATAGCGCTCGCCCGCCTCGGTCAGCGCGATGCGGCGCGTGGTCCGGTTCAACAGCCGCGTGCGCAGATGCGCTTCCAGATCGGAAACCGCGCGCGACGCGTAGGCCGTCGTCGTATTCAGATGCTGTGCGGCGCCAGTGAAGCTGCCCGCTTCGACGACGCGGACGAATACGCGCATGTTTTGAAGCGTGTCCATACCTATCCTCTGTCGACCGGAGTGGGCGCTTTCGCCCCTGCTCCGATCCCATGCAACACAGTTGCGAAAAATCGGCAGCGATTGTTACACGATCAGCAATGGCCATTATCTCATGTCTTGTAAAAATGCCTTGCATCATTACCGGTTATTCCGCAATTGATCGAAAAATATAATTGCGCACAAGGTTCTATAGTCAAATTTGGAGGAAATCGTGCAGTCTCCGGTACACAAAGGGATCGCCGCAGCCTCGGTTCTTACGATCCTATTAACAATCGCCGGATGCGCAAGTACCGGGGGCGTGGCGCCGCAAACGCGCACGATCAATCCTTCATCGCTCGACGCCGGCAACGCGATTCGTGCCGCCAACGCCGATGCCCAGTGGCCCGCCGCCGACTGGTGGCGCGCCTATAACGATCCGCAGCTGAACCAGTGGATCGCGGACGCACAGGCCGGCAATCCGAGTCTCGCGGTCGCCCAGGCGCGCGTGCGCGAGGCGGCGTCGATGGCCGGTGTCGCGCGCGCGGCGCTCGCGCCGCAAGTCAACGGCAGCCTGTCGATCCAGCGCGAGCAGTGGCCCGACAACGTTTTCTACGGGCCGGGGCCGCTCGCCGGCGAGCAGTCGTGGAACAACACCGGCACGCTCGGCCTCTCCTATCACCTCGACTTCTGGGGCAAGGACAAGAACGCCGCCGAGCGCGCGCTCGACCTCGCGCACGCGAGCGCCGCCGACGCGCGCGCCGCGCAGCTCGAACTGCAGGCGAACGTCGTGCGCACCTATATCGAGATGTCGTTGAACTACGCGCTGCTCGACATCGCGAAGGCCACGCTGCAACAACAGCAGCAAATCGTCGACCTCGCGAACCGGCGCCTGAAGGGCGGCATCGGCACGCAGCTCGAAGTGAGCCAGGCCGAAACGCCGATGCCCGAGTACGAGCGCCAGATCGACGCGATCGAGGAGAAGATCGCGCTCGGCCGCAATCAGTTGGCCGCGCTCGCGGGCAAGGGTCCGGGCGCCGGCGACGCGATCCAGCGCCCGACCTTGTCGCTCGCCGCGCCCGCCGGTCTGCCGGCCGCGCTGCCGGCGGATCTGATCGGCCACCGCCCCGACGTGGTCGCGGCGCGCTGGACGGTCGCCGCACAGGCGCGCGGCATCGACGTCGCGAAGGCCGGGTTCTATCCGGACATCAACCTGCTCGCGTCGATCGGTGGCTATGCGGCGATGGGGCCGCTGTTCCAGTTCCTGAAGAGTCCGTCGCATAGCTGGAGCGTGGGCCCTGCGCTGACGCTGCCGATCTTCGACGGCGGCCGGCTGCGCTCTCAGCTCGGCGCCGCGTCGGCGGGCTACGACGAGGCGGTCGAGCGCTACAACCAGTCGATCGTCACCGCGCTGAAGGACATCTCCGATCAGGTGATCCGCATCCGTTCGCTGACCACCCAGGCCGACGACGCCGACCGCTCGGTCGCCGCCGCGCGCAGGAACTACGATCTGTCGCGCGAGGGCTTCCGGCGCGGCTTGACCGACTATCTGAACGTGCTGGTCGCGCAGAACCAGTTGCTGCGCGCGCAGGAAGGCGTCGCCAAGGTGCAGGCCGAGCGGCTCGGCGCGCATGCGTCGCTAATGACGGCGCTCGGCGGCGGTCTCGACGATCCGGCCAACGGTCCGCGGGATAGCGAAACTTTGCCGGCGCATGGCAAGGGCAGCAACGAAGGCAAGAGCGGCTCGGCGGATAGCGGCACGGCGAAGGCAAAGGCGGATGCGAATGGCAACGCCACGACAAACGCAGTCACCACCGCCACCACCGCCTCGCGCGCCCCGAACGCGCCCGCGTCCGAGTAACAAAAGCCATGTCCTCCTCGTCCTCCCCGTCGACCGCGCGCCCCGCGTCGTTCGCCGCGCTCTACGAAGCCGCCGCCCACTGGGCGCGCACCGACGGCCTCGTGTGGATGTATCTGTTCAAAGCGCTCGCCGCGTGTTTCCTCGCGCTCGGCATCGCGATGAAACTCGATCTGCCGCAGCCGCGCACCGCGATGACCACCGTGTTCATCGTGATGCAGCCGCAAAGCGGCGCGGTGTTCGCGAAAAGCTTCTACCGGATCTGCGGCACGCTGGTCGGTCTGGTCGTGATGCTCGCGCTGATCGGCCTGTTCGCGCAGCAGCCGGAGCTGTTCCTGATCACGACCGCGATCTGGGTCGGCATCTGCACCGCCGGCGCCGCACGCAATCGCAACTTCCGTTCGTACGGTTTCGTGCTGGCCGGCTACACGGCCGCGCTGATCGGCATCCCGACCTGGCAGCATCCGGATGGCGCGTTCCTCAGTGCGCTCACGCGGGTCGCCGAAGTCGTGATCGGCATCATCTGCGCCGGCGCGGTCAGCGGCCTCGTGTTTCCGCAGTTCGCCGGCCAGCAGATGCGCAGCACCGTGCGCGCGCGCTTCTCGGCCTTCGTCGAATACGTGTCGGCGTCGCTGGCCGGGCGCAACGACCGCGCGCAGATCGAAGCGACCAATGCGCGCTTCGTCGCCGACATCGTCGGTTTCGAGGCCGCGCGCAGCATGGCCATGTTCGAAGGTCCCGATTCGCGGATGCGCGGCGGGCGCCTCGCGCGTCTGAACAGCGAGTTCATGACCGCGTCGACGCGCTTTCACGCGCTGCATCAGTTGATGAACCGTCTGCGCGAGAACGGCACGCACGGCGCGGCGATCGCGATCGACGCGCTCGAGCCGTACTTCAAGGAGATCGCGCCGTTGCTCGCGAAGTCGGGCGAGCCGGTGCTGAGCGCGGCCGACGCCGCGCACGCCGCGGCGCAGCTCGACACCTACAGGAGCGAGTTGCCGAAACGCGTGCGCGCGACCCGCGACGAGCTCGAAACCCACCCCGACGCGCCGTTGCTCGATTTCGACACCGGTGCCGAGCTGCTGTACCGCTTCATCGACGACCTGCACGCGTATGCGGCGACCTACGCGTCGCTCGCGGTCGACACGCACGCGCGCGAACGCTGGATCGAGCGCTACGAGCCGAAAACCAACGCGATCGCAGCCGGCGTCGCGGGCCTGCGCGCGGCCATCGTGATGCTGGTGCTCGGTGCGTTCTGGATCGCGACCGCGTGGCCGAGCGGCTCGACGCTGACACTCGACGCGGCGGCCGTGTGCGCGCTCGCGTCGTCGTCGCCGGACCCGAAGCGCACCGCGTTCCAGATGGCCGGCGGCACGGTGCTCGCGGCGCTGATGGGCATGACCGCGGTGTTCGGCGTGTATCCGCACATCGACGGCTTCGTGATGCTGTGTGTCGCGCTCACGCCGTTCCTGCTGCTCGGCGTGTTCATGACCACGCGTGCGAAGCTCGCGGGCTACGGCGTCGGCTACTGCATCTTCTTCTGCTTCCTCGCCGGCCCCGACAACGTGATTCGCTACGACCCGAGCTCGTTCATGAACGACGCGCTCGCGCTGGTGCTGTCGATGCTGGTGGCGTCGATCGCTTTCGCGGTGCTGCTGCCGCCGTCCACGCCGTGGCTGCGCAACCGCCTGCTCGTCGACCTGCGCCGCCAGGTGGTGCTGGCTGGCCGCGCGAGTCTTGCGCGCGTGCGCTCGCGCTTCGAGAGCGGTGCGCGCGATCTGATGTTCCAGATCAATTCGCTGTCGCAGAACGAGCCCGAAACGAAGCGCGACACGCTGCGCTGGCTGTTTTCGGTGCTGGAGGTCGGCAACGCGGTGATCGACCTGCGCCGCGAAATCGCGACGCTGCCCAGCGAGCCGCGCTACCACAAGGCGGCGCCGTGGCGCGTCGCACTGCGCTCGCTGCGCGATGCGCTCGCGGCGCTGTTCGAGCGGCCGCGGGAGCGGCACTTCGAACGCGCGCTCGCGGCGACCGCCGATGCGATCGCTCAAGTGCAGCAGCTGATGGCCGGCTTTACGCCATCGCGCGAAGAACGCCATCAACTGCTGCGCATTCTCAGTCAACTCCATTTCATCCGTACCGCGCTGCTCGATCCGCAGTCGCCGCTCGCGTCGGCGATCGGCGCGCGCGCGCACATCTCAGAAGAAGAAGGAGCTCCTCATGCCGCGTGATATCGCCGTGCTCGATGCCTATGTGCCGGCCATTCTGCTGCTGTTCATCGCGGGCGCCGCGCTGACCTGGCTACTCGATCGCGTGATCGCCTATACGGGCCTGTATCGCGTGGTGTGGCATCCCTCCCTGTTCCGGGCGAGTTTGCTCGTGTCCGTGTGCGGCCTTCTCGGCCTCGCCGTTTATCGTTGATCAGAGTCGAAACATGACCATCCGAAATCTTGTGGGCTTCATCGCGACAGCCGTCATTTTCATCGTCGCGATCCTGATTGGCCGCGTGCTGTGGGTCCATTACATGGACGAACCGTGGACGCGCGACGGCCGCGTACGCGCCGAGATCGTCAACGTCGCGCCGGACGTGTCGGGCGCGATCGTCGATCTGCCGGTCAAGGACAACCAGTTCGTGAAGAAGGGCGACCTGCTGATGCAGATCGATCCGTCGCACTACCAGATCGCGGTCGAGCAGGCGCAGGCCGCGGTTGCCGCGCGCAAGGCCGAATTGCAGATGAAGCGCGACGACGCGCAACGGCGTGCGGACATGGACTCGCAGGTGGTGTCGAAGGAAAGCCGCGAAAACGCGACGCATACCGCGTCCGCCGCCGGTGCCGCCTATCAGCAGGCGCTCGCCGCGCTCGACGCCGCGAAGCTGAACCTCGAGCGCACGCGCGTCGTGTCGCCGGTCGATGGCTATGTGACGAACCTCTCGGTGTTCCGCGGCGACTATGCGACCGCCGGCGCGGCGAAGCTCGCGATCGTCGATAGTCACTCGTTCTGGGTGTATGGCTATTTCGAGGAAACCAAGCTGCCGCACGTGCGCATCGGCGATCAGGCCGAAGTGCGGCTGATGAGCGGCGGCACGCTGCAAGGCCATGTGGAGAGCATCTCGCGCGGCATCTACGACCGCGACAATCCGCAAAGCCACGAGCTGCTCGCGGACGTGAATCCGACCTTCAACTGGGTGCGCCTCGCGCAGCGCGTGCCGGTGCGTGTGAAGATCGACTCGGTGCCGGCCGATGTGATGCTGGCGGCGGGCACGACCTGCACGGTGGTCGTGCGGCCGGGGACGGGGTCCGGGTCTCACTCCCCGTCGGTCAATGCGAGCTGATGACCGCGCCGCTTTTTATAGTCGGAACTGCCGCATCGTCGCCTTCAGCCCTATCCGCCTTGTCGAGTGCGAGGCGGTTATGAACTTCTAACCTCTCGCCAGCGTGAAGCGGCGTCAAGGCAGCGGAAGCTTGCTGTCATCGAGCCGGCGCGGAGGATTGGCTCCCCAACGTGCTTTTATCTGTTCCGGAGTCTCGGGAGGCCATTTCACGCCCATCCTGATGATGCGATCCCGGATTTCGACCAGCTTCCTGTATGCCGGTGAATCAGGCGCGGAGGCATTAATGTCATCCCATATCCCTAGTGGGAATGACTCGCCGTTAATGTTGTACGTGCTGGGGTTTGCCCCATGGTCCAGCAGGTAGTCAATCTGATCTAGCGCGCGATTTGCCAGCGCTTCATACAGCACTGAATTACGCAACGAATCACGCCGGTTCACATCTGCGCCACGCTCCACCAGCAGCTTGAGCGAGCCAGACGTCGACTCCTTTGCAACATCAAAAATTATCGGGGTGCCTTCTGCAATCAAATTTGGATCAACACCGCCGTCCAGCATCGCACGCAGGAATTCCGGGTGCGAGCTGTTGAGCATGACGCCGAGCGGATCGCCAAAATCCGGCACTTCCTGCAAAGGATCGGCCCCGGCCCTCACCACCTCCGACGCTAACGCAAGCCGATGCGGGTCGCGCTGCAACGCCTCCTGAAACGCAAAAAACAGCATCGTCATGTTCTTGCGCCCCGGCGTATTCAGGTCCGTCTTCGGCGCCAGTCGCCTGACCTGCTCCATGTCACCGCGCTCGATGGCCTGCGCCAGTTCGAGTTGCGGGCCGCTAAAAAAATCAGTGGCGGAAAATTTTTTCATTGCATGAACCACAGGGAGTAGCGCCAGTAACAGCACCGGCACGATAAGGATTCGGCTGAGTGTTTTCATCGCTTTCAGCCCTGTCATGACAGTGTTTCAAGTACGGAGATGTCCTCCGCCTTCTGCTGCTCGATGCCGTCAATTGCCTGCTTGATGAAGTGCCGCGACACGGGCGAGCCGCTGCCGGGAAGGAGATACGGAGTACCGGCTGCATCGGGCAGGGGCGTCCATGTCTGTGCGACGGTCAGAATGTCGCCGTTCACATGGTACGCATTGATGTTCGATGGTGTGACCTGCCCGCCATAATGCCGGACCGTCTTCGGGTGCAGGCCCGCTGCATTGAAGCTCCAACAGTTCTTGCCGCTGGCCAAAGATGCGGCCGAACACAGACCGCCACCCAGCGAGTGCCCTGCAATATCAATTGGCGCCTGTGTGCGGCGCATCTTCCATCCAATATCTACGGCTCGCTCATAGTAAGGCGATTCCATATCCACGCTTTGGCTGAAGTTGTTCGACCAATCGGCCAGACTCGTCGTTTCGGTTCCCTTGAACGCGAGGGCGGGCTTCATATCGATACCGAAGATCGCCGAATCCGGTTCGTATAGCTGCGCCCTGAAGTTCGAGCCCTTGATTTTCAGGTCTTTTGGCTTCAAGCCATACCGATCCAGAAATTCCGTATCCCCGCTGCGGTTCGCCCACCCTTCGGGCACCGGCCCGGACGGCTCGTAGACATGATCGGAGAGTCTGGCCTTCTCCGCCGCGACATTGTTGCGTGCGAGCCGTTCAGCCGCCGCCCGCACGCGCCCGGACATGGCCGCATTGCCCGCCGCAATCAGCGCCTTGCGCGTCTGCCACCGCTGCGCCTTGGTCAGTGCCTGCGGTATCTCGATGTGTGGCGGTGTCACCCTGGCTGCGCGCGCAGCGGCTAACTGGGCTTGCCAGGTGGCCGGATCATACTCGACGGACTGAATGGGTTCGCCGTCCGGATGACTGCCGGTCCTCGCAACGGGATTCCTCAGCGGCGCGCTGCGGTAACGTGACGGAAACAGGCCATTACGCGGACCTCTAATGGCAAGCAGTTTGCCCCGGCGAACCTCTTCGAGAAGAGCAACGATGACCCACCATCCATCGGTGTCGGGGTTACGGTACCGCGCGCTATGGAAAAACAGCCAGCCAGTCTTCTGGATACGCCTGACCAGCTTCCGGTCCTCCTCCCACTTCCTGTGATTCAGTGCGGCAATCTCGAGAAATTCCCGGGTCTCCGCCCTGGCCCTCTGACGGACTGCGGCCTTGCCAAGGCACGCTTTATAGTGCCACTCGTCACAGATGACGTAACAGGCACCCGGTGGCCGCTGACAGAACAGCTCCACGGAGTGCATCTCAAATACGGACAGGGACATAGGTGTGTCGTTGGTCTATCTGAAGTCGCTGCCGGAGTTGACAGCAGTCAGATAATTACCGTGCGACAGGTAGTCCGTACATGGGCGACCGCCCAAAATCGGCTTTCGATGAACCTCGCGATGTTCGGCTGCGACTATGCAACCGCCGACGCCGCGAAGCTCGCGATCGTCGATAGTCACTCGTTCTGGGTGTATGGCTATTTCGAGGAAGCCAGGCTGCCGCACGTGCGCGTCAGCGATCAGGCCGAAGTGCCTCGCGCAACGCGTGCCGGTGTGCGTGAAGATCGACTCGATGCCGGCCGAAGTGATGCTGGCGGCGAGCACGACCTGCACAGTGGTCGTGCGGCCGGTAGCAGGTTCCGGCTCAACACCGCGCCGCTTTTTAAATCCGGAACTGCCCCACCATCGCCTTCAGCCCGCGCGCCTGATCGTCGAGCGAGCGGGCCGCGGCGGTGGCCTCCTCCACCAGCGCGGCGTTCTGCTGCGTGCCCGCGTCCATCTGCGTGACCGCGAGATTGATCGCCTCGATACCGGCGCTCTGCTCGGACGACGCCGCCGAAATCTCGCCGATGATGTCGGTCACGCGCTTCACGGCCTTGACGACTTCGTCCATCGTCTGACCGGCGTCCGCGGCGAGCGTCGAGCCATTGCCGACGCGCTCGACCGACGTCTGGATCAAGCCTTTGATCTCTTTCGCGGCCGCAGCGCTCCGTTGCGCCAGATTGCGCACTTCCGCCGCCACCACCGAAAAGCCGCGCCCCTCCTCGCCCGCGCGCGCCGCTTCGACGGCCGCGTTCAGCGCGAGGATGTTGGTCTGGAACGCGATCCCCTCGATCACGCCGATGATGTCGCCGATGCTGCGCGCGCTGTCGTTGATGTCGTTCATCGTCGCGACCACGCGGCTCACGACCGCGCCGCCCTGCTCGGCGATCTCCGACGCGTTGTTCGCGAGCGTGCTCGCCTGCTTCGCGTTGTCGGCGTTCTGACGCACCGTCGACGTCAGCTGTTCCATGCTGCTCGCGGTGCGCTCGAGCGCGAGCGCCTGCTGCTCGGTGCGTTGCGATAGGTCCAGGTTGCCCATCGAAATCTGTCCGGACGCGGTCGCGATCGCATCGGCGCTCGATGCGATGTCGGCGACCGTCGTCGCGAGTCCGCTTTGCATGTCGGACAGCGCGAACAGCATGCTCGAACGGTCCTTGCCGCCGAGCGCGATGCGATTCGACAGATCGCCCGCGGCGATGCGGCGCGCGATTTCCTTCGCGTACGCGGGCTCGCCGCCGAGCTGCGCGGTGAGCCGCCGCACGACCCACGCCGCGATGCCGAACGCGAGCACGATCAGTGCGAGCGTCATCACCGCGATCATCACGAACGACGACTGGTAGATGAAGCCGGACGCGTCGATCGTCGCCTTCGCGGCGGTGCCGCGCTGGGCGACAAGTTCGTCGACGAGCTTTTCGAGCTTGCCGGTTTCGACGAGCAGCGACACGTCCTGCGTGCCGACCTGCCAGTTCATCTGCGACAGATCGAGCGGCTGCGCTTTCACGAGCGTGACGAAGTCGCGCAGATGGGTGCTCCAGGTCCCGATCGCCGCGGCGAACGCCTTCTGCGCGGCGACCGCCTTCGCGTCGGACGGATCGGCGTACTGCTGCAGCGTGCGCAGTTGCTCGTTCAGACCGGCGAGGCCGCGCTCGATGTCGGCGCCGAGTTCGTCGCGCTCCTTCGCTGTAGTCGCGGTCAGCAGCATCTTCTGCGCGCGGCTCGCGCGCAGCATGTGGCCGCGCGCTTCCTCGGCGGCGCGGCTCGCGACGTGGCCCTGGTCGTAGATCGATTGCGTGGACGCGTTCAGCCGGCCGATCTGCAGCAGCGAAAACACGCCGATCAGCAGCGTGCCGGCGAGCAGGATCGCGAACGCGATCCGCAGCGTCGCCTTGACCGACAGGCCGTTGAACTTCGTTGCCGCCGCGCTCTGTGCCACTGCTTCCATAGTCCCCCACCCCACGTGTCGACGCGCCGGAAAGATCGGTTCCGGCGTCCCCGCTTGTCTCTTCGGGTCTACGGCAGCCTGCCGCGCGATCTTGAATGTCGCGCGATCAGACGACGGCGGGTCGTGCGCCGCCGGCCGTTCCCGGTCCCATGTCCGATGCGCCGCTTCGTGAGCCGCGCATTCGCGAGCGCTTTATACCGCAGACAAAAACCCGCCAAAAATGCGTCGACAACGCGGAGCAGACGATTCGCCTTTCCCAGCCGAAAGCGAAGTCATCCGGCCCCGCGTCCGATTCGCGACAAAACTTGTCCTTACAATTCGCTCCGGCCACATTAAACTTCGGCTGAATAGTCAAAGCGCCGGTTGCCGCGACCAAACGACGCAGCAGTTGGCGGAACGCGCCTACGAAGCGCGCTGCCGCACCGGTTCCAGCGCCGATTTTTTCTCCCATTTGCCTGATCTTCTTCTACTCGCGTATGGAAACGAGCCTCGACAAAAGCGCCCTCGCCGGCGCATCCGCCACGGGGGCGAGCGCGTCCCCGGTCGCCGCCGCGCCGGCGGCCGCCAAAGTGCAGCGCACGGTGTATTCCGTGCTCGGTGCAATCAGCTTTTCGCACCTGCTCAACGACATGATCCAGTCGCTGATCCTCGCCATCTACCCGATGTTCAAGGACAACTTCTCGTTGTCGTTCGGGCAGATCGGTCTGATCACGCTGACCTACCAGATCACCGCGTCGCTGCTGCAGCCGCTCGTCGGCAGCTATACCGACAAGCATCCGAAGCCGTACTCGCTGCCGGTCGGCATGGGCTTCACGCTTGCCGGCCTGCTGCTGATGTCGGTTGCGCCGAACTTCAGCGTGCTGCTGGTCGCCGCGGCGCTGGTCGGCTGCGGGTCGTCGGTGTTTCATCCGGAGTCGTCGCGGGTCGCGCGGATGGCCTCGGGCGGCCGTCACGGTCTCGCGCAGTCGCTGTTCCAGGTTGGCGGTAATGCGGGTTCGTCGCTCGGGCCGCTGCTGGCCGCGCTGATCGTGATTCCGCATGGCCAGCGCAGCATCGCGTGGTTCTCGGCGGCGGCGCTCGTCGCGATCGTCGTGCTCACGCAGATCGGCCGCTGGTACAAGCGGCATCCGTCGGTCAGGAAAGCGCGCGGCCAGGCGGCGCATGCGGCGCTGCCGCGTAACAAGATCATCCTCGCGATGAGCGTGCTGGTGTTGCTGGTGTTCTCCAAGTACTTCTACCTCGCGAGCCTCAACAGCTATTTCACGTTCTATCTGATCGACAAGTTCCATCTGTCGGTGCAGGCCGCGCAGATTCATCTGTTCGTGTTCCTCGCGGCAGTCGCGGCGGGGACGGTGATCGGCGGGCCGATTGGCGACAGGATCGGGCGCA
This sequence comes from Paraburkholderia sp. EG304, assembly GCF_046543485.1. Lineage (NCBI taxonomy): Bacteria > Pseudomonadati > Pseudomonadota > Betaproteobacteria > Burkholderiales > Burkholderiaceae > Paraburkholderia > Paraburkholderia sp. EG304. The sequence goes on along the minus strand of NZ_JBKGUA010000001.1, from coordinate 16,769 downwards.
AGTATGTGATCTGGGTGTCGATTCTTGGCGTCGCGCCTTTCACGCTGCTGCTGCCGTATGCGAATCTGTTCTGGACAGGGGTGCTGACTGTTGTGATCGGGGTGGTGCTCGCTTCTGCGTTCTCGGCGATTCTTGTTTATGCGCAGGAGTTGATTCCTGGGAAGGTGGGGATGGTGGCGGGGTTGTTCTTTGGTTTTGCCTTTGGGTTGGGCGGCGTTGGCGCCGCGGTGCTGGGGCAATTGGCAGACGCTACCAGTATTGGGTTTGTTTATAAGGTTTGTTCGTTTTTGCCGTTGATTGGGGTGCTCACTGTTTTGTTGCCGGATGTTGAAGAGAAGCGGGTGAAGGGGTGATATCGCTGCGGGATGGGGCTTTTTTCGTTGTTCTGGTTTCTTTGGCTTTTCCTTGCTGACTTGTCGGTCTATTAGCGTTGCCCCGCGTTGCGGCGACTGCGCGGAAACGGCGCAGGCGGTCTGTCAGAACTGCCCCGTCACCTGGAATCCGAGCGTCACGCGCGCAGTTGGAAAGCCCGACGGTTTATAGATCGGCGTACCTGCAAACAGGTCATAGGCGAGCGCACCGAGCTTTGCCGATGCGCTGCCGCGCGCACCGATCACCGCGCCCGCGAGTTGGGTACCGGCGAGAAACGCGGCGTTGGGGCCGAACACGCGGCCGTAGTCGATACCGGCATACACAGACTGGCCGGTCGAGCCGATCGATAACTGAAGCTCATTGCGCCAGAAGAAACCGCACTCGGCCGCGAGCATCGTTTCGCCGTCGAAGCCGCGCACTGTGTAGCGGCTGCCAATGGTCAGGTCATCGATATAGTTGAGCGTGTTGTTGGTGAACTGGCCGTGAACGGTTGTGACGTAGCGTAGCGGCTGGTTCGCGATCTGCAACGGCACCGACAGGTTCGCGTCGAGCACAGCCATGCGGAAGCGGTAAGTCGGACCATTCTCGTAAAAGTCTGCTGTCGCCCCAAGTCCGCCCACACCCTGACGGTACGCGAGACTGCCGTCGAACTGCGACGCGCCGAAGTAATGACGGTCAGTTAGCCCCGCCTCGATGAAGGTGTTGTTGCGATGCTGCTGCGGAATATCGGTATCTTCGATGAAGCTCTCGCCAAAGCGCTTCGTCAGCCGGAACTGCACGCCGAGTACGTTGTTCTGGCTGCGCATGAGGACACGCGCCAGTTTGAAATCGACCGTCTGCGAATTGCCGCTCGACACGAAAGTCGTGTTGACGCCCGCGATCTGCTGGTAGTACGTGTTCGTATAGGCTGACAGCGTGCCGGTCCAATAGCCCCACGGAACGGAATAGAAGCCGTTCCAGCCGTGCGAACCGAGACCTTTGTCACCAAATTCGAGGTCCTGACTCACGCCGACGTTGAAAACGTCGTTCAGCCCGAGCGGATTGTCGATGCCAAGGCTCAGGTTGCCTTGCAGCTTGCCGGTGGCCCGCGTGCCCGAGTTGTCCACCGAGGCGACGACTGTCCACGGCTTCGCGCGCTTTACCGTGACGACAATGTCGCTTTCGCCGGGTACATCAGTCGGCTCGATTTTCATGTCCACGTCCTGACTGCTGACGCGCTTCATCTGTTCGAGTCCCTGTTCGAGGTCGCGCAGGTTCAGCAGGTCACCCTCGCGGGCCGGGAAGGCGGTTTTCCACGTGCCGCGCGTGGCAGGTTCGGCGAAGCGGATCGCACGCACGACACCCGGCACCAGTGCGAACTTCAGCGTGCCAGTAGAGAGGTCCTGCTCGGGCAGCAGCACGCGCGTGGTGATGTAGCCCCGGCTCAGGATGACTTGTTGCAGTCCCTTCGTGAGCATGTCGAGTCCTGCCTTGCCCACGCATTGCGCCCTGTAGTGGTCGAGCCATTCGCGGGCGAACGCGAAGCGGTCGAGCGGCAACGCGGATGCGCCTTGCGAGCGCACGGCGTCAGGTAGCGTCGCTGGCACGTCAAGCACGAACGAGTCAATGCGGAAGCACGGCGTTTCAGGCGGCAGGTCTGGCCAGCCAGAGGCGCGCTCAACCGTCGAGCGCACCGAAGGCGCATTAACCGTCGCTTCGCGTTCCTGTGCATTGCGTTGCTGCTCGACCTGCTGGTTCTGCTCGGCGTTGGCGCGTGCCGCTGCTGCTTTATCCGCCGGTGTGGGCGTCGGCGTCTGCTGCGCGTGCGCGAGCGTTATCAGGGCTGTAAGCGGCAATGCCGCCAGCCTCTTTGAGACTTTCATTACTAAATTGGTCCTCGATTCTGCGAGTGGTGCTTTGATCACCCGTGTAACGTCAAAGGCCCATTGCCAGCAGTCCCTTGTACGTTGAACTTAGCCCTTAGATAAATCCATCAGCTGGTTTGCGATGTTTCGCGTGTGTGCCTCATCACCGTCAAGACAAATGCGCTCAACTTCAATCCACCGGAGATAGGTGTACAGTTCCTCAACTGTCTTGTGTTCTCGTAGCATCCGACTAACGTACGGAACATATGAGTCGTATTCGTCGTCTGCTTCCTGAAAGTCAGCAATCCCAATTGGATCCCATTCGTTAAGTAGGATTCTCTTCACGTCCAAATCAAGGCCAACGAAGGTCTTTTTCATTTTCCAGGTGCTCCGGGGATTACTGTTACAACCAATCCTGTTTTAGAGTTCGTAACAACTCTAAGGTTGTTCGCTGCATCATAGTATCCTGTCGTTCCCTCTCGGGTAGGATAGGTGACACCGTTCTCGATCGTGTTCTTCACCGCCGAGGGCGGAACACCTCGACCTTGCATTTGATCTATCGAATGACCTGAGTAGTCCAACCCGTTGATAGTTGTTGGCGCGTTTGTGCCGCGCGGCACATTCATCGGACTACCGTTCATTCCTGTGGGTGTACTCGGACTTTTGGCAGCGTCGCCGCCATCGTTCAGCGTTGCATTATCGGACACATACCCCGGCAGACCGGGGACAGCGTTCAGCACCTGTCCCGCGCCATTCGCCAGCACCATCCCCGGACTAGCAGCGGGCGGCACGCCACCACCCATGCCAATGATCGCACTCAGGCCGTTCGCAATGCCTTGCAGTGCGAGGGAGAACAGGGACGGCGATTTCTTACCAGGGTCGCCCGTCAATGCACGTTCATCATCCATCGACTGGTTGTACAGTTGCACGTTCGACGCCATCGCCGCGCCCGCTGTACCGCCGACCGCAGCGCCAGCTACGCCCGCGGCGATGTTGGCCGCGAGATTGCCGATCAGGTCCGATCCCGTCGCTGACGCTACACCCTTCGAGATATCGTTCAGCGAACCGGCCATCTTCGACGCCACGCCCGCGCCAGCAGCACCGCCAATCGTACTGAACGCGCTACCGCCACCGAGCCCACCAATCAGCGCACCGCCCGCAACGTGCAGTCCGGCGCGCGAATCGCCGCCTTCCTTCCAGTTGTTGTAGTCAGCCGCTGCTGCGGCCATGCCTTCGCTGTCGCCGCGATCGGACGCGGCCTTGTAGGCTGCCGCCGCTTCGCCGCGCTTCATGTCCGCGTACGCGCCGATACCTTGCGACACCGCCTGACCCGCCGCCTGCGCGGCCTGCATCGTGTCGGCCTGCTGCGACAGGATAGCGTTCACGTCCGGCGTATTCGCAACTGTGCCGTTCGTATTCGTCGTGTCGCGCGACAGGTTCGCCACGTCCTGAGTCTGGCCGGCGCTGTTCGTCACGTTGATCGTGCCCGCGCTGATCGCGCTGCGCGTCGTTGCGCTCTCGTCGCCGCTTTCGTTCTGCGAAATCATCGGCGACACGCCCGGATGGCCGCTCACCGAACCGGGGCCAACCGCCTTGCCGGTGTTACCACCGAAGCCCACGCCCGCGCCGATCCCGTTGCTGTTGGCGCTGTAGTGCGACTGGTTCTGGATATCGCTGAACGTGAGCGTGCCGGTCGTCAGGCTGTTGTTTGACGAGTCGGCCGTGCTCGATATCACTCCGCCCGTCAGGTCCGTATTGCCCTTGACGTTGATGTTGAACCCGCCATCTCCCGCATTGATGCCAGCCTGTTCATTGACGCCCGCGTAGTTCGAACCGGCATGGCCGTTCTGCGCGCTGAAGCTGGCGCTGCCGCCGCCCTGGCTGATCGTGAACCCGCCGCCCGTGCTGCTCTGGTGCGCGGCGCTGTTCGTCACATCCTGCACACTCACAATATTCAGGTTGCCGCCCACGTCGGCCGCGATCTGCTTGCCGTTGATCTGCGAGCCGATGATGTTCGTGTCGCCGCCCGATATCACCGTGACGCTGTTCGCGCCGTTCACATGTGACGCGTTCTGGATCGACGCGTCGCTATTCGCGTCGCCATGCGCGTTCGACATCGCAGCCGAGACGCCAAAGCCGCCGCCCAGCGTGTACTGCACGCCGACGCTTGCGCTGCTGGAACTGTTCGAGCTACGCGTCGAATCGGTGTCGGTCGTGTTGATGACGTTCACGTGGTTTTTCGCCGCCAGAATGACATCGTTCGCGCTGATATTCGACCCGGCGATCGTCAGGTCGCCGTTCGTTGCCACGAATCCCGCCGTGCCGCCTGCCTGCACGCTGGAGCCACGCTGCATTGTCTGAGCTTCCGACGACTGGCTTTCGCTCTTGCTGGACCCGATGCTGACCTTGATGCCGATATCCGGCTTGCCGTCCGCTGTCACGCCCGCAGACGTCAGACCGGTCAAGGCCACATCGCCCGCCGCCGCGATGCTGTGCAGCGCAGCCGCACGGTCGTTGCCCGTGCTGGCCGAATTCTTCGCGGCCTGACTTTCCGAATACGCGTTGTTGATCGCATCGCCGACCGAACCCGCCAGACCAATCGTGAGGCCGCTGCTGCTCGTCTTCTGCGTCTGCGCCTGGTGCGAGGTATCGGTGGCCGCGTCGATGATGACGTTCGCCGCCGTTCCGGCGAGGTTCCCGCCCGCGACAAGATCGCTGCCGGTAACGTGCAGGGTGTTACCCGCCTGGATCGACAGATCTCCGTTCAGCGAGCCGACCGTGCTCGCGTTGTTCGTGACACCCGATGCCTCACTGGTCGTCGCGAGCTTGCTGGTGCCGACCGTCACGCTCAGGCCGCTTGTTCCCAGGCCCGTGCGCTTCTCCTGGTAACTGCTGGACGACTGCATGGTGTCCTGTGACGTGGTGATATTCACGTCATGCACTGCACTAAGCGCGACATCGTTCGTGCCGACAATCGTGCTGCCTTTCACATTGATGTCGTTACCGCTGGCGATGGTCACGGCGTCTGCGGAAACCAGGCTGCCCTGCGAGAGCGTGGCGGTGGTGTTGCTCGAACTCGCCACTTCCTTGCCGCTCACGATAGTGCTGTGGCTGTGCTGTTCCTGCGAATTGTCGACATAGGTTGCGGTGGCCGCACCGATATTCACATTGTTCGCTGCCGCCAGCGTCGCCGTCCCCTGGTCGAGACTGATCGTGCTGCCGATGAGGTTGAGATCGTGGCCCGATGCGACGGTCAGTGAATCTCCGGCATGGAGCGTCGTCCCTGTCAGGGTATCGGCTGAGGTATGCTGCGACGCTGAGTAGCTGACGTGGCTATCGCTACCGGAACTGCTGCTGTCGACAGTCGAGGTCGCCTTCGCCGCCTGGAGTGTGACGTCGCCGTTCGCCGCAACCGTCCCGCCACCGACCAGGTTGATATCAGCGCCTGTCGCGGTCAGGTTACCGCCCACGCCGATCTGCGAGACGCCGCCTACGTTAATCGAACTGCCCGTCGTCTGGTTGAAGTCGGTATTCGACACGCCGTTCGCGCCCGCGACCACCTTATGCTCGCTGGTCTGCACCGAGCCGAGATCGTAGTTGCCGCCCACGGCCATGCCGAGGTTGCCGCCCACGTTCAGGTTGCCGCCGTTCTGCTCAAGGTTGCCACCCGTCACAATCGCCGCGTCGCCCTTGACGTTGAGGTTCGCAATCGGGCCAAGCGCGGTCGTGCTGCGTGTCGCTCCCGTCGCGCTGACCTGATCGACGGTCTTCACCGCCGTGTTCAGCGACAGGTCGCCGCCCGCGTTCAGCGCGAGGCTGCTCGCATTCACCGTGGCCGAGGTCAGGTCCACATTGCCCGTGGTCGCCAGCGACATCAGGCCGCCGCTTTGCAGCTTGCCGAACGCGTTGTCGATCTGCTGGCCCTGGATCGACAGCGTATTGCCTGCCTGCATCGTGCCGCTATTCGTGAACGTCTGCGTGTTCTGAAGGTCGATGTCGGTCGCCGCAATCAACGGCCCGTTCATGTCCTGCTGGCTGGCCTTCGCGAGATAGACGACGGGCACGAGTACCGGTTGCCCGCTGACGGTCTCGGTCTGCATGATGATGACGTTGCTCGTGAGCGCGGCCACCTGTTCAGCCGACAGGCTCATGCCGAACGGCAGATCGAGCGACTTCGACAGTGACGCGCCCGCGTCGAGCAGCGCCTGATACATCGACTGAAGGTCTGTGTACGGGCCGAGTACCGCCTTGCCGGTCAGCGACGTAATCTGGTTCCGGACCAGTTGCTGTTCGTAGAATCCATCGCCCAGGCGCTTCTCCGTCGTCTGCGGATTCAGGCCAAGCTGTTGCAGGTAGTAATCGCTCGATATGAATGACTTCTGGTTCGTGAACGCCGGGTTGGTCTCGATCAGGTAGGTTGCGCCCGGTGAGGTGGCGGGGCTGAACAGTCCGCCCTGAGGAATCGAGAGGTTTTGCAGCACGTTCTGCGCAGTCGCATGGGCGATGACCGGATTGACGAGGCCGCCGCCGCTGACTGCGCCGACAGTCACGCCGCCCCGCGACTGGCCGGGGGCAAGACCGGGCGATGGGATGCCTGCATTGCCCGCCGTGTTATCGATGTTCACGCCCGTGCCGGAAAGCGTGCTGCCCGCGACAAACGTCGATTCGTAGCTCGGCAGCGCGTAGGTGCGGATGTCAGCCGGCGCGACCTGGTAGCCGCCTGGATTGGAGGTCACGAACGTCGCGTTGCCGAACGGCAACTGCCAGTTGTGTTCGGTGTTGTCGTAATTGTTGTAGTGATACTGGCCTGAATAGGTTACCTGCACGCCGGGCGCAAGTTGCCCGCGCCAGCTATTCTGGTCGAGCGTCACGGGCGCGGCGATGTTGCCGACGGCCGCGACCGCGCTCCAGTAGTTCTGGAATAGCCCCACTTTCGACGCATCCAGGTTGCCGCCCGCCATGATCTGCGCCTGCGGGCTGATCCCCGTGATGAGGTTCGCCACCGCCACGCCCGTGTAAGTCGTGTACTGGTAGCCGCTATTCCACTGGCCGCCGTGCGGCGGGATCGTGTACACACCGCCAATCATGGTCAGGAATGCCGGGGTATCCGGCTGGGAGATGGCCCAGCCTATGTCCTGACCGGAGCAGGCGGCCATGTCGACCGCCGTGCAGCCCGACAGGCTGATGTCGAGCTGCGCGAGCAGGGCCGGATCGACCGACTGGTTAAGACCCGTCGTGGTCATCGTCGTGCGCGTGTTCGTCACCTGAGCGGCGTGCAGTTCCATGTCGCCGGCCGACTCGATCAGCGCCGACTGGTTGCGGATCAGGTTCGCGCTGGTATAACTGCCGTCCGCGTTTTTTCCACCCGCCAGCACCACCTTGCCAAGACCGTATATCGCGGTGGTCGCCTGCGTGTCGGTCGTCGTGGTGTCGTCGCGGTTCTCGATATCGGGTGCGAGCAGTTCGAGCGTTCCGTTACTGTCCGTCGCACCGATCAGCGCGGTCGGCCCGACGTTCGTGATCGATTGCGTCGCGTTCAGCGAGACGCTGCCGCCGACCATCGTCCCTGTGTTCTCCAGCGTGTTCGAATGCGTCGCGAGCGTGCCGCCCGCCATCATGACGCCGCTGTTCCGGACATCGGCGGCATGGACGTTCAGGTTGTTCGCCGCCTCAACCAGCGCGCCGTTGCTGAACGTGCCCGGCAGGGTGAAGGACAGGTCATGACCGGCGTTGAACTGCACATCGGGCGTGGGCGCGAAATCGCCCTGAACGCTCACTGCCACGTCATGAGCCGCGCTGTACGCGCCGCCGCCCGTCAGCGTCGCGGCATTCACGGACAGATCATGCGTCGCGCCAATCTGGCCGTTCGCGTTCGTCACCGCGCCGGTCGTCGTGATGGCAACGTCGCCGGTCGAACCCGCAAAACTGCCGATCCTGCCGCCGCTGTTGTCGACGGTAGCCGCCTGAACCGCGAGGCTCGCGCCGCTCAGTTGACCACCCTGGGTATTGGAGAGCGATGACGTGTCGACGGCCACATGACCGTTACCCGTCATGACACCGCCACTGTTGACGATCTGGCTGCCACCCTGCACGGTCGCATCGCCCGTGCCGAGGTTGCTGATGAGACCGTTCGTATTGTCGATCGACGCAGCCTGAACGCCGAGCGTGCTCGCATCGCCCGCCGCGCCCGTGCCCGACTGGATCTGTCCGTTCGTATTCGTCAGCGCGCCGCCACTGGCGAGCGAGAGGGACGCGAGCGAGCGCATCGCGCCCTGCGTATTGTTGATATTGCCAGCGATGCTCGCCGCGATATTTCCCCGCGCGGCGAACACGCCCGTCGCGTTGTTCAGGCTCCCGGCCTGCGCCGCGATCTGACCGGCAGCGATGATCGTTCCGTCAACGTTCGAGATTGACCCGGCTCCGTTGCCCGGCGTAATCGTCAGCGTGCCGGTACCCGCATGCGTAATCGTGCCGCCGTCGTTGTCGAGCGCGGCCGGTGCAAGAGTCAGGTCCGTGCTGTTGGTCTGGAGTGTGCCGCCTGCCGAGTTGTCGAGCGTACCGGTCACGTCGAGCGTCGTCGCGCCGGTTCCGGTTTGCGTGATCGTGCCGCCGTGGTTGACGAGATTCGTTCCGTGCAGCGCGATCTGGTTCGCGCTGATCGCGCCCGCGCTGTTGTCGATTGTCGTGGCGCTCGCGCTCACCACCTGACCGGCCGCGATCGTGCCGGAACTGGTCAGCACCGTGCCCGCCGAGACGGTCGTGTTGCCGTTGGCGGCCAGGATGCCGCCGTTGAATAGCGTCTGCACAGCGCGGGCGATCAGCGACTGCACCGCCGTGATCGAACCCGCGTTGGCAAGCTGCCCGGCCTGCGCGGTCACGCTCCCGTTGCCGCCGATGGTGCCGCCCGCGCCGTTGTTCAGCAGGCCCGCCGTGAAGACGCTCAGGCCATCGCCGCTCAGTGAGGCGATGTGTCCTGCCGTATTGTCGAGGCTGCCTGCGTTCGCCGTTAGCGCCCCCGCCGCCTGCATCGTGCCGCCCGCGTTCGACACAGCATCTGTTACGTTAGCCGTCAGCGGACCACCCGAAACGATCTGGCCGTTGCGGTTCGAGAGTGCGCCAGCCGTGATGGTCTGTGCGCCGCCCGACGACATTGCGCCGCTGTCGTTCGTGAGTGTGCCCGCCGCGCGAGCGTCGAGCGTGCCGCCCGCCGTCGTGGTCGCACCCGACAGGTTCAGGTCACCGTTGTTCGCAGCGAGTGAAAGCGCGCCATTCGCCGAATTGGTCGCGCCCGCGAGATTGACCGCCGCGCCGCTCACGCTCGCATTGCCGCCCGCCACATTGCGGCCGGTTGCCGTCACCGCGCCGGATGCGCTGATATTCAGGTCGCCCGTCTGCGCGAGCGAGCCGTCGCCGTTCACGCCCGCCGCGAGCGTGCCGGTTGAATTCACGCTGGCGGCGTTGACAGTCGTATTCTGCTGCGCGGCCGCCATACCACTGTTCGTGACCGTACCGCTGGCCGAAAGCGTCGCGCTTTGCTGCGCGTAGGTCGTGCCGCTGTTCTGGATATCGGCAGCGGTGGCGGCAAGATTACCGCTCGCGCTGGTCTTTCCGGTGAGGGACAGCAGGCCGTTCGATTGCAGCGTCAGGTCGCCCGCCTGCGCGGCGATTACGCCCTGGTTCGAAACACCTACACCGTACTCGTTGCTCGCCAGAAAAATACGCCCGCTGTACATGCCGCCCAGCTGGCTCACATCGATCGAGACGGCCGGTGCGGGTCCGTCGCCTGCAATCGGCGTGAACGCCAGTGAGTCGTGACCGATCTGATTTGCACCGGTGATAACATTCAGGCTCTTTCCGGCGTATATCTCCGCATTGACCTGCACCGCTCGGGCCAGCAGGTCAACCTGATCCACCGTCGAGCCGTCGAGTCCCGCTCCCTGCACGGTGATGTTGCCACGCGTCACATTGAAACCGGTGAGCGAACCATCGGGTGCGAAGTTCGGCGTACCGGTCGTCAGAATGGCGCGCGAGGTATTCAGAAACCCGCCGCCGTTCACCGAAATGCCGGAACCGTTAGCGATCACCACCTCTGCGCGTTGTCCTGCCACTTCGAGCATGCCGTTGATCTGACTCGCCGCGCTGCTGTTGACCTGGTTCACGATGATGCGCGCAGCCTGGTTCGCCCCGAAGTTCGGGTTGCCGTTGATCTGCCCGGCCTGCTGGGTGCCCGTCATCACGGGTGAATTGTTCAGAATCGCGCCTGAACGCGAGACGTCAAATTGCGAATAGCTATTCAGTGATACGCCACCACTCCCAGAGGGCCGGTTCACGTTCACCTGTGGTAATCCGTTCGCCGTACTGATCACGTTCGGCCCGTTCGCGCCATTGGGGACGATCTGCGCGTCCGACAGAGCGGGAGCGAATCCGGCGAGTACCAGCGCGGCAAAGGCCACGTGGCGCATCGCGAACTGCATGATGGAAACCGGAGTGCAAGGCGCGCGGGTTTCGCCGTCACCGGTCCGGCCATGGGAGACGGCTGTTTCTGCGACGGCAACGAGCATGCCCCGACAGCGGCTGAATACCAGCCGGAAAATGTTCTTATTCATTTTGCGTGACGCTTTTTTTGGCTATCTTCCGAAGATAGGCCAACATGCTTTTCAGATCTGTCAGGCAATGTTAATGAATGCGCGATGACAACAGATTTTCGAAAACCGGATCGGTCTGATGGACGTTTTTTCGGAAGTATGTGGATTCGAATATCCGTCAACTGACTATCGGTTTTACTGCAACGCAGACGGAGAGGCGGCATCGGCCCGCCTTTGCCGTCACGGATCAACCCGTTAGTGCCTCGTCGCGAGAGCGCTCAAGGTCAAGTTGCTGCCCTTGCCGTTCGCAAAGATGGGAAGCGGCCAGTGCGAGGCGTTCATACTGCACCGCATCGACAGGCGGGCGGGCATGCCGGGCTATCTCCCGGATACCGGGACAGGATCGGGCAGATGGCCGCTCAGACCGCGCACTCATGGGAATACACGTGCAAGTTCTGCCCTGTAGGCGATTCCTGGCTACGATGTTCCAGAAATGTCAGCTATGCGATGCATGCAAATGCCCCGCACACGGGCAACGCTAATTGACCGACAACACAACAAGAAAAGGCCAAAGAAGCCAGACCAACGAAAGAAAACCGCCCCGCATCCGAGCAATTTCCGGCGCACAATGCCAATGGTGCATCCCCCGCGCCGCCCCAGGCGCACAACTTGCGTCCACCCCCGTCCACTCCCGCCGCACGAGGATCGCCGCCGATGACCCGCTACCGCGATTTCCACCGCCGCTCGATCGAACACCCCGAAGCCTTCTGGCGCGAAGAAGCCCAGCGCATTCACTGGCACACGCCATTCGGCACCGTGCTCGATCGCTCGAAGCCGCCATTCGCGCGCTGGTTCGTCGGCGGCCGCACAAACCTCTGTCATAACGCGGTCGACCGACATCTGGCCGAGCGCGCACAGCAAAACGCGCTGGTCTACGTATCGACCGAAACCGGCATCGAGCGGCAGTACACTTACGCCGAGCTGTACGCCGAAATCAACCGCATGGCCGCGGTCATGCGTTCGCTCGGCGTGAAGCGCGGCGACGTCGTGCTGATCTATCTGCCGATGATCCCCGAGGCACTGTTCGCGATGCTCGCCTGCGCGCGGCTGGGCGCGATCCACTCGGTCGTGTTCGGCGGCTTCGCGGCGCCGAACCTCGCCGCGCGGATCGACGACGCGAAGCCGGTGCTGATCGTGACCGCCGACGCCGGCGCGCGCGGCGGCAAAGTGGTCGACTACACGCCGCTCGTCGACGAAGCGCTGTCGCGCGCGAAGCACAAGACACCGCACGTGCTGCTGATCGACCGGCAGCTCGCGCCCGAGCGCCTGAACGCGCCCTACCTCGTCGCCTACGAGCCGCTGCGCGAACAGTTCTTCGACGCCCACGTGCCGTGCGAATGGCTCGAATCGAACGAGCCGTCGTACGTGCTTTACACGTCGGGCACGACCGGCAAGCCGAAGGGCGTGCAGCGCGATGTGGGCGGCTATGCGGTCGCGCTCGCGGCATCGATGGAATACATCTTCGAGGGCAAGGCCGGCGACACGATGTTCACCGCGTCCGACGTCGGCTGGGTGGTCGGCCACAGCTACATCGTGTACGCGCCGCTGATCGCGGGGCTGACCACGGTGATGTACGAAGGCACGCCGATTCGCCCGGACGGCGGCATCTGGTGGCGCCTCGTCGAACAGCACAAGATCAACCTGATGTTCACCGCGCCGACGGCGATTCGCGTGCTGAAGAAGCAGGACCCGGCGCTGATGAAGGCAGCCGATCTGTCGAGCCTGCGCACGCTGTTTCTCGCCGGCGAACCGCTCGACGAACCGACCGCCGAATGGATCTCGACCGCGCTGAACAAGCCGGTGATCGACAACTACTGGCAGACCGAAACCGGCTGGCCGATGCTCGCGATTCCGCGCGGCATCGACGTACTGCCGACCAAGCTCGGCTCGCCGGGCGTACCGTCGGTCGGCTATAGCCTGACCGTGCGCGACGAGCTGACCGGCGAGCCGTGCGCGCCCGGCGAGAAAGGCGTGCTGACGCTCGACTATCCGCTGCCGCCGGGCTGCATGTCGACGGTGTGGGGCGACGACAAGCGCTTCGTCGGAACCTACTGGTCGAGCGTGCCGAACCAGCAGGTCTATTCGACGTTCGACTGGGGCGTGCAGGACGAGGACGGCTACGTGACGATCCTCGGCCGCACCGACGACGTGATCAACGTCGCGGGCCATCGGCTCGGCACGCGCGAGATCGAGGAGGCGCTGTCGAGCCATGCGGCCGTCGCGGAAGTCGCGGTGGTCGGCGTAACCGATCCGGTCAAGGGTCAGGCGGCGATGGCCTTCGTCGTGTTGCGCGGCGCGCAAAGTGAAGGCGATCCGAGCGAGCGCGCGCGGCTCGCCGCCGAGCTGACGATGACGGTCGACCGCCATCTCGGCTCGATTGCGCGGCCCGCGCGCGTGGTGATGGTATCGATGCTGCCGAAGACGCGCTCCGGCAAGCTATTGCGCCGCGCTATCGCGGCGCTCGCCGAGGGACGCGAGCCCGGAGATCTGCCGACGATCGAAGATCCGGCCGCGCTACAGCAGGTGCGCGACGCGCTCGGCGACGGCACGAAGAAATGAATCGGCGGGCGCTCAGCCCGCGGCGTGCCGCGTGCCCAAAAAGCGCGCGAGGATCGCGTTCGAATACGTGCCCGCGATGCCGGTCAGAAACGACATGAACGATCCGGGCGCGTGGTCGTCGGCCGTATCGGAAATCGTGCGCACGACCGCGCACAGCACGCCGTACTCGTAGCAGACCTGCGCGATCGCCGCGCCCTCCATCTCGACCGCGAGCGCGTCGGGCAGCGCGTTGCGCAAAGCCGCGACGGCCGCTGCGCTCGCGACGAACTGATCGCCGCTGACGATCAAGCCGCGATGCACGCGCGGCTCGCGCGTGCCGAAGCGGGCGGCGCAGGCCGCGCCTTCTTCGGCGACGAACTGCTCGCATGCGAGCGTGAGACGATCGGCGAGCGCCGCATCGGCGGCAAAGCGCGACATGCCGAGCAGCGGCACCTCGAAGCGCGGAAACAGCGGCGACGCGTCGAGATCGTGCTGCATCAGCGTGCTCGCGACGACGATATCGCCGACATGCACATCGACCCCGACCCCACCCGCGACACCGGTGAACACCACGGCTTCGACATCGAACGCGTGAATCAGCGCGCTGACCGTCGCGGCCGCCGCGACCTTGCCGACGCGCGCGAGCGTGACGACACACGGCGTGCCGTGCACGGTGCCGACGTGGTAGTCACGCTGGCCGTACTTGACCGTGCGCACGCCGGACTCGGCGCGCATCGCTTCGATCAGGTCGCCGAGTTCCTGCGGCAACGCGGCCAGAATGCCGAGCGGTCGTCGCGCACCATGGCTGAGGTTCAAGGGCGTGCTCATTCGACCGCCTGCAATTTTGCCACCGCCAGCGCCAGCCACTTTTCGCCGTGCCGCTTGAAGCGGACCTGCGCTTTCGCGTCGGCGCCGTTGCCTTCGAGCGCGGTGATCGTGCCTTCGCCGAACTTCGTGTGGAACACCTGCTGGCCGACGCGGAAGCCCGTTTCGGCCGCGCGTTGCTCGTTCGCGAAGGCCGGCGCCGGCGCAGAAGTCACCGCGGCCGCCGAACCGCCGCCGTAGCCCGGCCGCGCAAACCAGTCGCGCCCGTAGCCGGCGTTGTCCGAGCGACCGCCCCAGCGCGAGCCCGCCTCGACCTTCGGCGTGAGCCACTTCAGCGTTTCCTGCGGCAATTCGTCGAAGAAACGCGAGCGGATGTTGTAGCGGGTCTGACCGTGCAGCATCCGGCTCTGCGCGAACGACAGATACAGCCGCTCCTTCGCGCGCGTGATCGCGACATACATCAGGCGCCGCTCTTCTTCGAGGCCGTCCGCCTCCATCGCGCTGTTCTCGTGCGGGAACAGCCCTTCTTCGAGACCGGTGATGAACACCGCGGTGAATTCGAGCCCCTTTGCCGCGTGCACCGTCATCAGTTGCACCGCTTCCTGGCCGGCCTGCGCCTGGTTGTCGCCCGCTTCGAGCGACGCGTGCGACAGGAAGCCCGCGAGCGGCGTCATCGTGTCGGGGTTTTGCGCGGGATCGGCGATGCCCGGGGCGTCGAGAACCACCGTGTTCGGATCGTCGGTCGCGACCGCGAGTTCGGGCGCGGCGCTGGCGCCCGGGCGCAGCGGGATCGAACGCGCAGGCGTATCGAGCCCGTAGCCTTCCTCGCTGACGAACGCGGCGGCCGCGTTGACGAGTTCCTGCAAGTTCTCGAGCCGTTCCTGGCCTTCGCGCTCGTTCTGATAGAAGTCGGCGAGACCGCTCGCGCGGACCACGTACTCGACGGTCTCCGGCAGGCTCATCTGCTGCGTGTCGGCGCGCATCTTGCCGACCAGGTTCGCGAACGCGGCGAGACTCGAGCCCGCCTTGCCAGCGACGTACGGAATCGCCGCGGCCATCGAGCAGTTGTACAGACGCGCCGCGTCGGCGAGCTGTTCGATCGAACGCGCGCCGATGCCGCGGGTCGGGAAATTGACGACGCGGCCGAACGCGGTGTCGTCGTTCGGGTTGTCGATCAGGCGAAGGTACGCGAGCGCGTGCTTGACTTCCTGACGCTCGAAAAAGCGCAGGCCGCCGTACACGCGGTACGCGATGCCCGCATTGACGAGCGTGTGCTCGATCGTGCGCGACTGCGCGTTGCTGCGGTAGAGCACCGCGATCTCGCTGCGCGACAGGCCGTTGTTGATGAGCGCGCGAATCTCTTCGACGATCCAGCCGGCCTCCTGCGAATCGGTCGCCGATTCGTAGACGCGCACCGGTTCGCCGTGGCCTGCGTCGGTGCGCAGATTCTTGCCGAGCCGGCGCGAGTTGTTCGCGATCAGCTGGTTCGCCGCATCGAGAATATGGCCGTGCGAGCGATAGTTCTGCTCGAGCTTGATCAGATTGCGCACGTTGAACTCGTGCTCGAAGTCGCGCATGTTGCCGACGTTCGCGCCGCGGAACGCATAGATCGACTGGTCGTCGTCACCGACCGCGAAGATCGCGTTGTGCTGGCCCGCGAGCAGCTTGAGCCACGCGTATTGCAGCTTGTTGGTGTCCTGAAACTCGTCGACGAGGATGTGCCTGAAGCGCGCCTGGTAATGCGCGCGCAGCGGCGGATTGTGCGCGAGCAGCTCGTAGCAGCGCAGCAGCAGCTCGGGGAAATCGACGACGCCTTCGCGCTGGCATTGCTGATCGTAGGCTTCGTAGAGCTCGACGAACTTGCGGTTGAAGTTGTCGGTGGCGTCGACGTCTTTGGGGCGCAGGCCCTGCTCTTTCGCGTTGTTGATGAAGTATTGGAGGTTTTTCGCCGGGTACTTTTCGTCGTCGATGTTGAGGCCCTTCATCAGGCGCTTGATCGCCGACAGCTGGTCCGCGGTATCGAGGATCTGGAACGTGGCGGGCAGCCCGGCGTCGCGGTGATGCGCGCGCAGCATCCGGTTGCACAGGCCGTGGAACGTGCCGATCCACATGCCGCGCGTGTCGATCGGCAAGAGCGCCGAGAGGCGCGCCATCATTTCGCGGGCGGCTTTGTTGGTGAAGGTCACCGCGAGGACGGTCGCGGGGGACGCGAGGCCTTGCTGGATCAGCCACGCGATGCGGGTGATCAGGACGCGGGTTTTGCCGCTGCCGGCGCCCGCCAGGATCAGGGCGGGCTCGTTCGGGAGCGTTACGGCGGCGTGTTGTTCGGGGTTCAGATTGGAGAGGAGGTCGGGCATTTTTTTCGCGGAGCGCAGTTCGGGGGACATTATATGCCCCGGTGGGGGCGGCGCTTTTTTGGGGAGTGTCTGAATTTTTGTGTGCAAGGCGTCTGAACATTTCAGGCGTGGCAGGCGATCAATTTCATTCTAGCTGTTGGGTCGTGTGAAGCGATCCTCGTAGAGGATCGCGAACTGCCGCATGGCGG